>NZ_JBFATZ010000001.1:500070-842836 GCF_040678635.1 Thermopolyspora sp. NPDC052614
GCATGAACGAGTTGTTCCAGGGGCCTGACTCGATCACTGGCATGGGGCACGATTCGTCGGCGTCGCCCGTCTGGCCTGCGGGAGTCCGGGTTGATACTCGGTGAACGGCATGAACGAGCCGTTCCAGGGCACTGACCCGACCACTGGCACGGGGCACGATCCGGCGGCGTCGCCCGCCCGCCACCCGGGGCGCGACCAGGCGGACACGTGCGCCCGGCCACCAGGCCGAGCCGGGATGTCGACGAGCGTTGGTGGTGCCCTGTGGATCTTTTCCGCACCAAGTCCGTTGAACAGTCCATCAGGGACACCGAGGACCCGCGCCACCGCCTGCGGCGCAGCCTGAGCGCGCTCGACCTGACCGTGTTCGGCGTCGGCGTGATCGTCGGCACCGGCATCTTCGTGCTGACCGGCCGGGTCGCGCGGGAGAACGCCGGGCCGGCCGTCGTCCTGTCGTTCGTCGTGGCCGCCGTGGTGTGCGGGCTCGCCGCGCTGTGCTACGCCGAGTTCGCCTCGACGCTGCCGGTCGCCGGGTCCGCGTACACCTTCTCCTACGCCACACTCGGCGAGTTCCCGGCCTGGATCATCGGCTGGGATCTGATGCTGGAGCTCGCGCTCGCCGCCGCGGTCGTGTCCGTCGGCTGGTCGGGGTACGTGACCAGCCTGCTCGCCACGCTCGGGATCGAGCTGCCGGCGGCGATCGCGGGGGAGAGCGGCCTGGTCAACGTGCCCGCGGTGCTCATCGTGCTCTTGCTCACCGCGGCGCTTGTGGCGGGCATCCGCCTGTCGGCCCGGGTGAACCTGATCATGGTGGCCGTCAAGCTGTCGGTGATTCTGCTGGTGCTCGTGGCGGGCCTGTTCTTCATCAACGGCGCCAACTACAGCCCGTTCATCCCGCCCCCGGTCTCCACACCCGGGGTCCAGGGCGTCTCGGCGCCGCTGATCCAGGTCCTGTTCGGCGTGACCCCCGTCGCCTTCGGGGTCTTCGGCGTCTTCTCCGCCGCCGCGATCGTCTTCTTCGCCTACATCGGCTTCGACATCGTGGCGACGGCCGCGGAGGAGACCCGCAACCCCGCCCGGGACCTGCCCATCGGCATCCTCGGCTCGCTCGGGCTGTGCACGCTGCTGTACGTGGCGGTCTCCCTCGTCATCGTCGGCATGCAGCCCTACGACCGGCTCAGCGAGGCCGCGCCGCTCGCCGACGCCTTCCGCGCCGTGGGCGCGCCCTGGATCGCCTCGCTGATCAGCGTCGGCGTCGTCGCCGGGCTCACCACCGTCATGCTGATCCTGATGCTCGGGCAGAGCCGGGTGTTCTTCGCGATGAGCCGCGACAACCTGCTGCCCCCCGCCCTGGCCGAGGTGCATCCGCGGTTCCGTACGCCGTACCGGGTGACCATCATCATCGGCGTGGTGACGGCGGCGCTGGCGGGGCTGATCCCGCTGTCGGCGCTGGCCGAGCTGGTGAACATCGGCACGCTGTTCGCCTTCGTCGTGGTGTCGGCCGGTGTGGTCATCCTGCGCCGGACCCGGCCGGACCTGCACCGCGCCTTCCGGGTGCCGTGGGTCCCCGTGGTGCCGGCGCTGTCGGTGCTGGCCTGCCTGTATCTGATGCTCAACCTGCCGGTGGACACCTGGCTGCGCTTCATCGCCTGGATGGCGCTCGGCATCGTCATCTACTGGCTGTACGGCTCGCGCCACAGCCGGGTCGCCCGACCCGCGGACCAGCAGGCCGCCGAGCCCCCGGTCACCCCATGACGTCCAGCAGCCCGCCCACGCCTTGAACGGCGAGCGCGCCCCCGGCCACCAGCAGCAGCGCCCCGCTGCCGCCCAGCAGGAGCCGGTAGGCCCGCCGCCCGAGCCGGTGCCGCCCGGCCCCGATGAGACCGGCGAGGACGGCCTTGGACCCCACCAGAACCAGGTAGAAGCCGAACAGGAAGGCCAACGCGATCGCCGGCGTCCGTCCCCAGGCGGCGACGAACGCCGGCGCCCCGACCGCGATCCAGAACAGCCAGGCGTGCGGGTTGAGCATGTTGATCACGACGCCGTGCAGGAGTTCCCTGGCGCCGGAGGGCGGCTCCCCGCCCCCGGCCGGCCGTTCCGCCTGCCGGGCGTCCCTGATCGTGGAGACGCCCAGATGGACGACGTACAGGCCGCCGGCGAGCGACAGCGCCGCCACGAACGCCGCCGGCAGCGCGCCGACGGCGGTTGTGGTGAGCAGGACCACCGGAAGGTCGGACAGCAGCGGGACGCAGGCGATGCGCAGCCCGGCGGCGAAGCCGCCCCGCAGGCTGGCCGCGATCACCAGGCTCAGCAGCGGCCCGGGGCTCAGCCCGGCCCCGAAGCCGAGGCTGATGCCGAGCAGCAACTCCCGCATGCGCCGTCCCCCGTCATCCCCGTCCGTCCAGTTTGCTGCTGGCAGACTAGGGGATGGCCGGACGGGCTTAGAAGTCGAAGACGGCTCCGGTGGCGGCCTTCAACTCGCACTTGTTCCCGAACGTCCTCTCAAAGGAGACCTTGTGCCCATCCCACTGGCCGGTCGCCTGCACGGTGTGGGGGTCGAACAGAGAGAAGCACAGGGAGTCCTGGGGCAGCCGCATGGTCCTGAGGTCGCCGGACGCCTTCCGCAGCGCGTCGCAGGCGGCGGCCGCCTTGGGGTGGGTGCCGCCGTCCGGGTCGCAGGTGAGCTTCACGGTGACGGCGTCCTTCGACGCGCCGGTGGTGATACTGAGGGTGAGGTCGCCGAGGGGCTCGTCGGCTGCGGCGGCGGCTTTCGCGGCGGCGGCCTTGGCGGCGGCGGCTTTCGCGGCGGCGGCTTTCGCGGCGGCGGCCTTGGCGGCGGCGGCCTTGGCGGCGGCGGCTTTCGCGGCGGCGGCTTTCGCGGCGGCGGCCTTGGCGGCGGCGGCTTTCGCGGCGGCGGCTTTCGCGGCGGCGGCCTTGGCGGCGGCGGCTTTCGCGGCGGCGGCCTTGGCGGCGGCGGCTTTCGCGGCGGCCGGTTTAGCGGCGGCGGCCGGTTTGACGGCGGCGGCCGGTTTCGCCGCAGCCGGTCCCGCAGCGGCCGACGCCGTGCCGGAGATGGCCGTTCCCAGTATGAGGAGGCCGCCCAGAGCCGCCGCGTGGAGCATTCTCATGGTGTGTCCCCTTTCGCGACGTGGATGGTCGACACCATTGGGCTGTCCGGCGGCCAATCGGGTCAACCGAACTTGGCGGGCGGTAACCGCGGAGGATTCGCCCGGAGGCGAAGACCACCAGGTCAGCGGTGCTGTCGCCGCCTGAGCTGAGCCGGACTCAAATGTACTTTTCGGAATCTTTCAGACATTTAACCGGCGTACCTCCGGCCGCATCGGGACGGTCCCGGGGACCGGCCCGGCAGCGGTGATCAGAACTGGCAGCGGTGATCAGAAGGCGAAGATCGAGCCGGTGGTGGCGCTCATCCAGCACCGGTTGGTGAAGGTGCGCTGGTAGAAGACCTGTCGCCCCCGCCAGTGGCCCGACGCCGTGGCCACGTGCGGGTCGTACACCGCCACGCAGGAGGTGCCGGGCGGCGCGTCCAGCCGGGTGAGGTCGCCGTCAACCGAGCGCAGCAAGTCGCAGGCTTCCACGGGACGCGGGTGCGCGCCGCCGTCCGGATCACAACCGAGCACCAGCGAGGTGGTCGAGCCGTTCTGCCGGACTTCGACGGTCAGCGTCAGCCTGCTGCTCTGCGGCGCGGCGGCCTCGGCGGCGGGGGCCAGGCAGAGCAGGAGTGCGCCGCTCAGCAGCGCGGATGTCGCGGGTGTCATTGCTTTCATCGTTATGGCTCCCGTCGTCACAGATGCGAACCCGGCACATCATGCGGCGCGAGCGTGTCCGCGATCCGCGACGGCGCGCCGCGACCGGCAGAGTCGATGCGTGAACCGGGGCGCCCGTTTGACCCCGCCGGGCCCGCTTGAGCGGCCTCTTGCCCAGGTCATTGACCCTGGAGGCCATCGGGCAGGAACCGGGCAGAACCGGGCACGCAACCGCCGACCCGGTCGGCGGGGCGGACCAGGACGAAACCCAGGACGTTGGTTCAGGATTCAGCCCGGGACGTGGCCGAGGGCACGACGGCGCCCCGGTCGGCGGGGCGGCCTGGGACGCAATGCAGGACGTGGTTCAGGATTCAGCCCGGGACGTGGCCGAGGGCACGACGGCGCCCCGGTCGGCGGGGCGGACCAAGACGCGGACGCCGGTCGGCCGATCAGGTCGCCGTCAACGTGCCCTCGCCCGCAGGCGGGACGCTGGACGGTCAGGCCTTGGTCTTCAGGCGGAGCAGGGCCTTGGACAGCGGTCGGGCGGTGAGCGCGATCTGCCACTCGCGTGCGCCCAGCTCGCGCAGCCGGGTCGCGATGCCCTCCTCGGAGATGTCCTCGGGGGGATCCCAGGTGAGCCGGCGTACGACGTCGGGCTGGAGCAGGTTCTCCGTCGGCAGGCGGTGCTCGTCGGCGAGGGCGGCGACGGCGGCGCGGGCCGCGGTGAGCCGGGCCGCGGCGGCGGGGTCGCGGTCGGCCCAGCGGTTGGCGGGGGGCGGCCCGTCCCCGGGCCCGCTCGGCTGGGGGAGCCGGGCGTCCTGCAGCATCCGCGCCCGGCTGATCGCGTTCAGCCAGTCCCGCAGGTGGCGGCGGGCGGCCCGGTTGGTGAACGCGGGGATCTCGGTGAGCGCCTTGGTGGTGCGGGGCATCTCCAGCGCCGCTGTGACGATCGCGGCGTCGGGCAGCACCCGGCCGGGGGCGAGGTCGGCCTCGCGGGCGATGCGGTCTCGCAGCGTCCACAGCTCGCGCACCACGGCGAGCCCGCGGACCGAGCGCACCCGGTGGATGCCGGAGGTACGCCGCCACGGGTCGGCGCGCGGCGCCGACGGGGGAGCGGCCAGGATCGCGGCGAACTCCTCGCGCGCCCACTCCAGCTTGCCGGCGTCGGCGAGCTCCTGGTGCAGGGCGTCGCGCAGCTCGACGAGCAGCTCCACGTCGAGCGCGGCGTAACGCAGCCACTCCATGGGCAGCGGCCGGGTGGACCAGTCGGCCGCCGAGTGCACCTTCTCCAGCCGGAAGCCCAGCACGTTCTCCACCATCGTGCCGAGCCCGACCCGCTCGTAGCCGAGCAGCCGGCCAGCCAGCTCGGTGTCGAACAGCGCCCGGGGGCGGAAGTCCAGCTCGGTGAGGCAGGGCAGGTCCTGCGTCGCGGCGTGCAGCACGATCTCGGCGCCGTCCAGCGCGGCGGCCAGCTCACCCAGCCCGGACAGGCCCACGGGGTCGATCAGCACCGTCCCGGAGCCGGCGCGGCGGATTTGCACCAGGTAGGCCCGGCCGCTGTAGCGGTAGCCGGAGGCCCGCTCGGCGTCGACCGCCACCGGACCGGTGCCGGCCGCCAGCGCGCGGGTCGCCTCCGCCAGACCCGCGGCGTCCGTCACCACCGGTGGCACGCCTTCGCGCGGTTCCAGCAGCGGGACGATGTCGCTCTCTTCGATCACGATCTATGGGACTCCCGATCTTCCCTACGAGGAGGCCTTGGGGGAAGTGCCGCCACATCGGATGGTAGCGGCGGAATTCCAGCGGCCAAGCACAACATGTCGCACCATGCCGCCACATGAGCCGACAAATCCTCCTGTTGAGGGGACCAGGAAGCCCGGAGCTCCAGCTCGGTGGTCACCGGATCGCCGTCCTTGTTGCCGAAGCCCTCGGAGACCGCCCGGGTGACCGTGCCGCCCGCCGCCAGATACCGCGCCCCGTGCGCGTCCAGGGACTCGGTGAGCCAGCTCCAGGCCACCGGCCCGAGCAGCGGGTCGTTCGTCATCTCCGGCTCGGTCTCGGCCCGCACGTACGCCACCAGCCGGAACGGTCCGTCCCAGCCGCGCTGGCCGTCGGGGTCGAACAGCAGGATCAACCGGCCGACCGCGAGCTCCTCGTCGTCGCCGGGGCGGTACACCGTCGCGCCCACCGCGGCCGAGTAGGGGGCCAGCCGCTGCGGGGCCGGGATGTCCTCAAGCTCGATCTCGTCTCGGGGCCGCGCGGCGCGCAGGCTCTCCCGCGCCCGCTGGAACGAGGCGGGCAGCGGCGCGTCACCGAGGGCCATGACTGCAGGGTAGGCCGGATGCGGCAGGGCGCGAAGCAGCGGGGTGGTCACGGCGGTCACCGAAGCTGATCAAGCCGCCCACCGTCGGCACAGCGCTGAGTGCGGCGTTCGGGGGAACTCCACATCGCGGTCATCGTCGCGGACCTTTCGTTGAGTCCCTTGCATGGGTCGGGTCCGACGTTGACACGTCACGCCGACATTTCCGCGCATCGCGCTCGGCGTGTCCCGAAAGTGGTATCAGAATCGTTGCTCCACGGTGAGTTGGCGGAAGTTTTCCGCTCCCGCGCCGCCGAATTGGAGTTCCCGTTGCTTTCGGAGGCGTGGCGGGTGCCGAGGCGGGCCCGGGACGTGGGACCCTGGACGGGTGAATCCCCAGCTTGCCGATTCCGCCTTCATCCGTGCCTGCCGCCGCCAGACGGTGCCGCACACCCCCGTGTGGTTCATGCGCCAGGCCGGCCGGTCGCTGCCGGAGTACCGCAAGGTGCGTGAGGGCGTGCCGATGCTCACCGCGTGCGCCACGCCGGACCTGGTCGCCGAGATCACGATGCAGCCCGTGCGGCGGTACGGCGTGGACGCCGCCATCCTGTTCAGCGACATCGTGGTCCCGCTCGTGGCCGTCGGCGTCGAGCTGGACATCAAGCCCGGCGTCGGCCCGGTCGTGGAGAACCCGATCCGCGACCGCGCGGGGGTGGCCGCGCTGCGCCCGCTCGAACCCGGCGACGTGCCGTACGTGACCGAGGCGGTGCGGACGCTCACCGGCGAACTGGGCGGCACGCCGCTGATCGGCTTCGCGGGGGCGCCGTTCACCCTCGCGTCGTACCTGATCGAGGGCGGCCCGTCG
Source organism: Thermopolyspora sp. NPDC052614 (assembly GCF_040678635.1). Taxonomy (NCBI): domain Bacteria; kingdom Bacillati; phylum Actinomycetota; class Actinomycetes; order Streptosporangiales; family Streptosporangiaceae; genus Thermopolyspora; species Thermopolyspora sp. NPDC052614. The sequence goes on from NZ_JBFATZ010000001.1 coordinate 506,996, forward strand.
AAGAATCACGACCACACCAAGGCCATGATGTACGGCGAGCCCGAGCTGTGGCACGCCCTCATGGAGCGGCTGAGCGAGATCGCCCTCGGCTTCCTGCGCGTGCAGGTCGAGGCCGGGGCCTCGGCCGTGCAACTGTTCGACTCGTGGGTGGGCGCGGTCGGCCCGGCGGACTACCGCGAGTTCGTGCTGCCGCACACCTCGCGGATCTTCGCGGGACTCACCGACCTCGACGTGCCCCGCATCCACTTCGGCGTGGGCACCGGCGAGCTGCTCGGCCTGCTCGGCGAGGCGGGCGCCGACGTCGTCGGCGTCGACTGGCGGGTGTCCCTGGACGAGGCGGCGCTGCGCGTGGGCCCGGGCAAGGCGCTGCAGGGCAACCTCGACCCGGCCGTGCTGCTGGCCCCCTGGGCGGTCGTCGAGCGCCGCGCCCGCGAGGTGCTGGAGCGGGGGCGGGTCGCCGAAGGGCACGTGTTCAACCTGGGCCACGGCGTCCTGCCGTCCACCGACCCCGATCAGCTCGCCCGCCTCACCGCCCTCGTCCACGAGGTCTCCGCACGCTGACGACGCGGGTCGTGCCGGCCCGCCCACCCCGGCGTACGCGCCGGATGGCCCTGGTGGGCGGGCCGGCACGGCGTCACTGCGGCGGTGCGGTGCGGCTCGTCACGGTGTGGCTGGTCGTGGGGTTGCTGGTGGAGGTGTGGGGCGGCGCGGTGGCGGCCGTCGCGGTGGGGGTCGCTGCGGCGCCGACCGGGTCCTGCGGGGGCGCGCCGGGGAACGGCGGGCCGGGCGTGGCCGGGGCCGGGGGCGGGGAAGCGGCGGCGGGCCTCGGGCGCAGGCGGCGCAGCAGCAGCCTGAGCACGAGCGCCAGCAGGATGAACACCACCAGCCAGGGCAGCAGCACGCCGAGGATCGTCAGCCCGATCTTGACGGCGGCGACCAGCGCCTTCCATCCGGTCGCCAGCCCGCCGAGGAAGCCGTCCGGCTCGTCGTCGTCATCCGGCGGCGCGGCGGCGGGACCGATCAGGTTGAGGGTGATCGTCGCCATGCTGGTGCGGGCGGCGAGGGCCTTCTGCCGGGCCTGGAGCGCCTCCAGATCGGCCGTGCGCTGGGAGATCTCCCGCTCGATCTCCAGCACCTCGCCGATCTTCTCGGCCTTCGTCAGCAGCGTGCGGAACTGGGCGAGGGCGGCCTCGGCCGACTTGACGCGCGCGGCGACGTCGGCGACCTCCTCGGTCACGTCCTCGGTGCCCTGGTGCAGGTTCTCACGCTTGCCGAGGTCCCGGCCGAACTGCCCGATCACCGTCGGATACCGGTCCGGGGGCACCTTGAGGATGAGCGTCGCCCGGCTGCCACCGCCGTCGAAGGAGTCGCTGCGCTCGTCGGCGACGTAGCCTCCGGCGGCGATCGCGAGTTGCTTGGCCTTCTCGGCGGCCGCGGCCACGTCCTTGGCCCGTACGGTCATCTCCGCGGTGTAGACGATCGCCCGGTCCTCCGGCTGGACGTTGATCTGCGGCTGCGACCCCTCGCCCTGGCGCTCGCCGTCCTTGGCGGCCAGGCTCGTCGCGGTGTCCGCCGCACCGGACCCGTCCGCGGCCGAGCGGCCGGCCGCCTCCTGATCCGCGCTCTGCGGCGCCGCCAACCCTCCCGACGCCGACTCCGCACCGCCGCACCCGGTGAGGATCAGCGCTCCCGCGACCGCGAACAGCGCGGGCCATAATCTCAGCGCGGGCCATGACCTGTGCCTGACCGCCCGGGCGTCATCCCGGACCCCGTTGATGCTCATGCTCTCTTGACGGAGTCCGCGGGGCTCGGGTTTGACGCGCGGTGTCACGATGACGTTACGTATCGGACAAACCTCGTTATACGCGGGTGACGCGCCCCACCAGGGCCGGGGAGCAGGCCGGACCGGGGCGGCCTCACGGTAACGTCTGTGGTATGGCAGGAAGATCGAGGGGCGAGGGCGGCCTGGACGACGGCCCGGATCAGGCCGGGCGGCGGCATGTCGCGATCATTGGCGGGGGAGTCGCGGGCATGGCCGCCGCGTGGTACCTCGGACGGGACGGCGGCGACCGGGTACGGGTCACGGTGCTGGAGGGCGCCAAGCGGATCGGCGGCAAGCTGCGCGCCTCCGAGGTGGCCGGGGTGCCGGTGGACGAGGGGGCCGAGGCGATGCTGGCCCTGCGCCCCGAGGGCCGGGAGCTGGCCAAAGGCGCCGGGCTCGGCGACGAGCTGGTGGAACCGGCCGCGGTCTCGGCGTCCCTGTGGTCGCGCGGCGCGCTGCGGGAGATGCCCAAGGGCAACGTGATGGGCGTGCCGTCCGACCTGGCCGCGCTCGGCCGCTCGGGCGTGCTGTCGCCGCTCGGCTTCCTGCGGGTCCCGCTGGACCAGGTGCTGCCACCCACGTACGTCAGGACCGACGTCTCGGTGGCCGCGTACGTGCGCGCCCGCATGGGCGAGGAGGTCGTGGACCGGCTGGTCGAGCCCATGCTCGGCGGCGTCTACGCCGGACGCGCCGAGTACCTGTCGCTCGACGCCACCATGCCGCACATCGCGACCGCCGCGCGCACCGAGCGCTCGCTGCTCGCGGTCGCACGCGGGATCGTCGCGGAGGGCGCGGGCCGGTCCAAGGGCCCGGCGTTCACCACCCTCGCCCGCGGCATGGGCACGCTGCCGGAGGCGGTGGCCGCCGCGTCGGGGGCCGAGATCCGCACCGACACCATGGTCAGGGAGCTGCGCCGTACCGAGACCGGGTGGCGGCTGGTCGTCGGCCCGGCGCGGGCACCGGAGCAGATCGAGGCCGACGCGGTGATCCTGGCGCTGCCCGCCACCCCGGCGGGCAGGCTGCTTGAGCAGGACGTCCCCAAGGCGGCGGCGGAGCTGGCCAGGATCGAGTACGCGAGCATGGCGATCGTCACCCTCGCCTACCCGCGCTCGGCGTTCCCGGCGATCCCCGAGCACAGCGGCTACCTGGTGCCGCCGGTGGAGGGCCGGGCGGTGAAGGCGGTGACGTTCAGCTCGGTCAAGTGGCCGCACCTGGCGAAGGCCGCGAGCGACCTGGTGATCCTGCGCTGCTCGATCGGCCGCATCGGCGAGGAGCACCTGCTGCAGCGCGACGACGCCGAGCTGGTCGCGCTGGCGATGGCGGAGATGACCGAGGTGATGGGCGTGCGCGGGCTGCCGCGCGACAGCCGGGTGACCCGGTGGGGCGGCTCGCTCCCGCAGTACAACGTGGGCCACCTGGACCGGGTGGCGCGCGTCCGGGCGGCGGTGGCGGTGCAGCCGGGCCTGGCGGTGTGCGGCGCCGCCTACGACGGCGTCGGCATCCCCGCCTGCGTCGCCACGGCCCGTACGGCGGTGGGCCGGATTCTGGACCACCTCGACCCCCAGGGACAATGGCGGCATGACCGAGGAAAGACAACGGCCAAAAGCGCGTGATCTCAACGAAGTGATCCGCTACACCATGTGGTCGGTGTTCCGGCTGCGCGACCGCCTGCCCGAGGACCGCGAGGACCTCGCCGGCGAGGTCGGCGACCTGCTCACCCAGGGCGGGCTCAAGGACGTGGTGACGCGCGGCTGCTACGACGTGGCGGGATTCCGTGCCGACGCCGACTACATGTTCTGGTGGCACGCGCCGAGCGCCGAGGACCTGCAGGAGCTGTACGGGCGCTTCCGGCGCACCCGGCTGGGCCGGGCGAGCGAGCCGGTCTGGTCGGTGATGGGCCTGCACCGCCCGGCCGAGTTCAACCGCTCGCACATCCCGGCGTTCCTCGCCGAGGAGGAGCCGCGCGGCTTCGTGTGCGTGTACCCGTTCGTGCGGTCCCTGGAGTGGTACCTGCTGGACGAGAAGGAGCGGCGGGAGCTGCTGGCCGAGCACGGCCGCATGGCCCGGGGCTTCCCGGACGTGCGGGCGAACACGGTGGCCTGCTTCGCCCTCAACGACTACGAGTGGATGCTCGCGTTCGAGGCCGACGAGCTGCACCGCATCGTCGACCTGATGCGGCACCTGCGCGGGGCGCGGGCGCGCAGGCACACCCGTGTAGAGATCCCGTTCTACACCGGTACGCGAAAGCCGCTCGGGGAGTTGATCGCCGCTCTGCCGTAGCCATACGTATTTTGCCTGTTTTGCCGTGATCGATCGTTAAGCTTGGCATACTGCAGCAGTACGTACGGTGAGATGGGCGGCGGGGTGGCACGTTCGAGAGGACGTAGGCGCAAGGCGCGGCGGTCACGAGGTCCGGTGAGGATCGCCGCGTACGCGGCCGTTCCGCTGGTCCTCGCAGGCGGGATCGTGGCGGTCCGGGCATGGCATCCCGGCGGCGAGGCCGGTGTCGCGTCGCCGCCCCCGGCGTTCGCCGCCCGTTCCGCTCCCACCTCAGCCGAGCCCGAGGCAGGCGCGGGCAAGGCCGAGGCGGCGAGCGACGACGCCGTTCCGCGCCCCGAGCCGAGTCCGTCCGGCGAATCCGAGTCCGGGCAACCGGACGCGAAGAAGCCCGGCGAGAAGAAGTCGGACACGAAGAAGTCCGAGACCAAGAAGTCCGACGAGAAGTCCGGTGAGGAGTCCGGCGAGGAGTCCGGCGAAAAGTCGGGTGAGGAGTCCGGCGACGACGCCGCCACGGGCGAGAGCGGCGGCGGAGGCGTGGTCGAGCCCGTGGGCGAGGCGGACGCCGCCGGGCTGGCCGGTCTCCTCGTGCCGGAGATCGGCGCGACCGCCTCCGACGAGCCCGGCACCGAGGAGCCGTCGGACAAGTCGGACAAGTCCGACGGGGCCGAGAAGCAGCCGTCGGGCAAGGCCGTCCCGGGCCACTCCAAGCACACCGACGGGGAGGCCCTGGGCTACTTCCTGTGGCGCTGGGGGCAGAAGGACGCCGCGATCAAGCGGATCACCGACATCCGCACCGTCGGCGGCTACCTGCGCATCTACACCAAGCTGCCGGACACCGCGGTGAACTCCCGGCACGCGGTCAAGCTGTGCGAACGCGGCCGGGAGTACCTGAGCGAGGAACGGGGCGTCCGCCACCCGGTGGTGTTCGTGCACGCCCGCGCCGGTCTGAACGGCAACCCCGTCCTCGCCAACGATCTCGGGAAGAGCGACAAGAACTGCCGCCTTACGACTCCTCGGCCGGGATGAGCCGCAGGGAGACCGAGTTGATGCAGTAGCGGTCGTCGGTCGGGGTCGGATAGCCCTCGCCGTGGAAGACGTGACCCAGGTGGGAGTCGCACCGGGCGCAGCGCACCTCGACGCGCACCATGCCGAGCGAGCGGTCCTCCAGCAGGGTCACGGCCTCGGACTTGGACGGCTCGTAAAAGGACGGCCAGCCGCAATGCGAGTCGAACTTGGCCTCGGAGCGGAACAGCTCCGCGCCGCACGCGCGGCAACTATAAACGCCGACGGTCTTGGTGTCGACGTACTCACCCGTGAACGGACGCTCGGTGCCCGCCTGCCGCAGCACCCGGAACTCCTCCGGCGAGAGCAGCACGCGCCACTCCTTCTCGTCCTTTACCACCTTCTCCATAATGTCCAGCCTACCTACGGGGCCAAATGACATACGGAGCCCATCGGGCGGCTTTCCGGGTTGATTGCGGAGACGAAGCATCCTTTCGGGGGCGTTCCGACGTCTATCTAGATGTGGGGGGTTGATCACCCTTCCAGTAGAGGGCGAGACCGCTTGTCGGCCGTCTTCGGCGGCGAGTACCCGCACCCGTGCTGGGAGCCGCCGGGCGGTTGTGAGTCACCGCCGGCCGGGTAGGTCGCCAGTGCCCGGCATCGGGGAGTGCGACGGGCGGTCGTTGGTCCGTCCCGTGCGGGCGCCAGGCCCCGCCGCCAGGCAGCCCCGGGACGGACCCGCCCGACCACTCCTCCCGCCGGTTCTTTCCCTGGTCGGGACGGCAGGCCTGGGGAGGATTGTCACCGACGACGGGTAGCGTCAGCATCATGGCTTCGCCGTACATCGAGATCGACGCCGCCGGGCGGACGGTCAAGGTCACCAACCCTGACAAGATCTACTTTCCCGGGATCGGCGCGACCAAGCGCGAGCTGGTGGAGTACTACCTCGCCGTCGGCGAGGGAGCGCTGCGCGCCCTGCGCCGCCGCCCGACCTACCTCAAGCGGCACCCGGACGGCGTGCAGACCGAGGAGATCTACCAGAAACGCCTGCCGCCCCGCCACCCGGACTGGCTGGAGTCGGTCACCGTCCGCTTCCCCAGCGGCCGTACGGCCCAGGCCCTGTGCGTCACCGAGCTCGCGGCGCTCGCCTACTGCGCCAACCTCGGCACGATCGACTTCCACCCCTGGCCGACCCGCTGCGACGACGTCGAGCACCCCGACGAGCTGCGCATCGACATCGACCCACAGCCCGGCACCGGCTTCCCCGAGGCCCGCCAGGTCGCCTTCGTGGTCCGCGAGATCCTCGCCGAACTGGGCGTCACCGCCTTCCCCAAAACCTCCGGCAACCGCGGCATCCACATCGCCGTGCGCATCGAGCCGCGCTGGTCGTTCATCGAGCTGCGGCACGCCGCCATCGCCCTCGCCCGCGAGGTCGAACGGCGCGCCCCCACCCTCGCCACCACCTCCTGGTGGAAGGAGGGCCGAGGCGAACGCGTCTTCATCGACTACAACCAAAACGCCCGCGACCGCACCATCGCCAGCGCCTACTCGGTCCGCGCCAAGCCGCACGCGCCCGTCTCCACCCCAATCACCTGGGAGGAACTCCCCGACGTGGACCCACACGACTTCGACATCCGCACCGTCCCGCGCCGCTTCGCCGAGCTCGGCGACGTCCACCGCGCCATCGACGACGCCTCGTACTCCATCGACCCCCTGCTGGAGTGGTACGCCAAGGACGACCGCGGCGACGAGCCGTACCCCCCGAACTACCCGAAAATGCCGGGCGAGCCGAAACGCGTGCAGCCAAGCAAGGCCAGGCGGTCTACCAGCGAAGATGACCATACCTAGAAGGTCTTGGCGGACAGCACACCGCTCATGTCGCGGGCAGTGCTCCCGCGACGGCATCGACGACCAGTCGCGCACGCTCGCCAAGAAGGCCGGCATCGAGGACCTGCACGCGCACCGGTTCCGGCACCCCTTCGCGCACCGCTGGTTGTCGGGCGGCGGCCAGGAACGGGACCTGATGCGTCTGGCGGGGTGGCGGTCGGCCGAGATGCTCGGCCGGTACGCGGCCTCGACCGCCGACGAGCGGGCACGGGAGGCGCACAAGCGCATGGGCTTGGGCGACAAGGTGTAGGGTCACGACACCCCCCGCCTCGAAGATGAGGACGGGGGCGTCGGTGTGTGCTGATCTAGCGGCATCCTGACCCGGTCACTCCACGTACGGCTCACCGCTCGTCAACCCGTGCCGGATGCGACGCAGGATCGCCGGGTGGATGCGGTAGCCGTCGAGGTCGGCCGGATCGACCCATGCCACGTCCGCGGCTTCGCGCGGATCGGGGTCGATCCGCCCTCCGGTGACGCGGGCGCGCAGGCACACGTTGATGGGCTGACGTACCTCGTCGAGCTTCTTGCCGTGCAGGTAGGCGATCACGTGCCCAGGGTCGGAGAACACGCCGACGAGGCCGGTCGCCTCGACCTCCAGGCCGGTTTCCTCGCGGCACTCGCGTATGGCGCATTGGGCGACGGTCTCGCCCTTCTTGATGCCCCCGGTGGGGATGGTCCACAGGTCGTTGTCCGCCCGGCGGAGCAGGAGCAGGCGGCCGGCGTCGTCGAGCACGAACACCGACGCCGAGGCTTTCCGGGTGGTGGGCTTGGGCGCGTCCGGGTCGTGCCAGTAGTCGATCCGCCGGGTCCGCTTGGTCATGGCTGCTCGCTTTCGACATCCCGGGCCGAGGCCCACACACGTTCAAACGACTCGATGTAGGTGTTGAAGTAGGCGCCGTCAATGCGCCGGATGTGCATCGTCGGGGTGTAGGCGGCGAGGATGCCGTAGACATGCACGTTGATCAACATTTCGTCGTCGAAGCGGTAGATGCTGTTGTACAGCGGGGTGTCGTGCAGGCGGACCTGCACCGAGGGCGGCATCCGCTCGGAGTAGTACGCCAGTACGGCGGACACGCGACCGGCGACGCCCCCGCCGATGCGGTATTCGGTGTCGCGCGCGGCGAGTTGGCGGCCGTCGGGGTCGCCGAGCAGGAGACGGACCCGCACGCCGGCGTTGGCCTTGGCGATGAGGGTGGGGATCCAGTCGGGGTGTTCCTCGGTGAGGAACAGGCCGGCGAACGCCAGGAGGTCGATGCTGCGCTGTGAGGCGCGCTGAAGTTCGGTCCAAAGGTGCCGGGGAACGTCGGCCCGGCGAGGGTAGGTCGCGACGAGTTCGGCCCCGGCCAGGGATGCACCGTTGACCGCCTCGGGCCACAGGTAGCTCTCGTCTTCCTGGAGGATGGCGGCGACACGATAGCGGGTGCGCGGGTAGGGGATGGACTCTCCGGCGATCCAGCGTTCGACGCTCTTGGTGGACACTCCGGCCGCGTCGGCGAGACCGGCGATGTCCAGCCCGGCGCGGTGCAATGCGCGGCGTAGGCGTTCGTTCACCACTCGGCCATGTTGCCATCTTCGGACACCTCCCGGCATGTACGTGTCGGTTAGTTGTCGCTAGATGTCCACTGGTGTCGATGTGCTGTCCGTGCACGCGGCGCGACTCTGAGTCCAGGCCAGAAATGGCGGGCCCCGCCCGGCGCTGACACGCCGAACAGGGCCCTTGATCAGGAAGGTAGGTCCTGACCCGTGCCTCACATTACCGGCCCGATCCTTTCCCCCGAGATCGGGAGGAAGTGACCGTGCGCATCCTCAAGAAGATCCTCGGCGGCGGGAGGAAGGACGCGGACAGGGGGTGGACGGGCAAGTCCCGCTCGCCACTGCGCAAGGCGCGCATCGAGCACGAAGACGACTACGAGCGGCAGATCATCTGCAACAACGGCGCGTGCCCCGGGGTCAGCTTCTTCGTGAAGAAGACGCAGACCAGCGGGCGATGCGAGCGGTGCGGAACGAGGTGGCGGGTGTGACCGCCGGCGGGAGGCACCGCCTCGGCAACCCGTACGAGACGGTACGGCGGCGCCCGTGGGATCTGCACCGGCGGGCCGAGGCCGACGCGCTGAACGACCAGGAACCCGCCTGGACGGTCCTGTACGGCCCCTGGTCGCGCGCCTTCTGGGCGTTCGCGTCCTTGCCGGTGCCGCGCCCCCTGGTGATAGACGCCCGCACGGCCGAGGAACTGTGGGAACAGATGAGGGCTGCGGAGATGTCCCTCGCCCTGGCGGGAGGCCGGTCGTGAGCGGGCAGGATGGGCCGATGGGCGACCGGGGAGCCGACGCGGACATCACGAGCGGTGTCCTCACGCGGTCGGCAGACGGAAGCAAGATGCATTTTGCGTCCGCTGGCGAGGGGGCGGTCGCCCTGGAGGCGCTGCTGTCGTGGCTGGAGGCGCATTACCCGTCCTTTCTGGATCCGTGCGGGAGGCAGGTGTGATCGGCGGACCCCAGTTCCTCTCGCACATGGCCTACATCGCCTCGCCCGACCGCTTCCGGGACGACGACCCACCGCCCGTAAACGACGACCAGGCCGTGGACGACGACCCGCCCGCCGTGGACGGGCCCTGCCGCGAGCGGACACGGGAAGGAGGGCAGACGCCGTGAGCAGCGACGACGACGAGGGCATCGAGCTGGTGCGGAGGGCCTACCCCGGCTGGAAGATCTGGAAGTCCAGGTCGGCGGCCGGGGAGGTCCCCCATTACTACGCATCCCGCCGCGGTGAGACCCGCGACGGCAAGACGCCGGCCGAGCTGTGGGAAAAGCTGACGCCCGGAAAGGACGACTGAGCTGGGCGCGGCGGCATGCGAACCCCGGTGACTCTGTGGAGCGAGGGATGCAACCCCGGGGTGAACCGTGCCGTCGCGCCCGACCATCCGTGGCCCCGCCACCCCCACGGCGGGCGGCCACACCCAGGCCCGGCATCCACCGCCACAACCCTGTCCACGGTGGATGCCGGGCCTTCCCGCGCCGGTACGCGGGCCTGGTGCATTCGGCCTACGCCGGGCGCGTTCGAGATGCATCTCGAACGGGTTCCCCCACTCGGTACGTCGGTCGATGCGGACGAACAAGCCGCGCTCATCGCCCCATTCGAATAGGTGGCTGGTGCTGGCCGCGCAGGGAGACGACGACGGTCTCGCCGTTCTGGAGCGCTTGAGGAGATCGTTCTCCTCGTCGGTCCACGGGTCCGGATCAACCGGGCGCGGGAACGACTCGCCGAGTAGATCTTGCCGTCGATACCCATCGCGACCGACTGCGGAATGTTGCGGTTCGTCACGCTCCGGTTATCAGATGGTCCATCTGGACCGGCCGAGAGATCGCGCTGCACGCTCTGGTGGCTCCGCGCCGAGCGTGGCGGCCAGGCGGTCGCGCTCGGCGGGCGGGGGACGTGCCCCGACCAGTTTCGACCACGCGTAACACGCACTCTGGTCGCCTGACGCGCGCCCGCACGCGAGAGCGCGCGGAGGTGCGCCGCCGGTCTGCTCGACGGCCTCGGCGTCACGCGGGGCCCCCGCCTGCGAGCACACCGCCGAGTGCGCCCGGCCCGGACCCGGTGTGCCCGCGCGCCCCTCGCCCTGGCGGACGCCGGGGGCACTCGTGAGCGATCACCGGATGCACGAGTTCGGGCCCATCGAGCAGGACGAGCAGGGCCACCTGTCCGCCGAGCACGAGGACACCGGCTGGACCATCAAGGCGCCCGACGAGCCGACCCCCACCGCACCCAGGCCGACCGGCGGCGAATAGCCGGTCGCCGACATCGGCGGCGGGTGGGCCGCGCGACGATCGGGTTGCACGAACTTTCCACTATGGAAACCCACGCGGATGATCGCCGCTGCCCGGGGCGAGGGGCCGTGAGCAGGAAGATCGCGGTTACCACGCGGACGCGGCGGCCGAAAACGGGACGACGCGCGAGACGCGCGGGCGAGCGGGTTGAAGCTCGGAGTGGTTGATGCGGTTTACTCCTGTGTGGGCAGGGCTTCCCAACCAGAGGAGGACGGCGATGAGCGGTAAGGTGATCTCCAGGGACGCGCGTACCGGCGCCGAGCGGCGGGAGGTCGGCGTGGAGACGCCCGCCGAGCAGATCGCCGAGATCTGCGGACGCGCCGCCGCGGCCTTCCCGGTTCTTCGCGATCTCGGCCGGGAGGAGCGCGCCCGGCTGCTGGAGGCCGTGGCCGCCGAGTTGGCGGCCGCCGAGCCCGAGCTGATCGCCGCCGCCGACGCCGAGACCGCGCTGGGCGAGGGTCGGCTCACCGGCGAGCTGGCCAGGACGTGCTTCCAGTTCCGCTTCTTCGCCGAGGTGATCAGGGACGGCGGCTACCTGGAGGTGGCGATCGACCACGCCGACCCGTCCGCGCCGCCCGCGCCCCGGCCCGAGCTGCGGCGCATGATGGTGCCGATCGGCCCGGTCGCCGTGTTCGGCGCGTCGAACTTCCCGCTCGCCTTCAGCGTGCCGGGCGGCGACACCGCCTCCGCGCTCGCGGCCGGTTGCCCGGTCGTCGTCAAGGCCCACCCGGCCCACCCCGAGACCTCCGAACTGGCCGCCGCCGCGCTGCGCCGCGCGCTCCCGCAGGACGTCTTCACCCTCGTGCACGGCTACGAGGCCGGCCGCGCCCTCGTCCAGGACCCGCGCATCCGCGCCGTCGGCTTCACCGGCTCCGAGCGCGGCGGCCGCGCCCTGTTCGACCTGGCCGTCTCCCGCCCCGACCCGATCCCGTTCTACGGCGAACTCGGCAGCGTCAACCCGCTCGTGGTCACCCCCGCCGCCGCCCGCGAACGCGGCAAGACGATCGGCGCGGGCGCCGCCGACAGCCTCACCCTCGGCATGGGCCAGTTCTGCACCAAGCCCGGCCTGATCTTCGTCCCGCGCGGCGAATCCGGCGACACCCTCGTTCACGCCCTGGTACGACGCGTCGGCGAGATCACCCCCGGCGTCCTCCTCACCGACGGCATCCGCGACGCCTACGTCGCGGGTTCCTACCGCGCCCAGCAGGAGGCCACCACCCTCTACGCCGGCGAAGCCGACGGCCCCGCCTGCGGCGCCACCCTCGTCCGCGTAGACACCCAGGCCGTCATCGACGGCAAGGCCCCGCTCGAAGAGGTCTTCGGCCCGTTCGCCGTCGTCGTCGACTACGACGACGAGCAGGACCTCCTGGCCGCCCTCACCGCCCTCAAACCCGCCCTCGTCGCCACCGTCCACGCCGAGGAATCCGAAACCGCCCTCGCCGGACGCCTGCTCGACCTCCTCACCGAACGCGTCGGCCGCATCGTCTGGAACGGCTACCCCACCGGCGTCGCCGTAGCCTGGGCCATGACCCACGGCGGCCCCTACCCGGCCACCACCGCCCCCGGCCACACCTCCGTCGGCGCGGCCTCAATCCGCCGCTGGCTCCGCCCGGTCACCTACCAGTCCGTCCCCCAGTCCCTCCTCCCGGTCTCCCTGCGCGACACCTCCCCAATGCCCCGCCGCCTCGACGGCAGGCCCATCCTCTAGCGCTCCAAGAGGTTCGGCACCGGCTGAGCCGGTTGTCATGATCCGTCAAGCGAGCCTGCGCGGCACCAGGGCCTGTTCCTCCACGCGGCCGTCTTTGCACTCCACGCGGTACGCGGTCGCGGCGGGGCGATCCGCTATCGCTTCGACGAGCCGGGTGCCCTGGTACAGGAGTCCCGCACCGGACTCGGTGGTGTATCCCACGGAGGGCAGGGCGCCTTCTCGCATCAAGGCGTGGAAGCGTTTGCGGCGCTGCAGGTAGTGGACCGCGTTGCCGTACGGCAGCAGCCCCAGACCTTCGGCCGGTCGCACGAGCGGGCCGAACGAGTCGGTGACGCCTCCGGCATGCCAGCACAGGGAGCCTGCGGACTCGCCGGCCAGCACCACGCCCGCCTCCCAGCACTCCCGCATGATGGTGTCCAGGCCATGCGCCCGCCAGACGGCGATCAGGTTGACCAGGCTGCCCCGATCGACCCAGATGACGTCCTGTGACAGGAGGTGCTCGCGTACGTCCTCCACGTTGGGCATGTCGAACAACGCCAGGTGGGACGTCCGAACCTCCGTACCGGCGAAGGCGCCGTAGAAGCCGCCGATGCTCGCGGGCTGATCGCCGCCTGCGGTGGTCACGAAGCACAGACGGGGGCGCTCGGCGGCTCTTGCCAGTTCGAAGGCGAAGGCGAAAACCGGGCCGGGCGTCCATCTGCGGCCTCCCCGGTGGAATCCCATGGTCGTGGCCACGATCGTCGGTGCCTCGGCGGTCATCCTCTGAGCGCGGCACAGCGGCTTGTGTGGCCGCGCGGAAGCTCCGAAAGTGTCCTGGCGCGTACGTGGCGTGGGTCAGCGGGCGAGGATGTTGTCGAGGTCGTAGCTGATCGGGCGTTCGAGTTGGGCGTAGGTGCAGGACTTGGGGGTTCGGTCGGGGCGCCAGCGGCGGAAGCGGGCCGTGTGGCGGAAGCGGTCGCCTTCCATGTGTTCGTAGGCGACCTCGACGACGAGGTCGGGGCGGAGGGGGATGAACGACAGGTCCTTTTTGGCGTTCCAGCGGGATACCGCGCCTGGCATGCGCTGGCCGGAGCCTGTGGCCGACTGTGGTCCGGCTTGGGACTGGGACGTCCAGGAGGCCCAGGGGTGGTCGGTCAGGTCGTCGAGGCGGTACGGCGCCAGTTCTTCGACGAGTTCCGCGCGGCGCTGCATGGTGAAGGAGGCGGCGACGCCCACGTGGTGGAGGCGGCCCGAGGAGTCGTAGAGGCCGAGCAGCAGGGAGCCGACGATCGGGCCCGATTTGTGTTCGCGGTAGCCCGCGACCACGCAGTCGGCGGTGCGCTCGTGCTTGACCTTGAACATGACGCGGCGGTCGGGCTCGTAGGGGCGGTCCACCGGCTTGACGACCAGGCCGTCGAGGCCCGCGCCCTCGAACTGGTCGAACCAGCGGGCCGCCAGGTCGTGGTCGTCGGTGACCGGCGTGAGCCGTACGTGGTCGCCGGCCTTGGCCAGGGCCTCGGTGAGGCGGGCGCGGCGTTCGGCGAACGGGCGGTCCATGAGGTTCTCGTCGCCGAGGGCGAGCAGGTCGAAGGCGACGAAGGAGGCGGGGGTCTGCTCGGCGAGCAGGCGCACCCGTGAGGCGGCCGGGTGGATGCGCTGCTGGAGCGCGTCGAAGTCGAGCGTCTGGCCGCGGCGCAGGATGATCTCGCCGTCGATCACGCAGCGGTCGGGGAGCTCGGCGCGGATCGCCTCGATCAGTTCCGGGAAGTAGCGGGTGAACGGGTGTTCGTTGCGGCTGCCCAGGTAGACGGTGTCGCCGGAGCGGAACACGATGCAGCGGAAGCCGTCCCATTTGGGCTCGTACAGCAGCGAGCCGTCCTGGGGCGGCAGCGTCTTGACGGCCTTGGCGAGCATCGGGGCGACCGGGGGCGGCACCGGGAGGCTTCGGCGGAGTTCCTCGACGACGGGATCCACGTCGTCGTCGGGTGCGGCATCGGTGGTGGGGTGCTCGTGGCTCATTCGTCCTCCCGTACGTACCTGCAGAACAGGAACTCGTTCTCCTCGAGGACGTGGGCCAGGCGGAGCCTGGCGGGGAAGGACGTCCCGTTCAGTATGCGCGCGGCGCCTCCGCCGACCAGCAGCGGGCTGATCGTCAGGCACAGCTCGTCGATCAGGCCCGCGGCGTTGAGCTGGCCGTTCAGCCGCGGACCGCCTTCGCACAGGATACGGCGGTGGCCGCGGTCGCGCAGCGCCTGGACGGCGAGGCGCATGTCCACCCGCTCCTCGCCGGCGATGACGACCTCGGCCTTCGACCCGGCCTCCCGGCGGCGGTCCTCGGGCGCGGACTCGGTGGTGAGGACGATCGTCCGGCCGTAGCGTGGGGCCTCCGTGAACAACGCGCCGCTCAGGTCGAGGTCGAGCCGCCGCGTGATGACCGCGATCGGGGGCGCAGGGCTGCGGCCCTCGCGGAGTTCGCGCCAGGAGGCGCGTGGGCGGGCCGGGCCGTAGCCCTCGGTGCGGACGGTGGCGGCGCCGGCGAGGACCACGTCGGCCAGCCCGCGCAGCACCCCGAAGATCCGGTGGTCGCCCTCGCTGGACAGCCCGCCGGACAGCCCTTTCAGCCAGGCCGCCCCGTCGGTGCTGGCGACCATGTTGAGCCGCAGCCAGTCGTCCTGGGGATAGGCGTAGGCGGCGGCGATGTCGACGTCTTCGGCAGGATCCGGGTGTATGCGGCGCACATCACCACAATCCCACAGACCACCGACAGCACGCCGGGCACGGTCAACTAGCGGACCCCGCCCGCAGAATCTGGATCGACCGGGCCATGACGGACACCTGCGCCCCCGCGGGCCACGTCTCGCCCCGGTAGGGCGCGCCGCGCGGCCCCTCGTCGGCGGTGTCGAGCACCACCTGCCACTTGGCGCCGAACTCCGCGTCCGGCAGCGTGAAGTCCATGTCCTCGTAGTGCGCGTTGATCAGCAGCAGGAACGAGTCGTCGCTGATCTTCTCGCCGCGCGGACCCGGCTCGGTGATCGCGTCCCCGTTGAGGTAGACGGCCAGCGACTTGGCGTACCCGAGCCGCCAGTCGGAGTCGCCCATCTCCCGGCCCGAGGGCGTGAGCCAGATGATGTCGCCCTTGCCGTCGCCGCCGGCCCGGCCGTGGAAGAACCGCCGCCGCCGGAACACCCGATGGTCGCGCCGCAGCCGCGACAGGTCCCGTACGAACTCCAGCAGGCCGCGCTCGGTCTCGGCGAGCGACCAGTCCACCCAGGAGATGGCGTTGTCCTGGCAGTAGGCGTTGTTGTTGCCCCGCTGCGTGCGCCCGAACTCGTCCCCGGCGAGCAGCATCGGCACCCCCTGCGACACGAACAGCGTGGTCAGGAGGTTGCGCCGCTGCCGCTCCCGCAGCCGGTTGATCGCCGGGTCGTCGGTCGGCCCCTCCGTGCCGCAGTTCCACGACCGGTTGTCGTCGGAGCCGTCGTTGTTGTCCTCGCCGTTCTCCAGGTTGTGCTTGTGGTTGTACGACACCAGGTCGGTGAGCGTGAACCCGTCGTGCGCGGTGACGAAGTTGATCGACGCCACCGGCCGCCGCCCCGAGGTCTCGTACAGGTCGGAGGAGCCGGTGAGCCGGGAGGCGAACTCCGGCATCGTGGAGGAGCTGCCGCGCCAGAAGTCGCGCACGGTGTCGCGGTACTTGCCGTTCCACTCGGTCCACAGCGGCGGGAAGTTGCCCACCTGGTAGCCGCCGGGCCCCACGTCCCACGGCTCGGCGATCAGCTTCACCTGCGAGATCACCGGGTCCTGCTGGATCAGGTCGAAGAACGCGCTCAGCCGGTCCACGTCGTGCAGCTCGCGGGCGAGCGCGGCGGCCAGGTCGAACCGGAAGCCGTCGACGCGCAGCTCCAGCACCCAGTAGCGCAGCGAGTCCATGATGAGCTGCAGCGCGTGCGGGGAGCGCACGTTGAGCGAGTTGCCGCAGCCGGTGTAGTCGAGGTTGTAGCGCTTGTCGGCGTCCTGCAGCCGGTAGTAGGCGCGGTTGTCGATGCCGCGGAACGACAGCGTCGGCCCCATGTGGTCGCCCTCGGCCGTGTGGTTGTAGACCACGTCGAGGATGACCTCGATGTCGGCGGCGTGCAGCGCCTTCACCATCGCCTTGAACTCCAGCACCTGCTGGCCGCGGTCCCCCGAGGAGCTGTAGGCGTTGTGCGGGGCCAGGTAGCAGATGGTGTTGTAGCCCCAGTAGTTCGTCAGCCCGCGCGCCACCAGCGCGTGCTCGGGGACGAACTGGTGCACCGGCATCAGCTCGACGGCGGTCACGCCCAGGCTGAGCAGGTGCTCGATCACCGCCGGGTGGCCGAGCCCGGCGTAGGTGCCGCGCTGGTCCTCGGGCACGTCCGGGTGGCGCATGGTGAGGCCGCGCACGTGCGCCTCGTAGATCACCGTCTCGTGGTACGGCGTGCGGGGCGGCCGGTCCGAGCCCCAGTCGAAGAACGGGTTCACCACCACGCTTTTGGGCATGTACGGCCCGCTGTCGTCGGTGTTGATCCGGTCCGGGTCGGTGAACCGGTAGGAGAACAGGGCCGGGTTCCAGGCGACGGCGCCCTCCACGGCCTTGCTGTAGGGGTCGAGCAGCAGCTTGGACGGGTTGCAGCGGTGCCCGGCGGCGGGGTCGTAGGGGCCGTGGACGCGGTAGCCGTACCGCTGACCGGGCATCACCCCCGGCAGGTACGCGTGCCAGACGAACGCGTCCACCTCGGGCAGTTCGACGCGGGTCTCGACGCCGTCGTCGTCGAACAGGCACAGCTCCACCCGCTCGGCGACCTCCGAGAACACCGAGAAGTTGGTGCCGACGCCATCCCAGGACGCGCCGAGGGGATAGGAGTCCCCGGGCCAGACCTCACGCATCAACTCTCATCGTCCTCGTACGACAGCCTTCGTGCTCCATGGTCTCCGACCACGATCTCACGGTCCAGTTCGGATGGCGGCGTGAGTAGGCGTGAGTATCGACGATGAGCGGCCATGATGCCAAAACGATCGCGTGTGACGGCTGGTTCGGCGACTGGGTTGGCTGCTGGGTTGGCGGACATCGGGGAGGACCCCGCAGGAGGCCGCCGGGGGAGCGCTCCCCGGCGACGGCCCCCGTGCGGTCTCAGCCGATCAGCTCGGCGTTGAGGGTGATCGTGGTGCCCGCGAGGGCCTTGCTCACCGGGCAGTTGGCCTTGGCCGTCTCGGCCGCCTGCTGGAAGTCGGCGGCGGAGATGCCCGGCACCTGGGCCCGCACCGAGATGACGATGCCGGTGATGCCCTCGCCCGGCTGGAACGTCACGTCGGCCTTGGTCTCGACGGTCTGCGGCGGGGTGCCCGCCTGCGCCAGGCCGTGCGACAGCGCCATGGAGAAGCAGGAGGAGTGCGCGGCGGCGATGAGTTCTTCGGGGCTGGTCTTGCCGTTGGCGGCCTCGGCCCGGGAGGGCCAGGAGACGTCGAAGACGCCGACGCCGGAGCTGTCGAGCGACACCGTGCCCGAGCCGTCGAGCAGCGCGCCCTTCCACTGGGTCGTCGCGGTACGAGTCGTAGCCATGAAAGCGATGTCCTTTCCATCGGAGTCTGCGGTCCTGCCGGACCGCCGGACCACACCGCCGAACATACGCGTCGCCGCCACCACGCGGGTCAGCCGACCCGCGCCTGACGGGACTGGTGCGCCCGGTGCTCCGCGCGGCCCAGGTCCCCCACGGTCGCGCGCAGCTTAAGAAAGGCTACCGATCTTTCCTGCTCCGGCGTGCGCGGCTCGGGCGGTTCCACGGTGATGTCGCCGGCGATCCGCCCGGGGCCGCTGGACGGCGCCGGCGCCCGCCCCCGGATGGCGTACGGCATCGGCGTTCAGATCGGAGTGTCCCACGGGCTCTTCCTTCGCGAACGCCTCACACAAACGCCTCACACAGGAGGCAGCCGATGTCGACTGTCTCCTGGGGCTTTTGTCCCGCCGTGGAACGGCCGAGGCCGCCTGCATCTCTCGGACCAGCCTGCCGCCGGGGGAGCGGAACCCTAGATGCTCCTCACCCGCTGGTGAGTCCCTTTCATCCTCCCTGTCTCTCGCGTGTAGCCGCTCGGCGACCCCTAGCAGCGCCCGCGCTCGATGATGGCGTCGAGGTCCACGCCCGACGGCAGCGTGCCGAAGGCGCGCCCCCAGTCGCCCGACAGCCGCGAGGCGCAGAACGCGTCGGCGACGGCCGCGGGGGCGTGCCGTACCAGCAGGGAGCCCTGCAGGACCAGCGTCATCTCCTCGGCGAGCCGGCGGGCCTCGGACTCGGTGGCGGAGGGCATCGACTTGCGCAGCCGGTCGGCGGCGTCGTCCAGGCGCGGGTCGGCGCCCCTGGCCTCGGCGATCTCGGCGAGGAAGGCGTCCACGGCCTCCGGCTCGCGGGCCATCGCGCGCAGCACGTCGAGCGCGGCGACGTTGCCCGAGCCCTCCCAGATGCCGTTGACCGGCGACTCGCGGAACAGTCGCGGCAGGCCGGACTCCTCCACGTACCCGTTGCCGCCCAGGCACTCCATCGCCTCGGCGGCGTGCATGGGGGCGCGCTTGCACACCCAGTACTTGGCGGCGGCCAGCGCGGTACGGCGGAACGCCCCCTCGCTGGAGTCGCCGCGGATCCCCCGGTCGGCGGCACCGGCGAGCCGCAGCATCAGCGTGGTCGCCGCCTCCGACTCCAGCACCAGGTCGGCGAGCACGTTGCGCATGAGCGGCTGCTCGATCAGCGGACGGCCGAAGGCGCGGCGGTGGGTGGCGTGGTGGACGGCCTGGACGACGCCCTGCCGCGCCTGCGCCGCCGAGCCGATCACGCAGTCGAGCCGGGTCATGTTCACCATCTCGATGATGGTGCGCACGCCGCGCCCCTCCTCGCCGACCAGGTGGGCGATCGCGCGATCGTACTCGACCTCGGCCGAGGCGTTGGACCGGTTGCCGAGCTTGTCCTTCAGCCGCATCAGCCGCATCGCGTTGCGGGTGCCGTCGGGCAGCACCCGGGGCAGCAGGAAGCACGACAGCCCGCCCGGGGCCTGGGCGAGCACGAGGAACGCGTCGCACATTGGGGCCGAATTGAACCATTTGTGGCCGGTGATGGCGTACGTGCCGTCGCCGAGCGGCTCGGCGATCGTCGTGTTGGCGCGTACGTCGGAGCCGCCCTGCTTCTCCGTCATCGCCATCCCGGCGAGCACGCCCCGCTTGCGGGACAGCGGGCGCAGGCCGAAGTCGTAGACGCGCGAGGCGAGCAGCGGCTCCCACTCGGCGGCGAGCGCCGGGGTGTGCCGCAGCGCGGCGACGGCCGCGTACGTCATCGAGATCGGGCAGTGGTGGCCGAACTCGACCTGCGACCACACGTAGAACTTGGCGGCGCGGGCGACGTGCGCCCCCGGCCGGGCCGAGGCCCACGGCGCGGCGTGCAGCCCGTGCCCGACCGCGACCGTCATCAGCTCGTGCCAGGCCGGGTGGAACTCGACCTCGTCGATGCGGTTGCCGTACCGGTCGTGGGTGCGCAGCACCGGCGGGTGCTCGTTGGCGAGCCGTCCCCACTCCTGGGCCTTCTCGGTGCCCGCGAGGATGCCGAGGCGGTGCAGCTCGCCGGTGGCCCAGTCGGCGCCCTCCCGGGCCAGCCCGTCGAGCAGCGCGGCGTCGGCGGAGACGTCGTGCCCGGCGAGCGGAGGGACCTGGTTGAACACCTCGTGGGTGGCGCGTCCGGGCACGGCCTCGGGGGAGCCTCGCAGCCCCGGTCCCCTTGACTCGGTGGCCTCGCTGCGCTGATCGGTGGGCTGATCGGTGGGCTCGGTGATTCGCGCATTTCGCTCACTCACGGGGCCTCCATTGGCGTCGAGTGGCAATTCCTGACCGCTTTTCATAATCCATCTCAACATTGCGGGCGAATAGTGCGATGCTCGGGTCGAGGCTCGGGTCGCGCGTACCGATGGCCACGGGAGTGTGGAGACCAGTGGAGTCACTCGAAGCGACCGACGACAGGGTGCTGCACCAGCGCGTCGTCGGCGGGGACGAGTCCGCCCTGGAGGATGTGTACGACCGCTACTCGGCCCTGCTGTTCGGCCTGGCGGCGCGCGTCACCCGCGACCGCGCCGTCGCCGAGGACATCCTCCAGGAGGTGCTGGTCACGTTCTGGGAGCGGCCGCTCGCCTACGACCCGGACCGGGGCACGCTGCGCGCCTGGCTCACCACGATCACGCACCGCAGGGCGGTGGACCACGTGCGCTCCGAGGAGCGCCGGAAGGTCTCGGCCGTGGGGCCCCGGCTCGTCGAGCCGGAGCCGGCGGGGGTGGCCGAGGAGGTGGTGGACGCCGACGAGGTCGCCCGGGTGCGCGAGGCCGTCGCCAAGCTGCCCGACGGCTTGCGGCAGGCCATCGAGCTCGCGTATTACGGTGGCCGGACCTACCGGCAGGTGGCGGACGAGCTGGAACTGCCGGAGGGGACGGCGAAGTCGCGCATCCGGCTCGGCTTACGAAGACTCGCCGAAGCGTTGGCCGAGGAGGGAGGTGCGAGACCGTGACGAGTGGCGGGCATGACGACGGGGCGTCCCTCGATCGCGCGCTGCGACGCCTCTACCTGGACGCGCTCGCGGAGGGCGACGGACCCGACGGCGGGGGATATGGAGGCGGGGGATACGGCGGCCTGCTCGGCGACCTGACCTCCGAGGCCGGTCTCGACGACCGCGGCCACGGCGGCGAAGCGGACGCTCGCGGGCCGGGCCGGGCGGTGGACGGTCGCCTCTCCGGCGCCGGGCTCGGCGTCCCCGCGCCCGGCGGGCTGGGCGAGCCGGGGTCCGGCGGGGCGTCCAACGGCGGCGGGCCGAGATCCCGGCTGCTCGGCGCGGCCCGCGCCCGGCGCCGTCCCGCGGCCGTGGTCAGCGGGTACGGCGCGCCGTACGCGGCGCGGGTGGCCGCCTTGGACGCGTTGCTGGCCGGCGCGCGGGAGGACGACTGGTCCACGGTGATCGTCGAGGGCTGGACGCTGCACGAGCTGGTGGCCCACCTGATGGCGACCGACAGCCTGGTCGCGGCGGCCGTGGGCGCGCCGGTGGCAGGGCCGCCGCTCACCGCCAACGACACGCTCGGCCGTACCGCCGAGATGCAGGCGTACCAGCGCGAGCGAGAACCGGAGCGGACCCGCGCCGAGTGGCGCGAGCAGGCGGACGCGATCTGCCGCACGATCGCCGCGATCGAGCCGGACCGCGCGGTGGACCCGGGTGGCATGAGGCTGCCGATCAGTGACCACATGCTGGCCCGGACGCTGGAGACGTGGATCCACACCGACGACGCGGCCCGGCGGATCGGGCTGAACCTGCCGCTCCCGGTGGCCGAGCACATCAACCCGATGGCCGACCTGTGCGCGCGGCTGGTGCCGTGGACGATGCTGCTGTCCGGGATGACGCCGCCGGAGGGCGCGTCGGTGCGGGTGACCATGACCGGTCCGGGCGGGGGGACCTGGCACGTGCCGCTGGACGTGGCCCGCCCGGCGTTCCGCGACGGGACCACCCCGGCGGACGCCGAGATCACCTGCGACGTGGTGGACCTGTGCTTCCTGTTCGGCGGGCGGCGCGACCCGGCCCGGTTCGACGCCGAGATCGGCGGGGACGCCGGGCTGGCCCGGCAGGTGATCACCGCGGCCCCCGCGCTCTCCGGGCCGTGACGGAGGCTCGACCTGGAGTGCCAGGGACGATTCCTCCTTACGAAGGATCGGATATCCCTCGATGAGGACATAAATTGTGGACATGAATGACCCGGGTGAGCTGAGAGTCTCGGACGCCGAGCGTGAGGCCGTCGTCGAGCGCCTGCGGGAGGCGTCGGTCGAGGGGCGGCTGACCCTCGCCGAACTGACCGAGCGCACGGAGGCGGCCTATCTGGCCGTCACCTACGGCGAGCTGGCCCAGGTGACCGCCGACCTGCCCGGCCCCGGCCCGGCGAGCGGCGTCGGCGTGAGCCCCGTCCCGCCCCCGCGGCCGCCCGCGCAGGCCGAGGGGAAGAAGCGCCGGTGGTTCGTCGCCGTCATGGGCGACACCAAGCGCCGCGGCAAGTGGCGCGTGGACGGGGAGATCGGCGGCGCCGCCGTCATGGGCGACGTCACGCTCGACCTGCGCGAGGCCGAGGTACGCGGCAACGAGATCGACATCATGGCGGTCTCGGTGATGGGCGACGTGAAGATCATCGTGCCGGACGGCGTGGACGTCGACCTCAGCGGCGTCACCATCATGGGGGACAAGAAGATCAGGGTGCAGGAGGCGCCGCCGGGTCAGAACGTTCCCGTGGTGCGGGTGCGCGCGTACGCGATCATGGGCGATGTGAAGATCATCGGCGACTCGCACGCCGACCCCATCCGCCGCGGGTGGTTCGCCTGGAGCGACTGGTGGCTGGAGCGCCGCGCCCAGAAGGCCGGGCAGAGCCCGGACGCGCTCGGCCACTCGCTCGGCCTGCCTCCGCACGGGATGCGCGACCTGCACCGCTACACCAAGGAGCAGATGCGGGAGGTCAAGCGGGAGATCGGCCGGCAGGTGCGCGACGTCAAGCGGCAGGCGCGGGACATCGGCCGTGGCCACCTGCCGCCGCCTCCGCCCCCACCTCCGCCGCCCCCGTATCCGCACCGGTGAGGGCGGGGGCATCCACGACCAAGCCCGGCCCGGAGGCGGGCCGGCGCGTCAGGCCGGCATCGACAGCCAGTGGGCGGCGAGGGCCTGGTCGTAGCGTTCGAGCACGATCTCGGCCAGTTCGGGCGCGGCCCCGAGCACGCCGGACACCGTCCGCGCGCCCGCGCCGAGGGCGTCCTCGCGTACCCGGTCGGCGAAGTACCCGGGGGCGAGCAGGTACGGCGCGACCACCACGCGCGGCGCTCCGGCCCGCAGCAGCCGGGCCACCTCCTCGCCGGGCTTCGGCGCGGACGCCGACGCGTACGCGGCCGTCACCGCCCACCAGCCGCGCTCGCAGGCCCAGCGCCGGGCGAGCCGCGCCACCACCTGGTTGGCCCGCCGGTCGCTCGACCCCGCCGACACCAGCACCACCGCGGTCCGGCGCACGGCCTCGGGGTCCTCGACCGGCACCCCGGCCTCGGCGAGGCGGCGCTCCAGCGCCCGGGTGAGCAGCGGGTGCGGCCCGAGCGTCGCCCCGTAGCGGATCCGGGGGCCCCTGATCTCGCGCAGCACGCCCGGAATGTCCACCCGGCTGTGGTAGGCCTCGGTCAGCAGCAGCGGCAGCACCACCGCCGACGCCAGCCCCGCCAGCGCCTGCGGCAGCGTGGGCGCGGCGTGGTCGAGGTAGGCGGGGCGGACCGGCAGGCCGGGGCGCGCGAGCCGTACCGACTCGAGCAGCTCCCGGACGGTCGCGGCCGCGCGCGGGTCGCGGGACCCGTGCGCGACGGCGATCAGGGGCACGCTCATACGTGCAGACCGCACTCGATCTTGCCGAGCCCGGCCCACCGGCCGCTGCGCGGGTCCTCCCCTTCGAGCACCTGCCGGGTGCACGGCGCGCAGCCGATCGACGGGTAGTTGTCGTAGTGCAGCGGGTTGACCAGCACCCCGTTGTCGGCGATGTAGTTGTCGACGTCCTCCTGCGTCCACCGCGCGATCGGGTTCACCTTGACCATCTGCCGCTTGGCGTCCCACTCCACGACCTTCACGTTCGCCCGGGTCGGCGCCTCGTCGCGGCGGATGCCGGAGATCCACGCCAGGTACGGCTCGAGCGCCCGGTTGAGCGGCTCCACCTTGCGCAGGTAGCAGCACAGGTCGGGGTTGCGCCCGAACAGCCGCGGCCCGAGGTCGCGCTCCTGCTCGGCCACGGTACGGCTCGGCCGCACGTCGATCACGCTGACGTCGTAGACCTGCCGGACCGCGTCCCGGGTGCCGATCGTCTCGGCGAAGTGGTACCCGGTGTCGATGAACAGCACGTCACAGCCCGGCTTGACCCGGCTGACCAGGTCGATGAGGAGCGCGTCGCTCATCGAGGAGGTCAGGCAGAGACGGTCGCCGAAGGTGGCCGCGGCCCATCGGATGATCTCGAGTGCCGAGGCGTCCTCAAGGAAGGTGGCGGCGGACTCGACGATGTCGCGCAGGTCGAACGCCTCGCGGTCGGCGTTCAGTCCCGCTTCGATCTCCACCAGGGTCATGTCGGGTTACTCCTCATTCGTCGTGCGTCAGGGGGAATCCGCCGGGGCGCTCGGCGGTGGACTCGTGCGGATGTCATGGACGGGCTCGTGGTTGCGAGGGGCCGCAGGGTCACGTGCGGACCCCGATGCCGAGGAACTTGAGCCGGAAGGCGCGGGCGCAGGAGCGGCAGTACCAGCCGCCGTCGCCCTCGTACGGCTCCAGGTCCTCCTCGCCGCAGTAGGGGCAGTGGAACGGCACGGCGCGTTCGCTCATCGCAGGTCGGCCTCGTCGGCGCGGCGGACCCACTCGGCGAACGTCTCGCCCTCGGCCCGCTGCTTGTCGAAGTTGCGCAGCACCCGCTCGACGTAGTCGGGCAGGGCGGCGGCCGTGGTCTTCAGGCCCCGGACCTTGCGGCCGAACCCGGAGTCGACGCCGAGCGAGCCGCCGAGGTGGATCTGGAAGCCCTCGACCTGCCGGCCCTCGTCGTCGACGACGAGCTGGCCCTTGAGGCCGATGTCGGCGGTCTGGATGCGGGCGCAGGAGTTCGGGCAGCCGTTGACGTTGATCGTGAGCGGCTCGGCGAAGCCGGGCAGGCGGCGCTCCAGCTCGTCGATGAGGTTGCTCGCGGTGTTCTTGGTCTCGACGATGGCGAGCTTGCAGTACTCGATGCCGGTGCAGGCCATCGTCTGGCGGCGGAAGGTGCCGGGCCGTACCTGCAGGTCGGCCGCCTCCAGGTCGGCGACGAGCCCGTCCACCTCCTCGGGGGCGACGTCGAGGATGACCATCTTCTGCTCGACGGTGGTACGCACCCGGCGCGAGCCGTGCCGCTCGGCGATGTCGGCGATCGTGTGCAGTTTGTCGGCGTTGAGGCGGCCGACCTTGGGGGCGAAGCCGACGTAGAAGTTGCCGTCCTTCTGCCGGTGTACGCCCACGTGGTCGCGGCGGCCGCCCCGGGGCGGCTCGGGGGCGGGGCCGTCGGGCAGCGCGTACCCGAGGTACTCCCGCTCCAGCACCTCGCGGAACCGCTCCACGCCCCAGTCGTTGACGAGGAACTTGATGCGGGCGCGGTGCCGCAGCCGGCGGTAGCCGTAGTCGCGGAAGATGCCGGCCACCCCGGCCCAGACCTCGTGCACCCGCTCGGGGGCGACGAAGGCGCCGAGCCGCTTGGCGAGCATCGGGTTGGTGGACAGGCCGCCGCCCACCCACAGGTCGAAGCCGCGCTCGCCGTCGGCGTTGACGACGCCGGTGAACGCCACGTCGTTGATCTCGTGCACGGTGCAGTGCGCCGGGCAGCCGCTGATCGCGGTCTTGAACTTGCGCGGCAGGTTGGAGAACGCCTTGTCGCCGATGTAGCGGGCGGCGACGTCGGCGATCTGCGCGGTGGCGTCGATCACCTCGCCCTCGTCGATGCCGGCGAGCGGACAGCCGAGGATGACGCGCGGGGTGTCGCCGCACGCCTCGGTGGTGCTGAGGCCGACCTCCTCCAGCATCCGCCAGATCTCCGGCACCGACTCGATCTCCACCCAGTGGAGCTGGATGTTCTGCCGGTCGGTGACGTCGGCGGTGCCGCGGGCGTACCGGCGGGAGATCTCGGCGATGGTGCGCAGCTGGTCGACGGTGAGCCGGCCGCCGTCGATGCGGACGCGGAGCATGAAGTAGCGGTCGTCGAGCTCCTCCGGCTCCAGGATCGCCGTCTTGCCGCCGTCGATGCCGGGGCGGCGCTGGGTGTACAGGCCGTACCAGCGGAACCGGCCGCGCAGGTCGGCGGGGTCGATGGAGTCGAAGCCGCGCTTGGCGTAGATGTCGATGATGCGCTGCCGGACGTTGAGCCCGTCGTCGTTCTTCTTGTTCTCCTCGTTCTTGTTCAGCGGCTCTCGGTATCCGAGCGCCCACTGACCCTCGCCTCTCGGGCGCTTGTGGTGACGATTGGCAGGCCTTGCCGGGGTTGTCATGGCGCGTCCTTCTCCGGGGTTGATGTCCGGTTTTGTTGGCGCGCGGCTCGTCTGGCCTCCCGGCTCACCGTTGAGTCCGGGGGCGGAAGAGGGCATGAAAAAAGACGCCTGCCACGCGCCCAAGGTCACAGATGGGCGACGGTCAACGGGCGTCGATACAGATCGCGCTGCGGACGCGCAGGAAATCGACGTGACGTCGCACGACGAGCAGCGGGTCCACTGGCATGTCTTCGACGATACCCGGCGCCTTGAGGATCTCCAACGAAGGGTCCACACTCTGGACACCGAACGACGCTCGGTTACGCTTGGACGATCCGCTCAACCGGATCCGCGCAACCTGCCGGGGAGGGCATGTGGCCGTCTCGATGCCGGAGCTGATCGAGGATCTGCGGGCCGAGACCCGCGACCTGACGGTCATGGTCGAGCCCCTCGACGAGGCGGGCTGGCGCACGCCGACGCCCGCCGAGGGCTGGTCGGTACGCGACCAGCTCGCGCACCTGGCGTGGTTCGACGAGTCGGCGACGACCGCGGCGACCGACCCCGACGGCTTCCGCGCGGGGCTCGCCGCGATGGCCGACCGGCTGGAGACCGCCGTGGACGACCTCGTCGCGGAGTCCCGCTCGCTCACCGGCGCGCAGGTGTTCGCGTGGTTCCTGCGGGCGCGCGAGCGCAGCCTGGAGGTGTTCGCGGGGCTGGAGCCCCGGGCGCGGCTGCCCTGGTACGGCCCGGACATGTCGGCGGCCTCCTTCGTCACCGCGCGGCTCATGGAGACCTGGGCCCACGGTCAGGACGTGGCCGACGCGCTGGGCGTGACGCGCGTGCCGACGGCCCGGCTGCGGCACGTGGCGATGCTGGGCGTGCGGGCCCTGCCGTACGGCTTCGCCGTACGCGGGCTGCCGATCCCGGCCGACCCGGTGCGGGTGGAGCTGACCCTCCCCGACGGCGGCCCGTGGAGCGCGGGCGACCCCGCCGCCGCCGACGTGGTCCGCGGCCCGGCCCTCGACTTCTGCCTGCTGGTCACCCAGCGCCGCCACCTCGCCGACACCGCCCTGGAGGTGACCGGCCCGACCGCCCGCGCGTGGATGAACGTCGCCCAGGCCTTCGCCGGCCCTCCCGGCAAGGGCCGCGCGCCCCTGGGCTGAGCACCCCTCAAGCACCCCTCAAGGACCCCCTCAAGCATCCCCTCAAGCACCCCCTCAAGGACCCCTCGCGCGGCTGACGCGTCCCCGGCCGCCTCCGCTCCGGGGCGGAAATTTTGCCGTGTTTTTCCAATTCGGCGAGCCGCCGAGGCGGAAACTCATCCAACGCGGGCCGCCGCCCGTATTGTTGTCGTGATACCTCCCTGACTATCCGGTGCATCATCGGGTAGGCGTCAGGAGAAACCGCTTTTCGGTGTCAGGGCACCGAGACTGGGCGAATACGGTTGGGTGCCATGACGTCCACGGACGCGCCGTCGCGTACCACCAAGACGGGTTCCGGCGTCGGCGCGCGGAAGGGGGCCGCGCGCGATCGCCGCGAAAGGGCGCGCAAACTGGCCCGCACGCCAAGGCACCTGACCCGGCTGGGCATGGCGCGGGCGCGAGCCGGACGCGACTGGATCCGCTCCACCAGCGCCTGGGCGCTGGCCAAGGCGACCACGCTCGCGGGCGTCAACTACCGGGTGACCGGGCTGGCGGGCGAGGCCGCCTTCTTCGCGCTGCTGTCGCTGCCGCCGTTCATGCTCGGCCTGATCGGCGTCATGGGCCACCTGAGCGGCCTGCTCGGCGAGCGGACCGTGACCGACATCCGGCAGTGGGTGATCGACCAGGCGGGCCTGCTGTTCACCGGCGACACCGTGCAGACCGTGGTGCTGCCGCTGCTCGACGACGTGTTACGCGGCGGTCAGGCGTCGCTGATCTCGGTCGGCTTCCTGCTGTCGCTGTGGTCGGGGTCGCGGGCGCTGTTCGTGTACGTGGACCTCATCGCGATCGCGTACGGCCTGGGCGAGACGCGGGGGATCATCCGCACCCGCCTGATGTCCTTCGGCCTGTACGTCGCCGCCCTGATGGTGGGCCTGGTGGTGATGCCCATCCTGGTGATCGGCCCCACCCTGCTGTCGCAGGCGCTGCGCGGCTACGAGGTGGTCGTGGCCATCTTCTACTGGCCGGTGGTGATCATCGGCTCGGTGCTCATGCTGAGCGTGCTCTACCACGTCAGCGTGCCGCTGCGGACCCGCTGGTGGCGCGAGATCCCGGGCGCGGTGCTCGCCCTGATCATCTGGATCCTGTGCGCGGCCGTGCTGCGGGAGGTGCTCGCCGCCTGGTTCGCGCCGCTGTCCATCTACGGCTCGCTGGCCGCGCCCATCGCCGTGCTGCTGTGGCTCTACATCACCGCCCTCGCCGTGCTCATCGGCGCCACCCTCAACGCCGAGGTGGACCGGCTGTGGCCGCTCGAAGGATCGGCCCGCGCCGAACCGGCGACCCCGTCGGCCGCCTCCGCCACAGCGCCCAAAGAGGAGAAAACAGCAGGTAAACATGTTGAGCGGCGACGTAAAGGATGGTTCTGGAGGAAATAGGCGATAGGCCCGCCAATGGGGCGGCGACCCGCCGGGAATGGTGATAACGCATGGCGTTCGGTCACCCTCCTTCCGCTAACCTCTAAGGGTCGCGACTGGCGCTGACGTGCCCCCGCGGGCGCGTCGCAAGGTGGGTCACCACCGGGGAGCGGATCATGTGGTGGCCGAGCGCCTGGGTCACCACGGCGGTAGACGAGGACGAGGAAGGCGCAGTGGCTGAGAAATCCCTTTCGACGGTGGATCCGGAGATCGCCGAGCTGATCAAGGCGGAGGAGCGGCGCCAGGCCGACACCGTCAAGCTCATCCCATCGGAGAACTACGTCTCGCGGGCCGTGCTCGAGGCCACCGGGACGGTGCTGACCAACAAGTACTCCGAGGGCTATCCCGGGCGGCGCTACTACGAGGGCCAGCAGGTCATCGACCAGATCGAGACCATCGCCATCGAGCGGGCCAAGGCCCTGTTCGGGGTGAACCACGCCAACGTGCAGCCGTACTCCGGGTCGCCCGCCAACCTCGCCGTCTACGCGGCGTTCCTGTCGCCCGGCGACACGGTGATGGGCATGGGCCTGCCGTTCGGCGGCCACCTCACCCACGGCTGGTCGGTCTCGGTCACCGGCAAGTGGTTCACCCCGGTCCGGTACGGCGTGCGCCGCGACACCGGCCGCATCGACATGGACGAGGTCCGCGAGCTGGCCCTGCGGCACCGGCCCAAGCTGATCTTCGCGGGCGGCACCGCGATCCCGCGTACCATCGACTTCCCGGCGTTCGCCGAGATCGCCCGCGAGGTCGGCGCGGTCCTCGCCGCCGACATCGCCCACATCGCGGGCCTCGTCGCGGGCGGCGCGCACCCCTCGCCGGTCGGCCACGCCGACGTCATCTCCACCACCACGCACAAGACGCTGCGCGGCCCGCGCGGCGCGATGGTGATGGCGACGTCCGACGAGCACGCCGCCGCGCTGAACAAGGCCGTCTTCCCCGGCCTGCAGGGCGGCCCGCACAACCACACCACCGCCGCCATCGCCGTCGCGCTCAAGGAGGCCGCGACCGAGGACTTCCGGGCCTACGCCCACCAGGTGGTCGCCAACGCCCGCACCCTCGCCGACGAGCTGCTCGCCCGCGGCTTCGAGCTGGTCTCCGGCGGCACCGACAACCACCTCATCCTCATCGACCTGACCTCCAAGGGCGTGGCCGGCAAGCCCGCCGCCCAGGCCCTGGACCGGGCGGGCCTTGAGACCAACTACAACACCGTGCCGTTCGACCCGCGCAAGCCGTTCGACCCCTCGGGCCTGCGCATCGGCACCCCCTCGGTGACCAGCCGCGGCATGGGCGAGGCCGAGATGCGGCAGATCGCCGCCTGGATGGACGAGGTCGTCACCGCCCTGGCCAAGGGCGACGCCGAGGAGACCATCACCCGGGTGCACGGCGAGGTGAGCGCCCTCACCGGCCGCTTCCCCACCCCCGGCCTCGACGGCTGAGCCGCCGCGCGCACCGACGGCTCGCCCCGGCGGTCGTGAACGCCTCCGCGCGCTCACGACCGCCGGTGACACGACCGCCGGTAATTGCGTTGCGGCCTCGGTGCGGCTGGGCTAGCGTTCCTGTTGTCGTCCGGGAGGCGGACGCGGAGATCTGAGTGGAGGTGAGGACCTATGCGGGCCGTGCTCGGCATGCCCGAACGTCCTCTTAACTTCCCGGGTGTCCGCTTGAGCTGAAATCCGCGAGACACCCGGTTACCCGAAGGGTGTCCTGCGTTGACCACTCCTGGTCTTGATCTTCGTACTCTCGGCTGGAACGACTCTCTCGCCGCCGAGCTTCCCGCCGGGACCGTCCCGGCCCGCGTGGCCCGCATCGACCGCGGGAATGCCGAGGTGATCGCCGCCGACGGTCACCGCCGCGTGCGATTCGGCGCCCGGGTGCGCCGGGCCGCCGCCGACGACCCGGTCGCGCTCCCGTGCGTGGGCGACTGGGCCGCGCTCGCCCCGCTGCCCGGCGGGGACGTCCACGGCGTCGACCTCCAGTTGCAGGAGGTGCTGCCGAGGCGCACCGCCATCGTCCGGGGCGGCGTCGCGCGCGACTCGCGCGGCGGTCTGTCCGGCGACTCCAAGGGGCAGGTGCTCGCCGCCAACGTCGATGTGGTCTTCGTCGCCGAGCCCGCCCGGCACGGCGCCGACCGAGCCGACCTCGGCCGCGTCGAGCGGCTGCTCGCCCTCGCCTGGGAGAGCGGCGGCACCCCGGTCGTGCTGATCACCAAATCCGACCTCGCGGGCGACGATCTCCCCGCGCTGCTGACGGATTTCGCCCTCGCCGCGCCCGGCGTGGACGTGCACCCCGTCTTCGCCCTGGCCCGCGAGGGCGTGGACGGCGAGGGCGTGGACGGCGAGGGGGTGGACATCGTGCGAGGGTACCTCGACGGCTTCCGCACCGCCGTCGTGCTCGGCCCGTCCGGCGCCGGCAAGTCCACCCTCGTCAACGCCCTGGCGGGGGAGACGGTCATGCCCACCCAGCAGGTCCGCGCGGGTGACGGGCGCGGCCGCCACACGACCGTGCACCGGGAGCTCATCACGCTGCCCGGCGGCGGGCTGATCATCGACACGCCCGGCATCCGCCGGGTGGGCCTGTACGAGATGGGGGAGGGCGTCGATCTCGTCTTCACCGACATCGACGAGCTGGCCGAGCAGTGCCGGTTCTCCGACTGCTCCCACGAGAGCGAGCCCGGCTGCGCCGTCCTCGCCGCCGTGGACGCGGGCGACCTTCCCGAGCGCCGGCTGGCGAGCTGGCGCAAGCTCCAGCGGGAGGCCGCCTGGATGGCGAGCCGTACCGACGCCCGGCTGCGCAGCGAGCAGACCCGCAGGTGGAAGGTGATCGAGAAGGCGATGCGGGGCCGCTACCGTCCCTGAAGCCCCCCTGATCGCCTTCTGATCGGCCTCTGCTCGGCTTCGCGCCACGCCTTATGAGCCCGGCTTCACGGCCCCGCGTCCGTGAAGCCGGGCGGGGGTCTAACGAGCTGCCGGGACGCTGCCCGCGACGCGCGCCGACGAGACCACCCGTGCCTATGCGGCGGCCTTCTTCGACCGGCGTCTCAGATCGCGGCCACGGCCTCTGCCGGACAAGCCGTCGCCACGGTATCCGGAGGTCAGGTTCTGCCCGGCGGCCTGCGGTCCCTCCTGAGACGCGCGCCCCTCCGGATGCCGGTACCGGGCGTGGCCGGGCGGCAGGTGGCCGGTATGACCGACAAGGGCGTTGTTCTGGTTGCTCCGGGCCGTTTCTGATCGGTCGTAGGATGGTATGAACAGTTCGACCGGCTATCAGATGGCGATTTGACCAGATTGTTGCGATAGAGGGGAGGAACCTCAGAGTGAGGCGAGGTGATGCGGGCAGACAAAAGTGATCATGTGGCCGCCGCGTCGCCGGGACAGCGACGCAACAGCCACATGACCACAGGTGGGTGGGTGCCGGGGGTTGGAATCAGGCAGCGCTGATGCCCGCGCTCGCGGCGCGGCGCATGCGACGCCGGCGCTCGGAAGCACGCTCGTCCTCGTTGAGGCCGCCCCATGTGCCGTACTTCTCCGGCCGCGAAAGGGCGTAGTCAAGGCATTCGACGCGGACGGGGCACTGGGCGCAGATGGCCTTGGCCTTGCGCTCGCGCACGTCGCGCTCGGGCTGACGCTCGCCGTCGGGCCCGAAGAAAAGCACAAGGTCCTCTCCCCGGCACGCGGCGTCATCCTGCCATCCCCAACTGGGGCGGGGGCGGGCGATCTGCCGACGTACCTGAGACATGAGACAACCACCTTAGGTTGAGAGGTATTTCGTATTTGTGCCGCATTGGAGCTTACTGGCGTCCCTGTTTCCAACGCCGGAATTAGCCGCGATGTTCCCCGCTCCGTGAGGAGCCACAGGCCAGGGCGTACCGGTCAGACGTAAGCCTGTCCAGCGAAGCCAGCCGGTAGGTGGTGATCGTGTCGGCGCAAGCCATCCCGCACGGTGGGGTGAACACCGTGCGTTCGACCACGACCCGATACCGCACGCCGCCACCGAAGACAACGGTCTCGGTGACGTCGCCGTCCGACCTGGAGGATTCCACGGCCACTCCGCCGACCGAGAGCTCACCCGTAAGGGAACGGACGAAGTGCTCGGCGGCCTGCAATGGCTCAGGGATGCCTGCGCGTCCCCGGAAACGATCGAGAACGATCTCGCCGCGCCGGTACGCGCTCGCCGCCGCGATCGCAGCAGCCTGAGACATGCTGCCGTAGTAAAGCCCGTGTGGCAAGCATACGAGGTTGGCGGCGTATCGATCGCCGCCAACATGTGACGTTTCCCATACCCTGTCCGGCAGTTCTGCGGCCAGTGCCCTCGCCAGCGGGAGTCCAATGCGGGCACAGCACGCGTTGCGCTTGGCGTGCGTGCAGACCAGGAATACCGGCTCGCTCACCAGTATGCAGGACTCCGGAACCACTCCGCGCACGAGAGCGCCCAGGTCAAGATCCATAGGGTCCTCGAACGACCCCTCCGCGACCCACGGATCCTCGCCCGTCGCGTACGCGACCAGCACATGCAAACGCCCGCCGTCGCCGCGACCGCCGCCCCCCGACACCGGCCCCGCGACATCGTCCGCTCTGCGCGAACGCCGCTCCCCAGGCCGCCGAATCAACTGCGTCCGCACGCCGAACTCCTCCGCCCGGCGCACCAGCGCGGCCAGCCGCTCGGGCAGCGCGCACTCCGCCAAGGTCCGCGCCCACGGCCCGGCATGCTCGATCAGCAGCCAGAACCGTGCCCCGACCGTGGCGCTGGCGAAGAGCGGCACATCTCCCGTGTGGCACCCGGCCGGGTGCGCACAGCCCCTCGCCCTCGGCGCGCTCTCGAACACAAGCCTCCCCCGAACCCTCGACCTCTTAGGTAAGCCTAATCTAACGGCTCCGCTCGGTTTCTGCCCGGCCTCCGCCCAAAGACACGCCCCCGCCACGCTCAAGTCACATCCGGCAATCCCGTCGCGATCCCTCGAAGGGGCGCTGATCGGACAAGTCACCCCGCTCGCGCCGTGACCGCCTACCCCACGAGCGCCGACAAACGCCTCAGCACCTGCGAATGCGGCGGAAGCCGGGCTCTTGGGGAGGGTGGGACAGCCGTTGGTGCTGGGAGCGGTCAGGCGTTTCGGACGGTGTGCAGGCGTTGCATAGGGGGGCTGGGGGAAGGCCGACGGCGGCGGCCGGGGCGTGGGTTTGGTGTGCATGGGGCGAGCGGGGCCCGGAGTGCGGTGGTGTGGGCGGCGGCCGGGGTTCGGGTGCGTGGTAAGGCGTTGGGCAGGGGGCCGGTACGTGGGTCGGGGAAGGCCGAGTGGCGGCGGACGGGGCGTGGGTTTGGTGTGCATGGGGCGAGCGGGGTCCGGAGTGCGGTGGTGTGGGCGGCGGCCGGGGTTCGGGTGCGTGCGTGGTGAAGGCGTTGAGCGGAGGGCCGGTACACGGGCAGGGGAGAGCCGACAGCGGAGGCCGGGCCTCGGGGCTGGGGGTAGGGGCCGGGCGGGCGTCGGCGGTCAGGGCCTCGGGGTGGTGGTGAAGGCGTCGAGCAGGGACTGGAACGCCGGTCGTGCGGCCTCGGCGTCGGCCGGGATCAGGGCGATGCGGGTGCGGCGCTCCAGGAGGTCGGTCGCATCCATGGCGCCCTCGTGGCGTATCGCCCAGACGACCTCGGCTCCGGTGACGTCCGACACGTCGGGGGCGACGGGCCGGGCCAGGTCCGGGTCCTCGTCGGCGAGCGCTAGCACGGCGGCGGCCTCCTGCCCGTACAGGGCGGTCAGCCGGGCGGGGATACGCCGCACCGCCGTGGCCGCGCGCCGCGGGTCGGAGGACCCCGCCGGGGCCCCGACGAGCGGCAGTCGCGCCGTACGGCTCGGCGGTGCCTGAGGGCAGGCGGCATCCACCGCATCCTCGGCCATCCTGCGATACGTCGTGAGTTTTCCTCCGACGATCGTGATGACGCCGTCGCGGGAGCGCAGCACGGCGTGCCTGCGGGACAGATCGGCGGTGCTGGAAGCCCCGGCCGGGCGGGGGCCGGTCGGCGCGGAGTCCAGAAGGGGACGCAGCCCCGCGAACGCCCCCGCGACCTGATCGCGCCGCACCGGCTCCGCGAGAACGGTCCCCAGGACGTCCAGGAGGAACGTCACGTCCCTCTCGGGCACCTCCGGGACATCCGGCACCGGTTCGTCGATCGGCTCGTCCGTGAGGCCCACGTAGACGCGCCCGTCGTCCTGCGGCAGCACGAGCACGAACCGGTTGGCGTGCCCGGGGATCGGTACGTGCATGCTCGTCCGCAGATCTCCCAGGGTCCCGGGCCGCAGCACGAGGTGGCTGCCCCGCGACGGCCGCAGCGGCACCGACGGAACCAGTCCGCCCGCCCACACCCCCGTGGCGTTGATCACCGCCCGCGCCTTGACGGTGAAGGTGCCCCCGCGCCACTCGTCCCGAACCAGGGCGCCGTCGCCGGTCAGCTCCAGGGCCCGGCACCGGGTGAGGATCCGCGCGCCGTGGGCTGCGGCCGTACGGGCGATCGCCACGACGAGGCGGGCGTCGTCCACGACCCGTCCGTCCCAGGACACCAGCCCGCCGCGCAAGCCGTGCGGATCCAGCGCCGGGGCGAGCGCGAGCGCCCGGCCCGGCGATACCCGCGCCGGTCCCGGCAGCAGCCGCCGCGACGTCCACGCCGAGGCCCGCAGCGCGTCCCCGAGCCGATACCCGAGCATCACCGTCGCCGCCGACGTCCGCGGCACCCTGCGCGTCAGCGGCAGCATGTACGGCTGCGCCCGCACCAGGTGCGGCGCCGTACGCGCCATCAGCACGCCGCGCTCCACGGCGCTCTCCCGGGCCACCCCGACCTGCCCCTTGGCCAGGTACCGCAGCCCGCCGTGGATCATCTTCGAGCTCCACCGCGACGTGCCGAAGGCGAGGTCGTGCGCGTCGATCGCGGCCACCGACAGCCCGCGCGAGGCGGCGTCCAACGCGGCCCCGGCGCCGGTGGCCCCCAGGCCCACCACCAGCACGTCCACCACCGTGCCCGCGCGCAGCTCGTCGAGCTCGCGGTCACGCCGCGCCGCGTTGAGGGAGGAGCCCGGCATGACCTGCCGGGAAGCGGCACCGGAAGATCCCGGAGGGAGGCCGGGTATGGACTCGGTCATGGGCGGCCTCAATTCCGGTGACGGCGTGGGCTGGTGTGCTTCAGGAACACAAACCCCAGACTATTAAGAATGTCCGATTCGCACCCCCGTGTCGTGGATCAACCCAACCTGCGGAACGGCGACGTCCGAATCGCCCCGAACGTCTTGAACCTGCCGTCGCGGCAGGTCCTACGGTCGCAGGCATGACCGAGAACGAGGGCGGCGAGCGCCGCCACACCATCGGGGACGTGGCCAGGGCCACCGGGATCAGCGTCCGCACCCTCCACCACTACGACGACATCGGCTTGGTGACGGCGGGCGAGCGGACGCCGTCCGGACACCGCCGCTACACCGAGGACGATCTGCGCAAGGTGCACCGGATACGCGCCTTGCGCAATCTGGGCCTGTCGCTGGAGGACATCGCGAGCGTGTTCTCCGAGCCGCCAGGCGACCTGACCACCCTGCGCGACCTGCTCGACGTGCGCCTCGCCGAGATCGAGCTCGGCATCGCCCGCCTGATGCAGGTGAAGGAGCAGATCACCGGTCTGCTGGCGTTGACGGACCGGCCGGACGCGCCGGACTCCGAGCGGCTCCTGGCCGGTCTTGAGTCGATGTCGGTGTACGCCACCTACTTCACCCAGGACATGCGGGACGAACTGGCCCGGCGACGGGCCGCGCTAGGCGAGGAGACGCTGACGGGCCTCCGGGACGAGTGGCTTGAGCTGATGCGCGAGACCCGCGACCACGCCCAGGCCGACACTCCCGTGACCGACCCGCAGATTCAATCCCTCCTGACCCGCTGGGACGCGTTGACCACCCGCCTGCGCGCTGACGGGCACGACGACGAGCGGCTCGAAGCCGCGGGCCGGGCATTCTGGCGTGACTACGCCACAGAGATCAGCGAGAGCGTCGCCGCCCAGACTCCCGGCCTGGCCCCGGAACACCTCAAGGCGGTCATGGAGTACCTGGGCAGGGCACGCCGGGGAAGCGGCCCCGAGCGGAGCGCCCCTCCGGAGGCCGGCATATCGGCGTGACGCGGCTGGCCGAGGTGTCCGCCAAGGCGGCCGTGGGTGCCTAGGCGGGGCGCGTCGCGGCTGGCCGAGGCGTCCTCAAAGCGGTCGTGGGTGCCTGGGCAGGTACGCCGGGTGGTCGGCCCGAGCAGTGTGTCCCTCCGGGGGCCGGCGTATCGGCGTGACCGGGCTGGCCGAGGTGTCCTTCAAGGTGGTCGTGTGGTGCCTGGACGGGGCGTGCCGGGGCTCTGAGCGGACTGCCTCCCCGGTCGGCGTATCGGCGCGATGCGGTCGGCCGGGGAGCGTCACGATCGACGGAGTGGTGTGCGCCGAGAGGGGGACGCCGGGGGCGGCGGTGAGGTGGCGTGACACAGTGTGGGGCGTGGAAGTTCCGGAGATCGAGCCAGAGCCCATGTTGTGGTCCGGGTGGGGAGATCCCGCCAAGGCGGTGACGCTGCCTGAGCCGGTGGTGCGGCTGCTGCGCGACGCGCTCGGGGTACGTGAGCCGGCACACGGGCCGGCCGCCTTCGAGGAGGTGCGACTGCCCGTCCCGGCGCTGCCGCAGCCCGTGCTGGCCGAGCTGGAGGCGGTTACCGGGGCGAAGCGGGTGCGGACGGACGACGACGCCCGTATCCGGCACACTCGGGGCAAGTCCACTCCCGACCTGCTGCTGATGCGGGCCGGTGACGCCTCCGACGCGCCCGACGCGGTGGTGCTGCCCGGCTCGCACGAGCAGGTGCTCGACGTGCTGAGGGTCTGCGCGGCGCACCGGGTGGCGGTGGTGCCGTTCGGGGGCGGCACCTCGGTGGTGGGCGGGCTGGTGGCGTCCCGCACGGGGTTCGCCGGGGTGGTCGCGCTCGACGTGAGGCTGCTCAACCGCCTGGTGGCCGTGGACGCCGAGTCGATGACGGCGGAGCTGCAGCCGGGACTGCGGGCGCCGCAGGCCGAGCGGCTGCTCGCCGCCCACGGGCTGACGCTCGGGCACTTCCCCCAGTCGTACGAGTACGCCACGCTGGGCGGCTTCGCGGCGGCGAGGTCCAGCGGGCAGGCCTCGGCCGGATATGGGCGCTTCGACGACATGGTGATGGGCCTGACGGTGGCGACGCCGTCGGGGACGCTGTCCCTGGGCCGGGCGCCCAAGTCGGCCGCGGGGCCGGACCTGCGGCAGCTCGTGCTGGGCTCGGAGGGCGCGTTCGGCGTGATCACCTCGCTGCGGCTGCGGGTGCGTCCGGTGCCGGGGGCGCGGGCGTACGAGGGGTGGCGGTTCGGGTCGTTCGCGGCGGGGATGGCGGCGCTGCGGCGGCTGGTCCAGGACGACGGGCCGAGCCCGACGGTGCTGCGGCTGTCCGACGAGACCGAGACGATGATCGGCCTGGCGCGGCCGGACGAGATCGGGGCGGCGGGCGGGTCGGGGTGCCTGGTGGTGGCCGGGTACGAGGGCACCGAGGGGCATGTGGCGCGGGCGCGGGAGCACGCCGCCGCCGTGCTGGCCGAGGCGGGGGGCGAGCACCTCGGGCCGGAGCCGGGGGAGGGGTGGGCGAAGGGCCGCTTCGGGGCGCCGTATCTGCGAGACGCCCTGCTGTCCCACGGGGCGACCGTGGAGACGCTGGAGACCGCCGGGTTCTGGTCGGACCTGCCCCGGCTGTACGAGGCCGTGCGCGGGGCGCTCACCGCGGCCCTGAGCGATCGGACCACGCCGCTGGTGATGTGTCACGTCTCGCACGTGTACCCGACCGGGGCCTCGCTGTACTTCACGGTGGCGACCGCGCAGAGCGGGGACCCGGTGGCCCAGTGGGAGACGGCCAAACGCGCCGCGAACGAGGCGATTCTGCGTGCCGGAGGCACGATCTCTCATCATCACGGGGTGGGTCGTGATCATCGTGAGGCGTACGCGGAGGAGATCGGCGAGCTGGGCGTGGAGATCCTGCGGGCGGTCAAGCGGCGGCTGGATCCGGCCGGGATACTCAACCCCGGTGTTCTGATCCCTTGAGGGGCTTGCCCTTTGAGGTCCGATCGCTTGGTGGGTCGGCGGACGTCCTGCCGTCGGCGGTTTGTGTCCGCCTCCCCGCCCGGCGGCCCCTCGATCAATTCGGTTGATCTTCCGCCTTGGCGCGAGATGCGGGACAAGATTGATTCATGGTCGATGTCGCCAATGCCGCAGAGCGCGGCAGGCAGGTCTCGTCGCGGAAATCGGAGAAGGGAGCCGGGTGGGAATGCGACCAGATCGGCACGTTTGCCGAGCTTGTCCTGAATCGTCATAGCTTCACCTGGCTGAACCCCAAGACGCTGTGGCGCTCCCGCAACGAGATCCTCGCCCTGCTGTTCGGCGACCCGTCCAATGACGCGCGCCGCCGCTGGATGGCCGCGCTGCGCGAGCGCGACCCCGGCGAGGTGGATCTCAGGATCGATCACCGTGATCTCGGCGACACCTACTCGTTCCTGGTCCTCGGCGACACCGGTGAGGGGGACTTCTCGCAGTACGCGGTGGTGCCCGGGTTGCTCAAACTGGGCGAAGGCACCGGGTTCGCGGTCATCGCCAGCGATGTGATCTATCCGACCGGATCCGGCAACGAGTACGAGGACAAGTTCTTCCGGCCGTACCAGGAGTATCAAGCGCCGATCTACGCCGTTCCCGGCAACCACGACTGGTATGACGGGCTCGGCGGCTTCATGCGCGTGTTCTGCGGCCTGCCGACCGTCGACGGGCTGTCGCCGGGCGGGCTGCGCGGCCTGCTGTGGCGCAAGCCGGAGAAGATCGACGAGGCGAGGCTGGCCGAGGCGATGACCCGGCGCTCCCGCCCGGAGCAGGTCTCACGGCAGCCGGGGCCGTACTGGATGATCGAACTGGCGAACCTGCTCGTGGTCGCCATCGACACCGGCATCACCAACGGCATCGACGCCGATCAAGGCGCCTGGCTGCGTCGCGTGTCGGCCGATCCCCGGCCCAAGGTGCTGATCACGGGCAAGCCGATCTACGTGAACAACGAGTACCACCCCTGCCCGATCGAGGGCGGCGGCACCGTGGACGAGATCGTGCGCGACCCGGCGCATCGGTACGTCGCCGCGATCGGCGGCGACGTGCACAACTACCAGCGCTACCCGGTGCGGGTGGGGGACCGCACCATCCAGTACATCGTCTCGGGCGGCGGCGGCGCCTTCACCCACGCCACCCACACGATTCCGCGTGTGGACGTGGCCGGCGTACCCGAGGACTCGTTCAAGTGCTACCCGCTGCGCGGCGACTCCCTGTCGTTCTACAGCCTCCAGTACAGCAGGCGGCTGCGGATGCGCTGGCTCTACCTCACTCCCGAGGAAAGCCTGGCGATCATGTCGGCCCGGATCGGCAACAATCCGCCCCGGCCCACCGACGCCGGCCCCCGCATCACCCGCCGCATGCGCTGGGCCGCCCGCCTCCTCGGCATCTGGCCCTTCCCGTTCCACCTCCCCGTCGGGAAGTTCTTCCACCGGTACGTCTCGGAACTGAACGACTGGGACACCCCGCCGTTCTTCAAGAGCTTCCTGCACCTGTCGGTGACCCCGGAGGAACTACGCATCCGCTGCTTCGCCGCCACCGGCTGCCTTGCCCAGGAACTTGAGCCCCCGATGGAGGACGATGTGGGCATCCCCCTCACGACCTCATAGGAGGCGTCGGGGGTTGTAGGGGCGCTGAGGGAAGCCATCGACGAACGGTACCGGCGCTGTTGAGCCTGTCGAGAACTCTGCGAGCGGGTGGCGGAGGAGTCATCGCCGGAGAGGGGCCTCGGCCAGGGCGTTGTCGGTGCCGTGCGGAACAATCGGGGTGTGTACGTGGCGGTGGCCCCCGGGAAGCGGGGCGACGGGAATCTTCGTCCGCTGGGCGAAGACGCCGCGCCGTACGCGGTGGACGACCTGCCCGGGGAAATGCGGGAGCTGGAGGCGAGCTCGAAGCCTCGCTGGGTGTGGGCGGACACCAGAGCGGTCTATCCCGCCCTGCTCGACGCGGGGGTCCGCCTGGCGCGATGCCATGACCTGACACTGACCGAGGCGCTGCTGCTCGGTCACGAGGGCCGGTACGGCGAGCCCCGCTCGGCCCGCGCCGCCCACGCTCGCCTACACGGCCTGCCGGTGCCCGAGGACCACGAGGACGTCCCACGGGACCAGGCCCAGGAGGCGTTGTTCGACCCGTTCGAACCGTTTGGCGCGTTCGGCGCGCTCGGCGGGTCCGGCAAGGACGCCCGATCCGGCCCGCCGGAGATCGACCTCGTCGCCGAGGTGCACGCCGACCAGATGCGCAGGATCGCCGCCACCGCCGACCCGCACCGCTTCCGCCTGCTGGTCGCGGCGGAGTCGGCCGGGGCGCTCGTCGCCGCCGAGATGGCACGCGAGGGCATGCCCTGGCGGCGGGACATCCACGACGCCCTGCTCACCGAGATGCTCGGCCCGCGACCGCCGCAGGGCCTGCGCCCCGCCCGGCTCCAGGCCCTCGCCGACCAGGTGAGCGCCGCCTTCGGCCAGCAGGTCAACCCCGACTCCCCGCAGCAACTCCTCAAGGCGTTCCGGTCGCACGGGGTGAGCGTCCCGTCCACCCGCTCCCAGGTGCTCAAGCAGGTGGACCACCCGGCGGTCGCCCCGCTGCTCGCCTACAAGGAGCTGGCCCGCCTGCACAGCTTCCACGGCTGGGCATGGGCCGACCAGTGGGTACGCGACGACCGATTCCATCCCGAGTACGTGGTCGGCGGCGTGGTGTCCGGCCGCTGGGCCACCAGCGGCGGCGGCGCGCTGCAGATCCCCAAGGTGATGCGCCGGGTCGTGGTCGCCGACGAGGGCTGGACGCTGGTGGTCGCCGACGCCGCCCAGCTCGAACCCCGCGTGCTCGCCGCGATGGCCGGCGACTACGGCCTGGCCCGCGCCGCCGGGCAGATCGACCTCTACGCGGCGCTCGCCCAGGCCTTCGGCGGCGCCCGCGACAACGCCAAGATCGCCCTGCTGTCGGCGATGTACGGCGGCGCGTCCGGCGACGCGCCCAAACTGCTGGCCATCATGCGCCAGCGCTTCCCCCAGGCGTACGCGTTCGTGGAGGACGCCGCCCGGGCCGGTGAGGAGGGCCGGTTGGTGCGCTCCTGGCTGGGCCGCAGCTGCCCGCCGCCCTCCGAACGCTGGCGCGAACTGGTCTCCGGCCCGGAGGGCGCCCGCGCCGCCCGCGACCGTGGCCGCTTCACCCGCAACTTCGTGGTTCAGGGCACCGCCGCCGAATGGGCGCTGACGCTGCTGGCCGTCCTGCGCGGCCTGCTCCCCGACCCGGCCCGCCTGGTCTTCTTCCAGCACGACGAGGTGATGGTCCACTGCCCCCGCGACCAGGCCGAACAGGTCATCGCCCTGGTCGGCCGAGCCGCCGACCAGGCCACCCGCCTGCTCTTCGGCGACACCCCCGTGCGCTTCCCCATGGAGGCGGTCGCGGTCACCTGCTACGCCGACGCCAAGTGAGGGGCGCCGCCGGGCACCAAGGGCCTGGACGGTCGGCGCAGCGGTGCCGGGGTGACGGTGCCGGTGCGCTGGAGGTCAGGCGGCGGGCTTGAAGGTGTCCCACAGCACCGACAGGATGCGGCGGTGGTCCTCCCACTCGGCGTCAGGCGCGGTGAAGGTGATCAGGTAGGCCGCTCCGTCGTCGATGGTCACGTGCCGGGTGACCACATGCGTGGACACCTTGTTCAGCTCGGTGTAGGTGTACTCCCAGTCGCTCGCCTTCCAGCCGTGGAAGTTCACCGGCTCAAGGCGTACCTGCAGGTACTCGTTGAACGTGGCGTCGGCCTCGGCCTTGGTGAGCTGGGCCAGGCCGCCGTCGGCCGGGGCGGGCGTCGTCCGCCTGATCTGGATGCGCAGGCCCGAGTCCTTCTCGCCGGTGAACGTGGCGACC
This sequence comes from Thermopolyspora sp. NPDC052614, assembly GCF_040678635.1. NCBI lineage: Bacteria > Bacillati > Actinomycetota > Actinomycetes > Streptosporangiales > Streptosporangiaceae > Thermopolyspora > Thermopolyspora sp. NPDC052614. Next base: position 550,182 of record NZ_JBFATZ010000001.1, read on the forward strand.
TCGTCGGTCGTCGACAGATGCCAGCCGGTGGGCACCGCGACCGACACGCCGTTGGCGGTGCGCGTGCGGAACCCCTCGGGTGGCTTGCCGCCCGGCGCTCCGCCGCCGCCGCCCGGCTCGGCCGACGCGCTGGGCTGGACGCTCGGAACGGCCGCCGTTACGCCCACGCCGGACGTTTCGCCGGTGGTGCCGTCCGTTCCGCCGCCGGCCAGTTCGGAGGCGTCGCTGGGCATCAGCACGAGCACGACCGTCGCCACCAGCGCGATGACGGCCACGGCCGCCGTCGTCAGCAGGATCGTCGTACGCCGATCCCGTCCCTCGATCTCCTCGTCGGCCGGGATGGTGGCGGGCGTCCGCAGGGCCTGCGGGCCCGTGGAGTGGGCTGCGGCGGAGTGCGCCCCGGCCGTCTGGGGTCCGGTGGTACGGGACCCGGTGGCGTGGACGCCCGCCGCGTCAGGCCCGGCCGAGGGTGGGCCTGACGAGACCGGCGAGTGCGGGTCCGCCGGGAAGAGGCCGGTGGCGTGCGGGCCGGTGGAATGGGGTCCCGCCGCGTGCGGTCCGGGCGGATAAGGCCCGGCGGCATTGGGCCCGGTCGAGTGCGGCCCGGTGGAGTGTGGGCCGGTCGTGTGCGGCGCGGACTGCGGGCCCGTCGAATGCGGGAATGCCAGGGCCTCGGTACGCAACGCCTCCGCCTGCTCGTACAGCGGAGGCGTGTACATGCCGCCCGGATCCGCCGCCGGATCGTACGGCACCCGCACCGGCCCGGACGGCGTCTCGATGATCCGGGAGGGCAGCGGCCCGGACGGCGGGTCCAGCGGCGGCAGCGACTGCATGGGCGTCGGCTCGGGCGGCGCGGGCTGCGGCCGTGGCGGGGCCGACGAGCCGTGCGCCCGCAGCACCCGCTCCAGCAGCTCCGAGGCCTGCGCGGCCGAGATGCGGTCGGCCGGGTTCTTCCGCAGCAGGCCCTCGATGACCGGCAGCAGCGCCCCGGCCCGCTGCGGCCGGGTCGGCTCCTGGGTGAGCACCGCGCCGAGCACCGCCACCGCGTCCGGCCCCTCGTACGGCGGCCGCCCCTCGACGGCCGCGTACAGGGTGGCTCCGAACGACCACAAATCGGCCGCGTGCGTGATCGGCCGCCCCTGCAGCCGCTCCGGCGGAATGTAGGCGGGCGACCCCATCAGCAGCCCGGTCTGCGTGATCGACACGTCGCCTTCGAGGGCGGCGATGCCGAAGTCGGTGAGCACCACCCGATCCTGGGTGAGCAGCACGTTCCCGGGCTTCACGTCGCGGTGCAGGATCCCGGCGGCGTGCGCGTGCCGCAGCGCGTCGAGCACCCGGATGCCGATCTCGGCGGTCTGCGCGGCGGGCAGCGGCCCGTTCTGCCGGATCGCCTGCTCCAGCGACCAGGCCCGCACCAGCTCCATCACGATCCAGGGCCGCCCGTCCTCCTCGACCACGTCGTGGACGGTCACGATGCCGGGATGGCTGAGCCGCGCCGCCGACCGCGCCTCGCGCAGCACGCGCCGGTAGGCGACCTGCTTGCCGGCGTGGTCGAGTCCGAACGGGAGGATGAGCTCTTTCACGGCGACGTCCCGGTCGAGTAGGACGTCGTGGGCATGCCAGACCATGCCCATGCCCCCGCGGCCCACGGGGGACAGCAGGCGGTACCTCCTGCCCACCAGCCGACCCTGCCCTTCTACGGGTCCCTGCGGCGTTCCCCCCGGGACGCCCCCCGTCGCCCCCGGAGATACGCCGTCGGCCATCGGCAGGGGTCCGGATACGGATGAAGTGCTTCCGAGCAAGCGATCCGCCGTCACCGTGACGTCCCCCCAATCAGGTGTGTCCGTGACGTAGCCCTTTGCTGGATCTTGGAGTGAAGTTAGCGGTTTGTGAGACTGGCCAATGATATTAGGGCCATCCGGTGCTCATGGGGAATTCGACGCGAGAAGTTGGCTCATAGCAGTTGGTGCATGACAGCCCGTCAGGAACGGTCAGTGCGTAATATTCGCCGCATATCAGTCGGCGTACGGCGGGCCCGGCTCATGCCGGCCGATCCATCGCCAACGCGTTCAGCGCGGCCGTGAACACCTCCGCCGGCGGGGACACCAGACCGGCCCCCACCTGCCCCGTTCCCGCCACCTTGCCGGCGATGCCGGTGTTCACCACCGGCAGCAGCCCGGTACGCGCCACCAGCGTCACGTCGATCCCCGCCGGGGTGCCCCGGAAACCCAGCCCGGGAATCTGGTACGCCGGATGCTCGGCCAGCGTAATTTCATACATGGACGTGGTGGCCGCGATCGCGTCCGGCACGTCGCCGCCCACGAACCGCACGATCGCCGGCGCCGCCGCCATCGCGAACCCGCCGAGCCCCGCCGTCTCGGTGATCGTCGAGTCCCCGATGTCCGGATTGGCGTCGTCGGGCCCGTACGCCCCGAGGTAAAGCCCGTCGGGCACCCCCGCCGGCCCGGTGAACCAGCGATCGCCCAGCCCCGACACCTGGATGCCGAAGTCGGTGCCGTTGCGTGCCATGCACACCACCATCGACGACCCCGGCACCCCGCGGGCCGCGTCCGCGCTCACCTTCGCCGCCGCCATGCCCGCGTTGAGGAAGAAGTGGTCGTTGCCGTTGATGAACCGCAGCACCTCGGCCGCGTGCCCGGGCGACGCCTCCACGATCGCCGGGGCGAGCTCACGCGCGAACAGCGACGTCGCCGCCCGGTTGCGGTTGTGCAACTCGTCGCCCATCTGCAGCGCCTGCGCGATCAGCGAGCGCAGGTCGATCGGCCCGGCGGCGGCCAGCGCCGCGCGCAGCACCGGCCCGAGCACGTCGCCCATCCAGCGCAGCCGCTCGATCACCTCCGCGCCGTAGGCGCCGTACCGCAGCACCTTGCCGAGGCCCTCGTTGAGCGAGCAGTACGCGGTGCCGCCGTGCTCGGCGTCGAAGACCTCGAACATCCACATCGACGGGCTCACCACGCCCGCCATCGGCCCCACCGTGCGGTGATGGTGGCAGGGGTCGAGCGTGACGCCGGATCCGGTGGCGAGCTTCTCCTCGGCCTCGCGCGCGTCGGCGGCGAGCCCTTCGTACAGCATCGCCCCGATCAGCGCCCCGCGCATCGGCCCCGACGCCCGCTCCCAGGTGATCGGCGGCCCGGCGTGGAAGAACGTTCCCGGCGGCAGGTCGAGCACGTCGCGGGCCCGCCGCACGCCCACGAGCATGGGCCGGGCCGACGTCATGCGGCCCACCGCGATCCGGTTGGCGCGTTCCCGGCGCGGATCGGCGAGCACCCGGGCGAGCGCCTCGGCGCTGCCCGGCAGCGGCGGACGCCAGTCCACCCCCACCCGGTCCACCGCCTGCTGGTCGAGCGCCTCGGCGAGCACCGCCGCGCCGACGCTGATCACCTTCGGCTCCCCGGGCGGCAGCAGGCCCGACCCCTCCCGGACCGGTCCGCCGCCCGCGCCCGGCCCGGCCATCGCCGCGAGCGCGGGACGCGCCGGCGACGCCGCCGCGGCGGACCCGCCGGCCAGCGAGGCCGCGTGCCGCGCCGCCGCCGCGTTCGAGACGAACACCGCCGCGCCCGCCTCCCGCAGCGCCGCCGCCTGCCGCTCCAGCCCCTGCGGGTCGGCCTCGGTCCCCACCAGCGCGACCACCACCGCCGAGCCGCGCGCCACCGCCGCACGCACCGCCGGTGCCAGCCGCGCCGCCGGATCCGGATCGGCCCCGAGCCCCAGCACCACGTCCAGCAGGATCACCGGCGCGTCGCAGCCATTCAGCGCCTCCAGCCGCAGCGACGGGTCGATCATCGGGTGCGCGCGGCCCCGGGTGTACTCGTCCTCGCCGAAATCGGTGAACTCGCCGCCCGGCACGATCATCGCCGCCTCGGCGCACAACGTCCCGCCCGAGTACAGGCCCCGCAGCCTTGCGCCCCCGCCGACCGGGTCGGCGGTCGCGTCACCGATCGCCTCGCCGGACGGGCCGTGAGGCGCCTCGCCGACCGGGTCGGCGGGCCACGACGGCCATTGCGGCACCGGGCGCCCGAGGGCCCCCAGCACCTTCTCCGCCGTCACCGTCAGATCGTCCTGCCCAGGCCCCAGCAGCGCCGTCACCACCGGCGTACGGCACGCCCGCGCGGCCTCCCGCACCGCCGCCGCCACCTCGGGCGCGGGCGGCTTGGACACCAGCACGATCAGCTCGGTCCCCGGATCCTCGTCCAGCGCCCGCAGCGCCCGCAGCGTGGACAACCCGCCGATCTCGGCCGACAGGTCCCGGCCGCCCACGCCGAGCACGTGGCTCACCCCGACCCCGGCCAGATCGAGCAGCGAGGTCACCTGCTGCGCGCCGGTGCCCGAGGCCGCCACGACGCCGACCGGCCCCGGCCGCAGCACGTTCGCGAAGCCCAGCCCGACCCCGCCGATGACGGCCGTGCCGCAGTCGGGCCCCATCACCAGCGAGCCGGTCTGTTCGGCCCGCCGCTTGAGCGCGGCCTCCTGCTCGACCGGCACGTTGTCACTGAAGATCATCACCGGCAGCCCGGCCTCGACGGCGTCCATCGCCTCGGCGAAGGCGTACTCGCCCGGCACCGACACCAGCACGACCGCCTCCGGCGCGAGCCTCGCCGCCGCCCGGGTGGTGCGCGGCGCCGCCGCCGGGCCGCCGAGGCCGCCCCGCCCCGCCGTACCCGAGCCCTGGGACAGGGCCGCGAACTGCCGCTCCAGCTCCTCCGCGGCCCCGCGCAGCTCCGCCGCGGAGTCGGCCCGGATCGCGACCAGCAGGTCGGCGGGCGTGCACGCGGGCACGTCGAAGCGCAGGTCGCGGGCGAGGCCGAGGTTGAGCTCGGTGGCCATCGCGACCAGCGCGACCGCCACGCCCGGCCGCGCCGCGAGCGCCTGGCTGACCCGCATCAGACTGACCGAGTCGTGATAGACCCCCGCGCGGATCTCGACAAGATCCGCGCCCCCCGATGTCGTGCCGTCAATCACCGAGTCCGCCTCCAACAGCCTTACGCGATCTCCCTGACCCGCCCGGCGCCGCTGCGCGACAGGGCGAGCACGGCGGAAAGCCCCGCGCGGATACCCCACGTCAGGTCCGCGCCCGAGGTGTGCCCCAGGCGCAGCAGCCGCTGCACGGCCGGCTCCAGGGACTGCAGGCCCACGATGCCGCGCAGCACCGCGACCGCCTCCGCGCAGGACTGCCCGCGGGCCGCGCAGTGCAGCAGCGTCGCCGAGATCGGCGTGGTACGCGTCGGGGCGTCGAAGGCCACCGTGGCGGCCAGCCAGTCGGCCAGCCACACCGCCCGCTCCGCGCCGGCGGCCTGGCCCAGGTGCCGCAGCGCCGCCAGCAGCCCGGAGAGCATGTCGTCGCCGCTGGGGGTGAGCCCGGGGCCGAGCCCCATGAGCTGCTCGGCGGCCCCCAGGGCGGTCATCAGCGAGCCGGTCGCGCAGCCCTCGGCGAGCTGGGCGGGGAAGCCGCTCGCGTCCAGCCCGGTGCCGCGCCCGGACGCGCCGCAGATGTCGTTCATGGCGGTCAGCGACCGCTCCAGCCGGGACGTCTCCACCCGGCCGAGCGCCGGCGCGGGATCCCACCACCGCCGGATCCGGACCGTCGCCTGGCCCGCCTCGACGACGCCGTCGCCGACCGACGCCTCGTCGCCGACCGCGAGCGCCGGCAGCGGCTCGGACAGCACGACGGCGTTCGGCAGCCGGGTCGCCTCGCCCGTCACCAGGCACACCACCTTCGGCTCGATCGCGCCCCTGGTCTCCAGGTACGCCCCCAGGGGGAACACCGCGAGCACCCGGGCGGGGCGGCGCGCCGACTCCAGGGCCGGGCGCAGGGCCATGCTCGCCGCGCCCGTGAGCTGCGTGCGAGCGCGGGACCGTGGGGTCCCCGTCGTGGCGGACCGCGACCGGGCCGACGCTTGTGGCTGGGCCTTCGGCTGCGCTCCGGGCCGGGCGACCCTGGTGGGTGTCCGGCGTGTTCCGACGCTCATGGTTTCTTCCTCACGTAGTGGGACGCCTGCGAGAACGTTCTCCCCCGAACCGCGACGCCCCAGGACGGAAAACCTGACGTGACCGTAGAACGCGTTGCCACATCGCCGTACGGAGAAAGGTGACAACAGATAACGGAGAGGTTGGGCTCTTGTTGCCAGACACCTTATTCGTTCAGAATTGAAGCGCACGCCACCGACAGACGGGGACCACGACCATGCCGACGGAACCCTCCCCTCCGGCACCGCGCCTGGCCAGCACCGGCACGATCATCTACGGCGTCTCCGTGGGGGAGGTGCTGGGGGTCTCCACGCTCGCGGGGGCCCGGCTGATCGCCGGCAAGGGCGGCCTCGACCGCATCGTGCAGCGGCTCAACGTCATGGAGGTGCCCGACATCCTCGCCTGGGTCAAGCCGCACGAGCTGCTGCTCACCACCGGCTACCCGCTGCGCAACACCCCCCAGTCGCTCGGGCGGCTCGTCGCCGACCTCGACGAGCGCGGCCTGGCCGCCCTCGGCATCAAACTCGGCCGGTACGTCGACGAGCTGCCCGCCGAGATGGTCGAGCAGGCCGACCGGCTGGGCTTTCCGCTGATCCTGCTGCCCAACGACGTCGGCTTCGACGACATCCTCAACCAGGTGCTCACCGACATCCTCAACCGGCAGGCCGCGATCCTCGCCAGGGCCGAGGAGGCGCACCGGGCGCTGGTGCAGGTGGTGCTCGCCGGGGGCGGGCTGCGCGAGGTGGCCGCCGAGGTGTCCGGCCTGCTCGACGTGGCCGTGGCCGCCGTGGACGGCGCCGGGCACGTGCTCGCCACCGCCGGCGCGGCCGACGACGTAACCACGCTGTGCGGGGCCATCGCCCGGGAGGCCGCGGCATTGGTCGGCACGCCGACCGGGGCCGTCGGCGGCACCGACGGCCGCTACGCCGTCGTCCCCGTCGTCGCCGGGGGCCACCACCACGGCCGCCTGGTCGTCTACAGCCCCACCGGCATGATCCGCGACAGCGACGTGGGCATCCTGGAGCGCGCCGCCACCGTGGCCGCCCTCGTCGTCACCAAGCAGGAGGCGGTCACCGCGGTGGAGAGCAAGTACCGCGCCGACTTCCTGCGCGACGTGCTCACCGGCCGCGGCGGCACCCGCGTCGCCGAGCGCGCCCGCGCCTTCGGCTGGGACCTGGAACGCCCCGTCGCCGTGCTCGTCGCCGAGATCGACCCCGACGGCGAGGAGTACTCGGCGCAGGACCGGCTGCTCACCGCCTGGGTGTCGTCGGTGCGGCGGCACGACCCGCGCGGCGCGGTGGCGGGCTTCTCCCACGAGGTCGTCGCGATCGTCGGCGCCGGCGTGGACGCCACCCGGCTCACCAGGGACGCGCAGGCGGCGTTCGCCGAGAGCGCCCCCGCCACCTTCTCCACCGGCATGAGCCGCGTCGCCCAGGGCGCCGAGACCCTTCCCGACGCGTACGGCCAGGCCATCAAGGCGGCCCGGGTCGGCCGCCAGCTGCACGGCGCGGGCGCGGTCGCGCACTTCGACCAGCTCGGCGTCTACCGCCTGCTGTCGCTGGTGAACGACACCGCCGAGCTGCACGCGTTCGTCAAGGAGACCCTCGGCCCGCTCGCCGGCGACGACGACGCCGAGAACGCCGACCTGCGCCGTACCCTCCAGGTGCTGCTCGAGACCAACCTCAACGTCGCCGAGACCGCCCGCCGCCTGCACTTCCACTACAACACCCTGCGTTACCGCATCGGCAAGCTCGAACGAATGCTCGGCGGCTTCACCGAGGACGCCCACCTGCGCCTCAACCTCACCCTCGCCCTGCACGTGCTGCGCATGCGCGGCATCTGACCTGCCCGCCCCCCGCTTGGCGGCGCATGGCCCGTTCACGGGCCGTACCCGATCATCGTGCGCAAGACGACTTCTGGTATGGGCGGGACCTTTGGCAGATCATGCCCATGAGAACACGCGTTCACCGGTCTAACCTGCCCGCAATGGGCAAGGGCTGCCCGGCCCGCCTGCCCAGGTGAAACGTGTTAGTCGCCGCGGTGGGTAATGCCTGCGGGGTGGCCACCGGCCGACGGCCCGGTACCAGAGGGGCACATATGGCATTCGGGTGGAAGGTCCACGGCGAGGGGCGCACGCTCGCTCCCGGAGAAGTCGTCAAGCCCGACGAGCGGCTGTCCTGGCCGCGCACGATCGGTTTCGGCGCCCAGCACGTCATCGCCATGTTCGGCGCGACGTTCGTGTTCCCGCTCGTCATGGGGCTGGATCCGAACCTCGCGGTGATGATGTCGGGCGTCGCCACGATCCTGTTCCTGCTCATCGTCAAGGGGAAGATCCCCAGCTACCTCGGCACCAGCGCCTCGTTCGTCGGCGGCGTGGTCGCGATCCGCGGCCTGTTCGGCGGCGACACCCCGGCCGCGGACGCGGTCGTGACCGGCGCGATCCTGGTCGCCGGTCTCGTGCTGGCGATCTGCGGCCTGCTCATCCACGTCCTCGGCATCCAGATCATCCACAAGATCTTCCCGCCGGTCGTCACCGGCGGCGTCGTCATGCTGATCGGCTTCGGCCTCGCCTACGTGGTCGCGGACATCTACTGGCCGCAGGACCAGTGGATCGCGCTCATCACGATGCTGGTCACCTTCTTCATCATGGTGCTGTTCCGCGGCTTCATCGGGCGGATCGCCGTGCTGCTCGGACTGGTGGTCGGCTACGTGCTGTCCTGGCTCGCCGACCGGGCCTTCGGCGCCATCACCGCGTACAACGCCGGCACCGGGAAGATCGACACCCACCCGCGGGTGAGCTTCGACTCGGTCGCCTCCGCCGACTGGATCGGGCTCCCGGACTTCCACGCGCCGTCCTTCCAGGCGTCCGCGATCCTGCTCGTCCTCCCGGCGGTGATCGCTCTCATCGCCGAGAACGTCGGCCACGTGAAGGCGGTCGGCGAGATGACCGGCGTCGACGCCGACCCGTACATCGGCCGGGCGGTCGCCGCGGACGGCGTCGCGACCGCCGTCGCCACCGCCGTCGGCGGCTCGCCGACCACCACGTACGCGGAGAACATCGGCGTCATGGCGGCCACCCGCGTCTACTCCACCGCCGCCTACTACGTCGCCGCCGTCATCGCGATCCTGTTCGGCCTGTGCCCCAAGTTCGGCGCGCTCATCGCCGCGACGCCGGGCGGCGTGCTCGGTGGGATCACCGTCATCCTGTACGGCATGATCGGCCTGCTCGGCGCGAAGATCTGGGTGGAGAACCGGGTGGACTTCGCCGACCCGGTCAACATGGTCCCGATCGGCGCCGGCATCATCCTCGCCATCGGCCCGGTCGCGCACCAGATCACCGGCGACTTCCGGCTGGAGGGCATCGCCCTCGGCACGATCGTCGTGCTCGGCGGCTACCACCTGCTGCGGGCCATCTCCCGCCGGGGCCCGAGCCCGGCCGAGGCGGTCTCCGGCGGCGAGATCGGCTACGAGAAGGACGCGGCCGGGTGACGCCACGCCATCACGATCACCGCATGACGCGACACCGGACGGCCAGTCAGGGTAATACGGACTAGTGAAACCGCCCCCTTTCGACTATCACGCCCCGCGCACCGTCGGCGAGGCCCTTGAGGCCCTCGCCGACGCGGGGCCGGACGGCAAGGTGCTGGCCGGCGGCCAGAGCCTGATCCCGCTGCTGAACATGCGCCTGGTCGCGCCGGGCCGGCTGATCGACATCAACGGCGTGGACGAGCTCGACACCCTGTCGGTCGACTGGAAGGGCGTGCGCGTCGGCGCCCTCGCCCGGCACGCCGCCGTCGAGCGCTCGGCCGCCGCCGCCGAGGCACAGCCGCTGCTGCGCCAAGCGCTGCGGCTCGTCGCCCACCCGGTGATCCGCAACCGCGGCACCGTGGTGGGCAGCCTCGTGCACGCCGACCCCGCCGCCGAGCTGCCCGCCGTGCTCGCCCTCCTCGGCGGCACCGTACGGCTCGCCCGCCACGGCGGGCCCGACCGCGACGTGCCCGCCGCCGAGTTCTTCGTCGGCCCGCTGGAGTCCGCGCTGCGCCCGGGGGAGCTGGCGGTCTCGGCGTTCTTCCCGGCGCTGCCGCCCGGTTCCGGCACCGCCTTCTGCGAGACCGCCCGGCGGCACGGCGACTACGCGCTCGCCGGGGTGGCCGCGCTCGTCACCCTCGACGACGACCTGCGCATCACCACGGCCAAGGCCGCCTGCGTCGGGGTCGGCCCGGTGCCGGTCGTGGTCGACGTGTCGGCCGAGTGCGCCCGCCGCCCGGCCGCGTCGGCGGACTGGCCGGCGGTGGCGCGAGCCGTACGGGATCGGGTGGAGCCCGAGGACGACATCCACGCGACGGCCCACTATCGGCGGCACCTGACCGGGGTGCTCGCCGAACGCGCCCTGCGCCTGGCCGCCCGGCAGGCGTCGCATGGCTGAGCCCGCACGAACAGCGGAGGAGAATGCAAGCGTGGCGACGGAGACCCTGTTCGAGATCGCGCTGACCGTCAACGGCGTGGTCCGCGAGACGAAGGTGCCCGCCCGGCGGCTGCTGTCGGACTGCCTGCGCCACGACCTCGGCCTCACCGGCACCCACGTCGGCTGCGAGCACGGCGTCTGCGGCTGCTGCACGGTGCTGCTCGACGGCGAGCCGGTGCGCTCCTGCCTGACGTTCGCCGTCACCGCCGCCGGGCACGAGATCACCACCGTCGAGGGCCTCGCCGCCCCCGACGGCACGCTCTCCCCGGTGCAGCGCGCCTTCGGCGAATGCCACGCCCTGCAATGCGGCTTCTGCACCCCCGGTTTCCTCTGTACGGCCACGGCCCTGCTGGCGGAGAACCCGGCGCCGACCGACGAGGAGATCCTGGAGGGCATCTCCGGCAACCTGTGCCGGTGCACCGGCTACCAGAACATCGTCAAGGCCGTCCGCCGCGCGGCCGAGATCGCCGCCGAGATCACGGCCGAGGAGGCCGCGACGGCCGCCGAGAGCGCGACGGAGGAATCGTGACGACCAAGCTGTTCGGCGAGCCGGTGCAGCGGCTTGAGGACCCCCGCCTGCTCACCGGCCAGGGCCGCTACCTGGACGACCTCGGCCGGGACGCGCTCGCCGCCGCCTTCGTCCGCTCCCCGCACGCGCACGCCCGCATCCGCGACATCACCGTGGACCGCGCCCTCGACGTGGACGGCCTGGTGGCGATCTACACGTGGGAGGACCTGCCGGGCCGGGTCGGCGAGCCGCTGCCGCTGCTCATCCCGCACCCCGCGCTCACCCACGGGCGCACGGCGTACCCGCTCGCGAAGGAAATCGTGCGGCACGTCGGCGAGCCGGTGGCGATGGTCGTGGCTCGCGACCGCTACGCGGCCGAGGACGCCTGCGCGCTCATCGAGGTCGACTACGAGCTGCTCAAGCCGGTCGTCGGCGTCGAGGAGGCGGTGCAGAGCGGCAACCTCGTGCACGCCGACGTGCCCGGCAACGTCGGCGCCCACCTGGTGCAGGAGGTGCCCGCCGCCGACGGCCGCACCGCCCCGGAGATGATCGACGCCGCCCCGCACAAGCTGGAGTTCCGCCTCGACATCGAGCGCAGCGCGTCCATGCCGCTGGAGGGCCGGGGCGTGTACGCGCGCTGGGACGCCGACGACGGCTCGCTGCGCGTCTACTCCTCCACGCAGACCTCCACCAGCGTCCGGATGGCGATCGCGGCCAAGCTCGACCTGCCGCTGCCGTCCGTCGAGGTGATCGCCCCCGACGTCGGCGGCGGCTTCGGCGTCAAGATCGTGCACCCGTGGCCGGAGGAGATCCTCGTGCCGTGGGCCGCCCGGCTCCTCAACCGCGAGATCAAGTGGACCGAGGACCGGCGCGAGCACTTCATCTCCTCCGCGCACGAACGCGGCCAGGTGCAGCACGTACGCGTCGGCTTCGACGACGACGGCCGCCTGCTCGGCCTCGACGTGACGTTCCTGCACGACCACGGCGCCTACACGCCGTACGGCATCATCGTGCCGATCATCACCTCGACGCAGTTGCTCGGGCCGTACAAGCCGGGGGCGTACCGGGTCGAATTCTCCTCCGTCTACACCAACACCGTGCAGGTCACCCCGTACCGGGGCGCGGGCCGCCCACAGGGCGTGTTCTGCATGGAGCGCACGATGGACCGCATCGCCGCGTACCTGGGCAAGGACCGCACCGAGGTCCGCGCGGTCAACCTCATCCAGCCCGACGAGTTCCCCTACGACCACCGCATGACCTTCCAGGACGGCCGCCCCCTCATCTACGACAGCGGGAACTACCCCGAGTCCCTCCGCATGATCAAAGAGCTGATCGGCTGGGACTCCTTCGAGGAGGAGCGCGCCCGCGCCGCCGCCGAGGGCCGCCGCATCGGCATCGGCATCGGCTGCTACGTCGAGGGCACCGGCGTCGGCCCGTACGAGGGCGGCCACGTCCAGATCACCTCCGACGGCCGCGTGCACGTCTCCACCGGCCTCACCTCCCAGGGCCAGGGCCACCAGACCGCCTTCGCGCAGATCGCCGCCACCGAACTCGGCGTCCCCATCGAACGCGTCTCCGTCGTCACCGGCGACACCCGCAGATTCGGGTACGCCGTCGGCACCTTCGCCTCCCGCGCCGCCGTCATGAGCGGCAACGCCGTCGCCCTCGCCTGCCGCAAGGTCCGCGAAAAGGCCCTGCGCATCGCCGCCGACGCCTTGGAGGCCGACCCCGCCGACCTCGACATCACCGACGGCGTCGTCCACGTCAAGGGCACCCCCTCGGCCTCCATCCCCCTCGCCACCGTCGCCGTCCTGTCCAACCCGCTCCGGTACGCCTTCGACGAGGAGGCCCGCCGCGCCACCCAGTTCGCCACCCCCGCCTCCGACGACAAACCCCCCGTCTCCGAGGGCGACGAACCCGGCCTCGAAGGCCGCGACTACTACTCCCCGGTCCGCTCCACCTTCGCCTCCGGCATGCACGCCGCCGTCGTGGAGACCGACCCCGACACCGCCGAAATCAAAATCCTCCGCTACGCCGTCGTCCACGACTGCGGCCGCCTGATCAACCCCATGATCGTCGAAGGCCAGATCCACGGCGGCGTGGCCCAAGGCGTCGGCGGCGCGCTGTACGAGCGCATGGCCTACGACGAGCACGGCCAACTCCAGAACGCCTCGTTCATGGACTTCCTCATGCCCTACGCCACCGAGATCCCCCACATCCAGACCGCCCACCTCGAAACCCCCAGCCCCCTCAACCCCCTCGGCATCAAGGGCGCCGGCGAGGCCGGCGTCATCCCCGTAGCCGCGGTCATCGCCGGCGCGATCGAGGACGCCGAGGGCATCACCATCACCAAGATGCCGATCTCCCCATCCGAACTGCACGACCTGCGGCGCGACACCACTCGCGAACAGGAATGACCACACGCTCCGGCGCCGGCCGCTAAGGCTTGATGGCCGCGCCGCCGAACATGTAGACGTGGTCGTCGGGAACGGCCGCGGCGTCCTCGTCGGGATGCCAGCGGTTGACGCGCACCACGCCCGGGTCGATGAGGTCCAACCCGTCGAAGAATCGCGCGAGTTCGTCGGAGGTCCGCGCCTTGATCGGCATCCCGTCGGACCGGTAGGAGTCGACCGCGCCGCTCACCACCGCGGCCGAGCCGTCGAGGGCGATCGCCGACAACGCGAGCACGCTGCCCGAGACCAGCGGCTCCAGAAGCCGGCCGATGATGTCGCGAACCTGCTTGTCGTCCTGGATGAACTGCAGAACCGCGATCAAGGTCAGGGCGACCGGCCTGTCCAGGTCGAGCGTGTCGCGCAGTCGAGGACCGGCCAGGATGGCCTCGGGTTCGCGCAGGTCGGCGTCGATGAAGGCGATCCGTCCCGCGGAGTCGCCGGACAGCAGCGTACGGGCCTGCAGCAGGACGAGCGGATCGTTGTCCACATAGACCACCCGCGACTCGGGCGCGACGCTCTGGACGACCTCGTGCAGGTTGGGGGAGGTGGGCAGACCGGCCCCGATATCCAGGAACTGCCGAATGCCGTACTCAGCCGCCAGGCGGCGAACCACCCGCAGCATGAACTTCCGGTTCGCTCGCATCGAGGTGGCCGCATGGGGCACGCGCCGCTCGAGGTTGGCGGCGGCCGCCCGGTCGGCCGCGAAATTCGCCGTCCCGCCCAGCATGTAGTCATAAACCCGCGCCGGATGAGGAACATCCGTCCTCAAGTCGACGTCATCAGGGGCAATGTCGGACAGCTTATCCGCCATTTCCGCGCCTTCCTCCGTAGCGTCGCCTGGTGCGCGACCCCCGCCGCCTACCGAGAACGCCGTGCCGCCACGCCCTTGGAGCGATCAAAACCGCCGAACAACATCTCCGTCAACATTTCCGCCCATTCCGGACATCTCCACAATCCGGGCACGTGTCTCCACGACCAATCTCGAACCACACCTCACGTGCGCATTCGTGGTCGTTAACCCCCCAGCGATCGCAAAGCGCGTCCACGAGAAACAGCCCTCGCCCGCTCACGTCGTCCGAGGCATCGCGCACGTACGGCTTGCCGGCGGCCCCCTTGTCGATGACGCCAACACGAATCGTCCCCCGGCCCGGCGTCCCGGAGATCTCGATCCTGATGTCGCCGCCGTCGCGCGAGTCCGAGTGGACCGCGCTGTTCGTGAACAGCTCGGAGGTGAGGAGCCTGGCGTCGTCCAGGGCGGGGTGAGCGTCGCCGAGGACGCTCCGCACGAACTCCCGCGCCGCCGCGACCGATTCCGGTTTGCCCGCCAGGGTGATGACGCCCAGAAGGTCGCCCGTGTTCGCAGACATATGACACTCGCTTTGATTGCACAGTGTGACCGATGACCCTCCAAGGGTGACCGATTGGGAATATCCTGGTGCGCGCAATAACCGCGCGGCATCCCCTCAATGAACGTGGGGTCAGCGTGGCGTGAACGAGAAAGCGGTAAATAATCGAAAGAAAGCGGAATGTCCAATCCTGTCAGAATTGACCCAGACGAGTCGCCCCGCGCCCGTTTCGCGTACGAGCTGAGAGCCCTGCGCCGGGAGCACGGGCTCACCCAGCGACAGTTCGGCGAACGCATCGGCTATGCCGAGTCCTCGATCGGCATGATCGAACAGGGCCATCGCCCGCCCACCCAACTCCTCGCCGACCTCGTGGACGAGGCCTTCACCCTCCCCGGCACCTTCGCCAAGCTCTACCTCAAGACCACCTGGGCCGGCGCTCCCGAGCACTTCCGTTCATGGCTCCTGGAGGAACAGGACGCCACTGCTCTTCGCGGATACGAGCCCACTCTTATTCCCGGATTGTTCGAGACCGAGGCTTACGCTCGCGCTGTCCTTCAATCCGAGCCGGGATGTACGCCTGCGCAAGTGGACGAGAGGGTTGCAGCACGTATCGAACGCAAATCAATCTTCACTCGCGACAAGCCGCCAACGATCATCTCGATCATTGACGAGGGCGTCCTGCACCGCCCTGTCGGCGGCCCCGAGGTGATGCGCGAACAGCTTTGTCACCTGCTGGAATTGGCTCGCCATCCGCATGTGACCATCCAAGTCCTTCCTTATGCCGCGAATGCGCTCTGCGGCTTGCAAGGTGGCTTCATCATCGCCGAGCGTGACGGACGACCCCAAGCGGCGTACATCGAAGGTCAGCCTCAAGGACGAACGACAGATGATCGTGCCCTGATCGCACAACTGATTCGCTGTTACGATGCGATCAGAGCAGAGGCACACCCTCAGAGCCATTCGCTGAAAATCATCAAGGAGTTGATCGATGCGGAGTCTTAGCGGTGCCAGATGGCGAACCAGCAGCTACACCGGAAGCGATGGCGGCAACTGTGTAGAGGTATCCACCAATCTGCGGGGGATCGTGGCCGTCCGGGACAGCAAGGACCGGGGTGGGCCGGTGCTGGTCTTCGCTCAAGATGAGTGGCGAGACTTCCTGGAAGCCGTGAAGGCCGGGATTCTGAACCGGCCCTGAAGCCGGGGAAGGCGTGGTCAATCGGTCCGTCGGGCTGCCGTCGAGCAGGCGTGGCTTGGGATGATCCTCAAAGGATCAGCCCGGCCGCCGATGCAGGCCGCTCGAACCGGTCGGTGTCATGAGCTGAGAGTGGCTCTGCCCATGCCGTTAATCGGTATCTGGCGAAAACAATTCTTGGTATGGCCGAGGACTGGCTGACCAGTGACGAGGCGGCTCGGATGCTTGGAGTCACGCCCGCGCGGGTGCATGCCCTCGCCAGGTCGGGGCAACTCGCATTCCGCATGGCGGGCCGTACCCGGCTCATCGACCCCATGTCGGTACACCGGCGTAGTACCCGGCTCCGCAGGGCGGGACGGCCGATGACCTCGACGGCCGCGGCAATCATCGAGCAGCTTGCGGGAGTGCACCCTTTTGACCGGTCATGCCTTGCCACAACCATGTGACCATGGGGGCGCGCGGAATTGTCGGTGGGCTCTGGTCCGTGCTGCCCGGCCTGCGGGTTCACCTCAGGCCGGGGGAGCACGTCAGGGTTTGATGGCGGCGCCGCCGAACATGTGCACGTGCGTGTCGGGGACGCGGGCGTCCTCGTCGGGGTGCCAGTGGTTGACGCGCACCACGCCCGGTTCGATGAGGTCCAGGCCGTCGAACAACTCCGCCACCTGGGCGGAGGTACGCGCCATGAGCGGCATGCCGTCGGAGTTGAAGGCCTCTACCGCGCCGCGTACCTCTTCGGGGGAGCCGTCGTAGGTGATCGTCGACAGGGCGAGCACGCTGCCCGGCGCCAGCGGGTCCATGAGCCGGTGGATGATGCGGTGTACCTCCTCCTCGTCCGGGATGAAGTGCACGATCGCGATCAGGGTCACCGCGACCGGCTTGCTCAGGTCGAGCGTCTCGCGCAGTTGGGGGGAGGACATGATGCCGTCGGGGTCGCGCAGGTCGGCGTCGAGATAGGCGGTACGTCCAGCGGGATTGCTGACCAGCAGGGCGCGGGCGTGCACCAGGACGATGGGATCGTTGTCGACGTACAGGACCCGCGACTCGGGCGCGATCTCTTGGACGACCTCGTGGAGGTTGGGGGAGGTGGGCAGGCCGGTGCCGATGTCCAGGAACTGGCGAATCCCGTGCTCGGCGGCTAGATAACGCACCACCCGCACCATGAAGTTCCGATTGGCCCGCATCGACGTGGCCGTATTGGGCATCCTGCTGACGAGGTGCGCGGCAGCCACCCGGTCAGGCTCGAAATTGTCCTTGCCGCCCAGAAGGTAGTCGTAGACCCGCGCCGGATGAGGCAGGTGGGTCTTAAGATCAAGATCCTTGGGTGCGAAACTGGACATTCCGTCCGTCACGTCGATACCTCCTCGCCTGCGTGGTCCGCCGCTGCGTGCAAGCTACCATCAGACGCCACGCTCACAGGGCGGATATGATCCCTTATTCGCGTTTGACCATTGCCTTGATCTGTTGCATCCCGCATAAGTCAAAATCCGTGTCGCCGCACGCGGGACACCGCCCCGCACGTCCTGGGGGACACGGTTTCGCGTACGCCGCGCGGATGTCCGTACTCCGGCTCACCCTGAACCCTCTGGGCCTCTCTGTTTCGGCAGGTCGGTCACGGGTGAATCGGCGGGCGGCCGGGTCGGTCCTCATCGCGGTGGTGATTGGAGGTATTGGAGGACGGCTTGGACTCGCCGGTTGTAGTTGGGGGCCTCAGGGAGGTCCAGTTTGATGAATATGTTGCGGATGTGGGCTTCGACGCCGCGTTGGAGGTGGAGTCGTTCGCCGATCGCGGCGTTGGAGAGGCCTTCGGCCATGAGGGCGAGGACTTCGACCTCTCGTGGGGTGAGGTGGGTGATGCGGGATCGGCGGGCCGCGACCATGGCCGACACGACGTCGCGGTCCACGACGTACTTGCCCGCGGCGACGTCGCGGATCGCGGCGGCGAACTCCTCGACCTTGGAGACGCGGTCCTTGAGCAGGTAGCCGACGCTTCGGGCGCGGCCTCCGTCGAGCAGGGCCGACAGGTGTGCGGTCTCCTTGTGGGCGGAGAGCACCAGGGTCGCGAGGTGGGGTCTGCGCGCTCGCAGTTCCACGGCGGCCACGAGGCCGTCGATGGTGCCGCCCGGGGGCATTCGCACGTCGATCACGGCGACGTCGGGGTTATGGCGGGCGACGGCCTCGTACAGGGAGGGGACGTCGCCGGCCTCGGCGACGACGTCGATGCCCTCCTCGCAGAGGGACCGGGCGAGCATCTCGCGGAAGAAGGCGTGATCGTCGGCTAGTACGACTCTAGGCATCGGGGGTGTTGTCCTCACGGTCGGGTGGGATGGGCAAGATCGCTTCGATGAGGGTGCCGGAGCCGGGCGGGCTGTGTACGCGCAGCTCGCCGCCTGCCGCGGCGACCCGGTCGGCGATTCCGACCATGCCCTTGCGCGTCGGGTCCGCTCCGCCCCGGCCGTCGTCGGTCACCCGGACGATGAGACGGTCTCCCGCAAGGGTCACCTTGATCGTGATGATTCGGGCGGCTGCGTGCTTGAGCGCGTTCGCAACGGCCTCGGCGGTCACGTAGTAGGCGGTCACGGCGATGTGCTCGTCGAGCCGGTCGAGTCGCGGCGCGTCCACGACCACGACGGTGTCCTGGTCGGCGGCGAGGGTCTGCTCGGCGGCCAGTGCCTCGAGCGCGGCGGTC
This sequence comes from Thermopolyspora sp. NPDC052614, assembly GCF_040678635.1. NCBI lineage: Bacteria > Bacillati > Actinomycetota > Actinomycetes > Streptosporangiales > Streptosporangiaceae > Thermopolyspora > Thermopolyspora sp. NPDC052614. Next base: position 568,817 of record NZ_JBFATZ010000001.1, read on the forward strand.
AGGCCCGCGTTGGTGATGATCGCCGGATGGAGGCCTTTGGCCAGTTCGCGGACCTTTTCGTGGGCCTCGGTCAGCTTCGCGGCGACCGCGTCGAGGACCTCGTCGGCGGCCTGCGGGTCCGTCCGGAGTCTGCGCTGGGCCACGCGTATGCCGGTGATCGCGCCGAGGAAGTACTGCTGGGCACCGTCGTGCAGGTTCTTCTCGATGTGCTTGCGCTCGGCGTCGGCGGCCTCGACGATCCGGGCGCGGGAGGCTTCGACCTCCTTGAGCTGCCTGGCGAGGCGGACCGTCAGCCCTTGGTTGGTGAGATGCAGATCGGCTGCGGCGGCGACGGCGTCGAGCACGTCCTGGTTCACGTGCAGGAGCGGGTCGTGCACGATCACGGCCGGGTCGAGGTCGGCGCGGGTCTTCAGCGGTGTGACCGATCGTGAGCCGGGGTCGAGCGGGAGGTCGTTCACGTCGACCAGGCCGTCGCCGGATCGGATGGCGATCTGCAGCGACGGGTCGTGCAGGGTGCGGGTGAGGATGCTCTGCAGTTGTTTGGGCGTCTCCGCCTCGGGCACCTGGTGCAGCAGCCGCATGACGGTGCTTCGCCCGAGGTAGAGCCGCAGCATTCCGGTCAGGAATCCGACGGGCAGCAGGAGGAACACCACGTCGTACACGCGGAGGAGCGAGTCGTGTAAGGAGCGGTTGACGTTGAGGATCGTTCCAAGCGCGGACGTGAACGCGACCGCGAGCATGACGATGATGACGGGCATCAGCAGCGACCGCAGCAGGGGCTTGGCGTGCCGCCATCGGTGCAGCAGGACCAGCAGCATCGCGGCGGAGACCAGCACGGTCAGGACATGCGTGCCGGTGGTCGAGATCACGGTGATCGTGTCGCTGTGCGCGATCAGCAGCAGCCCGGGCGCGTTCTGCGTGGAGTGTAGCCGCCAGTCGGTGAACAGCGCGTTGGTCACGCCTCGGGCGATCATCGCGGTGTAGGCCACCCACACCAGCACCCGGCCGACCGTCGAGCCGATCCGCCCGGTCGGGTACGCGAGCGCCAGATGCACGAGGGGTCCGCTGGACGCCACGACCGTGAACTCGCCGATCGTGTGGATCCACGGCACCGGCGACAGTTGAAGGTCCTCGGCGAGGAACCCCGCGCTCACCGCGATCATCAGCATTCCGATCGGGTTGCCGGGGCGGCGGAAATGCGCGACGAGCCCCGCCACCAGGAACAGCGCCGCGGCTGCCGCGTGCAGGACGACCCGGAACGGGTCCGCGTCCGCCACGCGGGCGGCGATGCCGGTGCCGACCACGCCCAGCGCCGCCACCGCCGCGGCGATGAGCATCACCCACAGTGAGCCGAGTCTGCCGCTCACGATCCTCCCGAATCGCTCCGGGCCGTCGCTGACGATTCCTGGCCGAGCACCGTTGGTGTTCATGTCAGGATTCGATTATGCGAGTCAGTTCTTGCGGGGACAGCACCGTTTTGGAGATGAAACCGCGAGCACCTGATCGCTTCACCAGCGGCCCGTATGCCGATGCTTCGCGTCCGGAACACAGCACCACCCGAAGGCCCGCGTCGACCAGGATCCGGCACACCTCGAAGCCGTCGAGATCGGGCAGTTGAATATCGAGCAGCACCACGTCCGGCCGTAACCGGTGCGCCTGCTCGATGCCCTCCGCGCCGTCCGCGGCCTCGCCGACGACGCTCAGGCCCTGCCCGTCCAGCAGCGCGGCGGCCATCTCCCGGAAGAACTGATCGTCGTCGACGATCAGCACCGTCAGCTCTGACCCACTGATGTCCTGCTCCGCTCTACTCCGCGCATTCGCTCGGTCCACTGGAATCGCATTCAGTTTCGCTCCGCGAGCGCCGGAAAACATGCGTGCTAGCCCGCTAGGCGCACCTCGGTCCGAGCGCACACCATGAACCGTGTCCACCCGATCGCATGACATATCGGCTCGATATGGCCACGGTGGGCCGCGGCAATCAAGGAGTAAAGGCATGAAATCCCCCCTGATCCCCCGGACGCCGGGCAGGAATTCGGCGTCCACCGGCGCCTCCGCCACATCCCGTCCATTCGGAACGGCACGGCGGGCACGGGCGCTCCGCTCGTCGTTGTCCGTCGCGGCTCTCGCCGCCGCGACCGTGATGGCGGGCCCGCCCGCCCGGGCGCTCCCCGCCGCCTCGGCGGCGCCCCCCGGGTTCGACACCTGCCCGCAGGGCTATGTCTGGCGCGGAACCGTACCGAGCGACCACGTGTGCGTCTATCCGGAGCGGTACCAGCAGGTCAGGGAGGACAACGCCCAGGCCCGTTCCCGCGTCGATCCGCGCGGCGGCCCGTACGGTCCCGACACATGCCTCAAGCCGTACGTGTGGCGAGAGGCCTTCCGCGGTGACCACGTCTGCGTCGTGCCGGAGCACCGTGCCCAGGCGTGGGACGACAACGCGCAGGCGGCCGGCCGGGTGGAGGAGGCATGGCTCGACGCAACCGCCGTCGCCGCGACCATGAGCGCCTCGGCGCTCAAGGGCGCCATCTCCAAAACGTTCACCAGGCTGGTGAAAGAAAAGGACTCGCGTGTCGGCATCTACGGCGGCCGCGAGACGCTCAAGGTCGTCAGCGACACCAGCGACGGGTTCGCCGGACCGCGTAACCGGGTCCTGCGGTTCGGCACCCACGGCTTCGTGAGCCTCACGATCTTGACCGACCCCACCTTCTACATCGAGCTCGATCTCAGGTTCCAGAAGGCGGCGGCGTCCGGCGGCAAGACCGACATCGTCGCCGTGCTGACCCGCTGGAGGATCAGGACCTCCGGCTTCGGGCACGGGACACTGCTGAACGAGCTCCGCAACGGGATCAATGAGGCCTTCCGCCAGCCCGTCTCCTTCGGCACCATCCCGGCCGGCGCGGACTTCGTCACCGCCGGGGTGCCGCTGGACGGCAGCCTCAAGCTCTACTTCAAGAACACCGTCGCCGGACGCCTCGCGAAGGTGGTCGCGCAACGGCGGCTCGACGATTTCTAGCCCACGACCCGCGCCGCCGCCCGCCCTATCGCGAAGAGTTCGCTCGCGGACTTAACATCACCGCGCACGGAGCGCGTCCATATTCCGCATGATCGCTTCGGCCTCCGCCCGGTCGTCCGGGTCGGCGGTGAGCGTCTCGGCCTCCTTCCGAGCGGTCAAACATGGACGGTGGGCTGGGCGAGGCGCTTGCGGAAGGTCCAGTACGTCCAGGTCTGGTAGGCGAGGACGAAGGGGAGGGCGGCGGCGCCGATCCAGGTCATGACGGTGAGGGTGTAGGGGCCGGAGGCGGCTTCGGTGAGGGTGAGGCCGGGGAGGGGGGATTCCCACAGGACGGTGAACAGGGCGGTGGTGGCGAGGGTGATGGTGATGGCGGTGGCGGTGAAGGCCCAGCCTTCGCGGCGGCGCCAGATGAGGGCGACGGCGGCGGCGAGGGTGGCCATGGCGGCGGTGGACACGATCCACGGCGTGGGGTGGGTGGCCCAGTCGTTGAGGGGGGCGGCGGATGCGGGGATGCCGGGTAGGGCGGCGAGGGCGGACGGGACGGCGGCGGTGGCGAGGAGGAGGGCGGTGCGGCGGGCGCGGGCGCGGGCCGGGCCATCGGTCTTGAGGGCGACGAAGATCGCGCCGTGTAGGGCGGCGATGGTCAGGGAGAAGAGGCCGCCGGTGATGGTGGCGAGGGGGGTGCCGCCGAGCAGGTTTCCGAAGATGGCGCCCCACATGAAGGCGGGTAGGAAGCTGCCGGTGACGATGCCGGCGTCGCAGAGGGCGCGTTCGGCCGACGTGCGGACCTTGGAGCGCCATTCGAGGCCGACGCCGCGGACGATGAGGGCGGCCAGGACCATCAGCAGGGGCAGGTAGAAGCCGCTGAGCAGGCCGGCGTACCAGCTTGGGAAGGCGGCGAACATGGCGCCGACGGCCGTGATGACCCAGACCTCGTTGCCGTCCCACACCGGGCCGATGGTGGCGAGCACTTGGCGGCGCTCGGCCTCGTCGCGCGACAGCACCGGCAACAGGGCGCCGACTCCGAAGTCGAAGCCCTCCAGGACGAAGTAGCCGGTCCAGAGGAAGGCGATGAGGATGAACCAGAAGGTGGGCAATTCCATGATCATCAGTCCGCTCAGTACATCAGGGTGGGAGTGCGCCGGTCGGCCTCGGCCCACGTCTGGGGCTCGGCGCGCGGGGCCGGGTCGGCGGCGGGACCGGCCTTGACGTACCGCACCAGCAGGACGCCCTCGGCCACGGCGAGCACGCCGTACAGGGCGGTGAAGACCGCCAGGGAGATCGCCACCTGGGCGAGGGTGACGTTGGGGGAGACGCTCGCCGCCGTGAGCAGTTCGCCCATGACCGTCCACGGCTGGCGGCCGATCTCGCTGAGCAGCCAGCCTGCGATCATCGCGATCGTGGGGAGCGGCAGGGCGAGCAGGCACAGCCGGGCGTACCAGTCGGGCACCCGGCGGGGCTCGCGTCCGCGTCGGCCGCGCGAACCGCGGACGCGACGGCCGCGGGTGAGCCACAGGCCCAGGATCGACAGGCTGACCGTGGACAGGCCGAAGGTGATCATGACGCGGAAGGACGAGTAGACGATCGGCAGGTTGGGCGTGTAGTCGCCGGGGCCGAACTTCCGCTCGTAGCGCTTTTGGATGTCGTCCACGCCCTGCACGGTGGCGTTGACGTCGTGCGCGGCGAGCAGGCTGAGCAGGCCGGGCACCTCGACGCCGGGGACGGGCGAGAACGGCGCGGCGGATTGGTCGTGCCGCAGGCCCTCGGCGGCGGCGAGCTTCATCGGCTGCTGCTCGCGCAGAAGCTGGCCGGACAGGTCGCCGCTGCCCGCGACGACCGCCCCCGCGATCGCCGTCATGACCAGCGCCCCCCGCAGGCCGGCGCGCCACATGTCCGGGTCGGTCGTGATGCCCGCCGTACGGCGTTCGCGAAGAATCCGGTAGCCGCTCACGGCGAGCACGAAGCCGCCGGCGACCACGAAAGAGGCGGCGATGACGTGCGGGACCTGGGCGAGGGCGGTCGAGTTGGTGAGCACCGCCCAGACGTCGGTCATCCGGGCGCGGCCGTCGACGACCTCGTAGCCCACCGGGTGCTTCATCCAGGCGTTCGCCGCGAGGATGAAGTACGCCGACAGGTTGGAGCCGATGGCGGCGGCCCAGATCGTCATCAGGTGGACGCGCTTGGGCAGCCGGTTCCAGCCGAAGATCCACAAGCCGAGGAAGGTGGACTCAAGGAAGAAGGCGAGCAGCGCCTCCATCGCCAGCGGCGCGCCGAAGACGTCCCCCACGAAGATGGAGTACTCGCTCCAGTTCATGCCGAACTGGAATTCCTGCACGATGCCCGTCACCACGCCCATGGCGAAGTTGATCAGGAAGAGCTTGCCGAAGAACTTGGTGAGCGTGAGGTAGTGCTGCTTGCCCGTGCGGTACCAGGCGGTCTGCAGCGCGGCGACGAACGTCCCCAGACCGATCGTCAGAGGTACGAACAGGAAGTGGTACACGGTGGTCACCCCGAATTGCCACCGTGCCAGGTCGAGTGCGTCCATGATCCCCTCGTTGGAAGGCGGGCTCTACGCGCCGTAGTCCTACATTCAGTAGTACTACAGCCTGTAGAGCAATGCTGAGATCGGACCTCCCCCGGACCGTGCGAAGTTCGTCACAGCGCGGCCGATGCCCGGCTCTCTCGATGCCCAAGTGAAGGCCCGCGCACTTGTGCCGTGATTGGCAGGGACTTGTTCCCTCGCTTGGAAGGCGGGTACGCGGGCCTTTTCCGGCGTGACACCCATGATGGGAGCAGGACGCCGCGTACGGCGTCAGCCCGGCGACGGATTGCGGGGTACTCCCTGCGGGGGACTACGCGGGCATCAGTTCGTCAGCCTGTCAGCCTCTCAGCGCGTCAGCCCGTCGAGGAGGCGGTCGAGTCCCCATCTGAACTGCTCGGTGGAGATGAAGCCGGCCATCGTCTCGGCGGCCGCGGCGGTGCGCGGGAAACGGTCGGCGGGCACGGCGGCGAAGGTCGCCCGCCGGGCGGCCACCCGTTCGGCCTCCGGCTGCGGCGGCGCGTCGGCGTCCATTTCGGCGGCCTCCAAGGCGATCGAGCCGACCACGTACACGATGAGCAGGTACGACGCCCGGGCGGCCGGCTCCGGATCCAGCCCGGCCTCCGCCAGTACGGCCAGCAGGCATTCGCCGAGGGCCAGCGCGTTCGGCCCGTCCATGGGCCCGGACAGCAGCAGGTGGACCATGCCCGGCTGGGCGATCAGCCGCTCCCGCAGGCCGAGCGCGAGCGCGTGCAGGCGTCGCCGCCAGGGCGTCGCCGGGTCGGCCAGGGCCTTCAGATCCACCTCGCCGAGCAGGCGCTCGACCAAGGCGCTCAGCACGGCCGCCTTGTTCGGCACGTACGTGTAGACAGCGTTCGGCGCGACCCCCAGCCGCGAGGCGATGCCACGTACGGTCACCGCGGCCGCGCCGCCCTCGGCGAGCAGGCCCATCGCGGCGTCGAGCACCGCCTCCTCGCTCAGCGTCCTCTTCGGCCCAGGCCGCACGTCGCCTCCTCCGTCCGCTTGGCGTACCCGCCCCATGATTGCGTCCCCGGCCGGGGAACGCGGCGACCGGTGTACGCGGGGCCGGGTGGTGTGGGGGTCTTTTCTTCTATCTTTGGACATCGTACAGTTATTGGACACCGTACAGAGATGGGAGTCATCCATGACGACGATCCCGTTCACGCAACGGCGGCTGACCGGCGGCATGTTCATCGCGGGCGCCGTCGCCTTCGCCGTCGCCGCCACCCTGCTGTCCGCGGCCTTCGACTGGCCGGACATCCTGCGCCGCCCGCCCGGCGTGGTGCTCGCCGCCTACGCCGAGGGCGGCCCCGGACTCGTCGGGATCTGGTTCGCCACCGGCTGGACGTACGCGATCCTGCTGATCCCGATCCTGCTGCTGCCCGCCGCCCTCGGCCGCCCCGCCGACCCGGCGCTGCGCGTGGCCACCCACCTCGGCGCGGTCTCGGTGCTGCTGTCCCTGATCGGCTTCCTGCGCTGGGTCTTCGTGGTCCCCCCGCTCGCCGCCGCGCACTCCTCCGCCGACCCCGTCGCGAGGGCCGCCGCCGAGGCCGCGTGGACGGCCCAGCACCAGTACGGCGGCGCCCTCCTCGGCGAGCACCTCGGCCAGACCCTGGCCGTCGCCTGGTCGGTGACCGTCGCGGTGCTCATCCTGCGCACCCGCGCGCTGCCCGCCTGGCTGGGCTGGACGGGCCTGGCCGCGAGCGCCGTCTACCTGCTCAACCAGGGCGACATCCTGGCCACCGCGGTCCCCGGCTTCCCGGTCTGGGAGCCGGCGGGCCTTATCGGCAGCACCCTGTGGGGCCTGTGGGTGGCCGCCCTCGGCGCGACCCTGCTATTCGGACGCCGAGGCTGAGCGCGCGCCGGTCGCCTCGGCGTGCCGGGCCCGCAGCCGGTCGCGGATCTCCTCGGGCGTGTAGGCGCGCCGCCGCCGCTCCGCGCGTACGATCACGACGCCCGTGGCGGCGACGCCGACAAAACTGGCAAGGCCGATAATCTTCCACCATTTCCATCGCTTCATCCGCCTAGGGTAAAGGGCATGCCTGCCACGCCAATCGACCTAGACAAGGCCGTCGAGCTGACGCGGACCGGCGATGTGTGGCTGTTCCGCGGGCGCAAGGTGCCGGACCGCGCCATTCAGGTCACCACCAACAGCCCGGTCAACCACGTCGGCATGGCCGTCGTCATCGACGACCTTCCGCCGCTGATGTGGCACGCCGAGCTGGGCAAGTCGCTGCCGGACATGTGGAGTGGGGGCCACCACCGCGGCGTCCAGCTCCACGACCTGCGCTCGGCCGTCATGGTCTGGGCCCACCGGTACGGCCAGCGCGCCTGGTTCCGCCAGCTCGATCCCCCGGCCACCCGCGAAATGGAGGACGCCGTCCTGCGCGCCGTGGCCCGCCTCGACGGCACGCCCTTCCCATCGACGGCCCGCCTCGCCGGGCGCTGGGTGCGCGGACGCCTCCCCGCCGTCCGCCTGCCGTTCCGTCGCCGTGACCGGGCTCGCGACCGGGCTCACCACAGGGATCGCGACAGGGATCGTGACCGGGAGTCCGACGGGGATCGCGGCGGGGAGGCCGACGAGCAGGCCGATCGCAGCCTGGAGACGGCGTACTGCGCCGAGGTCCTCGCGGTCACCTACGAGGAGATGGGCCTGCTGCCGGGCGGACGCCGTACGAACTGGTACGACCCCGGACGATTCTGGAGCGGCGACCGCCTCGAACTGACCGGCGGCCACCGCCTCGGCGGCGAGATCGCCGTACGCATCCCCGACGCGTAGACGCCCGGCGACGCGGGAACGCCGCCCGGCAGCGCGGGAACGCCGTCGGGCATCGCGGCCAAGTCGGAAAAATGGGCACACGCCGACCTTCGGCGAGGCGTGTGCGGCACGCCGCGGGGCGCGTACCGGAGAACTGCGCGCTCAGCGAACACCGCCGTGAGCGAACAGCGGACGCTCGGAGACGGGCCGGAGGTTAGTGTCGGCGACAGGTGACCGATCAAGGGTCGGCGCATGATCGCGCACATCGGATGCCGACGCCAACGGTCGCCGCCGACCGATTCACCACGCCATTTCGGAGATGCCCACCACGAAGCGCCGCCGGTCACGGGCCGCACACCCGTCCCGGCGGCCGACCCCGCGACATGGAAGGACCGACGGCTCATGACCGTGGCCACACCCGCACCGAATCCACCGCTGTCCCAGCGTCTGCTCGACAAGCGGATCGTCGTCCTCGGCACGCAGGTCGACGACGAGATCGCCAACCGGATCTGCGGCGAGCTGCTCCTGCTCGCCGCCGAGGACGACCGGCGCGACATCTGGCTGTACATCAACTCGCCCGGCGGCTCGGTCACGGCCGGCATGGCGATCTACGACATGATGCACTACATCCCCAACGACGTCGCCACCGTCGTGATGGGCTTCGCCGCCTCGATGGGCCAGTTCCTGCTGACCTCCGGCGCGCCCGGCAAGCGCTACGCGCTGCCGCACGCCCGCGTCATGATGCACCAGCCGAGCGGCGGCATCGGCGGCACCGCGGCCGACATCGCCATCCAGGCCGAGCAGATGCTGTACGCCAAGCAGATGATGTCCGAACGCATCGCCGCGCACACCGGCCAGCCGCTGGAGCGCATCCAGACCGACTGGGACCGGGACCGCTGGTTCACCGCCGAGGAGGCCCGCGAATACGGCTTCGTCGACCACGTGATCCGCAGCGCCCGCCAGGTGTCGTCGGCCGGCGCGGTCTCGTGAGGAGGGCGGACATGACCGAGATCACCGCACGTTACGTCGTGCCGTCCTTCACCGAGCGCACGACGTACGGCGTCAAGGAGGTGACCCCGTACAACAAGCTGTTCGAGGACCGGGTCATCTTCCTCGGCACCCAGATCGACGACACCTCGGCCAACGACGTCATGGCGCAGTTGCTGACGCTTGAGTCGCTCGACCCCGACCGCGACATCAGCATGTACATCAACTCGCCCGGCGGCTCGTTCACCTCGGTGATGGCGATCTACGACACGATGCTGTACGTCCAGCCGGAGATCCAGACGGTCTGCCTGGGCCAGGCCGCGTCGGGGGCCGCCGTGCTCCTGGCCGCCGGCACGCCGGGCAAGCGCATGGCCCTGCCCAACGCCCGCGTGCTGCTGCACCAGCCCTCGATGGAGGGCACCGGCGGCACCGGCAGCGACCTGGAGATCCAGGCACGCGAGGTGCTGCGCATCCGCGCCCAGCAGGAGGAGGTCCTGGCCCGGCACACCGGCCGCGACCCCCAGGAGATCCGTCGCGACCTCGACCGCGACAAGATCTTCACCGCGGCGGAGGCCAAGGCCTACGGTCTGATCGACGACTTCATCGTCACCCGCAAACGACGCACGGACACGGCCCTGGCCGTGATCGGACGCTGACCCGCGGCCGAGACGGGGGCGGCCGATGACCCGTCGCCCGGCCGGCATCGCACACCCAGGCCGGGCGGCGGTCGCACACACCGGCCGCCCGATGCCCACCCCGCGACGGGAGGACACTCACAGCTTAGTGTCCGCCCGCTCTCCCGGCGGCGGACCCGGGCAGCGCCGTGACCACATCGTTCAGCCGGGTCGCCCCGCCGGGCACTCGCGATGGCGCGCGTTGTACGGCGCTGCCCGCGTCGCCCGGCCTCGGCGTCGCCGGGTGGTTGCCCGGCACTCTTACGACGCCGGTGTTGCCGCCTGTTGTCCGGCGTTGCCCGGTCCCGGTATGGCCGACCGTGGCTTGGCACTGCCCGAAGGCGGCGTTGCCGGTCCCGGCGCGTTGCCGGTCCCGCCGTGGCGACCGTGGCCAGGCGTTGCCTGGAGGCTGCCTGGAGGCAGCGTTGCCCGGTCCCGTCGTGGCGACCGTGGCCTGGCGCTGCTTGGGGGCTGCCTGGAGGCGGTCGGGATCTCCGTCGGGCATCACGCGGACGGGCATCCGTGCGGTGAACGTTCGCGGGCCTCGCATCGGGCCTCGCACTAGGGTGCTTCGGCATGGAAGAAGAACCGTCTTCTCTCAGCACCGTCCGGTCCGCGTACGACGTCGTGGCCGATCTTTACGCCGAGACGTTCCGCGGCGCGCTGGACGCGCAGCCGCTGGACCGCGCGATGCTCGCGGTGTTCGCCGAACTCGTGCGGTCCTCCGGCGGCGGCCCGGTCGCCGACGTCGGCTGCGGGCCCGCCCGGCTCACCGGCCACCTCGCGTCCCTCGGCCTGGACGTCTTCGGCACCGACCTGTCCCCGGAGATGATCAGGCTGGCCCGCGAGGCGTACCCGGACCTGCGGTTCGACGTGGGCTCGATGACCGACCTGAAGGCGGCCGACGGTGCGCTGGGCGGGGTGCTCGCCTGGTACTCGGTGATCCACACGCCGCCCGAGCGGCTGCCCGAGATCTTCGCCGAGTTCCGCCGGGTGCTGGCGCCGGGAGGGCATCTGCTGCTCGGGTTCCAGGCCACCGATGACCCCAAATGTCTGACGGAGGCGTTCGACCACAAGGTGACGCTCGCCTACAAGCTGTCGGTGGACGGCGTCGCCGACCTTTTGCGGGCGGAAGGCTTCGACGTGCGCGCGAAGCTGGCGCGAGAACCGGAGGATGGCGTGCGGTTCACACAGGCCGCGTTGCTGGCCCGCAGACCTGGCCCGAAGTAGCGATCACGGGGATGGTTAGCATGCGGGGGTGCGGACACTTGTGCTCTGGGACATCGACCACACCCTCATCGACGTTGCCGGGATCAGCCGGGAGATCTACAGCGCGGTGTTCCGCGACTTCGTCGGCCGCCTACCGGAGAAATTTCCCGATATGTCCGGCCGGACCGACCGCGGAATCATCACGGCGCTGCTCGATCTGAACGACGTCCCCCGGACCGACGACCTGGTGGAGACGTTCGCCGAAGCCTTGGCCGCGATGTTCGAGGACCGGCGGCACGAGTTCACCGCCCGAGGCCGCGAACTCACCGGAGGCAGGGCCGCACTCGCCGCGCTCGCCAAGCGTACCGACGTGGTCCAGTCGGTGTTGACCGGCAACATGAAGCCGATCGCGATCTGCAAGCTGACCGAGTTCGGCCTGCACGAGTTCGTGGACTTCGAGGTCGGCGCGTACGGTCTGGACGGGCTGGAGCGCCCCGCGCTGGTCCGGTTCGCGAGGGAGAGGGCGCAGGCGAAGTTCGGGGAGACCTTCGACGAGCACGGCACCGTGCTGATCGGCGACACCCCCCACGACGTGCAGGCCGGGCACGAGGGCGGGGCGCGCGTGGTGGCGGTCGCGACGGGCCGCAGCGACGCGGCGGCCCTGCGCGCGGCGGGCGCCGAACTCGTGCTTCCCGACCTCGGCGACACCGACGCCGTAATCCGCAGCATCCTCCAGGTCAGCGACGAGTAGGCCCACAAGACGGCCACGCCTTCCGGCTGCACCTTCGCCCCCGGCCGGGAGCGGGAACGCTTCCGCGGATGCGCGTGCGAGGGACGAGCCAGAGAGGGCGCGCGGACGACCTAGAGAGACAAGTGACCGACCGCCTGGTTGTCAACGCTGCGTGGGTGTGCGGGCGCGGGTCGTCCCGGGGGGCGGCGGGTGTCTGAGCGATGTTCGGCGATGCGGCCTGTGGTGGTGAGGAATGACCGGCCGCCAGGTTCCCATCGCTGCGTGGGTGTGCGGGCGTGGGCCGTTCCGGGGCGCGGCGGGTGTCTGAGCGATGCTCGACGACGCGGCACGTGGTGGTGGGGCAGATCTTGCCGTTATGACGGTGGGCGCGAAGTCTCTAAAGTTTCGCTCATCGGAGGTGGACATGAAGATCGTCGGCAGTGCCGTACTCGGGATAGAGCGTGCTCGGCTGTGGGCGGCGTTGCAGGATCCGGCGGTGCTCGCGTGCACCATTCCGGGGTGTGAGCGGCTGGAGGCCCTCGGGGGCGACGTCTACCGCATGACGGTGAGCGCGGGGGTGGCCTCGATCAAGGGCGTGTACGAGGGGGAGGTGGCCCTCGCCGAGCCCGACGAGCCCGAGCGCTTCGTGTTGCGGGCCCGGGGGCAGGGCGCGCCCGGCACCGTCGACGCCACCGTGCGGGTACGGCTCAGCGAGGCGCCCGGCGGCACCCGCGTGGACTACGACGCCGATGCCGTGGTCGGCGGGATGATCGGCGGAGTGGGGCAGCGCATGCTGGGGTCGGTGGCCAGGCGTACCGCCGGGGAGTTCTTCGCCGCGGTCGAGCGGCATCTGACGGAGGCGCCCGCCGTGGTGGTGCCCGCCCAGGTGGCGCCGGTCGAAGCCGCGGGGGCGGTGGCCGTGCGAGTGGAGCGGCCCGTGGCGGAGGAGGCGCCGTCGGCGGGGGAGGCGGGGCAGCCCGTGGGACAGGCGGCGGAGGCTGTGGCGGACCAGGCGGCCCAGGCGGCGGGGGCCGCCGGGCCACGGGCGGGGCAGCCCGTGGCCGTCGGTCAGGTCTTCGAGCGTCCGGCCGCGGTGAAGGCGCCGCGCCAGCATCCGCCCGCCTGGACGATGCTGACCGCGTTCGGCATGGGCGCAGGCGTCGCGCTGGGGAGCGCCGTGATCGGCTGGCTTCTCGGACGAAGTGGGCGAAAGAGCAAATAACGCACCAATTCGGCGTAAATTTGCAGATATGCGCGAGGCTCGTGCGGAGGATGCCCGGACCGAGGCCCGGCGGCTCACTCTGCTGCTCCTGGGCGAGGAACATCCCACGGCGGCGGAGCTGTTCCGCCAGGGGAGGGCCGTCCTCGGCCCCGGCCGCACCGCGATGTGCGGCCGTCTGGCCGGCGGCGCCCCCCTGACCCGCCGTTCGGCCGAACTCGCCGCGATCGCCGCCCTGGTCGTCGGCACCCGCGACCTCGGCATGCGCTGGTGGCGCGACAGTCGCGAGGGCAAGCTGCCCGCCCCCGACGAGGTCCTCGCCGCCAACACCGCCATCGACCCGTGGACCGACCTCACCGTCCTGGAGATGCTGGCCACCTGGATCGCCGACGACGCCGCCGACGAGCGCTGGGGCCGGCCCGTGGACACCGTGGACCTCAACTCCTGGCAGGCCGAGGACCGCATCGAGTTGCCTCCCGACGCCTGGCCGGGAGACCGGCTCCTGGTCGCCTTCGACGCGGGCGGCCGGTTGGACGCGCTGGTGGTCGAACGCCCCGGCGGTCGGCTCGGCTCGAACCTGGACTTCGCCTCCCTGCGCTACTCCCCGCCCGCGGAGGCCCAGTGGAGCTGGGGCGTCGCCGCAGGGCTCGGCCCGCACCCGCTCCCGGACCAGCCCGCCGACCCCTACCTCGGCCCGATCGACGAGGAGGCCGCCGACCGGCTGCGCGCCTGGGCCCTGCGCCACGACGCGGCCACGGCCCAGGTCGGTCCGCGCTGGCGCAACAAGGGCGACGTGATCGCGGCGATCGATCGCGTCGACTGGATGTGGCGAAGCGGCGAGTGGTTCGGCTGGTGGCGCGCCGTCTGCGCGCTGGTGGACGGCGACGCCATCCAGCTCGCCGCCCGCCTGTGCGACCTCGACTCCTGAAGCCCACGCTGCGACGGGTGACCGGCCTTATACGGCGGCCCGCATGCCGCCGATATGTCGCGGTACTTGGCGCTACCGCGGGAGAGGCACTCTGCCGACGCCGCCCAGCACCAACGTCTTCCCCGAGGTCCCCGGGGTCCCCTGGGCGGGGGCGGCGGGGGCATCGTCGTACGCGGGCGACGACGGCCGCCAGCGCGAGATCTCGACCAGCCCGGGTTCCAGCAGTTCAAAACCCTCGAAGAACGCCGCGATGTCCGATTCGGACCGGAAGATGAACGGGGCCGAGGCATTGTCGTACAGGGAGGCGCCCTGCTGTAGGCGGCTCAGGTTGGCGTCGTCATGGCAGACATGGGTGAGCGCCAGTTGGCTGCCCGGGGCCAACCTTCGCCGGATCGCCGCCACCGCCCCCGCCGGATCCTCGTCGTCGGGCAGGAAATGCAGCAGGGCGACCATCAGTACGGCCACGGGCCGGGAGAAATCGATGAGCTCGGTCACTTCAGGGGCGCGGAGAATGTCTTCGGGTTTGCGTACGTCCCCCGTCGCGAAACCGACGCGAGGGCGGCCTTGCAGCAGCGCCCGGCCGTGCGCGACGACCGATGGGTCATAGTCGACGTAAACCACCCGCGCCTCGGGATTCACCGCCTGCGCGATATCGTGGACGTTTTCCTGATTGAGCAGCCCGGCACCGATGTCGAGGAACTGGTCGGCGCCGTCCGCGGCGAGTTCCTTGACCACGCGCAGCAGAAACGCCCGGTTGGCGAGGACCGATTTCTTGGCCTCCGGCACGATGGACAGGAAGCGTTCGGCCGTCTCCCGGTCCACCGGGAAATTGTTCTTACCGCCGAGAAAGTAGTCGTAGATACGCGCTGCGTTCGGCACGTCCGGGTTTAGACCGGCACTAAAATCGACGCTCAACGTCAACCCCCCGTATTCGACACTCTATGTGCGTCCGATCTTCGCGGTCAAGTCTTGCGTCAAGATGTGGGAATGTCGAGTGTGTCGATCACACAAGTGATTTCGTTCGGTGATTGGCGGCGGACGACCAGTGTTTCTTGGCGAGTCGTTCACCGTGGCGAGGCCGGTCGCGTACGGGGACGGACGCGGGATCACGCAGGTCGGAGGTTGGCGGCCTGGTCCGCCGCCGCCGTCGGCTCCAGGCGAAGGGACGACCGGCCATGTGGCGTGATCGTCCTGAACATGGGATGTTCTGGACATCACTGATAAGGGAGGCGCTATGACCGCAAACCCGCCCTCGGCCCTTGAGTCGATGATGACCCCCGACGAGCGGACCGCCGCCGAAGCCGACGCCGCACGCTGGCGATACGGCTTCTTCATCGTCCTGGCCGGACTCGTCGTCGTGCTGGTGGGCTTCACCGTCTCGGTGCTCAACTCCGGCGAGGTGGCGACGATGTTCGCCGGGGTCTGCGGAGTGGTCGGCACCATCATCGGCGCGTACTTCGGCGTGCAGGCGGGCCAGGCCGGCAAGGATCGCGCGGAGGCCGAACTGCGCCGCGTCAACGACATGGCGATCCGCATGGCCGCCTACATCGACCGGGCCCAGATCGACCAGGCACTCGGCCCCCGCCGCGACCGCCGCCCCGCCGTGACCTACCCGCCCGCCCCTGCCCCCACCACGAACCCTCACGTGGACCCTGACGTTGACCCGGCTTCAAGGTGAAACCAGACTCAATAGTGGGCGACACCGGCCGTGAGAGCCTGACGCCCGACTCGGCCACGCCGGTGCGGAGCGGTGGAAGGGCTGGCAGAAGGCATTGACGCGCGGCGCTGCGGGTACTCGTGCAAAAGTGATCGCCGGAGGAGACCTCAGATTGAGTCCGGCGCCAAGTTTGTTTCTTCTGTACGGCGGCGCGCACCCGACGGCGTGGCAAGGATCGCCGACGACGGCGGCGGTCCTTGGGCAGGGTCCGCCGATTCCCGCACGCCGTCCCCACCAGTAGACACAGGGACATGAGCGCGGACACGGGCATAAGTCGGGATATGTCGAAAGTGCGGATCGGGGTCGACACGGGCGGCACGTTCACCGACGTGGTCGCGGTGGACGAGGCCACCGGCCGCGTCGTCACGACCAAGACGCCCTCCACCCCGGCGAACCCGGCCGACGGCTTCATGACCGGCGTGGCCAAGGTCCTGTCGGAGGCGTACGGGCTGGACGTCTCGCTCGACGACGTCACCGGCATCGTGCACGGCACCACCGTCGCCACCAACCAGCTCCTGGAGGACCGCCCCGCCGACCTGGGCTTCATCACCACCGAGGGCTTCGAGTTCCTGCTGGAGATCGCCCGGCAGAGCGTGCCCGACGGCTACGGCAACTCGTACTTCTGGGTCAAACCACCCCGCATCGTCCCGGTGCACCGCGTGAAGACCGTCGGCGGACGCCTCGACCACCTCGGCCGCGAGGTCCGCCCGTTCGATGAGGAGCAGGCCGTCGAGGTGGCCCGCTGGTTCCGCGACCGCGCCATCAACGCCATCGGCGTCTGCTTCCTGCACTCCTACGCCAACCCCGAGCACGAGCTGCGCATGCGCGAGGTGCTCGAACGCGAGCACCCGGACGCGGTCGTCTCCATCTCCAGCGAGGTCCTGCGCGAGTACCGCGAGTACGAGCGCTCGGTCACCACCCTCGTCGACGCCGCCGTCAAACCCACCATGCGCCGCTACATCGCCGGCCTCTCCGAACGCCTGGGCCGCGGCTTCTCGGTGATGAAGAGCAACGGCGGCGTCCTGTCCGCGACCGAGGTCGTCAACCAGCCGATCACCACCGTGCTGTCCGGCCCGGCCGCCGGGGCGCTCGGCGCCGCGCTCATCGCCTCCACCGCCGGGCACCCCTCCGCGATCACCCTCGACGGCGGCGGCACCTCCACCGACGTCGCCGTCGTCGTCGATGGCGAGCCGTCCCTCACCACCGAGGGCAGCATCGGCCGCTACCCCTGCAAGATCCCCATGATCGACATCGTCACCGTCGGCGCGGGCGGCGGCTCGATCGCCTGGATCTCCCCGGAGGGCACGCTCAAGGTCGGCCCGCGCAGCGCCGGCGCCGACCCCGGCCCCGTCTGCTACGGCCGCGGCGGCACCGAGGTCACCGTCACCGACGCGCACGTGTTCCTCGGCCGCGTGCCCCCGCACCTGCTCGGCGGCGAGATCCCGCTCGACGTCGCCGCCGCCCGCGCCGCCATCGAGGCCCTCGCCGACAAGCTCGGCCTCACCCCCGAGCGCACCGCCACCGGCATCCTGGAGATCAGCGCGTTCAACCAGTCGAACGCCATCCGCAGGCTCACCGTCCAACGCGGCCTCGACGTGCGCGACTTCCCCATGGTCGCCTTCGGCGGCTCCGGCCCGCTGCTCGTCTGCCGTCTGATCGACATCCTCTCCCTCCCGGCGGTGATCGTCCCGCCCGACCCGGGCAACGTCTCGGCGTTCGGCCTGCTCACCGTGGACGTGAAGAACGACTACGTGCGCACCTTCGTCACCCGCGACCTCCCCCTCGACGCCGCCGCCGAGATCTTCGGCGAGCTGGAGGCGCAGGCCGCCGACGCGCTCGACCGCGAGGGCTTCGACCGCGACCGCCACGTCTACGCCCGCAGCGCCGACCTGCGCTACTACGGCCAGGCGTACGAGGTCCGCGTCCCCGCCCCGCCCGGTCCCCTCGACGCGGCCTGGCGCGCGACCGTGCTCGACCGCTTCCACGAGGCCCACCACCGCCTCTACGGGTACGGCTACCGCGACGACCCCCGCCACGCCGTCGAATGGGTCAACCTCCGCGTCTCCGGCATCGGCCCGATCACCCGCCCGGCCATCGCCGAACGCCCCGGCCGCGCCCCCGGCGAATCCCCGCCGCCCCCGGACCACCGCCGGGTCCACTTCGACGAGGTCCACCGTGATGAGGTCCACCGTGATGAGGTCCACCGTGATGAGGTCCACCGTGATGAGGTCCACTTCGACGAGGACCCCGCCCGCGGCTGGGCGGACGTCCCCATCCACGCCCGCGCCGGCCTGCGCGCGGGCGACGTGATCGACGGCCCGGCCGTCATCGAGGAGTACGGCTCCACCCTGCCCCTGCACCCCGGCTTCTCGGCCCGCATGGACGCCCACGGCAACCTCGTCGTCCACCGCACCTCTCGGGAGAACGCATGACCGCCGCGACCCCCGTGGACCCCGTCCTCGTCGAGATCGTCGAGGGCACCCTCGCCTCGGTGGAGATGGAGGTCGAGACCGCGATCGCCCGCACCGCCCGCTCCCCGATGATCCGCGACGCCCACGACTTCCGCGCCGGCATCCACGACGCCCGCCTGCGCAAGCTGACCGGCCGGTCCTACTCCGCCCTCGTCCAGCCGATCGTCCGCGACTTCCCGATCGAGACGATGAACCCGGGCGACGTCTTCTTCCACAACGACGTCTACCTCTCCGAGGGCGGCATCGGCCACCTGCCCGACCTGTGCGTGACCGTGCCCGTCTTCCACGAGGGCGAGGTGGTCGCGTTCGTGCAGGCGTTCGGCCACCACGACGACATCGGCGGCGCCGTACCGGGCTCGATGCCCTCCCACGCCACCAGCGTCTTCGAGGAGGGCCTCATGGTCCCCCCGATCAAGCTGTGGGACCGCGGGGTGCCGAACGAGGCCGCGCTGCGCATCATGATCCGCAACTCCCGCATGCCCGACTCCCTCGCCGGCGACCTCGACGCCGAGTGCTCGGCCTGCCTCATGGGCGCCCGCCGCCTCGCCGACCTGTTCACCCGGTACGGCCGCGCCGCCGTCGAGGCCTGCTTCGACGCGATCATCTCCAAGACCACCGAGACGTTCCGCCGCGAACTCCTCGCCAAGATCCCCGAGGGGACGTACGTCTGGGAGGACTACGCCGAGCACGACGGCGTCGACGAGCCCCGCCTGCACACCCAGCGCATCACCCTCACCGTCGACCACGCCGCCCCCGCCCCCCTCGTGATCGACTTCACCGGCACGTCCCCGCAGGCGAAGGGGCCGATCAACCACGCGGGCGACTACGCCGACGGCGTGTTCCTGAAGAAGTGGCTCGCCCCCATCCTGCGCAACCTCGCCGACACCCCCGAGCGCATGGCCGAGCTCGACGTCAACGAGGGCGCCGTCCCCCTCATCGAGATGCGCTTCCCGGAGAAGGGCACCCTGCTCACCCCGATCTTCCCCGCCCCGACCAACGCCCGCACGTTCGTCATCCTGCGCCTGCTCGGCGTGCTCGCGGGCGTGCTCGCCAAGGCCACCGGCGGCCGGATGCCCGCCGACCAGGAGACGATCCGCTACACCGGCGTGTACGGCACCGACGCCGACGGCGTGCCGTACCTGATGCGCGAGGTCCTCGGCGGCGGCTCCGGCGGCCGCTGGTACGCCGACGGCGAGGACACCATCCACGTCGTCCCCGACTCCCGCAACATCCCGGTCGAGTTCGCCGAGGCCCGCTGGCCGTTCCGCGTCGAACGCCTCGGCCTCGCCGTCGACAGCGGCGGCCCCGGCCTGTTCCGCGGCGGCCTCGGCTACGACAAGCACATCCGCATGCTCCGCGACGCCTCGTTCATGTCGATCGCCGACCGCTCCATCCTGTCCTGCTGGGGCGTGAACGGCGGCCGCGCCGGCCGCCCCTTCCGCGTCGAGATCGCGGGCCGCGAGATGGAGGGCCTCGTCGACCACGAGCCCGTCCGCGCCGGCGAGATCATCCGAATCCGCACCACCGGCGGCGGAGGCTGGGGCTCCCCCTTCGACCGCGACCCGGAAAAGGTCGCCGCCGACGTCCGCGACGGCAAGGTCTCCTTCGAGGGCGCCCGCGACGACTACGGCGTCGTCCTCACCGGCCCCCAGGACGACCCCCGCGTCGACAAGGAGGCCACCACGTCCCTCCGCGCCGAACTCCGCGACCTCGGCGAGGCCGCCTTCTTCGATCGTGGCCCCGGCTACCCCCTGCTGTCGGGCGGGCGGCTCCTCGCCGACGTGGACGAGCTCTGACGCGTCGGGGCCTTATCGGTCGGCGGCGCCGGCCAGTTGGGTGGCGACGAGGTGGGCGTAGCGGCCGCCGTGCGCGAGGAGTTCGGCGTGGGTGCCCTGTTCGACGATGCGGCCTTGGTCGAGGACGAGGATCAGGTCGGCGTCGCGGATGGTGCTGAGACGGTGGGCGATGACGATGCGGGTCTGGGTCAGGCCGGTGAGACGGGCCTCGATCGCGGCCTCGGTCGAGGCGTCGAGCTGGCTGGTGGCCTCGTCGAGCAGCAGGACCTTGGGGCGGGGCAGCAGCGCGCGGGCGAGGGCGAGCCGCTGGCGCTGGCCTCCGGACAGGCCGCCGCCCTCGACCAGGAGCGTGTCGTAGCCCATCGGCATGGCGGCGATCTCGTCGTGGACGCAGGCGCGCGCGGCCGCCTCGGCGACGCGCTCCAGGGACGCGCCGGGGTCGTTGAGCGCGATGTTCTCCCTGATCGTGCCGGTGAACAGGGACGGCTGCTGGGTGACCACGCCGAACTGGCGGCGCAGCGAGTGCGGGTTGAGCTCGGAGGCGGGCACGCCGTCGTAGCGAATCTGACCCTCGGTCGGGGGGTGCAGCGCGAGCAGCAGCCGGGCCAGCGTGCTCTTGCCGGAGCCGGAGGCGCCCACCAGCGCCACCTTCTGGCCGGGCCGCACGTTCAGCCAGATGTCGCGCAGGATCCACGGGCCGCGGGGGTCGTGCCGGAAGCCGACGCCGCGCAGTTCGATCGCGCCGCGCAGGCGCAGCACCTCGATGCCCTGGGACGGCTCGGGGTCGGCGGCCAGGATGTCCGACAGCCGGTCGAAGTGCGCGCCCGCCTGCTGCAGGCCCTGCAGCGCGGTCATCAGCGAACCCAGCGGGGTGAGCGCGGCGGCCGCGATCGCATTGAGCGCGAGCAGCATGCCCAGACTCAGCGAGCCGTCGAGCACCCGCCACGCCCCGGCCCACAGCAGGACGAGCGGCGCCAGATAGCGGATCGCGGCGAGCGCCGCCTCGACCAGGCCCTTGACCAGGCCGCCGCGCAGGTCGGCGTCGAGCTGGACGGCGAACTCCTCCGACCAGCGCCGCATCGCCCGAGGCTCCGAGCCGGACGCCTTCAGCGTCTCCATGCCGCCGATCACCTCCAGCAGCCGGTTCTGGCTGGCGGACAGCGCGACCAGTTCGCGCCGGGTGAGCTCGCCGACCTTCCGGGCGGTGCCGAGCAGCAGCCCGCACTGGGCGGCGGCGAGCAGCACCAGCACGCCGCCGATGGCGGGGTCGGCGGCGAAGACGAGCGCGAGGTAGACGACCGCGAGCGGGCCGTCCAGCAGCGTCGACAGGATCTGGCCGGTCAGCATCTCCCGCAGGGAGGCGACGCTGTTCGACCGGTTCAGCAGGTCGCCTTTGCCGCGGGTGGCGAAGTACCGGTACGGCAGCGCGACCAGATGGGCGACCAGGTCGCGGGTCACCTCGCCGTCGGTGCGGGCGCGCAGGGCGACCAGCAGCACCGACCGCAGGTACGCCACCGCGAACTGGGTCGCCGTCGCGGCCAGCACGGCCGCGCCGGCCAGGGCGAGCAGGTGTTCGCCGCCGCCCGGCAGGACCCGGTCCACGATCACCTGGAACCCGGCGGCCAGGCCGAGCCCGAGCACCTGCAGCAGCGCGGACGCCGCGATTATCTGGGCGAGCAGCCCCTTCCTGCGCAGCAGCAGCGTGCGCAGGAACCGCAGCCGCCAGGCGCGGGCGGCGCCGGATCGGCGCCGGCGAAAGCCCGGCGCGGGCTCGAAGGCGAGCAGCACGCCGGTGAAGCCGGCGTCGAACTCCTCGGCGCTGAGCCTCACCCGACCGTGGCCGGGATCCACGATGTCCACGTGGCGCGGCGTCCACCGCTCCACCACCACGAAATGCTGGAACTCCCAGTGCACGACGGCGGGCATCGGCACCCGGGCCAGGTCGGTCGGCTCCAGCGAGAACGCCTTGGCCTGCAGGCCGTACAGGCGGGCCGCCTGCACGATCGCCAGCGCGCTCAGCCCGTCCCGGCCCACCTCCAGGCGGTCGGAGACCTCCTGAACCGTGGTGCGCCGGCCGTGGAAGGACAGCACCATCGCCAGGCACGCCGCCCCGCACTCGGTCGCGGAGTTCTGCACGATGACGGGGACCCGTCTCATCGCCCGCCTCCCGGCACGCCCACCCCGGCTCCCGGGGAGCCGCCGGAGCCGAGGAGCGGCCAGACGAGCAGGGCCAGCACGGCCACCAGCAGCGCGACCATCAGCCACAGGACCACGAACCTGACCGCGCCCGGCTCGGGCGCCGGGGACCGCTCCGCGCGGCCGGCGTGGCGGCGCAGCGCCTGCTCGCGGAAGATCCGGCGGCTCACAGCGCACTCGTCCGGGTGGTGGTGCCCCAGAACCATTCGATCTTCGCGGTACGGCGGCGCTCCTCGACCCACTCCTCGAAGATCCGCCGCTCCACCCGGCGGCGCGTCGCGGCGTCGAACACGGCCTCGCCGATGGAGATCACCTTGATCAGGGTTCGCGGGTCGGGCGCGAGGATCTCCCCGGCCTCCGCCTCGCCGACCTCGGCCCGCGGCACGTCCTCGATCACCAGCCGGGCCCCGGGCACGCGCTCGGCCACCGCGTAGCAGTCCGCGCCCGCGACGAGCTCGGCGGCGACGCGGCCGGCCGCTGCGGCATCGGGGAAGGTCAGGCGGGCGATCCGGGCGGCGCCGAACTCCGCCCGGTGCCCGGCGAAGTACGCCTCGGCCCGCCCGGCCGTCACCCGCTCGCGCAACCGCGCCGCGGCCGCCTCCCCGGTCACCAGCTCCCGCAGATCCGTCTCGGTGAGGCAGCGGCGCTCCAGCCATTCGCGGGTCCGCTCCGCGGTGAGCAGCCCCCGGGCGCGGCGGAACGCGTCCACCGCCTCCTGCAACTCCTCGTCGGTGAGCTCGACGGGCGACTCCTCCAGCTCCGCCTGGAGCAGCGCGCCGGTGACGATCCGGTCGGCGAGCCGGGCCTCGTCCCACAGGAAGTCCAGCCGCGCGACCGCGTCGGCGACCCGCACTCCGACGCCGTCGACCCGCAGCAGCAACAGCTCGCTCGCCCGGTGCACGCCGCGCATCGGCCACGGCAGCGCCCGGTCCGGGCACCACGACAGCGACACGCTGCCCGCGCCCGGCTGTTTGATCAGCAGGTCGTAGTGGAGCGAGTCGTCGTACTCCTCGCGCTGCCACAGCAGCCGGAAGCGCACCTGCGGGTGGCGTTCCCGCAGGTCGCGCAGGCGTTCCTCGGCCTGCGGGGGCTCCAGATCGGCCAGGTCACGCAGGGTGTCAAGCGCGTCGGCAAGCATCCCCGTCTCCTTCGACACAGATGGGGTGGTCCGGGCCCGTCGGCTCGGATCGGGAACAGCGGAATCGGCGCCGGGTGGCCGGCGCGCTCATCACATCGGCGGTCGCCGCCGTGGGAGGACGGCGCGGGGCGACGGAGCACGCCCCGCGCCGTGGCCTGTGATCACGCCGCGCGTACGTCGGCGTCGGGATGGACCGCGCGGTACGGGCCGAGCGGTACGGGCCGCTCAGGCGGGTCGCGCGGTCGCCGCGCGCACCTCGCCGTACAGCAGCAGGTCGCAGAGGGCCTCGCTGATCGGCAGGCCGGTGGCCTGCTCGATCCACAGCCACTGGCCGCTCGGGTTGACCTCCAGGAAGACGTATCGCCCGTCCGGGGTCAGGATCAGGTCGAGCGCCCCGTAGCACAGCCCGAGCCGCTCGACGATCTCGACGCAGCGCCGCGCCACGTCACCGGGGAGCCGGTGCACCTCGTGCCGCGTGCTGCCCAGGTCGTAGCGGCGCCAGTCGAACCGCGCGTGGTTGTTCTCCTGGGAGTGGATCTCCGCGGCGAAGACGGCCCGCCCGACGACGGTGACGCGCAGCTCCACCCGCTTGTCCACGTACTCCTGCGTGATGACGGGAGCGAAGCGGATCGCGTCGGCGTAGGCCACGTCCCGGGTGGACACCGGCTCGGCGAGCCGGCTCGTCTCCTCGCCGTCCGCCCGGGGGGCCCACGGATTGTCGAACGGCTTGGTGATGATCCGCCCGTCGTGCCGGGCGTAGAAGTCCAGGAACGCGTCCGGATCATTTGTGATCAGCGTCGCCGGGAGCTCGAAGCCGAGCCGGCCGGCCAGCGCGAGCTGCGACGACTTGCGCTGGGCGAGCGTGACGACGCCCCTGGGCGCGGGGACCGTCCGGCAGCCGAGCTGGTCCCACAGATCCGCGGCGAACGCCAGGCACTCCTGCTCGACGTAGCCGCGGGCCGCCGCGTCCACGATCTCGGGATGGGCGACGGGAGGACGGGGCCGTCGGAACCACACCGCCGTCAGGCGATCGAGGTCGACGTCGGCCGACCCGGTGCGCAGCCGCCGCCGCACCCGCCCGTCGCGGTCGTACACCGCCTCAAGCACGGCGCCGGCCGGATAGTCGGCCGGGTCGAAGAAGACCGGCCGTGCCCCCCGCCCGGCCAGCAATCCGGCCACGTGCTCGGCGTGCGGATCGCCGTCCACCGTGAGCACGAGGATGTCGCCCGCCATCTGTCCCCCTTACGGAGCGAAGGAGGGCGGGAGCGCCGGGCGTGGCGCCCCCGCCCGGCCGGCTAGAAGTCCTTATCGCGCCACGAGCCGCCGCCGGAGACGTCGATCACGACGCTCGACGTGTCCTCCGACCGACGGCCGCCGTTGACCAGCCGCAGGTCGCCCTCGTCCAGCTCGGGCCCGATCGCCGCGAGGTCATCAATGGTGAACTTGGACATGGTGTCCCCTCTTTCCGCCATCCCCCGGACGGCGTCTCATGGTTTCCAGGACGGTGCGGAACGCGTGTCGCCGAGCGACGCCCGGCGCGTGATCGGCACCTGGGGAATAACGTAAAAAAGCCACTTGTGCATCTCTGGTCGCTTACTTGTGCGGGACTAAGTGCGACAGGGAAGGAGAACCACGTGGGTCCTGACGTGCTCATGGCGGTACGGCACGGCGAGAGCGCGGCCAACGCCGCCTACCGCGAGTCCCTGCGCACTGGCCAGGCGCTGGAGTTCCCCCGACCGGACGCCGACGTCCCGCTGACCGACCTCGGCCGCACGCAGGCGGCCGCCCTCGGCCGGTGGCTGGACGAACTGCCCGCGACGCGGAGGCCGGAACTGGTCTGGTGCTCCACGTACCACCGGGCCCGGGAGACCTGGCGCATCGCCGCGAGCCTGATGACCGAGCCGCCGCGGGACGTCCACGAGGACGAGCGCCTGATCGACCGCGTCATGGGCGAGCTGGAGCTGATGAACCACAAGGCCGTGGACGAGCGGTTTCCCGAGGAGGCGCGGAAGCGGGCGCTGCTGGGGGAGTGGGCCTACCGCCCGCCCGGAGGGGAGTCGTTCGCGGACGTCGCCGCCCGGCTGAGGGCGTTCCTCGCCGATCTGAACCGGGCGGCGGAGCGACGCAGGGTGCTGGTCGTGGCGCACGACTCGGTCGTGGCCGTGCTGCGGCACGTGCTGGAGCGCGACGACGACACCGACATGACCGGCCTGGCCACCTTCGGCCCGGTCGCCAACGCCTCGGTCTCCACCTGGGAGCGCCGGGACGGCCGCCTCCACCTCGGCGGCTTCAACGCCGTCGGGCACCTGTGACCGGAGTACATCTGACCGGGGGACATCTGACCGGGGGACATCTGACCGGGGGACATCGGCTCAGTCGGCGTCGGCGGCGGCCTCCCGGGCCACGTCGACGACGGCGAGGTTCTCGGGGGGCAGATGCCCTCGATGCTCCTCCTCCGGCGTGCCCGTGTCCGTGACCACGAGGGTGAAGTCGGACAGGCGGGCGAAGGAGTACGGCGCGACGCGGGTGAACTTGGTGTGGTCGACGAGCAGGATGCGCTCGCCGCCGGCGGCGAGGGCGGCGCGTTTGACCAGGACCGAGTCCTGGTCCGGGTGGTAGCAGACGCCACCGTTGACGGCGGGGGTGGAGATGAGGACGGCGTCCAGGCGCATGCGGCCGATCGCGTCGTGGGCGAGCAGGCCGACGTTGGCGTCGAACGCGGGCCGGTACGTGCCGCCGATCATCACCACCTCCAGGCCCGACTCGACGAGCACCCGGGTGAGCGATAACGAGTTCGTCACCACCGTGATCCCGGACAGCCTCGCCAGGTACGGCACGAGCGGCAGGCACGAGGTGCTGTCGTCGATGAAGACGGTCATGCCCCGCTGCAGCCGCTGCGCGGCCCGGGTGGCGATCGCCTCCTTCTCCCGCAGCGCGACCTGGGCGCGGTCGTGCCAGCTCGCCTCGCTGTCCAGCGCGAACACCGGCCCCCGCGTCGCCGGCTGGCGCACCGCGCCGCCGCGCACCTTGCGCAGCAGGCCCTGCTTCTCCAGGATGTCGAGATCGCGGTGGACGGTCATCGCGCTGATGCCGAACTCCTCGGAGAGCTCCTCGATGGAGACCTCGCCGCGCTGTTCGAGCAGCTCGATGGTCTTGCGATGCCGTTCGATCTGTACCGGGGTCAACCGGCGGATCGGGCGCTGCATGACAATCCCCTTCTGATCATGGCTGCGGGCATCCGGCGCCGCCCTGCCCCCGGCGGTCGATCACCGTCACCCCATTGTCCGGCCGTCCGGGCGCACGATCGCCTTGAGCGCGGCGGGATCCCGCCGCGAGGCCAGCAACGCCTGCTCGGCCTCGGCCAGCCCGAAGCGCGCGGTGACCAGCCCGTCCAGCTCGATCGACCCGGACGCGGCCAGCTCGATCGCGGCCGGATACACGTGGGCGTACCGGAACGTCCCGGTCACCCACAGCTCGCGCTGCTGGATGACGTCGACGGGCAGCGGCGGCGTCGGCTCGCCCATGCCGACGAGCACGACCGTGCCCGCCGGGGCGACGCAGCGGATGCCGGACGCGATCGCCTCGGCGCTGCCGGAGCACTCCAGCAGCACGTCGGCGTCGGGGATGACCGAGGACGGCTCGCGCTCGCGGACGTTCACCGTCTCCGCGCCGAGCCGGTGGGCCACGGCGAGGCGGTGCTCGCTGATGTCGGTCGCGACGACCCGCGCCGCGCCCCGCGCCCGCGCCACCTGCAGGCACAGCAGGCCGATCGGCCCGGCCCCGCTGACCAGCACCGACATCCCGGGCTCGACGCGGGCCTTGCGGTTGGCCCAGACCGCCACCGACAGCGGCTCGATGAGCGCCGCCGCATCGTCCGACAGCGTGTCCGGCACCGGGTGGGTGAACGCCTCGTCGAGCACGACGTACTCGGCGAACGCGCCGTCGATCGGGGGAGTGGCGAAGAACCGCACGTCAGGGCAGAGGTTGTAGCGGCCGGTACGGCACTGGCCGCAGTGGCCGCAGGGCACCCCGGGCTCCAACGCGACCCGGTCGCCGGGCCGTACCCGGGTGACCTCGGAACCGGTCGCGACGACCGTGCCCGAGGCCTCGTGGCCGAGCACGAGCGGCGAGGTGACCACGAAGTCGGCGATCCGGCCGTGCTCGTAGTAGTGCACGTCGGAGCCGCACACGCCGACGGCCGCCACCCGCACCAGCGCCTCGCGGGGGCCGGGCACGGGCACGGGACGCTCCTCCAGGCGGACGTCGCCGGGTGCGTGCAGGACGGCGGCCCGCTGGGTCTGCGGCAGGGGCTCCCGCCGGCCGTCGGGCCCGGCGGTTCGTACGTCGGTCATTCGGCGGTCACCGCTCCAAGGGTCAGGCCGGTGACCAGCCACCGGCGAACTGCGAGTCCGGCAATGATCATGGGCAGCGTGACGACGACGCCGAGCGCGGTGAGCTGGCCCCAGTCGATGCCGCCCTGGGTGATGAGACGCCCGGCCGCCATCGGCAGCGTCTGCGAGGAGGGTCCGGAGAAGCTGGACGCGAACGCGTAGTCGTTCCAGGAGAACACGGCGCACAGCACGGCGGTGGTGACCAGGCCCGGCTTGGTCGTGGGCAGCACCACGTGCCAGAACGCCTGCCACCGGGTCGCCCCCTCCACCAGCGCCGCCTCTTCGATCGCCCGCGGCACGTCGGCGAAGAACGCGCTCATCAGCCAGATCGCGAACGGCAGGCTGAACGACAGGTACGCCAGGATCAGCCCGGCCACCGAGTCGAGCAGGCCCAGATACCGGAACATGATGAACAGCGGCAGGATCACCGCCGCGATCGGCGCCATCCGGGTGCTGATGATCCAGAACGCCAGGTGGCGGCGGCCCCGGCCGTGCCAGCGGGCCAGGCCGTACCCGGCGAGCGTGCCGAGGACGAGCGCGAGCGCGGTCGCCGTCACGGTCGCGATCACGCTGTTGACCATGAACGGCGTGATGTCGTTGCCCGCGCCGAACAGGTTGCCGTAGTTGTCCAGCGTCGGGGTGAACACCAGCGTCGGCGTGGTCGTCTTGATCGCGCTCTCCGGCTTGAACGACGACAGCAGCATCCAGGCGAGCGGGACCACCGTCCAGGCGAGGATGATCGCCGCGAGCACCCAGGTGAGCACGCGCGCCGCCGCCGACCGGCCGCCGAGCGTCGTGGGGGAGCCGCTCACTTGGTGAGCCCCTTTCTGCCCAGTACGCCGACGAAGACGTTCGCCAGGATGATCGAGAACAGCAGCATCACCAGGCCGATGACGGACGCGTAGCCGATCTCCCGGAAGCGGAAGGCCGTCTCGTACAACCGGATCGGAATGATCTTCGTGGCGTCGGCCGGGCCGCCGTTGGTGGTGATCGTGATGATGTCGAAGAAGCGGACCGCGTCCATCGCCCGCACCAGCAGCGCGACGAGCAGGACGCCCCGGATCGTGGGGAACACCACCGAGCGCAGCGTCTGCCAGTACCCCGCCCCGTCCACCGCGGCCGCCTCAAGCAGCGGCTGCGGCACCGCGGAGAGCCCGGCCAGGGTGATCAGGGCGACGAGCGGCGTCCACTGCCACACGTCCATGCCGACCACGGCGAGCAGCGCGGTGGTGCCGTTCGCCAGCACGTCGCCCTCGAAGCCGAGGCCGCGCAGCGCCCACGCGTACAGGCCGATGGTGTAGTCGGTGAGGAACCGGCCGAGCAGCCCGACGATGATCGGGGCGAGGAACATCGGCAGCAGCACCAGCGCGAACACCAGGCCGCGCCCCCGGGTGATCCGGTACAGCACGAGCGCCACGACGATGCCGAGGAACATCTCCGCGCCGAGCGTGAGCACCAGGTAGATCAGGCTCACGATCCAGGAGGAGCGCACGTCGGGGTCGGTCAGCAGGCGCTGCCAGTTGTCCAGGCCGGCGTACTCGAACCGCAGCCCGCCGAGCAGCTTCACCTCGGTGAAGCCCATGTAGATCAGGGTGAGGAACGGCAGCAGCGACAGGGCGGCGAGCAGCACGAGCGCGGGGGTCATCATCCGCATCTCGAAGCCGGGCAGCCGCACGGGCGTGCGCGACCGCGCGCGCACGCCCGTCCCGGCCGCCGCGCCCGCGACCTGGTTCAGGTCGGAGGACAACGGCATCACACCTTGTTGATCTCGTCGAACTTCTGCGCCACCGTGCGCATCGCCGCGTCCGGCTTGACCGCTCCGGTGATCATGCGGGACAGCTCGGTGAACAGGGCGGTGTTGAGCTGGTTCCAGGTGGCGACCTTGGGACGCAGGCCGATGTTCTCCTGCTTCCACGCCTCGTTGACGGCGTCCGCGGTGAGGATGTTCGGCAGCTTCGACGGGCGCTTCTTCGCCTCGGCGACCTCCGGCCGCTGGTAGACCGAGGTACGGGTGGGCGTGCCGCCGCCGACCTCGCTGGCGAGCGTCATGAACTGGGTGTCGGGCGAGGTGGCCCAGTTGATGAACAGCCAGGCCGCGCCGCGCTCGGCGTCCGAGCAGTTGGCGTTGATGCCGACGCCGGTGCCGCCCCAGATGTTCGCCGAGCGGGCCGGGCCCTTCGGCAGCGGCGCGTAGCCGACCTTGCCCGGCAGCGCCTTCTCGTTTCCGGCGGCGAACTCGTGCCAGTTCGGGCACATCGCGACCTGACCGGCCTGGAAGGCGTTGGCCACGCCGTCCCAGTCCCAGGTGCGCGAGCCGGGGTGGGCGATGCCGAGCAGGCGGTTGTAGAACTCGGCGGCGGCGATCGCCGCGTCGCTGGTGAGCGTGGACTTGCCGGGGTTCTTGGTGCCGAGGGTGCCCAGGCTCTGGCCGCCCTCGAAGTAGTCGCCGCCGTAGGCCCACAGCACGTCGGAGAAGTCGCACTGCAGCGAGTCGTGCTGCTTGGCCTGGTGGCCGGTGCCGTACGCGACGTCGTCCTTGGCGTTCTTGTTGAACCACTCGGCGATCTTGAAGTACTGCTCCCACGTCAGGTTGATCGACGGGGTCGGGTCGAAGCCGAGGTCGTCGGACATCTTGTCGTGGTACTTCTCGAACAGGTCGGCGCGGTACTGCCAGATCATCGTCGGGGTGTCGTACGGCAGCGCGAACAGCTTGTTCTCGTCGAGGAACCGGCCGGCCGCCTGAAGCTGGCTGGGGATGAAGTCCCCGATCCCCTGCGGCGGCTGCGGGAACTCGTCGTTCCCGATGAACTCGTTCAGGTCCACCAGGCCCTCGGAGAACGGCGCGAGCACCTGGTACGGGTCGGCGTAGATGACGTGGTAGCGGGCGGTGCCGCTGGAGAAGTCCAGCGAGACGTTCTCCACCAGCTTGGTCAGCTCCATCTGCTGGATATTGATCTTGATGCCGGTCAGGTCGGTGAACGGCTTGGTGTTGGCTGCGATCGCCGCGGACGGTGCGGTGTTCTCCGAGATGAAGTTGATCGTCGTGCCCTGGAACCTCTTCCACGGGTCGCCGCCCGCGGCAGGGGCGCTGCCGCCGCCGTCCGACCCGCCGCAGGCGCTGAGCGCCGCCGCGGCGAGGGCTCCGGCGGCGCCGGCGCCGATCCCGCGCAGCAGGGCGCGGCGGGACACCTGGTGGGAATGAGTCATTGCGTCCTCCCGGACGTGGAGCATGAGCGCGAAATCCCCCGCTTCATCACGTGATGTTGCGAGATGTTAGGCGCTCTATGCGGAGGATCACAAGACTCCTTCGTCTTATCGTGATAGATCACGTGATGATGATGTTAAAACGTGGTGAACTCGGCGGACGGATCCCGCGGCGCCGCCGCGGATCCCGGCGTGCCGAGCACGCGCAGATCGGCGCGCGCCCGGGTGTCGTCGCGGGCGAACCACTCGCGCTCGGCGCGCATCCAGCGCTCCCATTCGTCGCGCAGGTGCTCGCCGTCCCGCTCGAGCACCCGCCGCAGCCGCAGATCATCGGGGGCCTCCACCCAGATCGCGTACGCCAGCAGGCCGGCCGTGGCCCGCCGCGCGGCGGCGACCCCCTCCAGCACGAGCAGCGGCGCGGGCGGCACCTCGATCCACTCGGCGTGCTCGCCGCGCACCCAGTCGTACCGGCGGAACCGCCCCGGCCCGCCCGCCCGCAGCGGGTCGAGCACCTGCGCGGTCAGCGGGGCGAACCACGCGTCCGGCGAGCCGTCCCAGGGCACCGGGAACTCGTCGCTGTGGATCACCTGTGCCCCCGCCGCGGCGCCGAGCCGCTCCGCGAACGTCGTCTTCCCCGACCCCGCCGGGCCGTCGATCGCTACCAATCGGGTATCTCCACATGAAGGTGGCAGACCCCGGAGATGTGCGGCCAGGCCGCCATAGGAGAGGATCGAAGCCACAAGCTGATAGTCCCAAGGTTGGAGGCTCGCCTTGCACGGACCCCTGGGCGACATCGTCGTGCTCGACCTCTCCCGCGCGCTCGCCGGGCCCCATGCGGCGCAGATGCTGGGGGACATGGGGGCCAAGGTCATCAAGGTCGAGCATCCGGACGGCGGGGACGAGTCACGCGGCTGGGGCCCGCCCTTCGTTGGCCCAGATCACGACATCTCCACGTATTTCCTGGCGGCCAACCGGAACAAGCTCTCCATCACCGTCGACCTGAAGTCCGCCGACGGCAAGCGGCTCATCGAACGCCTCGTACGGCACAGCGACGTCCTCATCGAGAACTTCCGCACCGGCGTGCTCGACCGCCTCGGCTTCCCCGTCGAGCGCCTGCACGAGCTCAACCCCCGCCTGGTCGTGCTCTCCATCACCGGCTTCGGCCACGACGGCCCCGAGGGCGGGCGGCCCGGCTACGACCAGATCGCCCAGGGCGAGGCCGGGCTGATGAGCCTCACCGGCCCCGGCCCCGACGAGCCCTACCGCGTCGGCGCCTCGATCGCCGACCTGCTCGCCGGCATGAACGGCGCCTACGGCGTCGTCTCCGCCCTCTACGAGCGCGAACGCACCGGAAAGGGCCGGGTGGTGCGCACCTCGCTGCTCGCCTCGATCGTCGGCGTGCACGCCTACCACGGCACCGCGTACACGGTCGGCGGCGTCGTCCCCAAGGCGGTCGGCAACCACCACATCTCGATCGCCCCCTACGGCGCGTTCCGCTGCGCCGACGGCATGATCCAGATCGCCTGCGGTAACGAGGCCCAGTGGCGCAAACTCGCCGCCGTCCTCGGCCTCGACGCCGAGGACCCGAGATACGCCACCAACAAGGACAGATTCGCCCACCGCGACGAACTGATCGCCGACGTGGAGAAGGCGCTCGCCGCCGGCGACCGCGCCCACTGGCTCGCCGCCCTCGCCGAGACCGGCATCCCCGCCGGGGCCATCCGCTCCATCGACGAGGTGTACGCGTGGGAGCAGACGCGATCCCAGGGGCTCGTGATCGAGGTCGACCACCCCGTCCTCGGCCGCATCGAACTGCCCGGCCCGCCGCTGCGTCTCGACGGCGCGCCGCCCGCCGAGCACACCGCCCCGCCGCCCCTCGGCCAGGACAACGACGCTGTGCTCGAATGGCTCGCGGAGCGTGAGCGGTGACCCCACCGGGCTCTCCGCCGGGCGGTCCGGCCCGCCCCGACGCGAGGGCGCTGGTCGAGATCGTGCTCGACCGCGCCACGTGGAAGTCCTGGGACGAGCCGCCCGCCGACCCGGCCGCCCCCGGCTCGCCGTACGCGGACGAGTTGGCCGCCGTGCGGACCAAGACCGGCTACGACGAGTCGGTCATCACCGGCGAGGGCACCCTCGGCGGCCACCGGGTCGCGGTCGTGGTCTGCGAGTTCTCCTTCATGGCGGGCACGATCGGCATCGCCGCCGCCGAGCGGCTGGTCCGGGCGATCGAGCGCGCGACCCGGGAGCGGCTCCCGCTGCTCGCGGCGACCGCCTCCGGCGGCACCCGGATGCAGGAGGGCGCGCTCGCCTTCACCCAGATGCTGAAGATCAGCGCGGCCGTGATGGACCACCGCGCCGCCGGCCTGCCGTACCTGGTGTACCTGCGCCACCCCACCACGGGCGGGGTGTTCGCCTCGTGGGGGTCGCTCGGGCAGATGACCGCGGCCGAGCCCGGCGCGCTGGTCGGCTTCCTCGGGCCCCGGGTGTTCGAGTCGCTGCGCGGTTTCCCGTTCCCCGAGGGCGTACAGATCGCCGAGAACCTGCACGCGCACAGCCTCGTGGACGCGGTGCTACCCCCCGAGGAGATCCGTGACGTCGTCATCCGCGTGCTGAACGTCCTGCGCGCCCCGACCCGCGACCTCGACCCCGGCCCCGAGCCGGACGAGCGCGTCGCCGCCGTCGAGGCGTGGGACGCGATCATCCGGTCACGGCGCGACGACCGGCCGGGCGTGCGCACCCTGCTCAAGCTCGCCGCCTCCGACGTCATCCCGCTCAA
Source organism: Thermopolyspora sp. NPDC052614 (assembly GCF_040678635.1). Taxonomy (NCBI): domain Bacteria; kingdom Bacillati; phylum Actinomycetota; class Actinomycetes; order Streptosporangiales; family Streptosporangiaceae; genus Thermopolyspora; species Thermopolyspora sp. NPDC052614. Next base: position 602,584 of record NZ_JBFATZ010000001.1, read on the forward strand.
CGGCACCGGAGCCGGGGAGAACGACCCGGGCCTGGTGCTGGCCCTGGCCCGCTTCGGTACGGCTTGCGCCGTCGTCATCGGCCAGGACGGACGCCGCCGACGGGCGGCCAGCCCGCTCGGCCCGGCCGGGCTGCGGGTCGCCCGCCGGGGCATGCGGCTCGCGGCCGAGTTGGGACTGCCCCTGGTCAGCATGATCGACACCCCCGGCGCGGCGTTGTCGAAGGCCGCCGAGGAGGGCGGGCTCGCCGGAGAGATCGCCCGCTGCGTCGCCGACATGCTCACCCTCACCGCGCCCACCGTCTCGGTGCTGCTCGGCGAGGGCGCGGGCGGCGCGGCGCTCGCGCTGCTCCCCGCCGACCGGGTGCTGTGCGCCGAGCACGGCTGGCTGTCGCCGCTGCCCCCGGAGGGCGCCTCGGCGATCCTCTACCGGACCGTGGACTTCGCCCCGGAGATCGCCCAGGCGCAGGGCGTACGGTCGGTGGACCTGCGGCGCGACGGCATCGTCGACCGCGTCATCCCCGAACTGCCGGACGCCGCCTACGAGCCACGCGAGTTCTGCCTGCGCGTCGCCCGCGCGGTGGAGTACGAACTGGCGATGCTGTCACGCCGGGAACCGGACGAAAGGCTCGCCGCCCGCCGCGCCCGCTACCGCCTGCTCGGCCTGTGACGAGCCTGTGACGAGGCCGTCCGACGGCGACCGGCACGTGGCTCCCGCCGAGTCCTTGCACCGAGCACCCACCAAGCACCGAGGTGGCGCCTGCGAAAGGAGGTGCGTCGGCGACCGTCGGGCGCCCAGCCCGACCTGCCCGAGCTCGGATCGCCCCCGGCCTCTGGGCCCCGGTCAACTCGCCGGATCGCGGGCGGGCGCGGCGGGACGGCAGGGGATCTGGACGCGCTCGACGCGGATCGACCGCACCTCCTCGCGCGGCACGACCACCTCGTACGCGCCGTGGTCGACCATCCAATAGCCCAGCGACTCGGCCTTGTTCCCGTTGTGGCCGGTGTAGGCGATGTGCAGGCCGTCCTCGTCCTCGTCGAGGACCACGCAGGGCTCGCCGGAGAACGCGCCGACCGTGCGGATGAGCATCAGCCATTCCAGGTCCTCACGCTGGACCTGGAGCCGCCAGTAGCTCCCCGCCGGTTCGAACCCCTCATGCCGCTCCTCGCTGAACAGGACCACGTCGTCGCTGTCCGGCCCGATCGCGGCCGGATAGGTGTGGTCGCGATATCGGGCGAGGAAGCCGCAACCCACCGGCTCGACATCGGTCATCTGCACACTCTCCGTACGCTCCCTGCGTCCGCCCGACCGGCCGGCCCTCCGGCCCGGCCGCCGATCGGCTCGCCACTCGACGCACTGGTCGGCCCGCCGGTCATGTGGCCGGCCGCCAGGACAGCCCATCGTAGATCGCGAACAGGCGCTCGCCGTTCTCGACCACGTGGTAGATCTCGGCCCCGGCGGGAATCGGCATGGGCATCGTGTGGAACTGCGGCACCACGTGGTCCCGCGACGCCGTGAACCCGTTGCCCGCGAACGGCGGCGAATCGTTCCAATCCCCGCCCATGTGCGGGCCGTACGGCACCGCGTAGACGTCGGTGTCGCGGGCGTACCACCGCATCAGGTACAGCTCGGGCACCGTGGCGGTGAGCTGGGAGCCCTCGAAGCCGAGGTCGAGCGCCTCGTACAGCAGCTTCGGCGTGGTCAGCCGAAGGCAGTCCTGCACCCGGTACACGTAGCCGGAGATGATCGTGCGCTTGCCCTGCAGGTACGGCACGAGCAACCGGGGCGGGATGACCTTCTGCATCCGCGTCCGGACGGCCGGCTCGTTCATGCGGCCTCCTTCGCGGGCGCCGTGAGCGAGACGCCGCCGAACCCGCCGGTCCGCCCGCGCGGGGCATGCGCGGGCGCCACGGGCCCGCGACCGCGGTAATGATCAACCCGCCCGCTCACGTCGGCCCCTTTCCCGGCCTTTTCCGGGCGGCATGGGCGACGCGCCGCCGTGCCCACCGGTTCGCTCGCTCCGCTGAATCACGCCGTCAGTTTACGATCTGTTGAGGTTCAGCCGTCGGTGTTCCAGGCAGGGGAGCACCGCGCGGACCCGATCGGTCGCCGCCGGGTCGAGCTCGGCCACGCGCACGGTCTCGTCCGGGCCGAGATCGGTGCGCACCACGCCCATCGGGTCCACGAGCATGCTGCGTCCCACGCCGAAGCCGTCGCGGAACTCCAGCGAGGGCGCCTGCCCGACCGCGATCGTCCACATGGTGTTCTCGATCGCGCGGGCGCGGACCAGGGCGATCCAGTGGTCCTCCTTCATCGGCCCCGAGCCCCACGCGGCGATCACGGCGAACGCCTCCGCCCCGAGATCGACCAACCGCCGGGCCAGCTCGGGGAAGCGTACGTCGTAGCAGGTGATCAGGCCGATGCGCAGCCCGGCCAGCTCCACGACGACCGGGGTGTCGCCGGGCGTGACCAGCTCGGACTCCAGCGCGCCGAACGAGTCGAACAGGTGGATCTTGCGGTAGGCGGCGCGCAGCGCGCCGTCGGGCCCGAGCGCGACGGCGGTGTTGAACACCCGGCCGTCGCCGGACGGCTCGAACGTCCCGGCGATCACGGCCACGGAGTGCTCGCGGGCCGCCTCGGCCAGACCCGTCACGAACGGGCCGTCGAGCGGCTCGGCGGCCTCGCGGATGTCCCGGCCGAAGCGGACCAGGCTGCACTCGGGGAAGACGGCCAGGTCGGCTCCGTCGGCCGCCGCCTCGGCGAGGGCCTTGCGGGCGCGTTCCAGGTTGGTCTTGGGGTCACGGGTGACGGCGATCTGGCACAGGGCAATGCGCATGCCCTCATTCTGACCCGCGCGGGGCCGCCCGTCAGGACGCGGGTGCCGGAGGGTTGCCCCGCCCGGGGGCGTCGAGACGGTTGGGGACCGGCCGCTGCCAGGTCAGCACCCGCCAGACCCACTCCAGCGGGCCGTACGCGTGGGTGCGCAGCCACCGGTGACTCAGCACGGCCTGGGTGGCGAGCACCGCCAGCGAGAAGACCACCACCGACCAGCGGGTCTGGTCGGCGGTGAGGAACGGCAGCGCCGCCAGGATCAGCACCGTGCTGGACAGGTAGTTCGTCAGCGCCATCCGGCCCAGCGGCTCCAGCACCGCCGACACGGTACGGCTCGCCCGCGCGACCAGCATCGCCCCGGTGCCGTACGCGACCGCCGTGGTGACCGCCGCGAGCATGGGCGCGGCCGTGAACAGCGGCCGCACGGCCTGCCAGCGCGCCGGGTCGCTCTCCGTCTGGACCCATAGCCAGGTCGTGGCCACGCCGAGCGGCGCGCTCACCGCGAACGCCGGGAGCAGCAGCCTCGGCGAGGGGCGGTACCTGACCACGGCCATGCCCAGCGGGAACAGCCCGGCGATCAGCAGCCACGGATCGCCGAGCAGCATCGCCGCGGCCACCCCGGCGAGCCCGGCGATCAGCGCCACCCAGCGCGGCAGGAACGAGGCGGGCAGCAGCAGGACCACCCCGAACGCCGCGTACGGCAGCAGCACCTCGCCGGGGTTGATGATCTGGTGCAGCAGGCCGAAACAGGCGAGCACGATCAGCCGCATCAGCAGGGCGAGCCGGGGATAGGCGGTGCGGGCCCGCGCGCTGTCCAGGAAGAGCACGAAGCCGATCCCGAACAGGAACGAGAAGATCGGGTAGAACCTGCCCTCCAGCAGCAGGTCGATCGCCCGATCGACGGGCGTGTCGGTCAGGTACGCCGACGAGCCCTGGACGTGCTGCCAGGTGTTGACCACCATGATCCCGCAGATCGCGAAGCCGCGCAGCGCGTCCAGCTCGTGAATGCGGGGCCGGGTGGCCCGCTGCTCGCCCCGCTGCGGGGTTGTGGGGACGCTGCGCGACTCGGCCATAGGAGCCAGTTCATCATGGTTGGTCCGATGCGCGGGGCGTTTCCCTCCGCCGGGAGCGGCGGCGTCGGTGTTCACCTCGCGGGTGGGCTCGGCTCGCGCGGGCGATCCCGTTACGCTGAACTCCGTGAATGAGCCTCTGGTCGCCAGGATGCGGGAGTTCGGCACGACGGTCTTCGCCGAGATGACGGCGCTCGCCGTACGGACCGGGTCGATCAACCTCGGCCAGGGGTTCCCCGACACCGACGGCCCGCCGGCGATGCTGGACAAGGCCGTCGAGGCGATCCGCTCCGGCCTCAACCAGTACCCGCCGGGGCCCGGCATGCCCGAGCTGCGCCAGGCGGTCAGCGACCACCACAAGGACCGGTACGGCCTGGCCTACGACCCCGACGGCGAGATCCTCGTCACCGTCGGCGCGACCGAGGCGATCACGTCGGCGGTGCTGGCGCTGTGCGAGCCCGGCGACGAGGTGATCGCCTTCGAGCCCTACTACGACTCCTACGCCGCCGCGATCGCGATGGCGCAGGCCGTGCGCCGGCCGGTGACGCTGCGCCCGGTGAACGGCCGCTTCACCTTCGACCCCGCCGAGCTGCGCGCCGCCGTCGGCCCGCGCACCCGGGCGATCCTGGTCAACTCCCCGCACAACCCCACCGGCACCGTCTTCACCCGCGAGGAGCTGGACGAGATCGCCGCCGTGTGCGCCGAGCACGACCTCATCGCGATCACCGACGAGGTGTACGAGCACCTCACCTTCGACGACGCCGAGCACATCCCGCTGGCGACGCTGCCGGGCATGCGCGAGCGCACCGTGATGATCTCCTCGGCGGGCAAGACCTTCTCGGCGACGGGCTGGAAGACCGGCTGGATCTGCGCCCCCGCGCCGCTGGTCACCGCCGCGCAGACGGTCAAGCAGTTCCTCACCTTCACCGCGAACGCCCCCTGGCAGGTCGCCGTCGCGTACGCGCTGCGTCACGAGACGGACTGGGTGACCCGGCTGCGCGCGGACCTGCAGGCCAAACGCGACCGGCTCATGTCCGGCCTGTCCGCCGCCGGATTCGAGGTGCTGCGTCCCGCCGGGACGTACTTCGTGCAGACCGACATCCGCCCGCTCGGCTTCACCGACGGCCTCGACCTCACCCGCCGCCTGCCCGAACTGGCCGGGGTGGTCGCCATCCCGACGCAGGTCTTCTACGACCACGCCGAGGCCGGGCGGCACTTCGTCCGCTTCGCGTTCTGCAAGCGCGACGAGGTCATCGACGAGGCGGTGCGCCGCCTCACCCGCCTCGCCTCCGGCGGCTGACCCGCCGCCTCTTCCTCACCTCCGTCCTGCTTGGCAAGGGATGCCGAGGAACGGCCACTTGTTGGGCAATCCCTGCCCATGAGGGGGCACGGGCCGTACGACTAGCGTCGCGATGTGGGCGAACGCGTACTGATCGCACTCGGCGGCAACGCGATGACGGGCCCCGACGGCAACGCCGCGCCCGACGAGCAGCGGCACGCCGTCGAGGAGGCCACCCGGCACATCGCGGCGTTGCTCGCGCGCGGGCACCAAGTGATCATCACACACGGCAACGGCCCCCAGGTGGGCAACGTGCTGCTGAAGAACCAGCTCACCGCCGACGTCGTGCCGCCCGTGCCGCTCGACTGGTGCGTCGCCACCACCCAGGCCACGATCGGCAACCTCATCCTCAACGCCCTGGGCGGCCGCACCGCCGTGGTGGTCACCCGTACCCTCGTCGATCCCGCCGACCCCGCCTTCGCCGACCCGGTCAAGCCGATCGGCCGCTACTTCACCGAGGCGGAGGCGCGGCGTTTCGAGCGGCTCGGCGAGACGTGGCGGCGCTTCGACCGGGGCTGGCGGCGCGTCGTCGCCTCGCCCGAGCCGCTGGAGATCCTCGACGCCGACGCCGCCGCCGCGCTCATGGAGGACGGCTTCACCGTCGTCGCCGCGGGCGGCGGGGGAGTGCCGGTGGTCCGGGATCCGGACGGCACGCTGCGCGGGGTCGCCGCCGTCATCGACAAGGACCTCGCCGCCGCGCTGCTCGCCCGCGCCGTCAAGGCGACCACGCTGGTGATCGCGACGAACGTCGACCACGCGTACGCCGGGTACGGCACGCCGGACCAGCGGCCGATCGGGCGCGTCACCCCGGAGCAGATGCGGGCGCTGCAGGCCGAGGGGCACTTCGCCCGCGGCAGCATGGGACCCAAGATCGAGGCCGCGGTGCGCTTCGTGGAGGACGGCGGGGAACGCGCCGTCATCACCTCGCTCGAGCGGATCGGCGAGGCGTTGGACGGCCGGATCGGCACCGTGGTCCAGACTGGCGGTGCCGCATTGAGGTGAGGGCGCGCCGGTGATCCGGACCGTGTACGCGGGAGTGCCCGCCGGGGCGCTCCAGGCAGGCAGGGGACGACACCGATTCACCGGGTCCTCGGCGCGATGCGCTGGATCGCGATCGACATGAGCGATGACGGAGGTTGATGGAAATGCCGGATCCGATCGAGGTACGCAAGGTCGCCATCGAGAGCGTCACCGACGCCTCCGGGCTGGCCCGGCTGATCGACGACGGGGTGATCGAGGCCGACCGGGTGCTGGCGGTCGTGGGCAAGACCGAGGGCAACGGCGGGGTGAACGACTACACGCGCATCCTGGCCGACCGCGCCTTCCGCGAGGTGCTCGTCGCCAAGGGCACCCGTACGCCGGAGGAGGTCGCGCAGGTGCCGCTGGTCTGGTCGGGCGGCACCGACGGCGTGCTCAGCCCGCACGCCACGATCTTCGCGACCATCGACCCGGCGAAGGCCGTACCGTCGGACGAGCCCCGCCTGTCGGTCGGCGTGGCGATGAGCGACGTGATCCTGCCGGAGGACATCGGCCGGCCCGCCATGGTGGAGAAGGTGGCCGCCGGAGTACGCGAGGCCATGAAGATCGCCGGCATCGAGGACCCGGCCGACGTGCACTACGTGCAGACCAAGACGCCGCTGCTCACCCTCTCGACGATCAACGACGCCAAGGAGCGCGGCCACACCGTCATCACCGAGGACACGCTGAAGTCCATGGACATCTCCAACTCCACCACCGCCCTCGGCATCGCCGTCGCGCTGGGAGAGATCGAGCCGCCCACGGCCGAGCAGATCCACAAGGACCTGTCCCTGTACTCCAGCGTCGCCTCCTGCTCCTCCGGCGTCGAACTCGACCGGGCCCAGATCGTCGTCGTGGGCAACGTACGCGGCATCGGCGGCCGCTACCGCATCGGCCACTCGGTGATGAAGGACGCCCTCGACGCCGACGGCATCTGGGAGGCGATCCGCTCCAGCGGCATCGAACTGCCCGACCGCCCGCACCCGTCCGACCTGGCGGACCGGCTGGTCAACGTGTTCATCAAATGCGAAGCCGACCCCTCGGGCCGAGTCCGCGGACGCCGCAACATCATGCTCGACGACTCCGACGTCCACTGGCACCGGCAGATCAAGGCGACCGTGGGCGGCGTCGCGGCCTCGGTAACCGGCGACCCGGCCGTGTTCGTCTCGGTCGCCGCCGTACACCAGGGCCCATCCGGCGGCGGCACCGTGGCCGCCATCGCCGACCTGGGGTGAGGCCGGGACCTGGCCGGGGCGCGGGTAGGCTCGGCCGACGTGCAGAGCATTCCGCAGCCGATCCTGCCCGATGACGACGGATCCGCCGACGCCGCGCTGGCGTCGGCGCTGGCCGCCTTCGCCGGCGGCACGGGCGACGCCGCCGCGGTGGTGACCGCGCTGGGCGACGCGCGCCTGCTGCTGCCGGCGGTGGTCGTGCCCGTCGAGGACCTCCCCGGGGAGGTGTGCGGGACCAGCGGCAGCGAGATGGCCCTGCCCAAACTTATCGGCAAGGACGGCCGCGCCGCCGTGCCCGCCTTCACCAGCCTCGACACCCTCCGGCGCTGGCGTGCCGACGCCCGGCCCATCCAGGTCAAGGCCCCACAGGTCTGCCACACGGCCGTCCACGAGGAGGCCGCCGCCGTGGTGCTCGACGTGGCGGGGCCGGTGCCGTTCCCGATCGAAGGCGCCCTGCTGCACGCCCTCGCGGTCGTGGACGCGCCCTCCGACGACCTCCTGGAACGCATGACCAAGGACATGCCGGACGCCGTCGTGGCCCGCTTGGAGACCCGCCGCCGCAGATTCCCCTGGTCCCGCCGCTAGCCGCCGCGCCTGCCCCGACCGCCCAGTCGTCCACAGGCCGGTGACCCCGCCCTTTCCCGGGACCGCCGGTGTCTTAGGCTCGATCGGTGGCTGTACTCACCGTCGCGGCAGCGGCGCTACTGGGGCTGATCGCAGGCCGATACGTCCGGGAGTTCTCGGGGCGTTTCGCCGTCATCTCCGAGGGAGCCGTCGCGGCCGAAGGGGACGGTGTGAAGGCGGAGAACGTCGCCGCCGATTCGGTCACCGGCTGGGACGCCGACGTCAACAAGGACCCCGGCGGCGGGTCGGCCGAGCGTGGGTCGGCGGCCATCGCGGGCACGCGGGGGGCGGAGGCGCGTGAGGCATTCCGGGCGGTTTCGCGGACGGTGCCGGTGCCGGCATGGCCGCCGACGGTGGAACTCGCCACCGCCGCGGTGTGCGGGCTCGTCGTGTGGCGGCTCGGCGGGCAGTCGGGGTGGCTGCTCGCCGCCTGGCTCTACCTGGCGGTCGTGGGGATGGCGCTCACGGTCATCGACTGGCGGACGCGGCGACTGCCCGACGTCCTCACGCTGCCGTCGTACGTCGTGCTGCTGGGCCTGCTGGCGCCCTCGGGGGCGATGCCCCAGGCGATCTACGGGATGCTGGGGCTGGGGGCGGTCTACGCCGTGCTGTGGTTCGTCCGCCCCGACGCGCTCGGGCTCGGAGACGTGAAGCTCGCCGGGCTGATCGGCCTCGCCACCGGGGCCCTGGGGCTCCAGTCGTGGGTGGTCGCGGCCGTCGGCGGCCACCTGCTGGGGGCGCTGTACGCGCTCGGCCTGCTGATCACCCGGCGGGGGACGCTGAAGAGCGAGTTCCCCTTCGGCCCGTTCATGCTGGCGGCCGCCCTGGCGGCGCTCCTCGTGGCCCGGTGAGCGCCCGGCGAATGGCCGGGGATCGGCGCACGAGTGGCCCGGGAGTGGCCCGGGAGTGGCCCGAAAGTGGCACGGGAGCGGACTTGGAGCGGCACGGAGACGGTCGTGGCGTGGCACGGAGGCGGCCTGGGAGCGGCCTTGGAAGTGGCACGGGGACGGTCGTGCAGTTGCACGGAGGCGGGCACGGGAGCGGCCTTGAAGCAGCACGGGGACCGTCGTGGCGTGGCACGGAGGCGGCCTGGAAGCGGCGTGGAGGCGGCCTTGGAGTGGCACGGGAGCGGCACGGTGACGGGGCGATGACACTCGGACGCGGCACGGTGATCCGGGGACGTCCCAGGGGGAGAGACATGGAAGACTTATGCCCATGTTGCGTTGGTTGACCGCCGGGGAGTCCCACGGCCCCGAACTCGTCGCGATCCTGGAAGGGCTGCCCGCAGGGGTGGAGGTGACGACGGCCGACATCGCCGAGGCGTTGCGCCGCCGCCGCCTCGGGTACGGCCGCGGGGCCAGGATGAAGTTCGAGCAGGACGAGGTCACCATCGTCGGCGGCGTACGGCACGGGCGCACCCTCGGCAGCCCGGTCGCGATCCGCGTGGGCAACACCGAGTGGCCCAAGTGGGAGACCGTGATGGCCGCCGACCCGGTCGACGAGGACATCCTCGCCGGGCAGGCCCGCAACGCCCCGCTGTCCCGCCCCCGCCCCGGCCACGCCGACCTGTCGGGCATGCAGAAGTACGGCTTCGACGACGCCCGCCCGGTACTGGACCGCGCCAGCGCGCGGGAGACGGCGGCGCGGGTGGCGCTCGGCCAGGTCGCCCGCAACTTCCTCAAGCAGGCCCTCGGCGTCGAGATCGTCAGCCACGTGGTGGAGATCGGCGGAGTGGCCGCGCCCGACGGCGTGATCCCGGCCCCGGCCGACGCCGCCGCCCTCGACGAGAACCCGGTACGCTGCCTCGACCCGCAGGCCGCCGAGGCGATGGTCGCCGAGATCGACGCCGCCCGCAAGGACGGCGACACCCTCGGCGGCGTGGTCGAGGTGATCGCGTACGGGCTGCCGCCGGGCCTGGGCAGCTACGTGCACTGGGACCGCCGCCTCGACGCCCGGCTCGCCGCCGCGCTCATGGGCATCCAGGCGATCAAGGGCGTGGCCGTCGGCGACGGCTTCGAGACCGCCCGGCGGCGCGGCTCCAAGGCCCACGACGAGATCGAGAACACCCCCGAGGGCGTCCGCCGGGTCACCAACCGGGCGGGCGGCGTCGAGGGCGGCATGACCAACGGCGAGCCGCTGCGGGTCCGGGCCGCGATGAAGCCCATCTCGACCGTCCCCCGGGCGCTGTCCACGATCGACGTCAAGACCGGCGAGCCCGCCAAGGCGATCAACCAGCGCTCGGACGTGTGCGCGGTCGTCCCGGCCGCCGTCGTCGGCGAGGCGATGGTCGCGCTCGTGCTCGCCGACGCCGCCGTGGAGAAGTTCGGCGGCGACTCGGTCGAGGAGGTCGCCCGCAACCTGTCCGGCTACCTGTCCGCCCTGGTGGTGAAGTAGATATGAGCCCGCGAGTCGTGCTGATCGGCGCGCCCGGATCCGGCAAGACGACGATCGGCAGGCTGCTCGCCGAGCGGCTCGGCGCGGAGTTCCGCGACACCGACGCCGACATCGAGGCGACCGCCGGCAAGACCGTCTCCGACATCTTCGTCGAGGACGGCGAGGAGCGCTTCCGCGACCTGGAGGCCGAGGCCGTACGGCTGGCGCTCGTCGCCCACGACGGCGTCCTCGCCCTCGGCGGCGGCGCGATCCTGCGCCCCGAGACGCAGCGGCGGCTCGCCGGGCACACCGTCGTCTACCTGGAGGTCGGCCTGTCCGACGCGGTCCGCAGGGTCGGCCTCGGCTCGGCCCGCCCGCTGCTCGTGCTCAACCCGCGCAGCCAGCTGCGCCGCCTCATGGAGGAACGGCGCCCCATCTACGAGCGGCTCGCCACCGTGCGCGTGTCCACCGAGGGCCGCGAGCCGGACCAGGTCGCCGACGACATCCTCAAGGAGATCGAGGCATGACGGCGACGAGGATCACCGTCCGCGGGGCGGAGCCGTACGACGTGGTCGTGGGCGGCGGAGTGCTCGGCGAGCTGCCGTCGCTGCTCGGCGCGGGCGTGCGCACGGTCGCGCTGATCCACCCGGAGACCCTGCCGGACATCGCCCGGAGCGTACACGAGGCCCTGGGCGAGGCCGGGTACGAGGTCGTGGCGCTGCCGGTGCCAGACGGCGAGCAGGCCAAGTCCGTGCACGTGGCCGCCGAGCTGTGGTCGGCGCTGGGACGCCACGGGGTGACCCGCTCGGACGCGGTCGTCGGCGTCGGCGGCGGGGCCACCACCGACCTGGCCGGGTTCGTCGCCGCCACGTGGCTGCGCGGCGTCAAGGTCGTGCTGGTGCCCACGACGCTGCTGGCCATGGTGGACGCGGCGGTCGGCGGCAAGACCGGCATCAACACCGCCGAGGGCAAGAACCTCGTCGGCTCCTTCTACCCGCCCGCCGGGGTGCTCTGCGACCTGCGGACGCTGGCCACCGTGCCGCGCCCGGACTACGTCAGCGGCCTCGCCGAGGTGATCAAGGGCGGCTTCATCGCCGACCCGGAGATCCTCGCCCGGATCGAGGAGGATCCGCAGGGCGCGCGTACCCCCGACGGACGGCACACCCGCGAGCTGATCGAGCGCAAGATCCGCGTAAAGGCCGAGGTCGTGGGCGCCGACCTGCGCGAGGCGGGCCTGCGCGAGATCCTCAACTACGGCCACACGCTGGCGCACGCGATCGAGCGCGTCGAGGACTACGGCATGCGGCACGGCGACGCCGTCGCGATCGGCATGGTGTTCGCCGCCGCGCTGTCCCACCTGGACGGCCGCGTCGGCGCGGACCTGGTGGAGCGCACCCGGTCCATCCTGACCTCGGTCGGCCTGCCGGTCACCTACCGGCGGGACGCGTGGCCGCAGTTGCGCGACCACATGCGCGTGGACAAGAAGAACCGCGGGGCCACGTCCCGCTTCGTGGTCCTCGACGGGGTGGCACAGGTCTCCCGCCTGGTGAACCCGCCGGAAGACCTGCTGGAGGCGGCCTTCGCGGCCGTGACCGGCGGATGACGGACGGCGGCCCACGGACGTGCGCGCACGGCGGACGACCGGCACCGATGGCGGACGGTCGTCATGGCTGGCCCGCCATCCGCACGACGGCGGTCGGTGGCTCAAGGGTGCCGGACGGTCGTCATGGCTGGCGGGCCTTCCGCATGGCGGCGGTCGGTGGCTCAAGGGTGTCGGACGGTCGGCAGGGCGGTGGACGGTTGCCGGACGGGCGGGCGATGGGTCGGCCGCGACGATGGGTCGGCCGACCGGCAGGAGCGGTAGGCGGCGAATGAGTTCGCGATGGCGGCGGAGGAGTGATCGGTGAAGCCGGTCTTTGTGCTTAACGGTCCCAATCTGGGCAGGCTCGGCAGTAGAGAGCCCGACGTGTACGGTTCGGCCACCTTCGAGGACCTCGTCGAGCTGTGCCGGTCCATTGGCCGCGAACTCGGCCTCTCGGTCGAGGTACGGCAGACCGACGACGAGGCCGAGCTGGTCGGCTGGGTGCACGAGGCCGCCGACGGCAAGATCCCGATCGTGCTGAACCCGGCCGCGTTCACCCACTACTCCTACGCGCTGCGGGACGCGCTCGCCCAGCGCACCGCCCCGCTCGTGGAGGTGCACATCAGCAACCCGGCGGCCCGCGAGGAGTTCCGCCACACCTCGGTGGTCGCGGGCGTCGCCACCGGCACGATCGCCGGGTTCGGCCTGTACTCCTACGTGCTCGCCCTGCACGCGATCGCCGAGGCCCTGCGGAACGGGGACTGACCGATGCCCGACATCGACGTGACCCCCGGCGGCCCGGCCTCCCACGCCCGCCGCTACCGCGGCTTCGTCGCCGTCGGCGACAGCTTCACCGAGGGCCTGAACGACCCCGGCAAGGACGGCGCGTTCCGCGGCTGGGCGGACCGGGTGGCCGAACGCCTCGCCGACCTGGAGCCCGGCTTCCGCTACGCCAACCTCGCCGTGCGCGGCAAGCTCATCGAGCAGATCGTCCGCGACCAGGTCCCGGTCGCGGTGTCGATGAAGCCCGACCTCATCAGCTTCTGCGCGGGCGGCAACGACCTGCTGCGCCCCGGCAGCGACCCCGACCGCATGGCCAAACGGGTCGCCGCCGCCGTACGGGACCTGCGCGGCACCGGAGCCGACGTGCTCATGTTCACCGGCGTCGACGTCCGCGACACCCCGATCATGCGGCAGCTGCGCGGCAAGTTCGCCACCTTCTACCTGCACGTGCGTTCCATCGCCGACCTGTACGGCTGCCGCCTCGTCGATCTGTGGTCGATGCAGAGCCTGCGCGACTGGCGCGCCTGGAGCGAGGACCGCCTGCACCTCAACGCCGAAGGCCACCGCCGCGTCGCCGCCCGCGTCATGGACGTCCTCGGCGTCGACTGCGAGGACGACTGGCGCGCCCCCTGGCCCCCGCGCGAGCCCATCGACCCCCGCGCCAAACGCCGCGAGGACATCCGCTGGATCCGCGAGCACCTGGCCCCGTGGATCGGCCGCCGCCTGCGCGGCAGATCCTCCGGCGACGGCCTGACCCCCAAACGCCCCCTTCTCGAACCCTACGAGCGCTGAATGTAAGCGTCATACTTCGTCGCGCCCCGGCTCACCCTGCTCAGCAGGCGCAACCGGGTGCTCGCCCTGCGCGACCTGCAGCGGTGGGACGAGGCCGATCCGGAGATCGGGGAGGCGGTCCGGATGCGCCGGAAGGTGCCGGGCGAGGATTCTCCCGGCACGGTCTCCGCGTGCGATGACGTGGCGGACCTGCTGGAGGACATGGGCCGGTGGGACGAGGCCGAGCCGGAGATCGGGGAGACAATCCGGATCCGCCGGGAGATGCCGGGCCCGGTCCCCGCGTGCGATGACCTAGCTGACCTGCTGGACGGACACAGGCCGGTGGGAGGAGGCCCGAGGCGGAGCACCCGGCGGTTTGGAGGCCGAGCGCCGGACGTTCGGCGAGGAGCGTCCGGACATGCAGGCGCGCCGCCGTCACCTCGGTCTGCTGCGGCATCCCGAGCAGGGCGGCGAATGGAGGTGACGGCGAGCGGCCGCCGGATCACCACTCCCGGCGGCGCTCGCGCGGGTCGCGTTCGTCGCCCAGCGGCGGCTGCGGCTCGTCCGGCCTCCTGAGGCGCTCGCCCGTGGAGTACATGTTCTCGGGCGTGTACGGGCGGGGGGCCAGCGGATCGGCCTGCTGCTGGTAGGGGCCGCCGGGGGGCTGCTGGTAGTCCGGCGGGCCCGCGTACTCGGGGGCGGGCTGGTAGTCGGACGGCGGGTAGTCCGGGGCGGGCTGGCGGCTCTGCCGGTTGCCGACCTGGCCCAGGCCGAGCGGGTCGGAGGGGTCCACCGCGGGGGGCTGCTTGCCGTAGCCGCCGGGCTGCTCCAAGGGCGGCATGCCGTAGGGGTCGGTGCTTTCCATGGGCGGCTGACCCGGTTGGCCCGGCTGGCCGTGTGCACCGTGCTGGCCGTGCGGCCCCGGCTGTCCTGGAGGGCCGCCGTACGGGCCGGGCTGGCCGTGCTGGCCCGCCGGGCCGGGGAACGGCGGATACTGCTCGGGCTGCCGGCCGTACTGGTCGGGCTGGCCGTACTGGTCGCCCTGCGGGCCGTACGGGGCGGGCGGGGGCGGCACCGGGCCGGAGGCCACGAGCTTGTCGGAGGTCGGGGGGTTGCCACGGGCGACGAGGACGTCGTTGGGGCCCACGCTCGGCACCGCGGACATCCGCGGGTCGCTTTCGGGGTACGAGTGGCCGTCGTAGTGGGCGGCCTCGGGGTAGGGCCGGTTGTCCTGGTACGCCCCGCCGTCCTGATAGGGGCCCTGCTCCTGGTATGCCCCGCCGTCCTGGTAGGGGCCCTGCTCCTGGTACGGCCCGCCGCCCTGGTACGGCCCCGCGTCCGGATAGCCGGGCTGCTCCTGGTATGCCCCGGCGTCGGGATAGGGGCCGGGCTGGTGGTGCGCCCCGGTGCCGCCCTCCTGCGGCGGCCGGACGTACTGCCCGGTGCCCGGGTACTCCGGATAGTCGCCCTGCGGCTGAGGCGGCTGGGGCGCCTCCTCGGGGTGCTCCGCCCCCTCGGCGACCTGCCCGCCGGCCTCGGCGAAACCCTCCTCCAGCGTGTCCAGGAGGCGCTCGACGTCCTGGAACGGCATGCGGAAGCTGGCGGTGCACATCTCCCCCCGCCAGAGGCTGAGGACGAGGGTGCCCTCGTGCCATGTGACCCGGAGCACGCGCTCCTGGCCGCGGGCGTCGAAGAAGACCTCGCCGAAGGAGGGTAGTGGGACAACTTCCGACATGGCACTCATAGTGCTATTACCAGCCTTTATTCGTCCACTAGACGGTCAAAACCTTACCGTGAGCGACCCTCCATCCGCCGGAGAAGTCGGAGAGCGTCTTCTCAGGAAGAGGATATGCGGCTTCGGCGCGCCGCGACCGGGGTACGGTTGACTGTCGTGCCCGACCTTCTTCCGCCCGCGTCCTCACCTGAGCATTCGCCGTGGCCCTCACCCGGCCTCGACTCCGGCCCCGGTCCCGCGGCCGAGCCGGAGACCGCCCCGGAGCGCGACGCCGAGCTACATTCTGGCAGCGACTGGGGCGACGAGTACGACGAAAGCCACGACGAGGGCGAAGACGGCGATGACCGCGACGACCGGCGGGATGGCGACGATCTTCCGGCCGTCGAGGAGCTGCTGAGCGAGGCGGTGGCGGCGCTGGGCGGCGCCGAGCGTCCCGGCCAGGTGAAGATGGCCCAGGCCGTACGGCACGCGATCGAGACCGAGGAGCACCTGGCCGTGCAGGCCGGCACCGGCACCGGCAAGTCCCTGGCCTACCTCGTCCCGGCGATCAGGCACGCGGTCGCCACCGGCACCCCCGTGGTCGTCTCCACCGCGACGATCGCCCTGCAGCGCCAGCTCGTCGACCGCGACCTGCCCCGCCTCGCCGAGGCGCTGGCGGACCGCCTGCCGCACGAGCCCCGGTTCGCCATCCTCAAGGGCCGCCGCAACTACCTGTGCCGCTACAAACTCTCGTCCGAGATGCCGGAGGACGAGCCGGACGAGCTGTTCGACCCGCGCACGGTGAGCGCCACCGGCCGCATGGTCCAGCGCGTCCAGGAGTGGGCCGAGACCACCGAGACCGGCGACCGCGACGAGCTCGTGCCGGGCGTGAACGAGCAGGCGTGGCGGCAGTTCTCGGTCAGCGCCCGCGAGTGCCTGGGCGCCCAGCGCTGCCCGTACGGCGCTGAATGTTTCGCCGAACGCGCCCGCGAGCTCGCCGCCGACGTGGACGTGGTCGTCACCAACCACGCGCTGCTCGCCATCGACGCCATGGAGGACATGGCGATCCTGCCCGAGCACGACGTGGTCGTCGTCGACGAGGCGCACGAGCTCGCCGACCGCGTCACCTCGGTGGTGACCGGCGAGCTGTCGGAGTCGAGCGTCTTCTCCGCGGTACGGCGCTGCGCCCGGCTGATCGAGCAGGCGGTGTGCGACCGCCTGCAGGAGGCGGGCGAGGACCTCAAGGCGCTGCTCGCCGCCGCGCCCCCCGGCCGTGTCGACGCCCTGCCCCCGGTGCTCGGCACGACCCTCGGCGTCGTCCGCGACGCCGCCTTCGCCTGCCTGACCGCGCTCGGCCCCCGCACCGAGCGCGCCCGTGACGACGAGCCGCCGGAGAACGCGGGCCTGCGCAAGGCCGCCTTCACCGCCCTGGACGACGTGCACGACACCGCCCAGCGCATGCTCGACGCGTTCGACATGGAGAACGAGGTGGACCGGGCCGAGGTGGTGTGGTTGGAGGCGGCCGGCGACCGCAGGCCGCCCACGCTGTGGGTGGCGCCGCTCACCGTGGCCGGCATGCTGCGCGAGAAGCTGTTCGGCTCGCGCACGGTGATCCTCACCTCGGCGACGCTCGCCCTCGGCGGCACCTTCGACGGCATGGCCGCCCGGTGGGGTCTCGGCGAGGAGGGCTGGTCGGCCCTCGATGTCGGCTCCCCGTTCGATCACGGCCGCTCGGGCATCCTGTACGTGGCCAAGCACCTGCCCCAGCCGGGCCGCGACGGCCTCCCCGACGTCTACCTGGACGAGCTGGTGGAGCTGATCGACGCGGCCGGCGGTCGTACGCTCGGCCTGTTCTCCTCGATGCGCGCCGCCCGCCAGGCCACCGAGGCGCTGCGCGAGCGCCTGGACGTCCCGCTGCTGTGCCAGGGCGACGACTCCACCGGCCTGCTGGTCAAGCAGTTCGCCGAGGACCCGGCCACCTGCCTGTTCGGCACGCTGTCGCTGTGGCAGGGCGTCGACGTCCCGGGCCCCTCGCTGTCCCTGGTGATCATCGACCGCATCCCCTTCCCCCGCCCGGACGACCCGCTCGCCTCGGCCCGCCAGCGCCACGTCGCCGCCAAAGGCGGCAACGGCTTCATGACCGTCGCGGCCAACCACGCCGCCCTGCTGCTCGCCCAGGGCGCCGGGCGGCTGCTGCGCTCCACCGCCGACCGCGGCGTGGTCGCCGTACTCGACCCCCGGCTCGTCACCGCCCGGTACGGGAGCTACCTGCGCGACTCGCTGCCTCCGTTCTGGACCACCACCGACCGGGCCAAGGTGCTGGCCGCGCTGCGCCGCCTCACCGGGAGCGCCGCCTGAACCGGTAGGCCGCCTGAACCGGTAGGCCGTGGTGCTCGGCGATCACCCGGCGGGCCGCCGGCATCGTCTCGTGGGCGCGAAGGCGCCGCCGATGTACGGCAGGAACCGGTGTCGGCGTCGGGGTGCGGCAGGGTGGACGGGATGCGTGCCCTGGTCTTTCGGCCCCGTTCGGGCCGAGCAGCGCCAGGATCGCACCACGCTCAGGTTAACCCCGCGCGGCACGGGGGCGCCGCTAAACGACGTTGCGGTGTCGGGCGGCCGACGGCGGCGCCCGCCGCGGGGCCGCCCCGCGGTGAACGGTTCAGCCGGTCGTCTCGTGGACGTAGCACCAGCGCCAGCTCTCGCCGGGCTGGAACGACCGAATCACCGGATGCGCGGTCTCGTGGAAGTGCGCGGTCGCGTGGCGGCCCGGCGAGGAGTCACAGCATCCGATGTGCCCGCATGCCGTGCATTTACGCAGGTGAACCCATCTTCCGCCCAGCTTGAGGCATTCCTCGCAGCCTTCCGCGCCGCTCGGCGGAGCCTCGGTCGTGTCCAACAGGTGTTCGCATTGAGCCATGTTCGCCCCCCTTTTCACCGATCTTATTACGGACAGTCATGTGGCGATTTGGTGACCATGCCGCGCACCGTCTTGATCCATTGGTTGTGAGCGTGGACGCTGGCGTACATCGGGAGTGACTGACATCACACTCTGGCGGTGGCGATGCTCGAAGTCCGGAACCTGGAGGTCGTCTACGACGATGTGATGCTGGTGCTGCGCGGCGTGAGCCTGAAGGTGCCGGCCGGATCCGTCGTGGCGCTCCTCGGCGCGAACGGGGCGGGCAAGACCACGCTGCTGCGGGCGCTGTCCGGGCTGCTCGACGTGCACGACGGCGAGATCACCAAGGGGTCGGTCACCCTCGACGGCGAGCCGGTGCACGAGCTGAGCCCGGCGCGGCTCGTCGAGCGGGGGATCAGCCAGGTCTTCGAGGGGCGGCGCATCTTCGCCGAGCTCACCGTGGAGGAGAACCTGCGCGTCGGGGCGCACACCGCCCCCCGCCGCCTGGCCGAGAACCTCGATCGCGTCCTCACCCTGTTCCCGGTGCTCGCCGAGCGGCGCGAGAGCGTGGCGGGCTACCTGTCCGGCGGCGAGCAGCAGATGCTCGCGCTCGGCCGGGCGCTGATGGCCGGGCCGCGGTACCTGCTGCTCGACGAGCCGAGCCTGGGCCTCGCGCCCGCCCTGGTGCGGCAGATCCGCGACCTCGTCGTGGAGATCAACAAGCAGGGCGTCACCGTGCTGCTGGTCGAGCAGAACGCCCGCATGGCGCTGTCGATCGCCGAGCACGGGTACGTGATGGAGACCGGAAAGATCGTGATGGACCGTCCGGCGGCCGAGCTGCTCGCCGACGAGGACATCAAGGAGTTCTACCTCGGCCTCGGCGCCGAGGGCGCGGTCAAGTCGTTCCGCGATGTCAAACACTACAAGCGGCGGAAGAGGTGGCTGTCGTGACGGCCGAGGCCACGCGGATCCCGCGGATCCCGCGGACCCCGGAGGCGGCCGGGGACGAGCCGGTCCTGATCGTCGAGGACGTCGGGCTGTCGTTCGAGGGCGTGCGCGCGATCGACGGCGTGAGCTTCGAGGTCGGCCCGCGCGAGCTGTTCGCCGTCATCGGCCCCAACGGCGCCGGCAAGACCTCCATTTTCAACGTGCTGTCCGGCGTGTACCGGCCGCAGCGCGGCAGGGTCACCTTCCTCGGCGAGGACATCCTCGCCAAGCGCCCCCACCAGATCGCCGCCATGGGCCTGGCCCGGACCTTCCAGAACGTCGAGCTGTTCCACAACCTCACCGTGCTCGACAACCTCATGCTCGGCCGCCACCACCATTTCCGGTACGGCGCGCTGTCCGCGGTGGCCTGGTTCGGCCGCGCCCGCCGGGAGGAGCTCGCCGCCCGGGCCAAGGTCGAGGACATCATCGACTTCCTGGAGCTGGAGGCGTGGCGCCGCCACCCGGTGCGGCTGCTGCCGTACGGGATCCAGAAGCGGGTCGAGCTGGGCCGCGCCCTGGCGATGGAGCCGCGGCTGCTGCTGCTCGACGAGCCGGTGGCCGGCATGAACCTGGAGGAGACCGAGGACATGGCGCGCTTCGTCCTCGACGTCTCCGCCGAGCTCGGCATCCCGATCGTGCTGGTCGAACACGACATGGGCCTGGTGATGGACCTGGCCGACCGCGTCATGGTGCTCGACTTCGGCCGCATGGTCGCGCTCGGCACGCCCGAGCGGGTGCAGCACGACCCCGCGGTGATCAAGGCGTACCTGGGGGAGAGCGACCAGACCGAGGAGGCGCGATGACCGTCACCGCCGCCGTCGCCACGACCACGATCGTCACCCGGGTCAGGGACCGGGCCCGGGCCGCCCCGCACCGGGTCGCGATGCGGGAGAAGGAGTACGGCATCTGGCAGGAGGTCACCTGGGCCGAGTACTGGGACAAGGTGCTCCTGGTCGGGCACGCCCTGCTCGCCCTCGGCGTCGAGCCGGGGGACCGGGTGGCGATCCACGCGGAGAACCGGCGCGAGTGGCTCTACTCCGACCTCGGCATCGTCGCGGTGCGCGGGGTGACGGTCGGCCTCTACCCCACCAACCCGCCCGCCGAGGTGGCCTACCTGCTGTCCCATTCGGGGAGCCGCATCCTGATCGCCGAGGACCAGGAGCAGGTCGACAAGGCGCTGGCCGTACTGGACGAATGCCCCGACCTGGAGCGCATCGTCTACATCGAGCCGCGCGGGATCAAGGGGCGCTACGACCATCCCAAGCTGCTGCACTGGCCCGACTTCCTCGCCCTCGGCGCGGAGCACCGCGAGCGGCACCCGGACGCGGTCGCCCGGCGCATGGCCGAGACCGAGCCCGGCGACGTGATGGCGCTGGTGTACACCTCGGGCACCACCGGGCCGCCCAAGGGGGCGATGCTCACCGTCGCCAACGTCGAGTTCGCCGTGCGCACGCTGGTGGTCGGCGGCGGCTTCACCTCGCCGCCGCCGTCGGAGCGGGACCTGGCGCTGTCGTACCTGCCGCTGTGCCACGTGGCCGAGCGGGCGTTCACCGTCTGGTTCAACTCCGCCGCCGGCGTGCAGACGAACTTCGCCGAGTCGATCGAGACCGTGCAGGCGAACCTGCGCGAGGTGCAGCCCACGATCCTGTTCGGCGTGCCGCGCATCTGGGAGAAGGTGCTCGCCGGGGTGAACATCCGGCTGGAGTCGGCCTCGCCGGTGAAGCGGGCGATCACCCGGTTCTGGCTGCGGGTGGCCGACCGGGTCGGCGACGCGCTCGTGCGCGGGCACGGGCGGCACACCCCCTGGACCCGGCTGGTGTACGCCGTGGGCTGGGTGTTCTGCTACCGGGCGCTGCGCGAGCGGCTCGGCATGCGGCGGGTGCGGTACGCCGCCTCCGGGGCCGCGCCGATCGCGCCCGACGTGCTGAAGTTCTTCATGGGGATCGGCGTGCCCATGCACGAGCTGTACGGCATGACCGAGAACACGGCCGTCGCCACCGGCAACCGGCCCGGCCGGGTGATGCTCGGCACGGTCGGCGAGTCGCACGACGGGGTCGAGCTGCGGATCGACCCCGGAACCGGGGAGATCCTCACCCGGCATCCGGGCACGTTCGCCGGGTACTGGCGGGACGCGCGGGCCACCGCCGACGTGCTCGACGAGGACGGCTGGCTGCACACCGGCGACGTCGGGGAGTGGGTGGACGGGCCGCCCCGCCCGGACGGCTCGCCCGGCCGCTTCCTCAAGATCACCGACCGGATGAAGGACATCGTCATCACGGCGGGCGGGAAGAACATCGCGCCGAGCGAGATCGAGAACGCGCTGAAGGCCTCGCCGTACATCAAGGAGGCGATCGTCATCGGCGATCGCCGGCCCTATCTCACCGCGCTCATCGGCATCGAGCTGGATACCGTGGGGGTGTGGGCGCGGAGGCGTGGCCTGCCGTACACGACATATCGCGATCTGTCCGAGAAGCCCGAGGTGCGGGAGCTCGTGCAGGGCATCGTCAACGAGGTCAACGAGCGCTTCGCCCGGGTCGAGCAGATCAAGAGGTTCGCGTTCCTGCCCAAGGAACTCGATCACGAGGACGGCGAGCTCACCGCCACCCAGAAGATCAAACGCCGCGCCATCGCCAACCTTTTCGAAGGTCTCGTCGAAGGGATGTACAAATGATCGGGAATCAGCAGGAGCCGGGTCGTCCCGAGGACGCCCTCCTTCGCGGGCTGCTCGGCGGGCGTTCGGGCAAGCGTCGCGGCAAGGGCTCGCGTGACCCGCTCTCCGGGGCGCTTGACCGCTGGCTCGACTGGCTGGAGCCCCCGAAGGCGCCCAAACCCTGGTGCGGGTCGACGCCCGAGAAATGATGGAATTACTTGAGTCAATTACTTGAGTCGCTGATTCGCGGGCTGGGCAACGGCTCGGTCTACGCGCTGCTCGCGCTCGGCTTTGTGATCATCTACAAGGCCACGAGCGTGGTCAGCTTCGCCCAGCCCGCGTTCATGATCGGGGGAGCGGTCGCGGTCAGCTACCTGAGCGAGGCCGTCGGCTTCTTCCCCGCCCTGGCCGCGTCCGCGCTGCTCATCGCGCTGGTCGCGCTCGGCGTCGAACGCGTCGCGATCCGGCCGATGGTGGGCCGCCCGGTGTTCGTCGTGGCGATCATCACGCTCGGCATCGACGTGGTCATCCGGGTCGTCGTCAACGCGTTCATCGGCGAGGACGTGCGGCAGATGGGCGACCCGTGGGGCTTCTCCCTCGTCACCATCGGCCCGCTCGCCGTCCAGCAGCGCTGGATCGCGATGCTCGTCGCCGCCGCGCTGCTCGTCGCGCTGCTGTTCGCCTTCTTCCGTTACACCCGGTACGGCCTGGCCATGCGCGCCGCCGCCTACGACCAGGAGACCGCGCTGGGCATGGGCGTCTCGGTCGGCGCCGTGTTCGCCATGTCGTGGGCGATCGCCGGCGGGCTCGCCGCGATCGCCGGCACGTTCGTCGGCACCGGGCAGGGCGTCGACCAGCTCACCTGGATCATCGCGCTCAAGGCGCTGCCCGCGATCATCGTCGGCGGGCTCGACTCGCTCGGCGGCGCGGTCGTCGGCGGGCTCGTCATCGGCGTCGTCGAGTCGCTGGTCCAGTCCTACCAGGGCGATCTCGCGCCGTGGCTGGGGCAGAACTTCGCGGTCGTCTCACCGTACGTGGTCATGCTGGTCGTGCTGCTGGTGCGGCCGTACGGGTTCTTCGGCACCCGGGAGGTGGAGCGCGTATGACGGACATCGACCACCGGGCCGACCCCACGGCCCCGCCCGCCCCCGCGCCCGCGCGGGCCGGGGCGGCGCGGCGGCCGCGCGGGCGGCCGCTGCTCTACACCTCCTACGCCCAGGACATGGCGCTGCTCGACACCCGCGCCAAGAAGGCGTGGACGGCCGCGCTGATCGTGGTCGCGCTGCTGCTGTCGCAGGTCCTGGTGGACGAGACGCTGGCGCTGCTCGCCACCGCGCTGATCGCGGCGATCGGCGCGATCGGCCTCAACCTCGTCAGCGGCTACGCCGGGCAGATCAACCTGGGGTACGCGTTCTTCCTGGCCATCGGCGCGTACACCGGGGCGGCGCTGTCCGGCGACCCGGACGGGCGGGTGCTCGGGCTCGGCGTCACGAACATCCTGATCTGGCTGCCCGCCGCCGGGCTCGTCGCCATGATCGCCGGGGTGGCGGTGGCGCCGCTCGCGATCCGGCTGCGCGGGCTCTACCTGGCGGTGGTCACCCTCGGGCTGGTCTTCCTCGGCCAGCACGTCTTCAAGGAGTGGGACGACCTCACCGGCGGCCCCGGCGTCGGCCGCCCCGCCGCCGCACCCGAGCTGTTCGGCCTGCGCCTGGACCAGGACGGGCCGCTCGGCACCCGCGAGCAGCTCCTCTACCTGCTCATGCTCGTGCTGCTGATCGTCTTCGCGGTCGCCGCGCGCAACCTCGCCCGCTCCCGGGTCGGCCGGGCGTTCGCCGCGGTGCGCGACCGCGACATCGCCGCCGGGGTGATCGGCGTGCCGCTCACCCGCTACAAGCTGCTCGCCTTCGCCATCTCGTCGTTCTACGCCGGGTGCGCCGGGGCGCTGCTCTACACCGTCAGCGGGTTCTTCGACCCGACCTCGTTCGATTTGCTGATGTCGGTGCAGTACATCGCGATGGTGCTGATCGGCGGCGCGGCGACGATCTCCGGGTCGATCGCGGGCGCGCTGTTCATCACGCTGCTGCCCCGCTTCACCCGGGAACTGCCCGCGCTGGTGCCGTTCATCAGCGCCGACACCACCACCTATCCCAACGTCTTCCAGGTCGAGGCCGTCCTGTACGGCCTGCTGATCGTGCTGTTCATGGTCTTCGAGCCACGGGGCCTGTTCGGCATCTGGGTGCGCGTGCGCAACTACTGGAAGAGCTGGCCCTTCTCGTACTGATCCCCGAAACCGGCAGAAATCTGGAGGGACTCGATGAAGAGGAGCCACCTGCTCGTACCCGTCGTCCTGGTGGCCCTCCTGTCCGCGTGCGGCGTCATCCGGGGGGACGACGAGGGCAGCGAGGGCGCGGTGACCACGGGGGTGACGCGCGAGCCGTGTCCCATCGCGGTGGACAAGAACAAGGGGTGCATCTACCTCGGCACGATCTCCGACCTCACCGCCGGGCCGTTCGCCGCCCTGGCCGTGCCGATCACCCAGGCGCAGAAGGCGTTCTGGGACCGGGTCAACAAGGCGGGCGGCATCGGCGGCAAGTACGAGGTCGACGTGCAGGCGTACGTCCGCGACAATAAATACAACCCCGAGGTGCACCGCCAGGTCTACAACGAGATCAAGGACCACGTGCTCGCCCTCTCCCAGACCCTCGGCTCGCCCACCACCGCCGCGATCATCGACGACCTCAGGACGAACGGCATCGTGGCCGCGCCCGCGTCCTGGACCTCGGCCTGGGAGTTCGAGGACGTCATCATCGAGTCCGGCTCCAACTACTGCGTCGAGTCGATGAACTCCATCGACTACGCGATGGAGGCGTACAACCCCAAGTCGGTCATGGCGGTTTACTACGCCGGCGACTACGGGGCCGACGCGGCGGCGGGCGCCAAGTTCGCCGCCGAGAAACACGGCCTGAAGTTCACCGCCGTGGAGACCCCCTCGGGGGCCACCGAGCAGGGCCGCGCCATCGCCGAGATCACCAAGAACAAGCCGGACCTGGTCATCGTGACCACCGGCCCGGCCGACCTGGCGGCGATCGTCGGGCAGGCGGTCGCGGGCGGCTACAAGGGACGGTTCATCGGCACCGGGCCCACCTGGAACCCCGCCCTCCTGAAGAGCCCCGCCGCCGAGGCGCTGAAGGCGCATTATGAACAGTCGTCGCCTGGGTTGCCGTGGGGCGCCGACACCCCGGGGCACAAGGCGATGCGCGAGGCGCTGGGCAACGTGTCCGCTCCCAACGACGGCTACACCTCCGGGTGGAGCTGGGCGTACCCGATGAAGGCCGCGCTGGAGAAGATGGTCGCCGGCGGCGACATCAGCCGCAAGGGGCTGCTCGCGGCGGTAAAGTCGCTGTCCACCGTGGACTACGAGGGCATGCTGCCGCCCGAGGCCGGCAACTACAGCGGCGACCCCAACGCCGCCACGTTCCGGCAGACGGTGATCGGCAAGGTGGACGAGTCGGCGCCGACCGGGATCACGGTGGTCAAGAACCTGTTCACCGGGCCGACGGCGCAGGCGTACACCTTCGACGGGCCCTGCTACGAGAAGCTCTGACCGTTCCCCGCGGGCCGGGAGCCGGGCGTTTCACGGCGGTGACCGGCGCCGCGGGGTCCCGGGGCGGGATGGCCGCGGAGCGCGGCGTGCGCGGGTCCGGCGACGGCTCGCGGGTGCCCGGCGGGTGTTTCGCGGATGTGGCGTCTACGGCAGGCCGCGCCGTACGCGGTGGGGGCGGGGGGCGATGTAGGTTCGAGCCATGCGACTCCTCTCCCTCACCGCCGCGGCCGTCCTCGCAGTGACGATCGCGGGGTGCAGCACGGTGGACAAGGCCCAGGCGTGCCTGGAAAGCTCGAAGATCGTCGCTGACACGGTCGCGAAGATCGGGTCTCTGGCGAACGATCCCGCCGCGATGGAGAAGGCGCTCAACGACGGCGCGGCGCGGCTGAGCGACGCGGCCGACAAGGCGGGCAACACCACCCTCAACGAGGCGCTGGACGATCTGTCGAAGAGCCTGGAGGGGCTCAACGTCAAAGACGTCAACGACGCGGTCGACGCGGCGCAGAAGGCCGCCACCGACGGGGCCGCCGCCGCGGAGAAGATCGCCCGCGAGTGCACCTGACGCGGCCGTGCCCGGCTGCGCGCATTCCCTTCCACCAGGGCGGGAAAATCGGTGATTACGCTGGTCACATGAGCTCTTCGCACGGTGTGTCGGACGATGCCCCGCGCGGCTCGGGGGGTGCTCACGGGCGGTCCGACAGCGAGCCCGACCCCCGGTTCACCCTGGCCAACGAACGCACGTTCCTCACCTGGCTCAGCACGTCGCTGGCGCTGAGCGCGGCCGGGGTGGCGATGGCCGCCCTGCCGGGGCGGGTGTTCGAGCCGTGGATGCGCACGCTGCTCGCCGTCGTGCTGGTCCTGCTGGCGGCGCTGGCCGCCGGTCTGGCCTATCCACGGTGGCGACGCGTACAGCGGGCGCTGCGCGGCGGCAGGCCCCTTCCCGCACCGGCCATCGCCCCGCTGCTCGGGTACGGCGTGGCCGCCGTCGCCGTGCTCGCGCTCGTCTTCATCCTGCTGACGCCGTGACCTCCGAAGGAACGCCCCCCGAAAGGGTGCCCCCCGAACGAGTGTGGGACGAGGGACTGCAGAGCGAGCGCACCCGGCTCGCCTGGGCGCGTACGGCGGCGACGCTCGCGGTGGGCGGACTGGGCGCAACGAAGATCGCGCTGGGCGTCGACATCCACGGGTTCGCCGTGGTGATGTTCGCGCTCGCCGCGCTGTGCGGGGGCGTACTGCTCGCCCGCACGGGGGTGCGCTTCCGCAAGGTGCAGCAGGCCCTGCACGCGAACAGGCCGCTGGACGGCCAGGCCGACGCGGTGCTCGCGTGGCTGGGCGTGATGGCGGTGGCCGGAGGCAGCTTCGCCGTGGTCGTCCACCTGACCTGAGTATCGGTGGGTCGGCCCGGCCGTCGTGGGAGAGCCGGTCGGGCCGCCGCAGGGCGGCGATGAACGCCGTGCGGCGCACCCCGCCCGCAGGGCGCGTCCCCCCGGACGCGCGGGAGGTGAGCGCCGGGTCAGTCCTGCGAGCCCTGCGCGATCGTCTCGGCGATCTCCTCGGCGCGCTCGGCCTCCTCGGCGGCGAAGCGCTGGGCGTCTCCATGTGGGTAAGGCAGTCAACGCACGGACAGGCCGGGTGTGAAGTCGGCTCCGGTACCGGAGATCATCCGGTTCCGGAGCCGTCCCGTGACCCGGCCGCCCGCGCCGCCCGTGCCTCGTGTGGCGCGTGCCCCGCCTGCCGGTATGCGCCTGTCGGCGGGCGTCGTGCCGCCTGCGCCCCGACTGTCGCTTTGTGGCCGCGTGCCGTATGTGTCCCGCGTCCCTGTGTGGTCGGCGTGCCTTTGTGGCCTTCCGTGCGGTCGGTGCCGTCCGCGAGCGGTGCCCCTTCCCCTGAGCGCCCCCCGCGGTTTCCCCGGCTCAGTACCAGCCGCGTGCGCGGAAGTGGGCCCAGGCCGCGCAGGGCGTGCCGTACCGGCTTCTGATGTAGCGCAGCCCCCACTTGATCTGCGTCTTCGGGTTGACCCGCCAGTCGTGGCCGGAGACGCTCATCTTGGAGGCGGGCAGCGCCTGCGGAATGCCGTAGGCGCCCGAGGAGCGGTTTGTCGCTCGGTGGTTCCAGTTGCTCTCCCTTGTCCACAGGTGGTCCAGGCATTGGAACTGCGCCCGGGACCAGGAGCGGCGGGTGACCATGTGGAACGCGAAGGTCTTGACCGCGATGTTCCCGCCGCGCTGCGCCGAGGCGCGCAGCATGCGCCTGGCCCGTTGCAGGGCCGCGTTCCTCGGCTTGGCGCGGGTCGTCCACACGCCCTCGTGCACGTGTGCGGGCTGGAGAGTGTGCCCTGGGTCGCGCTTCGGTGTGAGGGCCGGCAGGGTCTCCGTCTCGGTCAGGCGATCCGGTGTGAAGTCCGCGCCGATGTCGGTGCCGGTCGTGTTCAGGCCGGGCCTGGGCCCGCTCTCCGGTCTGCGATCGGAATTCGGGTCGGCGCCCGGTTCGGCGCTCGGGTCGGAGGACGCCTCCGCGGAGTGCTCCGATCCCCCCTTCGCGCCGGGCCGGGATTCCGGATGTCCCGCCGGTTCGGAATCGCGCGGCGATTCCGAACCGGCGGCCTGCGGGCCGAGCGGCGGCTTTCCGTCGGCGTGGGCCGCGATGGCCGCGCCGCCGGTCAGCAGGGCGGTGGTCGCCACGGTCACAACGGTTCTGCGCAACGTGCGCTTGCTGTCCATGTTGATCCTCTCCTCGGGCCGCGTGCGGAAGGCGGGCGCGCGGGAGCGCGTCACGTGACCGTGGTGATGCCGGTTCCGCGATGCGCTTGCGTGCCCGTCGTTCGACCGCTCGCCCGTGGGGCGGACGCCGGCCGTCCGCGTGGCCGACCGGTCCTGATACATCCCGCGATGGGATGCTCCGGTAGGCACCGCGACGGGTCCTATGGCGGTTTGTAGTACGCGAATCCGTCGCAGCCGATGACCTGCGACCCGGTGCGGAGAGGTGTTTGCCAAACCGGTGCGAGGGGTGTCCCGTCTCAGGGGAACGCGGTTAACCGGCTCGGAATGGGGCTGACCTCGGACGGTGCCAGAGATTGCCCGTCCATGGGGTTTGGATCAGTACCAGCCCCGTGACCTGGAGTGGGCCCAGGCGGCGCACGGCGTGCCGTACCGGCCCTTGATGTACCGAAGGCCCCACTTGATCTGTGTTTTCGGGTTGGTTCGCCAGTCGCGTCCCGCGCCGGCCATCTTTCCCGCCGGGAGGGCCTGGGGGATTCCGTAGGCGCCCGAACCGGGGTTGCGCGCGAAGTGGTTCCAGTCGCTCTCGCGGTTCCACAGCCTCACCAGGCAGGCGTACTGGTCGGAGGACCAGCCGCGGGCGCGCACCATCGGACGGGCGATCGACTTGTTCCTGGCCTTTCTGCTGAGTTTCTTGCTCGTTTTCCGCCGGGCGGCCGCCGAGACGGCCGTCGACGCTGCCTTGGCGGTCGCTTTCCGGGCGGTGGTGATCGCGGGGGCGGTGGCCTTGGCGGCCTCAGAAGCCTCGGTGGCTTCGGTGGCCTTGGCGGCCTCAGTGGCCTGGGCGGCCTCGGCGGCCACCGTGCCCGTGCCGCCGACGAGGGCGGCGGTCGCGATCAGCGTCGCACCGGTGCGGCGAAGCGTCGGCATAGGCGAGTCCCTTTCGTATGGGGAACAGGGGAACGCCGACACACTGCCGCATTCGTCCGCGAATCAGAAATTTAGTACGCTTCTGGGGTGATCGTCTGGTTTGTTTCGCGGGTTGACGCGACCTGTCTAGCAGGAGTTCTCTGAGGGGTCAGTGACCTGCACCACATTTCGGAATAACTGCCCGGCTCATGCCACTTGGTTATAGCTGTCACAGAACGGAGAGATTTATGCTGCTGAACCTTTCGGAGATCGCCGTGCGGTCCCTGGCGGGAGAGCCGACCACCCTGGCCGAGGTGCTCGCCGGGCGGGCCGCGCTCGTGGTCAACGTGGCCTCACGCTGCGGACTCACGCCGCAGTACGCGGGTTTGGTGGAGCTCCAGCGGACCTACGGCGAGCGCGGCTTCACGGTCGTCGGCGTGCCCTGCAACCAGTTCATGGGGCAGGAGCCGGGCACCGCCGAGGAGATTCAGGAGTTCTGCTCCACCACGTACGGGGTGGACTTCCCGCTGCTGGAGAAGACCGACGTCAACGGCGACGACCGGCACCCGCTCTATCGGGAGCTGACGGCCTTCCCCGACGCGAACGGCGAGGCCGGCGACGTCCAGTGGAACTTCGAGAAGTTCCTGATCGACGCCGAGGGCCAAGTGGTGGCGCGGTTCCGCCCCCGTACGACGCCGGACGACCCCGCGGTCGTCGAGGCGATCGAGAAGGTCCTCGCCTAGTTCTCGCCTGGTTCTCGCCTGGTTCTCACCTGATGTTCACCTGATTCTGCCGCCCGGCGTGGGCTGCCGCCGCGGCGAGCAGCTCGCCCGCACGATCAGCTCGGTGGGGAGCGTGGCCCCCCGCACCCCCCGGGCCCGGCGGCCCTCGCGCAGCACCAGTTCCGCCGCGCGATAGCCCATGTCCCGCGCGGGCTGGGCGATCACCGTCAGCGGCGGCGAGCACAGCTCCGCCCACGGCACGTCGTCGAACATGATCAGTGACACGTCGCGCGGGATCCGCAGATCGAGCTCGCGCGCCGCCAGCACGGCCGCCTCGCCCAGCATGTTGCCCCCCGCCAGCAGCGCGGTGAGGTCGGGGCGGTGCTGGAACAGGCCGGCCGCCGCCGCGTACGCCGAGTCCCGGCTGGCCCGCGCGTAGGCGATCAGCTCCTCGTCCGCGGGGACGCCGAGCGAGGTGAGCGTCTCGGTGAACGCGCGCACGCGTTGCCGCTGGCCGTACCGGGCCAGGAAGGCGATGCGCCGGTGCCCGAGGCCGGTCAGGTACTCCAGGGCCGTGCGCATGCCGGTGCGGTCGTCGGAGAGCACGGCGGGCACCGCGTCGTGGCCCGGCGGGCGGCGGTCGGCGAACACCACCGTCAGGCCCGCCCGGATCGCCGAGGTCCAGCTCTCCCCGTCCCCGGCGGGCACCGCGATAACCCGCTCCACGCTCTGCTCGACCAGCGTGCCGATCTGCCCGGCCTCGCGCTCGGGGTCGTCCCCGGTCACCCCCACGATCACCGGCTCGCCCGCCGACCGGGCGCAGGCGAACACGCCGTCGGCGAGCCGTCCATAGAACATGTCGGTGATGTCGGGCACCAGCAGGCCGATGCCGCCCGACCGCCGCTGGCGCAGGTTGCGGCCGAGCGCGCTGGGCCGGTAGTCCAGCCGCGCCGCCGCCTCCAGCACCCGCTCCCGGGTCTCCGGGCTCGCCGACCCGGTCCCCGACAACACCCGCGAGACCGTGGCGACCCCCACCCCCGCGGCCTCGGCGACATCTTTGATCGTCGTACGACGTCGTGGACTCGTGCTCATGATGGAAACGATTCCACCAGATTTTCCGCGCCTTGACCAGCCATCCTGGGCCAGGTAATCCCATGAAAACGCCGAACTTCTTGACACTCCAGTCACGAATCGTGTGTCATGATGAAAACGTATCCAAACAGGAGAGGGCGCCGACCGGCCCGACCTGAGCGCAAAGGACTGTCATGGCATCGATTGTTCTGAGGCACGTCGACAAGATCTACGCCGGTGGCGTCAAGGCCGTGAACGACCTCAACCTTGAGATCAAGGACGGCGAGTTCATGGTGCTGGTCGGCCCGTCCGGGTGCGGCAAGTCCACCGCCCTGCGGATGATCGCCGGTCTGGAGGACATCAGCGCCGGCGAGATCGTCATCGGCGACCGGGTGGTCAACCACCTGCCGCCGAAGGACCGCGACATCGCGATGGTGTTCCAGAACTACGCCCTCTACCCGCACATGACGGTCGAGGAGAACCTCGCCTTCGGCCTCAAGCTCCGCAAGATGCCCAAGGCGGAGATTCAGCAGCGGGTCAAGGAAGCGGCCAAGATGCTGGGCCTGGAGCAGTACCTCAAGCGCAAGCCGGCCGCGCTCTCCGGCGGTCAGCGTCAGCGCGTCGCGATGGGCCGCGCGATCGTCCGCGAGCCGCAGGCGTTCCTGATGGACGAGCCGCTGTCCAACCTCGACGCCAAGCTGCGCGTGTCGATGCGCGCCTCGCTCAACACCCTGCACGAGCGCCTCGGCGTCACCACCGTCTACGTCACCCACGACCAGGTCGAGGCGATGACCCTCGGCGACCGGGTCTGCGTGCTCCGCGACGGCGTCCTGCAGCAGGTGGACACCCCGCAGAACCTGTTCGACAACCCGGTCAACCTGTTCGTGGCCGGCTTCATGGGCTCCCCGTCGATGAACTTCGTCACGGCCACGCTGGTCCGCGGCGACGAGGGCGCGCACGTCGACTTCGCCGGCTTCAAGCTGCCCGTGCCGGACTCGACCTTCGCCGAGAAGCCCGGCCTCGACAAGTACTACGGCAAGAACCTGGTCCTCGGCATCCGTCCCTCCGACTTCGAGGACTCAAGCGCCGCCCACGACCACACCGGCTGGGCCCGCCTGCCGGTCCGCGCGGAGGTCACCGAGGAGCTGGGCAGCGAGATCAACGTGCTGTTCCTCATCGACGCCCCGCCGCTGGAGCACAAGGACACCGTCGCCGCGCAGGACGCCGGTGACGACGAGGAGACGGCGCTGCCGCTGGTCGGCGACAAGTCGCTGTGGACCGCCCGCGTGAACGCCCGCAGCCACGTACGGCCCGGCCAGGAGATCGAGCTCGTCGTCGACACGCACAACATGCACTTCTTCGACGTCGACAGCGGCCTGGCGATCGGCCACGAGGCCAACGTCGGCCGCTGATCCCCTGCTGATCCCGCTCTGATCTCGCACTGATCCGCCGATCGGTCGCGCCGCCCCGCCGGGGCTCAGCGCAGCCGGTCGGCGAACAGTTCCGCGAGGCGACCGGCGAGGTTGGGCGGGATCAGTCGGGCGAGGGCGACGATCGCCTTGTACCGCGGGTCGGGCACGCTGACGCGCAGCCCCCGGGCGAAGTCGCGCATGGCCGTCGCGACCACCCGATCCGCGTCCAGCCACATGAATTCGGGAATGCCCGAAATATCCTGACCGGATCGCTGATGGAACTCGGTGTGGGTGAACCCCGGGCACAACGCCATCACCCGCACCCCCGTCCCGGCCACCTGGCCCGCCGCCGTCTGGCTGAAGGCGACCACCCACGCCTTGGACGGCCCGTACGTGGTGTCCGAGGGCAGGAACGCGGCGACCGACCCGACGTTGATCACTCCGCCGCGCCGCCGTGCGGCCATGCCGGGCAACGCGGCGGAGGTGAGCCGGAGCACCGCCTCGCAGTGCAGGGTGAGCATGCGCCGCTCGTCCTCGACGGGCACCTTCAGATAGACATCGCGGTGGCCGAACCCGGCGTTGTTCACCAGCAGGTCAACCCCGGCGCGCAGCCGTTCCTCCACCGCCGCGATGCCCTCCTCGGCGGCGAGGTCGGCCGGCAGCGTCTCGACGGTGGCCCCGTACCGCCGGTGCAGCTCCTGCGCGGCCGAGCGCAGCCGCCCGGCGTCGCGCCCGTTGATGACGAGGGTGAAACCGTCCCCGGCCAGCCTGCGGGCGAAGGCGGCGCCCAGGCCCGCGGAGGCGCCGGTGATCAGTGCGGTTGGCATGGGCCAAGCGTAGAGCCGCCGCCGTACCAGAGGGCGGATCACGGGGTGTTAACGGCGATGGCGTCGCATGTTACGGCCGGCTTTCGCGACACGCGGTATTGCTACATGTCTGAACCCTTCACCGCAGAACCTTTCACTCTCGCGGGAAGTGCCCAAAGATGGGTCCCGGGGCGTCCTTCGGGGCGGCCCGGCCCATGCCCTCAGGACGCCCATCCGACGTAGTGGAGTGGCTCATGAGTGAGAGCGCCGCTGAGTGGGTCGGCGATCGCCGCCGCGCCCGCGGCTTGCGGACGATGAGGAGGGAACCCGGCTGGGAGCCCTCCGGAGGCGAGGGCTCCTTCGGCAAGATGATCGAGGACCTCTTCGCCGAGGTGTGGTCCCGGGACGCGCTGAGCGATCGCGACCGGCGGTTGCTGCTGCTCGGCCTCCTGGTGGGGCAGGGGCTCGACGACATGGTGGAGGTCCAGCTCGACCTGGCGGTGCGCACCGGCAGGTTCACTCCCGACGAGCTTCGCGAGGTCGTCTTCTTCCTGACGCACTACGCGGGCTGGACCCGCGGCGCGCGGCTCAACGAGCAGGTGGAGGACCTGATCGAGCGGATCATGAAAGATTGATCGGGGGGACCTTATGCCAGGCATACACCGGGTCGCCTACCATGCGGACGCATCCTAGGCTTGAGGGTTCAACTAAACAATGGCGCTTACCTCCCTCCGTGTAACAAGTCGAGCCAAGTTACTGGCAAGATTTGGTCAAGATTTCCAGGCTGTGCGGTTACCGTTGAGAGAGGGATACTCGAAAAACGGGCACAACCACCTAGTTACCCCGCAAAGTGGAGGTAAGGCCCACATGAAGAGATCGCGGGCAGGGTCGGGGGTGGCGGTCGCGCTTGCCGCCACCATGACGGTGGTGCTCGCCGGCTGTGCGGGTCCGGAGTTCACCTACGTCCGGGACAGCAGCGGCCAGGCGTACTTCAAAGTGCCCGCACAGTGGCAGAAGGTCGACCAGAAAGCCCTCGATAGGGTCATACTGGGCGATCCGGACTCTCCGCAGACACAGCAGCTCAAGAGCCTCATCTGGACGGTGGCGTACGACGCGCACTCGACGCCGTCGATCGAGCACCTCGTCGGGTCCTCGGGGCCGACCAACGATCCGTTCGCGCTGGCCATGGTCCGGCCGCTCACTGAGGAGCAACGCCAGCAGGCGTCCCTCAACTTCCTGCGCAACGCGCTCTTCCCGGTCGTGGGCGAGCAGGCCACGGCCTCGGGCGTGGAGATCATCAAGGATGAGGAGCTGCCCCAGCGGGGCGGCGCCAAGGGCGTGCGGACCGTCTTCAACGTGACGATGGGAGAGAAGGGGACGCAGACCTTCAACCAGACGGCCTACCTGTCCGGCGACGGCTCGAGGATGTCGGTGTTGCTCATCCAGTGCTCGTCCGCCTGCTACAAGGCCCAGTCCAAGCAGATCGACCTCATCGCGCAATCCTTCAAGATCAAGCCGGACACCCCGTGAAGGAGTCCTGTTGAACATCTCTCCCCCCCAAGCGGAGGGGCTCCGGGCACCCGGCTCGGGCCCGTCCGACCCGGTGCGGGCGACGCGTAAGAAGCTGCCGCCGTGGGACCGGCTGAAGTTCTTCATCGGGCTGGGAATCGCCTTCGTGATCCTCGTGTGGAACCACATGGTCACCTACGAGGGCATCACGACCATTCCGGAGTCCACCGTGGCCACGGCCACGGACCGCTGGGGCATGGTGATCTTCATCCTGCTCGGGCTGGAGGTCCTGCGCCAGATCCACTTCCTGATCAGCGAGCGGTCCGCCGGATACCACTACTTCTGGACGAAGAAGGTGTTCGGCGGGCTCGAGCGCTGGTCGCACCGGCGGTTCAGCGACTGGACGCGCTTCCGGCTGGCCCGCTGGATCAAGATCCTCTTCTGGATCGTGGTCATCGCCATCGTGCTCGCGGCGGTGCTCGACACCAACCCGCTCACCGCGCTGTTCACCGCGCCGTCGCTGGTGTGGCAGGTGCTGCCGTACGGCCTGCAGCTGGCGTTCGGGTTCTTCTTCGTCATCGTCCAGTTCGTCGGCCTGTTCTGGTTCCTGTCGCGCGGCGGCATCGACACCTACTTCCCCGACGACATCAAGACCCGCTTCTCCGACGTGTGGGGCCAGGACCACGTGGTCGAGCGCGTCAAGGAGAACATCGTCTTCCTGGAGAAGCCGGACGAGATCGAGGAGAAGGGCGGCTACGTCCCCAGCGGCCTGCTGCTGTGGGGCCCGCCCGGCACCGGCAAGACCCTGATGGCCGAGGCGGTCGCGGGCGAGACCGGCAAGCCGTACGTCTTCGTGGATCCCGGCGCCTTCATCAACATGTTCATGGGCATCGGCATCCTGAAGGTCAAGTCGCTGTTCCGGAAGCTGCGCAAGCTCTCCCTCCGGTACGGCGGCGTCATCGTCTTCTTCGACGAGGCCGACTCGCTGGGCAGCCGGGGCACGCTCGCCCAGCAGGGCCCGCAGGGCGTCGGCCTGGGCAGCACCCCCGCCTTCGCGACCGACGGCTGCAACGGCTTCGGCTACCTGTCCCCGCAGGTGCGGTGGTCGCTGACGAAGACCGCGCTCGCGACCGGCGGCGAGGAGCCCCAGGTCAAGCGCAACCGCTTCTTCATGGGCGGCATGGGCGGCGGGCGCGGCGACACCGGCACGCTGCAGGCGCTGCTCACCGAGCTGTCCGGCCTGAAGAAGCCGCGCGGCCTGGTCAACCGGTACGTCCGCAGAATGCTCGGCATGCGGCCCAAGCCGCCGCCGAACTACCGCATCCTCGTCATGATGGCGACCAACATGCCGAACTCGCTGGACGAGGCGCTGCTGCGGCCGGGCCGCATCGACCGCATCTACAAGGTCGGCTACCCGTCCAAGGCCGGGCGGGTGCGCACCTACCAGGGCTACTTCGCGAAGGTGAAGCACGAGCTCACCGACGAGCAGATGGACAAGCTCGCCACGATCACCCCGTACTACTCCGGCGCGAAGATCAAGGACCTGGTGAACGAGGCCCTGATCATGACGATCCGGGACGGCCGCGAGGTGATCACCTGGCAGGACGTCATCAGGGCCAAGCACCTCAAGAGCCTCGGCCCGCCGGAGGGCGTGGAGTACGTCGAGCGCGAGCGGCACGCCACCGCCGTGCACGAGGCCTGCCACGCGGTCATGGCCTACCGGGTGCGGCACCACCTCGAGATCGACATCGCGACGATCGAGAAGGGCGCCGGCTACCTCGGCATGGTGTCGAGCATCCCGGTGGAGGACCAGTTCACCGAGTGGCGGTCCACGTACGAGGCCGACATCCTGGTGTCGCTGGCGTCGCTCGCCGGTGAGCGCATGTTCTTCGGCGACGACAACTCCTCGGGCGTCTCCGGCGACCTCGACTCGGCGACCACGGTGGCGGCGCTGATGGAGACGCACTGGGGCATGGGCTCCGGCCTCTCCTCGCTGCCCGCGCTGCAGCGCCTGCAGATCGCGCCGGGCAAGCCCGACCCGCGCAGGCGCGACGCCCCCGGCATCGGGTTCACCACCGAGGACCTGCGCAAGGACGACAAGGAGCGCGTCTACGACGGCACCGGCG
Organism: Thermopolyspora sp. NPDC052614; assembly: GCF_040678635.1. NCBI lineage: Bacteria > Bacillati > Actinomycetota > Actinomycetes > Streptosporangiales > Streptosporangiaceae > Thermopolyspora > Thermopolyspora sp. NPDC052614. Next base: position 639,328 of record NZ_JBFATZ010000001.1, read on the forward strand.
AGCGCATCGAGATCACGCTCAACCGGCTGATGGAGAAGGCGGAGAAGATCCTGCGCGAGAACCGTGCCGAGGTGCTCGCGGTCGCGCACGCGCTGGAGACCTACAAGACGCTCAGCGGCGACGACGTGGCCGCGGTGATCGAGGGCACGCGCGGGACCATCATCGACGGCTCCGTCTACAAGGATCCGGCCTTCAAGGCGAAGATCGAGGAGTACCACGACGCGGCGTTGCGCGCCCACCTGGAGCACGGCGAGTCGATGCTGCCGCTCCCGGTGGCCCGGCCGATGATGTCGGCCCCCTCGCCGGTCTCGTCGTCGGTCCCCCTGTCGGGGTCCGCGCCGGTCATGGTCGTGCAGGGCGTGCTCGCCGACGGCACGTCCGGGGCCACGCACAACGGCGTCCCCACGATCAGCCCGCCGCCGAGCCTCCCGCCGAGCTCCGCGCCGGTCCCGGCGGTGATCACACCGGCGCTGCCGGCCACCAACGGCGGCGGCCCGCTCGCGCGCAACGGGCAGCCGGAGTTCGTGCCCTGGAACGGGGACGGGCCGTCGGCCGCCTCGCCGCCCCCGCCGTACGTCCCGGTGGAGGAGACCTCCTCCCGGCGGTCGGGACGGGGCGTGCTGGTGGTGCTCGCCGCGGTCATCGCCCTGGTGGCCCTCACGCTGCTCGGCGCGGCGTTCATCGGCCAGAGCGGGATGAACGGGTCCGGCTTCACCTCGCCCGGCATGCAGCCGGACGGCCTGTCCACCGGCCTGCTGATCATCCTGCTCGTCGGGGTGCTCGTGGTGATCGGTGGCGGCGCGATCGCCTGGGTCATGATCCGCAACCAGCAGGCCGCCCGTGCGCGGGCGGAGGCGTCCAGGGAGAGGGCGGCCGAACGCGCCCAGCTGCTCGCCGCGGCGATGGATCCGGAGGTCGCCATGCGCCTGCTCGGCTACGACGGCCGCCAGCGTCCCGACGACCGCAGATGACCGCCGTACGCCGCCGGGCGGACGGGTGTCCCGCCCGGCGGCGGCGCAACGACAACTGAGGCCGGATCCCGCGGATCCGGTGCAAATTAGAGACGGTACTCCTAGAGACGGTAGCCGAGGTCGGGAACGATCTCGGCTACGTCCATCTGGGCCTTCTGCAGGCGGCCGGAGTGGTCCCAGTTGAGGGCCTGCCAGCGCGTGAACTGGTCGAGCACCCACATGCCGGACTGGCGACTGCCGTTGCCCGACTTGCCGTTCCCGCCGAACGGCAGGTGGGCCTCGGCGCCGGAGGTGGAGTTGTTGACGCTCACCATTCCGGCCCCCATGCCCTCGCGGAAGCGGAACGCGGCGTGGGGGTCGGTGGTGTAGATCGACGACGACAGGCCGTAGCCGGGCAGGTTCGCCAGCTCGATCGCCTCGTCGAGCGTGCCGAAGGTCGTCACGCCGACGATCGGGCCGAAGGTCTCCTCAAGGAAGAGACGGTCGTCGCGGCGCACGCCGTCCACCACGACCGGGTGGTAGTACAGGCCGCCCTCGCCGGTGAAGTCGCCGCGCGGGTTCGCCGCGGTGATCCGGCCGGTCGGGCCGGTGACCACGGTGTGGTGCGGGCGCACCCAGGTCAGGTACTCCTCGAAGCGCTCGGCGAACTTGTGGTCGAGCATCGGCCCGTACAGCACGCCCTCGCGGGGGTCGCCGACGCGCGCCTCGGCCACCGCGCGGGTGAAGCGGCGGACGAACTCCTCGTGCACCGAGTCGTGGACGATGACCGTGCCGAGAGAGGTGCAGCGCTGCCCGGCCGTACCGAATCCGGCGAACAGGGCGCCCTCGACGGCGAGGTCGAGGTCGGCGTCCGGCATGATCACCATGGGGTTCTTGCCGCCGAGCTCCAGGCACGGGGACTGCAGGTGCCGGCCGCACAGCTCGCCGATGCTCCGGCCGACGGCGCTTGAGCCGGTGAAGCCCACCTTGTGCACGGTGCCCTCGGTCAGGGCCGTCTCCAGGCCCGCGTACGTCTGCCCGCCGTCGGCGAAGACGATGTTCAGCACCCCGTCGGGCAGCCCGGCGGCGGCGAACAGGCGGTAGAGGGCGTGCGCCGAGGCGGCGGCGTACTCGGCGGGCTTCCACACCACGGCGTTGCCGCACAGCAGCGCGGGCACCAGGTACCACGACGGGACCGCGACCGGGAAGTTCCCCGCGGTGATCACGGCGGCGACGCCCACCGGGACGCGGAAGGTGAACAGGTTCTTGTCCGGCATCTCCGACGGGACCGTCTGGCCGTACAGGCGGCGGCCCTCGCCCAGGAAGAAGTCGCAGGTGTCGATGATCTCCCGCACCTCGCCGAGCGCCTCGGCGTACGGCTTGCCGATCTCCTGGGTGACCAGCGCGGCCAGCGCCTCGGCGTTCGCCTCGACCAGTCGCCCGATCGAGGCGATCACCCGCCCGCGGACCGGGGCCGGGACGCGCGCCCACTCGCGCTGCGCCTCGGCCGCGGTCCGGCAGGCCCCGGCGAAGACGGCCGCGTCCGCGAGCCGCACCTCGGCCACGACCTCGTCGATACGGGCCGGATCGATCGACCGGTACGGCGTGCCTGCCGCCTCGGCCTCCTTGCCGCCGACGACGGAAACGATCTGACGGGACACCATGAACCTCCGGGTTGATCGACCGACCGGCGGAATCTTTCCGATCCTCCGCGTCTCTGCCAGCAGATTCTATGAAAGGGAGCGGAAGTCGGCGAAGTCGAAGCCCGGGGAGACGACGCAGCTCACCAGGACCTCCTCGGCGGTGGCCGGACGGGCGGCCTGCCAGGTGCCGGCGGGGATCAGGGCCTGGGGAATCTGGCCGTGCTCCACGTCCGGGCCGAGCGTGATCACCTGCGGGTCGCCCGCCGGGGCCTCCCCGGTGCCGCCCAGCAGCAGCGTGAGCGGTCCGCCCCGGTGCCACAGCCACACCTCGTCGCTGCGTACCGAGTGCCAGACCGACTCCTCGCCCGGGCCCAGCAGGAAGTAGATGCCGGTGGCCGAGTTGCGCGGCCCGTCGTACCCGTCCGGCTCGAAGCGGGCGTCGGTGCGCCAGGTCTCGCGAAACCATCCGCCCTCGGGATGCGGCATCAGGTCGAGCGCCTCGGCGACCGACGGGCGCCGCTGCACCGCCACGAAGGCGCCGGTGACATCCCGCCGAAGAAACCGCACCGCCCTGCCTTCGCCGTCCCCGTCGTCGGCGACCGCGACGACGGGCTCGGGACCGGTGAACTCCCGCGCGGCGACCTCAAGGGCTTCGGCGTCATCAACGGCCTTAACGGCTCTATCCATCAAACCAGCACGAAAGTCGGTAATGGTTATCAAAAGCATGTATTGATCATATGTGGCGAACCGGACATGCCGCGGCCTTTCGGCCGATCGATGAGATCCGGGCGGCGGGTCATGGCCGCGGCCTGGTTCGTCACGCACAGCCTGGACAGGTTGGTGGAGACGGGGCGCTGAGCGTCTCTGGGAGATGAAGAGCTTTTGGCGATCTTGCGGTTGGACAGGTTGCGGGTGACCTGAGGCGGGACCTCGTGCTCGCGTGCGGTGGGCGCGAGGCCGTGACCAGGGCGGAGTGGTGTCGATGCGCGGTCGGGCGGGGTGGTCGCGCCGCGGGCGCGGCCAATTGTCGGTGGGGGACGCTAGCTTCCTGCCCGTGACCGAGCGGTGGAGCAGGGATCAGGTGCTGGCGCTCGCGCCGGACGCCTCGTCGCGTAAGGCGGCGCAGGGCGTCGGCGTCGCGACCAAGTGGTCGGGGGCGGGAGCCACCGAGGAGATGGTTTTCGGCGAGTGCGCGGGCAGCGGGGCCAAGCGGTACCGTTCGTGCGTCGACCTCGCCGAGACCGGCTTCCGGTGTGACTGCCCGAGCCGCAAGTTCCCCTGCAAGCACGCCCTCGGGCTGCTTCTCCTGTGGGCGGAGGGCGGGGTGCCCGAGACCGACTCCCTGCCCGCATGGGCGGGCGAGTGGCTGGCGCGGCGTCGGGAGCGTGCGGCGAGATCGGCGGCCAAGGCGGCTTCCGCCGCGTCCGCAGGGTCCGCGGAGACCGCAGGGGCCGCAGGGGCCGCGGAGGCCGCAGGGTCTGCGGGGGACGCCGAAGTCGCGAAGTCCACCGGGTCCGCCGAATCCGGCAGTTCCGACGATGGTTCCGACGATTCTTCCGTTGAGGGCGGGCGGCGTCGGGTCTCCGGTGCCGCCGCGCAGCGGGAGGAGCGGGTCGCGGCCGGGCTGTCGGACCTGGAGCGGTGGCTTGAGGACCAGATGCGGCAGGGCATCGCGGAGGCTCGCCGTACCGGGCCGGACGCGTGGGCCGACCTGCACCGCAGGCTCATCGACGTGCAGGCCCCGGGGCTCGCCGCCGCGGTGGCCCGGCTTCCGGCGGTCCTTCGCGCCGACGACTGGCCGGAGCACCTGCTCGGCGAGTACGCCCTGATGTATCTGCTGGCCGTGGCGTACCGGGGCGAGACGGGCGAGGGGCCGCTGCGCGACACGATCCGGTCGCGTGTGGGGTTCACGGTGCTCCGCGAGGACGTCCTGGCAGGGAAGGGAATCCGCGACCGGTGGGATGTGATCGGGTCCCGCGACGAGGAACAGGACCGTCTCACCGCCCGCCGGGTGTGGCTGCGCGGCCGGACGACCGGCCGGGCCGCGCTGGTGCTGTCCTTCGCCGGGCCCGGCCAGGCGCTGGACGCGTCCCTGGTGACCGGCACAACCATCGACGCCGACCTCGTCTTCTATCCCGGCGCGTCCCCGCTGCGCGCACTGGTGGCGACCCGCCACGCGATCGTCCGCGACGGCCCACCACCCGGCGCCACCCGCGAGGAGTGCCTCGCCGAGGTGGCCCGCGCGCTCGCCGGCGATCCCTGGGTGGCGTCCTGGCCCGTGGTCTTGGCCGGCGTCGTCCCCGGCGCCGGGCGGGACCTGCTGCTCTCCGGCGGCGAACCCGCCGACGCACCGGCGCCCGGAGTGCCGCTGCACCCGGAGACGGGCACGCCGTGGCGTCTGATCGCGGTGTCCGGCGGCCGTCCGGTGACGGTGGGCGCCGAATGGACTCCGCGCGGATTCCGTCCGCTGACGGTCTGGAACGAGGAGACCGGACGGGTGGTGATCTTGTGATCTCACGTGCTGAGGCTTCGTCGGACGGCGGTGTGGACTGGGCGGAGTTGGTGTCGGCCGCCTTGGTGGGAACCGATCGGCGTCCGGTGCCGGGACTGCTCGGCAAGGCCGCCGTGGAGGTGGTGCGACGGCGTGCGGGGCAGCGGCTTCACCGGGGCGAGCCGTTGCCGAGTGCGCCCGGCGAGGATCGGCCGCTGGTGCCGTCGGCGGCCGGGGAGCGCCTGGCGCGCATTCTCAGCGGGGAGCGATCCCGGCTGCTGCACGAGTGGCTGGAGGCGGCGGCGGCACGAGGGCTGCGGGTTCCCGCGGAGACCATTCCCCGGCTGCTCGATCACGGGGCGAAGGATCGGTCGGCGCGGTCCTGGCTGGGGGTGGTCACCGGTGCCCGGGGGCGCTGGCTCGCCGGACTGAATCCGGACTGGTCGTACCTCCTCCAGGAGGCGGCGGGAGACGCGGCGGGGCTCGGGCCGGACGTGTGGGAGCTGGGCACCGGCGGCGATCGCCGCGCCCACCTGGCGGGGCTTCGGGCGGCGGACCCCGCCGCCGCCCGCGAACTGCTGGCACGCGGCTGGGCGAAGGAGACGCCGGAGGATCGGGCGGCCTTCATCGCGGTGTTCGACGATGGACTGTCGCCGGACGACGAGCCCTTCCTGGAGGCCGCGCTGGACGACCGGCGGCGCGAGGTGCGTCAGCAGGCCGCCGATCTGCTCACCCGGCTGCCCGGCTCGCGCCTCGGGGAGCGGATGGCCGAACGCGGGCGACGCTGCCTGGCCCGGGAGCGCGGCCGGCTGGTCATCGAGCCGCCGGAGGAGTGCGACGCGGCGATGGAGCGCGACGGGGTGCGGGCCAGGGCGCCGCGCGGCACCGGCGAGCGGGCCTGGTGGCTTCAGCAGGTGATCGCCCGTACGCCGCTGAGCGTGTGGGAGTCCCATCTGGGCGGATCCCCTGACCGGATCCGCGAGTGGCTGGACGACGACGGCGGTGACTGGGGCCGGGAGGTGCGCCGTGGTCTGGTGCGCGCCGTGGTCCTGCAGCGCGACCGGATCTGGGCACGTGCCCTGCTGCAACGCGAACCGGTCGCCGACGTGATCGCCGTGCTGCCGCCCGAGGAACGCGCCCGCGAGGTCGCCTCGATCATCCGGGGGGCGGTCGTCGACGGTCAGTTGATCATGCTGCTCGGTGGCATACCGGGGCCGTGGACGGGTCCGCTGGCCTCGGCCGTACTGGAGAAGATCCGGCACACGTCGGGCGTGCAGCCGTGGAACACCGGGGAGCTGTGCCGCCTGGCGGGAGAGCGCATCGATCCCGCGCTGCACGAGCACGCCCGCGACGTCGACAGCGACCTCGCGGCGGTGCTCAGATTCCGCTTCGACATGCATCGTGAGCTCGCCCGTGCGACGGGCGGAGACGAAGGAGGTACGGGTGAGCGTCCTACGGCCGCACGCTGAGGATCAGTTCGCCGAAGAACTGGCCATCCTCGCCAAATCGGACGACCGGCCTCGGCCTCCCGGCTGGCGGCTGTCGCCCTGGGCGGTGACCACGTACATCCTCGGCGACGGGGACCAGATCACCCCCAAGTACATCGGGCCCCGCCGCATCGTGGAGGTGGCGGTCGCCACGCTGGCGACCGACCGGGCGCTGCTGCTGCTCGGTGTGCCCGGCACCGCCAAGACCTGGCTGTCGGAGCACCTGGCCGCCGCCATCAGCGGCGACTCGACCCTGCTGGTGCAGGGCACGGCCGGCACCACAGAGGAGGCCATCCGCTACGGCTGGAACTACGCGCGGCTGCTGGCCGAGGGGCCGTCGCGCCAGGCGCTCACGCCCAGCCCGGTGATGCGGGCGATGGCCGAGGGGCGGCTGGCCAGGGTCGAGGAGCTCACCCGCATGCCCTCCGACGTTCAGGACGCCCTCATCACGGTGCTGTCGGAGAAGACGCTCCCGATCCCCGAACTGAACGAGGAGGTCCAGGCGGCCAAGGGGTTCAACGTCATCGCCACGGCGAACGACCGCGACCGAGGCGTCAACGAGCTGTCCAGCGCGTTGCGGCGGCGCTTCAACACCGTCGTGCTGCCGGTGCCGGCCACAGCCGAGGAGGAGGTCGACATCGTGGCCCGCCGCGTCGAGCAGCTCGGCCGGGCCCTGGAACTGCCCGAGACCCCGGCCGCGCTTGAGGAAATCCGGCGGGTCGTCACCGTCTTCCGTGAACTGCGCTCCGGCGTCACCGACGACGGGCGCACCAAGGTCAAGTCGCCGAGCGGCACGCTCAGCACCGCCGAGGCGATCTCGGTGGTGACCGGCGGCCTCGCCCTCGCCGCCCACTTCGGCGACGGGGTCCTGCGCCCCGCCGACGTCGCCGCCGGCATCACCGGCGCGGTGATCCAGGACCCGGTCTCCGATCGCGTCGTATGGCAGGAGTACCTCGAGACCGTGGTACGCGAGCGCAGCGACTGGCGTGACTTCTACCGGGCGTGCCGCGATGCCCACTGACCACGGCCACCAGCCGCTCACCTGGATCCGGCTCCCGCGCCGCCGCCCACGTCCGCGCCGCCCCTTCCCGTCAACGCCGTCCCACCGATCCGCGGCCCCGATCCCGCTGACGCGGTCGTCCCACCTGCACGAAGGAGAGGTGCGGTGAACGGCCTCGTAGCAACCCGCGCCCGGCGCAAACACCGCCGACGCCTGCGCCTGCACCTGTCCGTTGGCCGCAGGGGGTGTGTCAGCGAGCGGAGTGGTGGCGTGGCCCTTGTCTCGGCGGGTGTGTCGGCGGGGTTTTCGTCGGTACTTGTCCGTTCACGGGAGGGGGATGGGTCGGTGAGTGGTGTGGGGGGTTTGCCCTTGCCTTGGTGGGGGTGTCGGCGGCGCTTCCGCCCCCACCTGTCCGTTGGTTAGAAGGGGATGCGTCAGTGAGCGGTGCGGTGAGGTGGCCCGTCGTCCTCGGCGTGCGTCATCACGGCCCCGGCTCGGCGCGCGCCGTACGTGCCGAGTTGGAGCGGCTCAGGCCCGATGTGGTCCTGATCGAGGGGCCGCCCGAGGCGGACGAGATCGTCGCGCTGGCGGGAGATCCGGCGATGGAGCCGCCGGTCGCCTTGCTGGCCCACGTGCCGCAGGACCCATCCCGATCCGCGTTCTGGCCTTTTGCCCGCTTCTCGCCCGAATGGCAGGCGATCAGGTGGGCCGTGGATGCGGGGGTGCCGGTCAGATTCTGCGACCTTCCGGCCGCGTACACGCTCGCCGCCGACGAAGGGACGGGTAAGCGTGCGACCGGCGCGGAAGGGGATCCCGCGAGGGCGCGTGGTGAGAAAGGGGACGGCGAAGAAGGCGTCCGCGAGCGAAGGGGCGGGCAGGGCTCCGATAAGCAGGGGGACGGTGAGGAGGGCGCACGCGAGATGAGGCCCGCTGCGCAGCCCAGTGAGCAGCCCAATGAGCAGCCCGGTGAGCAGCCCGGTGAGCAGGGGGGCGGCGACGAGGGCGGCTGTGCGGACGGCTCCGGTGGGCAGAGGGCCGGTGAGCAGGGGAGCGGTGGGCAGCGGGCTGGTGAGACCGCTGACGAGTTCGCGGCGGACGAGATCGACGTGGTGCGCGATCCGGTGGGGGCGCTTGCCGAGGCCGCCGGGTACGACGATCCCGAGCGCTGGTGGGAGGACGTGGTCGAGCACCGCGGTGACACGCCCTTCCAGGTGATCGCCGAGGCGATGGCGGCCGTGCGGGAAGGTCATGTGCCGGGGCCGCGTGAGGCGCGGCGCGAGGCGTACATGCGCAGGACGATCCGGCGGGCGGTGAAGGACGGGTTCGAGCGGGTGGCGGTGGTCTGCGGGGCCTGGCATGTGCCCGCGTTGCGCGAGCTGGGCGGTGCCACGGCCGATGAGCGGCTGCTGCGTGGCATGCGGAAGGTGAAGGTGGCGATCACCTGGGTTCCGTGGACCTATGGGCGGCTTGGTGTGTGGAGCGGGTACGGGGCCGGAGTGCGGTCGCCCGGCTGGTACGACCACCTGTTCGCCGCGCCCGATCGGCCCGTCGAGCGGTGGCTGGCCGAGGCGGCGCGAGTGCTCAGGGACGAGGGCCTCGCCGTCTCCTCGGCGCACGTCATCGAGGGCGTGAGGCTCGCCGAGGGGCTCGCCGCCGTGCGCGGGCGCCCGCTGGCCGGGCTGAGCGAGGTGACCGAGGCGGTGCGGGCGGTGCTGTGCGAAGGCGACGAACTGCCCGTGGAGCTGGTGCAGCGACGCCTTGTCGTCGGCGAGCGGCTGGGGCATGTGCCGGAATCCACGCCGATGGTCCCGCTGCAGCGGCACCTGCGGGAGGAGCAGCGCCGCGTCCGTCTCAAGGCCGAGGCGACCCCGCGCGACGTCGATCTGGACCTGCGCAAGCCGCTCGACCTGGAACGCAGCCGTCTGCTGCATCGTCTCGCCCTCATCGGCGTGCCGTGGGGCACGCCGAGGCCCGCATACGGCAAGGGCACCTTCCGTGAGTCGTGGACGCTGGAGTGGCGGCCGGAGTTCGACGTCGAGCTGATCACGGCGGGTGCGTGGGGCACCACCGTGCCGTCGGCGGCCGTGGCCCGGATCATGGAGCTGGTACGGCCGGACGAGGCGGCCTCCAGGCGTCCCTCGCTCGCCGAGCTGACCGAGCTGGCCGAGCGATGCCTCCCGGCCGACCTTCCGGAGGCGTTGCCGTGCGTGCTGGAGGCGGTCTCCGCCGGGGCCGCGCTCGACGGGGACGTGACCCATCTGATGGCGGCTCTGCCCGCTCTGGCCAGGGCATGGCGGTACGGCGACGTGCGCGGCACCCCGTCCGCGGGCCTCGGGGCGATCGTCGACTCGCTGTTGGCCCGCATCCGGGCCGGGCTGTCGCCCGCGCTCATCGGCCTCGACGACGACCCGGCCCGGGAGATGACGGCCCACGTCGACGCCGTGCACACGGCGATCGCGCTGCTGGCGGGACCCGGAAGCGGCACCGGCGACGCCTACCGGGAGCCGTGGCTGACCACCCTGGAGGGCATCGCCGGCCGGCCCGACCTGCACGGCCTCATCGACGGGAGGCTGACACGCATCCTGCTCGACGCGGGCCGGCTGGACGGTTCGGAGGTCGTCCGGCGCATGTCCCGGGCCACCTCGGTGGGTCACCCTCCCGCACGGGTCGCCGCCTGGCTGGAGGGCTTCCTGTCAGGCGGAGGGCTGCTGCTGGTCCACGACGCCGCCCTGCTGGGCCTCATCGACGACTGGCTCATGGGGCTCGGACCCCAGGAGTTCACCGACGTCCTCCCGCTCCTGCGCCGCACCTTCGGCGCTTTCGCCGCCCCGGAACGCCGCGCCATCGGCGAACGGGTCGCGGCCCGATCCGGGGCCACCTCCGGTGCCGTGGCGGCCGGGCTCGAGGACGACGACATCGACGAGGAGCGAGCGGCACCGGCCGTGCGAACCGTGCTGGGGATCCTGGCGAAGGGCGACAGGCGGTGAGGCGTTTCGGTGTGACGGGGGCTGGCGGAGCGAGAGGGCTGCTGGGTGGGCCGTGTGGAGATTCGGTGGGACGGCGGCGGTGAGGATGTCTGAAGGGCGGGGCGCGGTGGCAGGGGAAGAGCGGTTGCGCAGGTGGCGGTTGGTGTTGGGGGGTGACGCCGATGGGACCGGGTGTGCCCTGGGGAACAGGGATGCGCAGCTGGACGCGGCGTTGTCGGTTTTGTACAACCGGGACGAGGAGGAGCGAGGGGCGGGGCTTGGGGCCTCGGCGCCTCGGGTGGCGCGGTGGCTGGGGGACATTCGGTCGTACTTTCCCTCGACCGTGGTGCAGGTGATGCAGAAGGACGCGTTGCGGCGGCTCAATTTGACGCGGCTGCTGCTTGAACCGGAGATGCTGGAGGCGGTCGAGCCCGACGTGCACCTGGTCGGCACGTTGCTGTCGCTGAACCGGGTCATGCCGGAGAAGGCGCGCGAGTCCGCTCGGGCGGTGGTGCGGAAGGTGGTCGCCGAGTTGGAGAGGCGGCTGGCGCAGCGGACTCGCGCGGCGGTGACCGGGGCGCTCGATCGGTCGGCGCGTACGCATAGGCCCAAGCGGGTCGCCGATATCGACTGGGACCGTACGATCCGGGCGAATCTGCGGCACTATCTGCCCGAGACGGGCACGGTCGTGCCGGAGCGATTGGTGGGCTACGCGCGGCGGCAGCGGGCCGTGCAGCGCGAGGTGGTGTTGTGCGTCGATCAGAGCGCCTCGATGGCCGCGTCCGTCGTCTACAGCGGGGTGTTCGGGGCGGTGCTCGCCTCGATGCGGTCGCTGAAGACCTCGCTCGTGGTGTTCGACACGGCGGTGGTGGACCTCACCCCGGAGTTGCACGATCCGGTCGAGGTGCTGTTCGGCACCCAACTCGGCGGTGGAACCGACATCAACCGGGCCATCGCGTACGCGCAGGGCCTCATCACCCGGCCCAACGACTCGATCTTCATTCTGATCAGCGACCTGTACGAGGGTGGCGTACGTGAGGAGATGCTGCGCCGGGTGGCCGCGATGACGGCCGCCGGAACACAGGTGATCGTGCTGCTGGCGCTGTCGGACGAGGGACAGCCCTCCTACGATCACGACAACGCCGCCGCCCTCGCCGCGATGGGGGTCCCGGCCTTTGCCTGCACGCCAGATGCGTTTCCGGGGTTGATGGCCGCCGCCATCGAGCGGCGCGACGTGGCCGTCTGGGCCGAACAGCACCTCGGGGTCCCGTCCGCACGCTAGCGGCGCGCGTCGGGCGGAGGGCCGCCGGCGTGATGTCCGCAACGTTCGCCATGAGCGTTTGAGCGCTTGGACTCGGCGCGGCAGGTTCGCGGGCGATGGCGGAGGGCCGGGGTGGCGGTAGGGCCAGCGGCGGTGGTGGTAGGGGCCAAATGCGGAGGCGGGGGGCTTGTGCGGGACGAGAGCGTTTGACCGTATTGTCCGAGAATGTGAGTTCATTGTTGATCGATAGGCCGCCAAGCGCCTTCGCCCCCAGATACCGGGCCGTGACCATAGGGGTGGTGGCCCTCATCCTGCTGATGGCCTACGAGTACCTCGCCGTGGCGACCGCGATGCCGGTGGTGGCCACCGCGCTGCGTGGCGAGTCCCTGTACGCCCTGGCCTTCAGCGGCTCGCTCGCCACCAGCGTGATCGCGATGGTCGCCGGGGGACGGTGGAACGACGTCACGGGCCCGCACGCGCCCATCTGGGTCGGCGTGATCTGCTTCATGATCGGACTCACGGTCTCGGGACTGGCCCCGCACATGGAGGTCTTCATCGCCGGACGGCTGCTGCAGGGCTTCGGCAGCGGCCTGTTCACGGTCTCGCTGTACGTCCTCGTCGGCAGGGTGTACCCGCCGGAGATGCACCCGAAGGTGTTCTCCCTGCTCGCCGCCGCCTGGGTGGTGCCGTCGATGGTGGGCCCCACCATCACCGGTCTCCTCGTCGACGGACCGGGCTGGCAGTGGGTCTTCCTCGGAGTGCCGGCCGTCGCCGCCCCGGCGGCCCTGTTGCTGTGGCGCGGCCTGACCGGCGTGGGGAGGGTGACCGCAACCGGCCACGAGAACGCGCCCCAGGACGGTTCGGACGTTGGCGTAGGGCCAGCCGTGGGCGGGAGGACGTCCGGGGGCGATGTGCCGTCCGGTCGGGGGTCTGCTGTGAAAGGTGACGCGGCCCCCTTGCACGAGGCGGGAGCCGTGGGCGGGAAGCCGTATGGGGGCGATGTGCCGTCCGGCCGGGGGTCGTCCGGGGAGGGTGAGGCGGCGCGCCTGCGTGAGATGGGAGGCGCGGGCGGGGGAGCGCCCGGCGGGGACGCCGTGTCTCGGGAGAATGGGGCGCACGATCCTGTGGGTGGTGCCGAAGGCGAGACGCGGTCCGAAGACGAGGCGCGGTTTGGAGGCGAGGGGCAGTCCGGGGACGGAGTGGCCGACGGGAGTGCGCCGAAGAGGGGTGGGGCGCTGGGGCGGAAGTTGCGGTGGGCCGTTGCGGCGGCCGTTGGGGCCGCGTTGCTGCAGTACGGGGGCGGGCTGCTGCAGGAGGGCCTGGGACGGCAGGGCGGGCTGGGGGCGGGGCTGCTTCTGGCCGGGCTGGTGGTGTTGGGGGTGGCGCTTCCCCCGCTGCTTCCCGCCGGGACGTTGCGGGCGGCTCGGGGGCTGCCCACGGTGGTCGCGCTGCGCGGGCTGGCCGCGGGAGCCTTCTTCGCGGCCGAGGTGCTGGTCCCGTTGATGCTGACCACCGAGCGCGGGCTGCGGCCCTGGCAGGCCGGGCTGGCTCTGACGGGCAGCGCGCTCGCCTGGTCGTTCGGCTCGTGGATCCAGGGGCGGCGGCCGGGAAACCGGCTGCTCATCCTGCGCGGGGGCACGGCGCTGATCGCGGTGGGCGCGGCGCTCGTCGGGCTGACCCTCTTCCCCGCGGTGCCGGTCCTGGTGTGCTTCGTGGCGTGGGCGATCAGCGGCCTCGGCATCGGCATGGTGTATCCCACACTTTCGGTGCTGATCCTGGAGTTGTCGCCGCCTGAAGAACAGGGCGCCAACAGCTCCTCGCTGCAGATCAGTGAATCGCTCTTCTCGGTGGTCACGATCGCCGTCACCGGCGCGCTGCTCGCCGCTCTCGGCAGGAGCGAGCCGTCCTATCTGGCGTCCCTCGGGATGACCGTGCTGATCGCCCTGACCGGCACGGCGATCGCCGTCCGTTTTGACCAGGGCCGCGGAGCGGGCACCATGGGGGGAGGTACCTGAACGAGGGGGATTCATGCCGCGTGTCCGGGAACTGGAGGTGTTCCAGTTGACGCTGCCTTATGGGCGGCGTCCGGAGAGCATCCTCGTCCGGCTCACCGACTACGGCGGCATGACCGGCTGGGGCGAGGTCGTCCAGCCCGGTCTGCGTCATGACCGTGCCGGACGGCGTCAGGAGCTGGCCAAGACGTGGTCCACGCTGGAGGAGACGCTCGCGCCCGCGCTGCTCGGCGTGGACTGGGAGCACCCCGACGAACTGGGCGAGATCCCCGGCGGACCGGCGGCCGACATGGCCTGCTGGGACCTGTGGGCCCGGATGAACGGCGTGCCGCTGTCGCACGCGCTGGGCGGCAGCCGTACCTCTCTGATCGCCACGGTCCGGCTGGCGGCCGACCGGTCCACCGAGGGCACCGTGGCCCGGGTCAACCGGCACGTGTGCGCCGGATACGCCCACGTCACGCTGGACATCGCCCCGGGCTGGGACGTCGAACCGGTCCGCGCGGTACGGCAGGCCTATCCCGGCCTCGTCATCACCGTGGACGGGCGGGGCGCCTACACCGAGGTGGAGCAACTGGCGGCGCTCGACGCGTACGGCGTGGCCACCATCGAACGGCCCTTCGCCGAGCTGGCCCCGCACGTGGAACTGCAGGAGCGAGTGTCGGCGCTGGTCGCCATCGAGGCGCACTCGGTGGCCGAGGTCGCCGAAGCCGTCGAGACGAACGCGGGGCGGGCGCTGCTGCTGCATCCGGCCCGGTTCGGCTCGCTGCGCGAGGCCCGCCGCGCGCACGACCTCGCCACCGCCGCCGGATGGGAGATCAGCGCCACGGGCGGCAGCGGGACCGGCCTGGCCCGCGCCGCCACCGTCGCCGTGGGCAGCCTGCCCGGCTGCACGCTGCCCGCCGATGTCGCCGAGCCCCCGCGCAGCGCCCAGATCGTCAACCCACCGGTCGGCCCCACGGGCGGCGTGGTCGCCGTCCCCCTCACCCAGCCGGGCCTCGGCCACCTCGTGGACGAGGACCGCGTGCGCCGCCTCGCCAAGGAATCCTTCAAGGTCTGACGCGTGGCTCGGGCGCTGCCTGGGCCTGAGCCTGCGCCACCTGCCGCACGGGGGCAAAAGCCGTGGGGTGCCGTGCTACCGGAAATCAATGCGGGGGCGCGTCACCGCGCCGTCCACACCGTACGGATGGCATGCGGGGGAGAGACGGCGGCGATCCTGCGGGAGAGGGCCTTGCGCTGTCAGCGTTCCAGATTCTCTGCGTACGGGCGCGGCGTAGGCGGACGTCGCGGGCACGGCGATCCCGAGGTGTCGCTCGGCGTCGGCCGCCGGCAGGCCCGGGATGGTGCGGACCGGCGCGATGTTCGCGTCCGCGCGAGGCCGTCGCCGGTGCGGCCGATCGCCTATGCCGATCGCCTGACGCCGATCACCGAGTGATGAGCCCGGTGAGCAGGGGACGTGCCGTCGCCGTCTCCTTCCGGTGACCGTGGTGCCTGCCGGTTGGCGGTCCTTCTGGTGGCGCGTGGTGCCTGCCGGTTGGCGGTCCTTCTGGTGGCCCGTGGTGTCTACCGCTTGGCGGCGTTTGCGGTGGTGCCGCAGCCTGCGTTGATGGCCGCCGACGGTGACTTGTCCGCGCTCTTGCCGCCCGTGTCCTCGGTGTTGCCTCCGGACGCCTTCTCCGGTTTCTTGGAGGCCGTCGCGGCGGGGGAGGCGGTGCGCTTGGAGTCCGAGATCGCCTTGGCCGTCAGTTTGCGGATCTTGGCCCAGTCGGGGTAGCCGGTGTGGATCAGCGGGGGGATGAACTGCAGGCTGGTGACCCTGGCCTCCTTGACCTTGACGGCGACCGGGACCAGATGCCTGAGCATGGGGCGGGGGATGTCGGTGCGGAACATGCCCTTGGTGGCCTGGGCGAGTTGGGTGAACCTGGTCAGTACGGTGGCCGGGTCGGCCTGGTCCAGCAGGGCGCTCAGCACGCAGCGCTGGCGGCGCATGCGCGTGTAGTCGTCGGAGTTGGTACGCGAGCGGGCGAACCACATCGCGTCGGCGCCCTTGAGCCTGCGCGTGCCGGCCTTGACGAGGCCCTCGTTGTACTTGCCGAAGACCACGTCCTGGTCGACGGTGAGGGTCAGGCCGCCGAGCGCGTCGATGATGCGGGCCAAGCCCCATATGTTGACCAGGACGTACCAGTCGACGTCGAGCCCGAGGGTGTAGCCGACGGCGGCCTTGAGCGTCTCCGGGCCCATGTTGCGGCGGCCGCCGAAGATCTCCGGATGGGTGTCGGCGTACTCCCACACGGCGAAGAGCAGGTCCTCACGGGAGCCGTCGGGGTTGGCGGGCAGCCGGAACCCGTCCGGGAAGCGTTTGCGCATCGGGCTGCCGGGCGGGAAACGCACATTCTCCAGGTTGCGCGGCAGGCCGAACAGGACGGTGTTGCCGGTGCGAACGTCCACGCTGGCGAGGTTGATGCTGTCGGTGCGTACGCCCTTGCGGTTCTCCTGCCAGTCGCCGCCGAGCAGGAGGACGTTGACCCGGTCGCGTCCCGCCCAGGGATCCTCGTGCCTGACCTCCGCGGCGCCGGTCGGCGTGTCGAACACGTCGTCGAGCGCCTGCCGGGAGACGTTCGCGTACTGCGCCGCCAGGGTGAACGGCACCGCCGTAGCCACCGAAAGCAGGCCCGCCGCCAGGCCGGTCAGGACCTGGCCCACGGCCGACAGGCGGTTCGGGCGCAGCACCACGTACGAGTGCACGATCAGCGCGAACCAGGCGAGCCCGGCGAACACCGCGACGAGCGTGATCGTGTCCAGCCACTCCAGCGCCTGCCCGAGCAGACCCGCGTCCGCGGTGAGGGATACCGCCACGACGCCCGCCAGCAGCAGCGCGTGGAGGCCCAGCAGGACCAGGCCGGTACGCCGCCACCCCGCCCGCAGATGAGCCACGCCCGGCAGCACGGCCGACAGAGCCGTCCACCCGATCACCGCCGCGGCGCGCGGCGGCGTCCTGCTTTCGCCCACTCCTCATCCCCTCTGTCGAAGGGGGAGCGTATTCAGTCTGCTCCCGCGCATGCGCGACGATCACGTGAACACGCCGGGAAGGAATGGGGCATCCCCGGCTACGGGCCAGAAAATCACAAATGAATTGGAGATCGAGGTGACCTGGGCCGACGCCGTGGCGGCTACCAGGGCAGCGAGAACAGCCCGTAGTAGGACGCGGCGATCAGCAGCAGACCGGCCCCGCCGAGCACGCCGGAAAGCGCCAGCTTCTGCCAGCGGCTGGGCTGCCAGCCCTCGCGCAACCCGGCCACTACGGCCGCGCCCGCCGTCACCTCCTGCACCAGGATGAGAATGGCGAGCACCCGGATCACGAGCCAGCCCGCCAGCACGGCCGGCCATGCCCCGGCCTGGTTCACCGAGAACAGCACGATCAGGGTGATGAACGCCAGGACCGCCGCGATCAGCCCCAGGGCCGTCCACGCCATGCGATACAGCCGCCTGCGCATCTGCGGCCATACGCGGGCGTTGGTCTCCTCGGCCGGTTCGCCGCCGCGCAGCCGTACCACCATCTCCGTCACCGGGGCGGCGATGAAGCCCACGGCGGCGAGCATCATGGCGAGGGTGAGGAACTGCATGTCGCCGTACCAGGGGGCCTGGGGCACGTCGCTCGCCTCGAAGCGCTGCACCGGGGTCGCGCCGGCGATCGGCACCTCGGGCCGGGCCGTCTTGGGCAGGCCGAGGATCCAGCGGCTCAGCGTCGGCAGGTACTCCTTCACCAGCGGCCCGCCGTTGATCCGCATCGCGTGGTCGGCGCCGTTGAGGAAGCGGATCGTGTAGTCGCGGTTGCCGCCCTCCTCCAGCGCGGAGGTGAGCTTCCTCGTGCTCTCGACGAACGGGATCGACGGGTCGGCGGTGCCGTACAGGGCCAGGACCGGGCGCTTGATCTGCCGTATCGCGGGCGTGCTGTCGTAGCGCAGGAAGTTGAAGCCGACGCCGCCCATCGCCCGGGTGAGCAGGTCGCGCACCCCGTACGGCGCGTGCAGGCGCAACAGCTGCTCGTTGAGCGCCCAGGCGACCTGCCGCAGGGGGGTGACGTTCGGCGACGACACCAGCACGACGAAGCCGACGTCGGCGCTGCGCGCGGCCGCGATCGGCACCACCCAGCCGCCCTCGCTGACCCCCCACAGCCCGGTGCGCGAGAGGTCCACGTCGTGCCGCCGCCTAAGCGTGGCGATCATGCGCAGCGCGTCGTCGGCGAGCAGGCCGAAGTCGCGCGAGCGAAAGGTGTAGCCGACGGTCCGCTTGTCGTAGACGAGGGTGACGATCCCGGCGCGGGCCAGCCACTCGGCCTGCTCGGTGAACTCGCCCCGGTCGCCACGGCCCGACCCCTGCACGAACACCATCGCCGGATGCCGGCCGGAGGTTATCGGCGCCCTGATCGTGGCCTGGAGCGTCGTGCCCTTCGCCTGCACCGTGAGGTCTTCCACCGAGATCGGGGCGTTCGTGCTGACCGGCGCGGTTTCGGCGGGCGGCTGCGCGGGCAGGGTCCCGAACTCCTGGGCGGTGGTCAGGGGCGGAGGGTCGAACGACGGGGGCGAGAGCACCGCCCCGGTCGTCGCCAAGGCCGCCAGTAGAACGCAGGTGGCCACGCTCAGCGTGCCTCGGCTTATAGCCATGGGCTCCGTGCCCCCGCAGACGTTCGTCGATTGTCCTTCAGAATCATCAGGGTAAGGCACGGCTGTGGGACTGATGTGGCCTGAGTGCCGACGATTGTCGGCGGGACCTGTTAGCTTCCTGCGACATGCGCGTGCTGCACACCTCGGACTGGCATCTGGGCAGGACGTTCCACCGCGAGAGCCTGCTCGGCGCTCAGGGGGCGTTCGTCGACCACCTGCTGGAGACCGTACGCGCCGAAAGGGTGGAGGTGGTGGCGATCGCGGGGGATCTGTACGACCGGGCGTTGCCGCCCGTGGACGCGGTGGCCCTGTGCGACGAGGCGCTGCGCCGCCTGGTCGCGGCGGGCGCCCAGGTGGTCATCATCAGCGGCAACCACGACTCGGCCACCCGGCTCGGGTTCGGCACCGATCTCATGGGCGCGGCCGGCGTGCACCTGCGTACCGACCCGGCCCGCGCGTGGGAGCCGGTGACGATCGGCGAGGTGAGCTTCTACGGCATCCCGTACCTGGAGCCCGAACTGGTGCGCGGCCCGTGGGAGCTGGCCGAGCGCAGCCATTCGGCCGCGATCGGGCACGCGATGGCCCGGGTGCGCGCCGACGCCGCCGCCCGCGGCACCCGCTCGGTCGTGCTCGCGCACGCGTTCGTCACCGGCGGGCGGGCCAGCGACAGCGAGCGCGACATCAGCGTCGGCGGGGTCGCGCACGTCCCGGTCACGGCCTTCGACGGGGCCGACTACGTCGCCCTCGGCCACCTGCACGGCAGCCAGCGGATGACCGAGACCATGCGATACAGCGGGTCGCCGATCGCCTACTCCTTCTCCGAGGCCGGGCAGGTCAAGGGGTCCTGGCTGGTGGAGCTCGGGCCGGGCGGCATGACGGGGGCCGAGTTCGTGCCCGCCCCGGTGCCGCGGCCGATCGGCCGCCTGCGCGGCAGGCTCGCCGACCTGCTCGCCGACCCGCGGCACGCCGCCGTGGAGGAGCACTGGCTGCAGGTCACCCTCACCGACCCGATCCGGCCCAAGGCCGCCATGGAGCGGCTGCGGGCGCGCTTCCCCCACACGCTCGCGCTGTCCTTCGAGCCCGAGGGCGGCGACGCGCCCGCCCGCGCACCGGCGCGGTCGGCCGGGCGCCCCGACATCGAGGTGGCGCTCGACTTCGTGCGGGACGTGCGCGGCGAGCCCGCCGACGAGCAGGAACGACGGTTGCTTGAGCAGGCGCTGGCGGCCTGCCGACTCAAGGAGACGACGGCCTAGATGCGCCTGCACCGCCTGCGGCTCACCGCGTTCGGCTCGTTCCCCGGCGAGGAGGAGGTCGACTTCGACGCCCTCGGCGCGGCCGGGCTGTTCCTCGTGCACGGGCCCACCGGAGCGGGCAAGACCACCGTGCTCGACGCGGTCTGCTACGCCCTGTACGGCAGGGTGCCCGGCCACCGCGACAACGCCCGCAGCCTGCGCTGCGACCACGCCCCCGTCGGGCGCGGGCCCAGCGTGGAGCTGGAATTCACTCTGCGCGGCAGACGGCTGCGCGTCACCCGGTCGCCCGCCTGGCATCGGCCCAAGCTCAAGGGCGAGGGCCTCATCGAGGAGAAGCCGAAGGTCATCGTGGCCGAGCTGACGGGCGGCGACTGGGTGGCGCGCACCCGCCGCCTCGACGAGGCCGGCCACCTGCTCGGCGGCCTGCTCGGCATGTCCGCCGAGCAGTTCTGGCAGGTGGCGATGCTGCCCCAGGGCGACTTCGCCAAGTTCCTCCGCGCCACCGGCGATGAACGCCGCAAACTCCTCCAACACCTGTTCTCCGTACAGATCTTCACCGACGTCGAGTCCTGGCTCGCCGACCACCGCACCCACACCGGCCGCGAACGCCAGGAACTCGCCCACGCCGTCGACGTCATCGTCAAACGCATGGAGGAGGCCGCCGGCGACCACCTCCTGTCCTCCCCATCCACCGTGGCCGAGGCCGAGCCGGGGGTCGCGTTGCCCGGAACGGGTTCTCCCGATTCCGCGGGCGCCGGGACGTTCGGCACCGAGGCGGCCTCGTCCGGGGCGGCCGAGGGTGAGCCCGCTTCAGCGGTGGCCGAGGCCGAGGCGAGGGTCGCGTCGCTCGGAACGGGTTCTCCCGATTCCGCGGGCGCCGGGACGTTCGGCACCGAGGCGGCCTCGTCCGGGGCGGTCGAGGGTGAGCCCGCTTCAGCGGTGGCCGAGGCCGAGGCGGAGGTCACATCGTCCCCCCGCACCACTCCCGATTTCGCGGGTGTCGGGGCCTTCGACACGGCCCTCTCCTCATCTGGGGTGCCTGGGGGCGAGTCCCGTCCGATTCGCGTGCCCCGACCAGGGGCGGCCGGGGATGACCTCCTTCAAGGGGAGTTGTTCGCGGTCGCGGCGTCCGAACCGCGGACGTCCGGCGGCGACGGGTCGCGGAACGCCGAAGAATCCGGGAAAGACGGCACCGAGGGCTCCTCGTCCGGGTACGTCCGCGCTCCGGTGGATCCGGCCACTGATCCACTCGGCTGGGCCGATGTGCTGGTCGCGCGGGCCGCCGCCCGGCTTGCCGACGCGACGGCGGACTGCGCGGTGCGGGAGGCGACGGCCACGGAGGCCGCGAAGCGGCTTGATGGCGCGCGGGCGCTGGCCGAGCGGCGACGTCGGCACGCGGAGGCGCTGGCTCGTCAGGCGCTGCTGGAGGAGACGGCCGAGGAACGCTCGGAGCTCGGCACCATTCTCGACGAGGCGGCCCGTGCCGACCGGGTGTTTCCGCTCATCCAGGCGGTGATGCAGCGGACCGAGTCCGCCGCCAAGGCCGCCCGCCTCGCCGTGGACGCCCTCGCTCGTATTCCCTTCGCCGATGTCGCCGCTTCGGGCACTGGCCCCGGCCCTATGAGTTCCGCCGGTCCCGATGCCGGGAGCGCCGCACTCGGTCGTTTCGGTACGGGTGAGGATGGCGGGCGAACCCCATTCGCGTACGAGCCGGAGTGGCTGTCCGCCCGGGAGCGGGAACGGCGGGATGAGATCGCGCGGCTGGGGGAGCTGCGGGCCGAGGAGCGGCGGCTGGAGGAGGCACGGGCCGAGCGGGAGCGCGTCGAGCGGGAACTGACCGCCTGGGCCGAGCGCGAACAGGAGGTCACCGCGCGGCTGGACGCGCTGCCCGAAGCGCGCCGTGCCAACGACGAGGAGTTGCGGGCGGCACGGCTGGCCGCCGCGCGCCTGCCCGCCGCCGAGGCCGCGTACGCGCGTGCCGTCGAACTGCGCCGGGCCGCTTCGGTCGTCGAGCAGGCCCGCGCCGCGCTCCCGGACGGCGTCGGCGAGTTGGAACGCGCCGCGCGCGATCGGCTGGATGAGATCGCCAAACTGGAGGCGCTGCGCGACGACGAGATCCGGCTCGGCGAGTTGGAGTCGCGTCTCGCCGAGCTGGAGGCCGAGACGGTCGCGCTCACCACCCAGGAGGAATCCGCCCGTACGGCTCTCGCGGGCCTGCCCGAGCGCCTGGCCGAGGTGAACGAGGCCCTGGCCGCGGCGCGAAACGACGCGGCGCGGGTGCCCGCCGGGCAGAGCATCGTGGACGCCGCCTGCGCTCGTCTGGACGCCGTACGGCGAAGGGACGAGCTCGAAGCCGAACTCGGCGCGGCCGAGCAGGAACGACGCGACGCGACCGACCGGGCGCAGGAGCTCAGGGACCGGTTCCAGGAGATCCGCCAGGCCCGCATCGAGGGCATGGCCGCTGAACTGGCCCTGCACCTCGTTCCCGGCGAGCCGTGCGTGGTCTGCGGCTCCGCCGAGCATCCCGCCCCCGCCTCGGCGACCTCCAGCGCCGCGACCGCCGACGACGAGGCGGCGGCACAGGCCCGATACGAGGAAGCCGACCAGGCCAGACAGGACGCCGAACACCGGTGCGCGGTGCTCGCCGGGCAATTGGAGCAGGCCGCCGCGCAGGCCGAGGACCTGACGGCGGCCGAGGCGGCCGACGCCCTCGACCTCGCCGAAGCCGACCTCGCCGAGCTCCTCGCCGCCGCCGAGAAGGAACCGCATCTCGCCGCCCGCGCCGACGATCTCCAACGCGAGCTGAACGCCGCCGAAGCGCGACTCCGCGAGATCGAACGACTCCTGGCCGAGCAACGCGCCCAGATCGCGGGCCTCACCGCCGAACGCGACCGTCTCGCCACCCGCCTCAAGGCGGCGCAAGGCGAGGACGCCTCGGTGACCGCCCGAAAAGACCGCCTGACGGCCGAAGCCGACGCCATCCGCGCGGCAACCGAGGCGGCGTCACGGGCCGACCAGGCCAGGGCCGCCTACGCCACCGCCCGAGCCACGGTTGACGACGACCTGGCCGACGCCCTCGACCAAGCCGTCCCCTCGACCTTGGCCTTCGGCTTGCCGGAGGCCGACGGCCGGTTCGTTCACGAGGCCCATGGTCGGGGTGAGGGTGACGGCGAGGGCCTTCTCCAGAGCAGGGGCGACGACCGGGCATTCGGTCATGGCCGGGCCGATGCTCTTGGCAGGGTCCACGGTTCGGCCGAGGCCGATGGCAGGGTCGTTCACGAGGCTCATGGTCGGGGTGAGGGTGACGGCGAGGGGCTCCTCCAGAGCCAGGCCGATGACCAGGCATTCGGTCATGGCCGGGCCGATGCCTTTGGCAGGGTCCACGGTTCGGCCGAGGCCGATGGCAGGGGCGTTCACGAGGCCCATGGTCGGGATGAGGGTGACGGCGAGGGGCTCCTCCAGAGCCAGGCTGCCGATCGGGCCTTCGGCCGAGCCCTTGGCATTGTGGAGCGGCTGCGGGAGGCGGCCGCCCGTGAGGTGGAGCTTGTGGCGACGGCGGAGCGGCTGGAGGGTGAGGCGGCGAGGCTGGGCGGGGAGGCGGCGGAGTTGGCGCGGCGGCTGGCGGTGGGGCGGGCGCGGTGCGATGAGCTGGACGCGGAGATCGGCCGGATTGGTGAGGTGTTGGAGCGGGCGCGGGGGGCGGACGCGACGATCGCCGCGCGGCTGGATCGGTTGGCCGACGAGGCCGAGTTGCTGCGGGAGGCCGCCGAGGCCGCAGGGCTGGCGCGCACCGCCGACGCCGAGCTTGTCGCGGCGCGGGGGCGGGCGGAGGAGGCGGCGGTCGAGGCCGGGTTTGCCCGGCTTGCCGACGCGGAGGCGGCGGTGCGTACGGCGGAGGAACGGGAGGCGATGGCCGAGCGGCTGCGGGGGCTCGACGCCGAGCAGGCCGCCGTTGCGCTGCTGCTTGCCGATCCCGAGTTGGTCGCGGCGGCGGCCGAGCCGGAGCCGGATCTGGCCGCGTTGGAGTCCGCGCATCGTGAGGCCGTCGATGCTCATCAGGCGAGCGTGTCCGCTCGGGACGAGGCGGGCCGTCGCCACGAGCGGCTGGTCGTGCTGCGCGGCGAACTGGACGACGCCTGTGCCCGGCTGCGTCCGGCGGAGGACCGGTATGACCTGGCCAGGCGCATGGCCGAGCTCGTTGGCGGTACCTCCGCCGACAACCCGATGCACATCAGGCTCTCGGCGTACGTGTTGGGGGAGCGGCTGCGTCAGGTGGTGGACGCGGCCAACGAGCGGCTCGATCACATGTCCGGGGGTCGCTACCTGCTCCTGTACGACCAGCGCAGGTCGGCTGGGGACCGCCGCAAGTCCGGCGGTGGCCTGGGGCTGCGCGTCCTCGACGGCTGGACCGGGGTGGACCGCGACCCGGCGACCCTGTCGGGAGGCGAGAGCTTCATCTCCGCCCTCGCCCTCGCCTTGGGCCTGGCCGACGTGGTCACCGCCGAGGCCGGCGGCGTCGAGATCGGCACGCTCTTCGTTGACGAGGGCTTCGGCACCCTCGACGAGGACACCCTCGACGGCGTGCTCGACATCCTCGACGGCCTCCGCTCGGGCGGGCGCACCGTCGGCATTGTCAGCCATGTGGCCGAGTTGCGTACCCGCATTCAGGCTCAGCTTCGTGTGGACAAGGGGCGCACCGGGTCTACCCTGCGTGTTCTCGCCGCCCCCTAGGCCCGGCCGGGGTCGGCGGTCTGGTCGGCGCGTTAGCGGGAGGTGAGCAGGTCCAGGGGAAGCAGGTCGGCGGGGATCATGATGTAGGCGCCGTAGCCGAGGGCGGCGGCGGAGACCAGGAGGAAGAAGCCCACCCAGGCGGTGCCGGGGATGCGGGTAAGGTACGCGAGTTGGTCGGCGTCGGAGTTGGCGGCGGAGCCGCGGCGGCGTTTGCTCTGTAGCTCGAAGATGGGGCGGATGCCGCCGAAGAGGAGGAACCAGACGGCCAGGTGGGCGACCACGCCCTGGACCTCGTCGGGGGTGAACCAGGACAGGGCGAAGACGGCTCCGCCGACGACCAGCAGGGACAGCGCGCCGTACACGTTGCGGATCATCAGGAGCATGGCGGCGAGCAGGACGAGCGTGGTCCACAGCAGGATGCGGATGTAGCCGGCGGAGGTGAGCAGTGCGCCGCCGAGGCCGAGCAGGGACGGCGCGACGTAGCCCGCCGCCGCTGTGACGATCATGCCGAAGCCGGTGGGTCTGCCTCTGGTGAGGGTGACCCCGGAGGTGTCGGAGTGCAGGCGGATGCCGCTGAGCCTGCGGCGGCTGAGCAGGGCCGCCAGCGCGTGGCCGCCCTCGTGCGCGATCGTGATGAGGCCGCGGGAGACGTGCCAGGACGTCGGATAGGCCACCACGAACAGCGCCACGAGCGCGGACACCACGACCACCCAGACCTCGGGAGCGTCCTGCACGGTCGTCAGCTCTTTCCACAAGGTGTGGAGCATCTCGCGGGGTCACCTCTGCTTCGGTCGTGGCTCTCGGGCCGGGGGAGGATCAAGGAGGCGAGCAAGGGGAGAGCCGGGGATCGGGGGGGACGAAGGGGTCAAGGGAGTCAAGGGGGCAAGGGGTCAGAGGGCCAGGGGGACGTGGGGGACGAGGGGGATCAGGCGAGGAGTTTGCGTGCGGCCTCCTCGATCTCGGCCTCCGACAGCAGCACCAGATCGGCCGCCGCGCCCAAGGGGATGAAACTGTCGTGGGAGGCGACCCGGGCGATGCCGCCGGTGAACCCCGCGTCGATGAGCGCCATCGCGACGCCCTCGGACACCCCGCCGGTACGCCGGGTCTCGTCGGCGATCAGCACGTTGCCGGTGAGCTGCGCCGCGCGCACCAGGTCCTCCACCGGCAGCGGGGACAGCCAGCGCAGATCGAGCACGCGGCAGCCGTACCCCTCGGCGGTGAGCCGGACGGCGGCGCGCAGGCTCATCCGCAGGCCGTTGCCGAACGTCACGATCGTCAGGTCGCGGCCGTCGCCGTAGCTGCGCGCCCGGCCGACCGGGACGTGCGTCTCCGCCCACCGTTCGGGCGGCGCGTACGGCGCCAGCCAGTTGTTGTCGCCGTCCTCCAGCAGGTCACGGGTGTGGTAGAGCGCGATCGGCTCCAGGAACACGCACACGCTGCCGTCGGTGCGGGCGGCGGCCAGGCAGGTGCGCAGCATCGCGGCGGCGTCGTCGGGCCGGGCCGGGGAGGCGACGATCAGGCCGGGGATGTCGCGCAGCGCGGTCACTGAGTCGTCGTTGTGGAAGTGGCCGCCGAAGCCCTTCTGGTAGGCGTAGCCGGCCACCCGCACGACCATCGGGTTGCGGTAGGCGCCCTGGGAGAAGAACGACAGCGTCGCCGCCTCGCCGCGGATCTGGTCGAGGGCGTTGTGCAGGTACGCCAGGTACTGGATCTCCGGGACGGGCAGCAGGCCGGACAGCCCCGAGCCGAGCGCGAGCCCGAGGATGGCCTGCTCGTCCAGGAGGCTGTCGAACACCCGGCCCGCCCCGAACCGCTTGAGCAGCCCCCGCGTCACGCCGTACACGCCGCCCTTGCGGGCGACGTCCTCGCCGAACACCAGGATGCCGGGGTCGGCGGCCATGGCGTCGGCGAGCGTCCGGTTGATCGACTGGGCGAGCGTGAGCGGGGACTCCCGCTCGGGCAGGCGCTCGAAGACCTCGCGCCGCCGGGCCTCGGGCGCGGCCGTGGACGCCCGCGCGGCGACCGCGTCGGGGCGGCGCGGCGCCAGCGGGGCCATGACCTGGCGGGCGCTGGTGAGCCGGGGCCGCCCGGCCGCCTGCGCGGCGAGCTCCATCACCCGGGCGCGGGCCGCCTCGTACCGGTCGAGCAGCTCGGCGGGGGTGGCCAGCCCGGCCTCGACGAGCAGGCGGGCCGTGCCGATCAGCGGATCCCTGGCCAGGTCGGCGGCGATCTCGCGCGGGCCGCGGTAGGCCGCCTCGACGTCGGATCCGGCGTGGCCCATCAGGCGCACGGTGCGCAGGTGCAGCAGCGCGGGCCGCCTGCGCTCGCGCACGTACGACGCGGCGCGCAGGGCGGCGTCGTACGCGTCGGCCAGATCGGTCCCGTCGGCGGCGTAGTAGGCGAGCCCCGGGTGGCGGGCGGCCTCGATCCAGCCGGGCGGGGTGCGCACGCTGATGCCGATCCCGTTGTCCTCGCAGACGAACAGCACCGGCGTCGGCAGCCCCTGGTAGGCCGCGTACGCGGCGGAGTTGAGACCGGTGAGCGCGCTGGCGTGGTTCGCCGAGGCGTCGCCGAACGTGCACAGCACCACCGCGTCGGCCGGCCAAGGGCTGGGGACGCCCAGCTTGCGGGCCCGCTCGATCGCGAACGCCAGCCCCGCCGCCCGGGGAAGATGGCTCGCGATCGTGGACGTCTGCGGGATGACGCCGAGTTTCGGATGCCCGAAAACCTTGTGACGTCCGCCGCTGATCGGCTCCTCGGCCGAGGCGGTCAGGCCGAGCAGGACATCGCGCAGCCCGTCCTCGGCCGGTCGGCCCGCCTGCGCGGAGCGGGTCAGGTAGAAGGCGCCGGAGCGGTAGTGCAGCAGCGCGGGGTCGCCGGTACGCAGCGCGGCGGCCACCGCGGCGTTGCCCTCGTGGCCGGCCGAGCCGATCGTGTAGAAGGCCTGGCCGCGTTCCTTCAGCTCACGGGCGGCGATGTCGAGCAGACGGCTGCCCATCTGGAACTCAAGCAGTTCCAGGCATCGAGCGCCGGTGAGCGAGGTGCCCTCGCGCACCGGGGCGGCGGGGTCGCGCGCGGGGCCGGGGCGCAGGGCCGCGACCGTCTCGGTGAAGTTCGTCTCAACATTGTCGCGGGCCACAGCCCGATTATGTCGCGGTGCGCGGCCATGCGTGCACCGATGCCGCCGTGGTTGTGGACCGCTCCTATTCAACCGTTTTCCATGACAAGTTGTCAGTTATCACAACCGATCCTCACAGCTGCCGGTCTACTAAATGAGAACGACGTGGCACCCTCAAGCCGCGTTCAAAAACAGACGGGGAAGGATGGTCACCCGAATGTTGCGACGCATCAGTACGATCGTCGCCGCGGCGGCGGTGGGCTCGACGAGCCTCATCACCGCGACGGCGGCGTCGGCCGCGGTGGGAGCGCCCCCTGCTCCCACCATCGTGAGCGTGTCGGTGGTACCCAATCCGGTCGTGGTGACCGGCAAGGACAAGGTCGCCGTCACCTTCAGCTTCGTAACCGGCAACAACGCCACGGCCGCCGAGGCCTACATCAAGCCTCCGGCGCCGAGCGTGGAGTCCAAGCTCGACCTGACCAAGCAGAACCTCGGGTTCGGCAAGGCCAGGTGGACCGTGAAGACGGCCTTCGACCGGTCCGCCAAGGCGGGCGACTGGAACTTCCGGGTGCTCGCCAAGAACAGCGGCGGGGACAGGTCCGACAACAAGACGTTCGAGGTCCGCCAGGTCTGGGAGACCACGTTCGCCGACTTCGACGCCCGGCCCAGGTTCGTGAAGCGAGGCGACTCGGTCAACCTGACCGGCGCCCTGCGGGTCAACACCCCCGAGGGCTGGAAGGCCCTCGGCGGCGCGGACGTGCACATCGCCTTCCGGCCGTTCGGCGGCTCCTGGGAGCGCGTCGACCGGACCAGGTCCGGCGGTGACGGCAAGTTCTTCGAGCGCGTGCGCGCGTTCCGGAGCGGCTGGTTCCGCGCCGAGTACGACGGCTCGAAGACCACCCACGCGGCCAAGAGCGACAGCGACCAGGTGAGCGTCAAGCGCAGCTCGCTCGACACCCGCATCGTGCGCTTCGACGTCTCGCCCGACTCGGTGAAGAAGGGCGAGAAGGTCACCGCGGCGGGCGTGCTGCTGGCCGAGGAAGGCCGCGGCTGGGACGGGGTGCGCGGCAAGCGCGTCGACATCCTGTTCAAGGCCAAGGGCGAGCGTGAGTGGCAGAAGGTCGGCAGCGACTGGACCGACGGTCGTGGCCGCTTCGAGGAGGACATCACCGCCGAGACCTCCGGCTGGTTCCGCGCCGTCTTCGACGGCAGCCGCGGTCTGAAGGACTCCTCCAGCCGGCCCGCCTTCGTCGAGGTCG
Source organism: Thermopolyspora sp. NPDC052614 (assembly GCF_040678635.1). Lineage (NCBI taxonomy): Bacteria > Bacillati > Actinomycetota > Actinomycetes > Streptosporangiales > Streptosporangiaceae > Thermopolyspora > Thermopolyspora sp. NPDC052614. The sequence goes on from NZ_JBFATZ010000001.1 coordinate 668,160, forward strand.
CCGAGGCCGCGCCCGCCAAGACCCGGATCGTCCGGTTCAATGGCTACCCGGAGCCGGTGAAGTTCGGCCACTACGTCAAGTTCCGCGGCAAGCTGCTGGTTCTGGACGACGATGAGTGGGTCGGCTTCGACAAGGCGAAGGTGCAGCTCTACTACAAGCCGAACGGCACGCAGAAGTGGGAGTTCGTCCGGACCTCCTGGACCGACGACGACGGCCGCTTCTTCCTCAGCGTGAAGGACTGGAAGTCCGGCTGGTGGAAGGTCGTCTTCACCGGTGACGACAAGGCCGAGTCGTCCGAGGCCCGGCCCGACTACATCCGGGTCGTCCGCCGCTAGCGACGGAATCCGGCTCGTCCGGACGACGTCCGGCTCAGTCCGGTCACATTGATCCGGTCACATAGTCCGGTCACACGGAACGGAAACGGCCCGGGGCCTCACGCCCCGGGCCGTTTCGTGTCCAGTCGCAGATCCGGCCGCCTAACAAATCCGGCCCAGAGGTCCGGCCTCAGAGATTTGGCCTCAGTCCGTACGGCGGAACTGGGCGATGGCCATGGTGAGCAGCGCGGCCCCGATCACGGCGACCATGCCGAGCTCGAAGGCGACGGGAAGCTGCCAGCCAAACCAGCTCACGCCCGGGTTGAGCATCGCGTTCACCTGCGGGGGGACGTCCAGGTGACCGAACACGGCCTGGCGCATCGGGTCGACCGCGTACGTCAGCGGGTTGACGGTGGTCAGCACGTGCAGCCACGAGGGCAGGTTGCTCAGCGGGAACATCGCCCCGGACAGGAACATCATCGGCATGATCGCCATCTGCATCACGCCGAAGAAGGACTGCATGTTTTTCATCCGGGCCGCGAACGTGACGCCGAAGGCGGTGATCGCGAACGCCGCCAGGAACATCTCGGCCAGCAGCGTCACCATGAGCACCGGGTCGTACGGCACGCCCACCAGCCCGGCCATCACCAGGATGATGATGCCCTGGCCGGTGGCGACGAGCGCGCCGCCCAGGCACTTGCCGATCACGATCGCGCCGCGGCCGACGGGAGCGACCAGCATCTCGCGCAGGAAACCGAACTCGCGGTCCCACACGATCGAGCCGGCCGAGAACATCGCCGTCATGATCACGGTCATGGAGATCATGCCGGGGTACATGAAGGTGCGGAAGTCGACGCCGGGGATCGAGCCACGCACCAGCGTGCCGAGGCCGGTACCCATGACGAACAGCCACAACACGGGCTGCAGGAGCATCGACACCATGCGGGTGTGGTCGTTGATGAACCGCAGCATCTCGCGGTGCAGCACGATCTTTACCGCACGTAGGTTGTGGCCGGTGCCGCGCAGGGGCACGCGGACCGACACCACCTCGGCTGCCGTGGGTGAAGACACGGACGTTCCTCTCTTGCGCTAGCGGCGGGCCATCGCGCGCATCCACGCCGCGCCGGAGTTCTCGGCCTCGGCGTCGCGGATGGTGGAGCCGGTGTAGTTCATGAACACGTCGTCGAGCGACGGGCGGGAGACGCTGACCGAGCGGATGGGGACACCGAGCTCGGAGAACAGGCGGGGGACGAACTCCTCGCCGGAGGGCACCGCGAACGTCACCGCGCCCTCGTGCACGGCGGCGTCGATCTCGAAGCGCTCCTTGAGCGCGGCGATCGCGGCCTCGTCGTCGCCGGTGTGGATCTGTACGCGATCCTTGCCGACGCTGGCCTTGAGCGCCTCGGGGGAGTCCACGACGACGATCTCGCCGTGGTCGATGATGGCGATACGGTCGCAGTACTCGGCCTCGTCCATGTAGTGCGTCGTCATGAAGATCGTGATTTCCTCCATGCGGCGCAGCTTGTTGATGTACCCCCAGATGGCGGAGCGGGTCTGCGGGTCGAGGCCGACGGTGGGCTCGTCGAGGAACAGTACGCGCGGCGAGTGCAGCAGGCCGCGGGCGATCTCCAGGCGGCGCTTCATGCCGCCGGAGAAGGTCATCACCTTGCTGTCCTTGCGGTCCCACAGGGCGACCATTTCCATGACCTGCCGGATGCGGTCGCCGACCAGGCTCTTCGGTACGCCGTACAGGTCGGCGTGGAAGCGCAGGTTCTGCTCGGCGGTCAGGTAGCCGTCGAGGGTCGGGTCCTGGAAGACCAGGCCGATGTTGCGTCGCACCTCGTCGCGCTCGGTGACGATGTCGTGCCCGGCGACCCGGGCGGATCCTCCGGACGGGGTCGCCAAGGTGCACAGCATGCTGATCGTGGTGGTCTTGCCCGCGCCGTTCGGTCCGAGGAAGCCGAACACCTCGCCCGGGGCCACCTCGAAGTCGATGCCCTTGACGGCCTCGAACTGCCCGAAGACCTTCTTCAGTCCCTTGACCTCGACGGCGGGGGCCTCGCGGTCAGTCATTCGTCTCCTCCAGGTCGTCTTCGGCGAGGATCCGGAAGATCGATCGCCTCGTGTCGCGAAGCAGTCGGTTGGCGGCGGCCACCTGCCTGGCGTTCGCCACCTGTGTGAGCTGGCCGAACACCTGGCTCACCTGCGCCCACAGCAGGCGCAGCTCGGCCACCTCCTTCGGGAGGCTGTTCGCGACCTCGCTCCAGGGCGCGGACAGCTCGTCCGCGCGTTCGGCCACGTAGGCGCGGCCCTCCTCGGTGAGCCGGTAAATCCGGCTTCCTGAGGATACTTCCGCCAGAACCAGCCCCTCATCCTCCAATTGCTGCAGAGCCGGGTAAACCGAGCCGGGGCTCGGCCGCCAGATGCCCCCGCTGCGTTCGACGATCTCCTGGATGATCTGGTAGCCGTTCCGGGGTCCCTCGCTGAGCAGCGACAACACCGCCGCGCGCACGTCGCCTCGCCGGACCCGGGGAGTGAGGTGCCCGTACGCCCCGCTTCCCGGCGGCGGCATCGGCGGGAGGGGTGGGAGCGGCGGCGGGGGTGGCGGTGGTACCGGGGGCGGCTGGACATGCGGCGTGCCCGGGGGCGGGCCTGCCGGGCCCGTGAACGGCGGGACCACCGGGGGGCCGGCGGGCGGGTTCATGGGCGAACCGGGCGCGGAGCCGTGCACGTGCAGGTCGGACGGGTCCGCGTCGTACAGCTCGTGCAGGGCGGTGTCGTACAGGTCGTGCAGTTCATGCACTTCATGCACTTCATGCACTTCATGTAGTTCGTGTAGAGAGGCGTGGAAGGGGCCGGGAGGGAAGCCGAAGGGGCGTCCAGGTGCCGGGCCGTGTGCCGGGCCTATCCATGTATGCCCCATTTGTCCCATATGCCACATGTGATCGCGCATGTTCCACCTCCAACTATCGAGATATTAACGATATATCTAGATAGTTGGTATGACAACGCCATTAATGGACGTTAATCACCGCTAACCTTCGGCGAGCGAGGCGAGCGCCCCCAGGGCCATCCGGCGCAGCAACTCCGCCATCGCCTCGCGGTCCAGCTCCCCGGCGCTGTGCGGGGTCGAGTTGAGCAGGCCGAAGACCGCGTGCGCGGCCGCGCGCAGCCGGGGCGGCGGGCACGTCGGATGGATCTCGGCGAGCACCGTCACCCACTCCTCGGCGTACAGGCGCTGCAGCCGCCGGATGCGCCGCCGCTCGGCCTCGGGCACGTTGCCCAGCTCCTGATCGTGCACCCGGATCAGCGCGGGCTGGTCAAGCGCGAACGAGATCTGCACCTCTAGCAGCCCTTCCAACGCCTCCTCGGCCTTCGAGGCGGCGGTCACCACGGCCGCCCCGGCGGCGCGCAGCCGCTCGCTGATGTCGAGCAGCATCTCGGCGAGCAGCGCCTCCTTGCCGCTGAAGTGCCGGTACAGCGCCGGCCCCGACACGCCGACCGCGGCGCCGATGTCCTCGATCGACACCCCGTGGAAGCCGCGCGCCGCGAACAGTTCGGCGGCGGCGCGCAGGATCTCGCCGCGCCGCGAGCCGCGGGCGCGGGTGGCAGTAGTGGCGGCGGGGGTGGCGGAACTCATGCCAGGCATCCTATGTTAATGACTACTAACAAAACGAGGGAGGTGCGCCGATGCGGCCCGACGACGCCGAGCCGTACAAGCGGAACGCCGAGATCAACGAGCGGCTCGTGGCCGAGTTGCGGGAGCGTCTCGCCGTCGCCGCGTTCGGCGGCCCCGAGCGGGCGCGCACGCGGCACGTTCAGCGGGGCAAGCTGCTGCCGCGCGATCGGGTGGACACCCTGCTCGACCCCGGCTCGCGTTTCCTCGAACTGTCGCCGCTCGCCGCGACCGGCATGTACGGCGACGAGGCCCCGGCGGCCGGGATCATCACCGGGATCGGGCGGGTGTCCGGGCGCGAATGCGTGATCGTGGCCAACGACGCCACGGTCAAAGGCGGCACCTACTACCCGATGACGGTCAAGAAGCACCTGCGCGCCCAAGAGGTGGCGCTGCACAACAATCTGCCCTGCATCTACCTCGTCGACTCGGGCGGGGCCTTCCTCCCCATGCAGGACGAGGTCTTCCCGGACCGGGAGCACTTCGGGCGGATCTTCTACAACCAGGCCACGATGTCCGCGCGCGGCATCCCGCAGATCGCCGCCGTGCTCGGATCCTGTACGGCCGGCGGCGCCTACGTCCCCGCGATGAGCGACGAGGCGGTGATCGTCCGCAACCAGGGCACGATCTTCCTCGGCGGCCCGCCGCTGGTCAAGGCGGCGACCGGCGAGGTGGTGAGCGCCGAGGAACTCGGCGGCGGCGAGGTGCACGCCCGGATCTCCGGCGTCACCGACCACCTCGCCGACGACGACCGGCACGCGCTGCGCATCGTGCGCGACATCGTCGCCACCCTCGCGCCGCCGCCCCCCGCGCCCTGGCGGGTCGAGCCGCCCGAGGAGCCGCCGCACGATCCGCGCGAGCTGTACGGCATCGTCCCGCCCGACCCCCGCACCCCCTACGACGTCCACGAGGTGATCACCCGGATCGTGGACGGCGGCAGGCTGCTGGAGTTCAAGGCCGAGTACGGCCCGACGCTGGTGACCGGATTCGCCCGGATCTACGGGCATCCGGTGGGGATCGTCGCCAACAACGGCATCCTGTTCGCCGAGTCCGCGCTCAAGGGCGCGCACTTCATCGAACTGTGCGACCGCCGGAACACGCCGTTGGTGTTCCTGCAGAACATCAGCGGCTTCATGGTGGGCAAGGCGTACGAGCAGGGCGGCATCGCCAAGCACGGCGCGAAGATGGTCACCGCCGTGGCCTGCGCCCGGGTGCCGAAGCTCACGGTCGTCATCGGCGGCTCGTTCGGGGCGGGCAACTACGCGATGGCCGGGCGGGCGTACTCGCCGAGGTTCCTGTGGATGTGGCCGAACGCCCGGATCTCGGTCATGGGCGGCGAGCAGGCCGCGAACGTGCTCGCCACCGTACGCCGCGACCAGCTCGGCGACGCGTGGAGCGCGGAGGAGGAAGAGGAGTTCAAACGGCCCATCCGCGAGCAGTACGAGCACCAGGGCAACCCCTACTACTCCACGGCGCGGCTGTGGGACGACGGCGTCATCGACCCGGCCGACACCCGCACGGTGCTCGGCCTGGCGCTGTCGGCCGCCGCCAACGCACCGCTCGAACCCGTCGGGTACGGCGTGTTCCGAATGTGAAGGCGCAGGTGAGGGCAGGTGAGGGCAGGTGAGGAGCAGATGGCGGACCGATCCGCGGTTCCGGCGCGCGTCTACGCGGAGCGAATCGCCCGATTCAAGCGGCGGCATCCGGTGAGCGGGGAGCGGCGGGCGGCGGGTCGCCTGTCCGGGACTTCGGCGCGTGGGGGTGCTGCTCGTTTCGCCGGAATCGTGTCGCGGTATCCGGTGAGCGGGGAGCGGCGGGCGGCGGGTTGCCCGTCCGGGACTTCGGCGCGTGGGGATGCCGCTCGTTCTGCCGGAATCGTGCTGCGGCATCCGGTGAGCGGGGAGCGGCGGGCGGCGGGTTGCCCGTCCGGGACTTCGGCGCGTGGGGGTGCTGCTCGTTTCGCCGGAATCGTGTCGCGGTATCCGGTGAGCGGGGAGCGGCGGGCGGCGGGTTGCCCGTCCGGGACTTCGGCGCGTGGGGGTGCTGCTCGTTTCGCCGGAATCGTGCCGCGGCATCCGGTGAGCGGGAGGCGCTCGTCCAGGGCTCCGGCGCGGGTGGACGCGCGGCGCGACCGCGGGCCGGAGCCGCGATGCCCAGTGAATAGGAAGCGGTGAGATGTTCGAGGCCGTACTGGTCGCCAACCGGGGCGAGATCGCCGTCCGGATCATCCGCACGCTGCGGCGCCTGGGCATCAGGTCCGTCGCGGTGTACGCCGACGCGGACACGCGCGCCGCCCGCCACGTGCGGGACGCGGACGTCGCGGTCCGCCTCCCCGCCGGATACCTCGACGCCGACGCCGTCATCGACGCGGCCGTCCGCGCCGGGGCGGACGCGATTCACCCGGGCTACGGGTTCCTCGCGGAGAACGCGGCCTTTGCCCGCCGCTGCGCCGAGGCGGGCGTCGTCTTCATCGGCCCGCCGCCCGACGCGATCGAGGCGATGGGCGACAAGATCCGCGCCAAGGCCACCGTGGCCGCTGCCGGGGTGCCCGTCGTGCCCGGCGGCGCCGAGCCGGACGACGATCTGGCGGAGGCGGCGCGGCGGATCGGATTCCCCGTGCTCGTGAAGCCGTCGGCGGGTGGCGGCGGCAAGGGCATGCTGACCGTGCGCTCGGCCGCCGAACTGCCCGAGGCGCTGGAGTCGGCGCGCCGTACCGCCCTCGCCGCCTTCGGGGACGGCACGTTGCTGATCGAACGTTACGTAGCCAACCCCCGGCACATCGAGATCCAGGTGCTCGCCGACGCCCACGGCGGGGTCGTGCACCTCGGCGAGCGCGAGTGCAGCCTGCAGCGGCGGCACCAGAAGATCGTCGAGGAGGCCCCGTCGCCGCTGCTCGACGAGGCGACCCGGGCTCGCATGGGCGCCGCCGCGGTCGAGGCCGCGCGCTCGGTCGGGTACGTGGGCGCGGGCACTGTCGAGTTCATCGCGCACGGGACAAACGGGGCCATCGACTACTTCTTCCTGGAAATGAACACCCGCCTCCAGGTGGAGCACCCGGTCACCGAGGCGATCACCGGCATCGACCTGGTCGAGGCGCAACTGCGCGTCGCCGCAGGCGAGCCGCTCGCGTTCACCCAGGATCAGGTACGGCTCGGCGGCCACGCCGTCGAGGCCCGGATCTACGCCGAGGACCCGGCCCGCGGATTCCTGCCGACCGGCGGCACCGTGCTGCGCCTGCGCGAACCCGAGGGCGCCGGGGTCCGCGTCGACTCTGGCCTGCTGCCCGGCACGGTCGTCGGCACCGGCTTCGATCCCATGCTCGCCAAGGTCATCGCCCACGGCCCGGACCGGGCCGAGGCGCTGCGGCGATTGGACGCGGCCCTGGCGGACACGGTCCTGCTGGGCGTTCCGACCAACATCGCGTTCCTGCGCTCGCTGCTGGCCGATCCCGCCGTCGTCGCGGGCGATCTCGACACCGGGCTGGTGGAGGGGCTGGTGGAGGGGCTGGTAGAGCGGCACGTCCCCGCGCCCCGGCCGCGTGACGAGGCGCTCGCCGCCGCCGCGCTCCTGCTGCACGACCGCCCGGCCGGGCCGGATCCGTGGGACGTCGCCGACGGGTGGCGGCTGGGCGAGCGGGCCTGGGCCCGCTACCGGCTGCGCGACGGCGACGACACGATCGAGGTGCGGGTACGCGGGCTCGCGGGCGACGCCGAGGTGGCCGTCGGCGACGGCGAGGCCGTACGGGGGAGGCTCCTTGATCGGGATGAAGGGGACGCGGTGCTCGAACTCGACGGCGTCACCCGCCGCCACGCCTTCGCCCGCGACGGCGACGCGATCTGGATCGGGTCCGCGGGCGCGGCCTGGCGCTTCGAACTCGCCGACGAGCGCCGCGAGCGGGCGGCGAGCCGCTCGGCGGGCGGCGCGGTCCGCAGCCCCATGCCCGGCACCGTCCTGCTGGTGAAGGTCACGCCGGGGGAGCGGGTCACCCGAGGCCAGCCGCTGGTGATCGTCGAGGCGATGAAGATGGAGCACACGGTCACCTCGCCGGTGGACGGCGTCGTCGTCGAGCTGCCCGCCCGCGCGGGCCGCGCCGTGGACATGGACGCCCTGCTCGCGGTTGTCGAACCCGAGGAGGAACGGTCATGACACATGCCGATCGGTCGTTTCGGGCATGCCCGGCGGGACGACGCCCGAGCACGACATCCCCGGCCGCGAGGCGGAACCGGGAGGAAACACGGACGCATGCCGCGTTCGCGGCTGTCATTCCGGAGGGGGAGTGATCATGGCCCACCCTGGCCTGCCGTACCGGGTGCCGATGGAAGGGCTGCCGGAGCGGGTCACGATCTATGAGGTCGGGCCGCGCGATGGGCTGCAGAACGAGTCTGCCGTGGTGCCCGTGGAGGTGAAGGCCGAGTTCATCGGCCGTCTCGCCGCCGCCGGGCTCACCGTGATCGAGGCCACGAGCTTCGTGCACCCGAAGTGGGTGCCGCAGCTCGCGGACGCGGCCGAGCTGCTTGACCGGCTCGAACCCGCGCCCGGGGTCCGCCGCCCGGTGCTCGTGCCCAACGAGCGCGGCCTGGACCGCGCGCTGGAGAAGGGCGTCACCGAGATTGCGGTCTTCGGCAGCGCGACCGAGTCCTTCGCTCGGCGCAACCTCAACCGGGACATCGAGGGATCGCTGCAGATGTTCGCCCCGGTCGTACGGCGGGCGCTCGACGCCGGGCTCCGCGTCCGGGCCTACCTGTCGATGTGCTTCGGCGACCCGTGGGAGGGCCCGGTCCCGATCGCCCAGGTGGTGACGGTCGGCAAGCGCCTGCTCGACCTCGGCTGCCACGAACTGTCCCTCGGCGACACGATCGGCGTCGGCACCCCCGGCCACGTCACCGACCTCATCGCCGCGTACGGCGAGGCGGGCGTCACGCCCGACCGGCTCGCCGTGCACTTCCACGACACCTACGGGCAGGCCCTGGGCAACACGCTCGCCGCCCTGCGCGCCGGCGTGACCGTGATCGACGCCTCCGCCGGCGGCATCGGCGGCTGCCCGTACGCCGAGAGCGCCACCGGCAACCTCGCCACCGAGGACCTGGTGTGGATGCTGCACGGCCTCGGCATCGAGACCGGCGTCTCGCTGGGGTCGCTGGTCGAGACGAGCGTCTGGCTCGCCGAGAGGCTTGGCCGCCCCAGCCCGTCCCGCGTCGTCCAGGCGCTCGCCCACTGAAACCCGCAAACCAACGAGAAACCGTACGAAACCGGCAGATCCCGGTAAATCCGACAGGTCCGGCAGATCCCGCGACCTTCCCGACAGCTTCGACAAGGGGGCCCGCAATGACAGTCGGCACCATGCACATCCTCGACGAGGAACACCAGGCGTTGCGCCAGACCGTCGAGAAGTTCGCCCGCGAGGTGGTGGCCCCGGTCATCGGCGACTACTACGAACGCGGCGAGTTCCCCTACGACATCGTCCGCGAGATGGGCCGGATGGGCCTGTTCGGCCTGCCCTTCCCCGAGGAGTACGGCGGCATGGGCGGCGACTACTTCGCCCTGTGCCTGGCCCTGGAGGAGCTCGCCCGCGTCGACAACTCGGTGGCGATCACCCTGGAGGCCGCGGTCAGCCTCGGCGCGATGCCGATCTACCGGTTCGGCACGGCCGAGCAGAAGGCCGAGTGGCTCCCGAGGCTGACCAGCGGCGAGATGCTCGGCGCGTTCGGCCTGACCGAGGCGGGCGGCGGCTCCGACGTGCCCGGCGGCATGCGCACCACCGCCGTGCTCGACGGGGACGAATGGGTCATCAACGGCACGAAGTCGTTCATCACCAACTCCGGCACCGACATCACCGGCGTGATCGGCGTCGCGGCGATCACCGGCCGCCGGGAGGGGCCGAACGGCCCCAGGCCGGAGATCAGCACGATCCTGGTGCCGAGCGGCACCCCCGGCTTCACCGTGTCGAAGAAGTACTCCAAGGTGGGCTGGTCGGCCTCCGACACCCGCGAACTGTCCTTCAGCGACTGCCGCGTGCCCGCCGCCAACCTGCTCGGCGAGCGGGGCCGTGGCTACGCGCAGTTCCTGCAGACCCTCGACGAGGGCCGCGTCGCCATCGCCGCCGTGTCGGTCGGCCTCGCCCAGGGCTGCGTCGACGAGTCGCTCACGTACGCCGCCCAGCGCCGCGCCTTCGGCAACGCCATCGGCGCGTACCAGGCCATCCAGTTCAAGATCGCCGACATGGAGACCCGCGCCCACACCGCCCGTCTCGCCTACTACCACGCCGCCTCGAAGATGCTCGCCGGCGAGCCCTTCAAAAGGGAGGCGGCCATCGCCAAGCTCGTCTCCTCCAACGCCGCCATGGACAACGCCCGCGACGCCACCCAGATCTTCGGCGGCTACGGCTTCATGAACGAGTACCCGGTCGGCCGCTTCTACCGCGATGCCAAGATCCTCGAAATCGGCGAGGGCACCAGCGAGGTCCAGCGCATGGTGATCGCCCGCGAGCTCGGCCTCCCCGCCCTCTGAGCCCTCCGATCCGCTGGTCACCCTCGCAGGGCCACGCGGAACCGGCGTACCGAGGGATCGTTGACGCGGAACGCTGGCCTGCCGGACAGGGCGTTGACGAGCTCGACGGCGGCCTCACGCCCGGCGGCCTCGCGCGCCTCCACCGTCTGACCGGCCATGTGCGAGTACACCGTGATGCCCGGGACGCCGCGCAGCACGCTGTCCTGCGGCAGCGGCTCCACCTCGCACACGTCCAGCGCCGCGCCCGCGATGATCCCGTCGCGGACGGCCGTGGCCAGGGCGTTCTCATCGACGATCGCGCCGCGCGCGGTGTTGACGAGCAGCGCGGTCGGCTTCATCAGGCGCAGCGCCCGGGCGTCGATCAGGTGGCGGGTGGCGGGCGTCAGGGCGGTGTGCACGGACACGACGTCCGAGCGGGCGAGCAGCGTGTCGAGATCGACGAACTCCACCTCCGGCACGTCACGGCCCGGTTCCATCCCGGTACGGCACAGCACGGTCATCCCGAAGGCGCGCGCCAGCGGCACCACGGCGCGCGCCGCCGCGCCGAACCCGATCAGGCCGAGCGTGGAGCCCCGCAGCTCGTGCCCGTCCGTGCGGGGCCAGCGGCCTTCGGCGACGCCCACGGCCAGCTCGACCAGCCTCCGCGACGCCGCCAGGATCGCGCCCATCGTGAACTCCGCGACGGCGTTGGCGTTGATACCCGGCAGGTTGCTGACTAGGATCCCCAGCTCCGAGGCGGCGGCGACGTCGACCGAGTCGTACCCGACGCCCGACCGCACCACGGCCTTCAGGTCCGGCGCAGAGGCGAGGACGTCGGTCGTCATCGGCTCGTTGGCGATGATCGCGCCCTCGACGCCGTCGAGCAGCCGGACCAACTCGTCGCGATCGCGACGCCCGCGCAGCGGCGCGTGCACCGTTTGGTGACCATGCTCCTTCAGGTACACATCGACCGGATCACCCGGCTTGAGGTAGTCGGTGGTGATGAGGATGCGGGACATCGGGCCGAGCACTCACTTCCGGCGGGGACAAGGGCCGAGGTGAACCGTAACGGGAGGACCCCGGCCGGATAACCCCTGCCGGCGAAAGCTCACCTTTCTCGATTCGGGTCCCGATTCGCGTCCCGATTTGGGCCCCGATCACGCTCGGCCCAGCCGCTCGGGCAGCCGTTCGCTCAGGAAGTCCAACACCGCCGTCACCCGCGCGGGCACATGCTCGGTGTCGGCGTGCAGCGCGTACACGTCCGCCGCTGGCGTGGGAACATCCGCCAGCACCTGGACGAGCCGCCCATCCTTGAGCATCGGACCCACATGCCACGTGGAGCGCATGATGAGCCCGCGGCCCTCAAGCGCCCACCCGGTCACGATGTCGCCGTCGTTGCTGGACAAGGTGCCGCCTACGCGTACGCGGAACTCGTCCGGGCCCTCGCCGAAGCGCCACAGCGCGTAGTCGCCGTAGTTCTCGCGCAGCAGAATGCAGTTGTGCTCGGCGAGTTCGTCCACCGTCCGCGGCGCACCGTGCCGCCGCACGTATTCGGGGGACGCGCACACCACGCGCCGGTTCTCCGCGAGCCGCCGGATCCGCAGCGTCGAGTCGTGGATCGGGCCCACGCGAATCGCCACGTCGAACTCCCGCCGATGCGGGCTGACGGGAAGGGGCGTCGTGGTCAGCTGTACGTCGAGATCCGGATGACGCGCCCCGAACTCGCCCAGCAGCGGGCCGATGTGCGCCCGCCCGATCCCGAGGGTCGATTCCACGACCAGCGACCCCCGCAGCGCCTCGGACCCGCCGGAGACCTGCTCCTCCAGCCGCTGCACGTCGGCGAGGATCGGGTCGATGCCCTTAGCGAGCACCGCCCCCTCGGACGTGAGCACCAGCCTCCGCGTCCCGCGCCGCACGAGCTGCACGCCGAGGCGCTGCTCCATCGCCGCGAGCCGCTTGCTCACCACCGGAAGGGAACACCCCAGCCCGCGCGCCGCCGCCGTCAGCGTCTCACTCGCGGCGACGACCTTGAAAAACCGCAGGTCGTCGACAGACTCCGGCACGATGACCCCTCGTGACCTCTCGCGACCTGTCTCCACTAACCTTTCCAGCCGCGAAAGCCTACCTTGCTTCACAACCCCTAGGTCTCGGGCGGTGACCTGCGTACGTTGATGCTCCCGTCAGGTCGCCGCCGGTGACCAATGAGCGAAAAAGGTACGCATCCATGTCTCGCAAATATCGCATCGCCGTCATCCCGGGCGACGGCATCGGGGTCGAGGTCGTGCCGGAGGGCCTGCGCGTCCTGCGCCGCGCGGCCGAACTCCACGGTTTCACCGTCGAGACCGAGTCGTTCGACTTCGCCAGCGCCGCGTACTACGAGGCGCACGGCGAGATGCTCCCGCCGGACTGGCGCGAAACCCTCATCACCTTCGATGCGATCTTCTTCGGCGCGGTCGGCTGGCCCGAGACCGTGCCGGATCACGTCTCGCTGTGGGGGAGCCTGCTGAGGTTCCGGCGCGAGTTCGACCAGTACGTCAACCTCCGGCCGGTGCGCCTGCTGCGCGGCATGGTCAGCCCGCTGCGGGATCGGACGCCGCAGGACATCGACTTCTACGTCGTACGCGAGAACACCGAAGGCGAGTACTCCAGCATCGGCGGACGGATCTTCGAAGGCACCGACCGGGAGACCGTCATCCAGGAGACCGTGATGACGCGCGTCGGCGTGGACCGCGTCCTGCGGTACGCCTTCGAACTCGCGCGACGACGGGAGAACAAGCACCTCACCTGGGCCACGAAGAGCAACGGAATCTCGATCACGATGCCCTACTGGGACGAACGCGCCGAGGCGATGGCCCGGCGGTACCCGGACGTCCGCGCCGACAAGTACCACATCGACATCCTCACCGCGAACTTCGTCCTCCACCCCGACCGGTTCGACGTCGTCGTGGCCAGCAATTTGTTCGGCGACATCCTCTCCGACCTCGGCCCGGCCTGCGCCGGCACGATCGGCATCGCGCCCAGCGCCAACATCAACCCCGAGCGCGCCTTCCCCAGCCTCTTCGAGCCCGTCCACGGGTCGGCCCCGGACATCGCGGGCCGCGGCATCGCGAACCCGATCGGCCAGATCTGGAGCGCCGCGATGATGCTCGACCACCTCGGGGAGCACGCCGCCGCCGAGGCCATCGTCGCGGCGATCGAGGACGTGCTGGTGAACGACCCGGCGGCGCGGACGCCGGACCTCGGCGGCGACGCCACCACCGTCCGGCTCGGCACCGCGATCGCCGGACGCCTCCGGCCCCGGCGGGCCGACCTATAGACTGCGCCGCGTAGCGATCGTCACACGATTCGGGGAGGCATATCCCCTGATCAGGGGATTCGTTATCGGCGCGGCAGTGATAGACGGTGCAGGTGGCCGATGTGGAGGGTCCCCGTACGTCCGTGGCGCACCGGTTCCGCGCGACGAAGGGAAGTGCTCGATGTGATGCGGTCGCTCGCGCGGCAGGCGCGGCTCATCGCCCTCGCCTGCCTGCTGGTCGATGTCGTGATGTTCGTCGCGGAGACGCCCGGCCTGCCCGGTCCGCTCCGAATCGGCGGAATGCTCCTCATCGTGGCCGTGGACGCGGCGCTCGCGCTGCCGCCCCGCTACTCGGGACAGGTGGCCGTGGCCCACGCCGCCACCGCCGTGGCCCTCGCCGCACTGCTCAAGGCCGCTCCCGAGGCGGATTGGGACCTGATCGGCACGGTGATCGCCGCGTACCGCACCGGCGCGTGGCTGCGGGACAGGGCGAGCGCCGCCGCCGTGGTCACGCTGGCGGTGGGGATGACGGCCGCGACGTGGGTGGCCGGGCCCGGCGACCTGCTCGCGGCCGTCACCGGAATCGTGAAGGACGCGTTCATCCCCTGGCTGGTAGGCAGATACACCTCGGCCCGCCGCGGCTACATCGCCGAGCTGCGCCACAACCGGGAGATGGAGCTGCGCGACGCCACCGCCGAGATGGAGCGCGCCGCGGACCGGATGCGCACGTCGATCGCACGCGACCTGCATGACGTCATCTCCCACCACGTGAGCGCGATCGGCGTGCACACGGGCGCGGCGCGGCTCAGGCTCGCCGCCCGGCCCGAGTGCGCCGATCCGGACATCATCGACTCGCTCACGGCCGTCGAGGCGTCCAGCCGATCGGCGATGCGCGACCTGCGCCGGGTCCTCGACGTGCTGCACCGGACCTCCCATTCGTCCGGGCAGGTCGGCCTCGGCGATCTCGACGAGCTGTTCGACGGCGTCCGGCGCTCGGGCCTCGCCATCCGGTTCCGGGTCACCGGCGTGCCGCGTCGGCTGCCCGGCTCGGTCGACATCGCGTTGTACCGGGTCGCCCAGGAGATGCTGACGAACGCACTGCGCTACGGGGACGGGACCACGGTCGACGTCGATCTGGCCTACTGCGAGACCCGGGTGGTGCTGAGCGCGCGCAACCCCATCGGACCGCGCCCGCAGCAGTCCGACCGTCCCTCCACCGGGCGTGGGCTGGCCGGCATCCGCAGCCGGGTCGCCCTGTTCGGCGGCACCGTCTCCCATGGACCCGACGGCAGCGGCAGGACCTGGGAGACCAGCGTGAGCGTATGCTTTGACGCCGCACTGCCAGGAGAAACACCGTGATATCCCGCATCCTCATCGCCGACGACCACGCCGCCTTCCGCTCCGGCCTGCGCGCCATCCTCGGCACCCAGCCGGACCTGGAGTGCGTGGGCGAGGCCGCGGACGGGCGCGCCGCGGTCGCGGAGACGCTCCGGCTGCGCCCGGACCTGGCGATCCTCGACGTCCGGATGCCCCGGCTCGACGGCCTCTCCGCGGCGTCCGAGATCAGGGCGTCGGGGCTGTCCGGCGTCCGCATCCTCATGCTCACCACGTACGACAGCGACGAATACCTGCACCGCGCCCTGACCGCGGGCGTGCAGGGCTTCGTGCTCAAGAGCCTGCCCGCCGAGGAGCTCATCGCCGCGGTCAAGGCCGCGGCCCGCGGCGACGCCTACGTCGACCCGTCCGTCGTACGGCGGCTCACGCCGCGCATCGCCGACGCGATCGCCCCGGCCGAGCCGCAGGCCCACCCGCTGCCCCCGGGGATGGACCGGCTCACCGCCCGAGAACACGAGGTGTTCCTGCTGCTCGCCGAGGGCTTCACCAACCAGGAGATCGCCGCCACCCTGTACATCGGCGACGAGACGGTCAAGACCCACGTCTCCCGGATCCTGACCAAACTGCGGCTGCGCGACCGGGTGCACGCCGTGCGTTACGCCTACCGGTACGGCATTGTCCGGGTCGCCGACGAGCTGGACGCCTAGCAACCGGCGGCACACCGGCGGCGCGGCCTCGCCCGCGCCGCCGGCCGTCCGTGCGCTCGTCGGCGCGATCCTCACGACGCGCGCCGCATGTTCCTCCGCACCTCGGCGACGTCCGGGTAGCCGTTCACGGCCATGAGCAGGTCCGCCTCGGCCAGGAACATCCGCAGCAGGTGGATCAGCCCGGGGACGCCGCCGACCGCGAGGCCGTAGACGTACGGGCGGCCGATGCCCACCATGGTGGCGCCCAGGCCGAGCGCCTTGATCACGTCGCTTCCGCTGCGTACGCCCGAGTCGAACAGCACCGGGACCCGGCCGTCGCAGGCCGCGACGACCTCCGGCAGGAGCTCCAGGGCGCTGAGGCCGCCGTTGGCCTGGCGGCCGCCGTGGTTGGAGCAGTAGATGCCGTCCACGCCGGCGTCGAGGGCGCGGCGGGCGTCGTCCGGGTGCCCGATGCCCTTGAGGATGAGCGGCAGGTCGGTCAGCGAGCGCAGCCATTCGAGGTCGGCCCAGGTCAGCGGGTTGCCGAAGATCCGTGCCCAGGTGCTCACGATCACCTGCGGGTCCTCGCTTGCGCCGGTGAGCTTGCGGAAGACCGGGTCGCTGGTGTAGTTCCGCAGCGCGTGCCCGCGCAGTTGCGGGAAGTTGCCCGACGCCAGGTCCCTCGGCCGCCAGCCGGGGATCCACGTGTCCAGGGTCACCACGATCCCGCGATAGCCGGCCCGCGCCGCGCGCTCGACCAGGCTGGCCGCGAGATCGCGATCCTTGGGGGTGTAGAGCTGGAAGAAGCTCGGGGTCTCGCCGGCGTGCGGGATGACGTCCTCCAGCGGGTCCTGCATGAGCGTGGAGAGGACCGCCGGCACCCCGGTGGCGGCCGCCGCCTGGGCGACGGCGATGTCGCCGTGCCGGTCGGGGGTGACCAGGCCGACGACGCCGACCGGCGCCATGAAGACCGGCGTGGGGAAGGTGTGCCCCCAGGCGGTCACCGACAGGTCCCGATCGACGGCGCCGACCAGCATCCGGGGCACGACCCCCCACAGGGCGAAGGCCTCGGCGTTGCGCCGCTGGGTCGCCTCGTCCCCGGCGCCCCCGGCGATGTAGGACAGCAGCGACGGGTCGAGCGCGGCGAGCGCCCGGCGCTCCAGGGTCGCGTAGTCCATCGGGTGGTCGGAGACGCGCCCGTTCAGGGCGTTGAAGTAGATCTCCAACTGGTAGTCGCCGAATGGCTGTGTCATGTCCTCCGCCTTCGCCCGGTCGTCAGGTGAGCTCGACATCGAGAAGGTAGGCGTACTGCTGCCCGGAGTGCAGGTCGCGCTCCTCGACGCCCCCCTGAGGCGTGCGCCTGGGGTAGGAGATCTTCAGGACCTTCATCTGCGGAACCGGGTAGAAGGAGATCGTCTCCGGCTCGATTCCGTAGATGGCGGCGATCGCCTCCGCGCTCAGCGCGGGGCTCTGGACGTAGCGATCGTAGTTCTCCCGGCCGTCGAACATCAGGTCGATGGTGACCCAGAACGGGCCCGCCACCTTCGACCTGACGTGCCGGCAGACGTCACGGACCTTAGGCATCGGCTGCCACCTTCGCTTTCAGATCGTCAAGCATCTCGATGC
Organism: Thermopolyspora sp. NPDC052614; assembly: GCF_040678635.1. Taxonomy (NCBI): domain Bacteria; kingdom Bacillati; phylum Actinomycetota; class Actinomycetes; order Streptosporangiales; family Streptosporangiaceae; genus Thermopolyspora; species Thermopolyspora sp. NPDC052614. The sequence continues at coordinate 685,578 of NZ_JBFATZ010000001.1, forward strand.
GGACCAGTTCCAGGGGGTCGTCGACGCTCACCACGTGGTTGAGGAGGAACCGGTAGACGGGCCCGCGGTCGATGTCGCCCGGCGTGAACGGCCAGCCGTAGCTGGGCAGCTCCATGCCCAGGCGCAGCGGCATGTGGAAGAAGTACGGGTTGCAGGCCTTGGCGATGTGGCTCGCCAGCTCCTGGGTCTTGGCGGTAATGACGCACATCATGCCGATTTCGAGCGGGACCGAGCCGGGCGGCGGCGTCGTCCCGCTCACCCCGTTCCAGCCGTACATGCGCAGCGAGATGTGGAAGTCGTCCCTGCTCAGGCCGGTGGCCGAGATGGCGCGCTCGGTCAGCCTCGCCAGCATCATGTCGTGGAACGCCTGCGGCTCGGCGAGCACGTCGGGGTCGGCGATCCCGATGATCATGATGGTCTGGAACAGGTCCGCGCTCGCCCCCTCCAGCTTCATCGTGTACGGCCGCGCGATCCACTTCGACCCCGTCACCCGCACCCTCGACTCGGTCACCTGGACGTACTCGCACTCGGTGACGTCGAGCTCGCCGCCCGGCTCGGTCAGCCGCCACGGGTTCTTGTTCTCGTACAGCAGGTGCCCCGCGATGCTCTCGACCGTCGCCTTGAACCGAGGATCGACCGGCTCCACCTCGAACCCGTCGGCGTCGATCTCCAGGATCACGCCGCGCTGCCCGGTGTTCGCCGTCGTCGCCTGGCCGCCGCACTCGGCGATCTTGCCGGCGTGCCAGGTCGGCCCGGCCGGCGCGCCCTTCCACAGCGCGAACGCCCCGATCACCGCCGGGTCGGAGGTCCGGCCCCCGATGACGATGTCGGCGCCCGCCTCCAGCGCCGCGAAGTACGGCTCCGGCCCCATCAGCGCGACGATGTGCACGCACTGGTCGATGGTGGCCTCATCGAGGTCGCCGAGCGGGGGGAGGCTGGAGATCCTGCCCTCGGCGAGCTTCCGCTTGATCACGTCCGGGTCCTGCTCGGAGTAGAGCACCGCGATCTTCGGCGTGTACCCCTTCTCGCGGGCGATCTCCAGGACGATGTCGCGGGTCCAGTCGACGTTCAGATCGCCCCCGGCCTGCCCGGAGGTGCCGATGAGCAGCGGGATGCCCGCCCGCTCCCGGGCCTCCATCAGGAGCCCGAGGTCCTTTGTGACCGAGCCCCGATCGTTCTTGGACATCCCGGTGGCCAGGTAGGCCGCGCCGGCGTCGGTCGATCCGGCGTCCAGGGCGATCGCGTGGGGGGCGTGCGCCAGCGCGTGGTCGATCTCCTCCGGGAAGAGCCCGACACCGAGGGAGCCCTGGGGCACGTAGATCCTGACCGGTTCCCGGTCAGGGGTTGTCGCGTTCACTTGCTGTTCCCTTTCCTACCGCCGGCGGCGGTCAGTGCTGTTGGGGGAGCGTCAGTGCTGTTGGGGAGGTACGGCGCTGCCGGTTTTGCCGACCAGGAAGTCGAGGTCGCAGCCGTCGTGGGCCTGGTTGACGGTGTCGATGTAGAGCTTCGCGTAGCCGCGCGTGGCCTTCGGCTCGGGCGCCGGCCGTTCCGCCGCGCGCCGTGCCAGCTCCTCGTCGGGGACCAGGAGTTCGAGGCGGCGCGCGGCGACGTCGAGTTCGATGAGGTCGCCGTCGCGCACGACGCCGAGCAGCCCGCCGGCCGCCGCCTCCGGCGAGACGTGCAGGACGACCGCGCCGAAGGAGGTGCCGCTCATGCGCGCGTCAGAGATCCGGACCATGTCCGTGACCCCCTGGGCGAGGAGCTTGGCCGGGATCGGGATCATGCCGAGCTCGGGCATGCCGGGGAAGCCCTTGGGCCCGCAGTTCTTCAGCACGAGGATCGAGTCGGCGTCCACGTCGAGGCCGGGGTCGTCGATGCGGGCGTTGAGATCGTCCTGGTTTTCGAACACGACGGCCTTGCCGCGGTGCTTGAGCAGGCGGGGGTCCGCCGCGGACGGCTTGATGACCGCGCCGTCCGGGCAGAGGTTCCCGCGCAGGACGGCGATCCCGGAGTGCGCCTTGAACGGCTTGTCGAGGCTGAAGATGACGTCGCGGTTGTGGCATTCCGCCCGGTCGTTGTTCTCCGCGAGGGTCCTGCCGGTCACGGTGAGCGCGTCGCCGTCGAGCAGCCCGCCCTCGCACAGCTCCCGGATGACCACCGGCAGCCCGCCGGCCTCGTGAAAGTCCTGCATCAGGTGGTCGCCGGACGGCTGGATGTTGACCAGCGTCGGAATGTCCCGGCCGATCACGTGCCAGTCCTCGATGTCCAGCGGCACCTCCACGCGCCGCGCGATCGCGGTCAGGTGGATCACGGCGTTGGTGGACCCGCCGATCGCCGCGTTGACCTTGATCGCGTTCTCGAAGGCCGTACGGGTCAGCACCTTGTCCAGCGTGAGGTCCTCGCGCACCATGTCGACGATCCGGCGTCCCGCCATCCGCGCGAGCACCCGGCGGCGCGCGTCCACCGCCGGGATCGCCGCGTTGCCGGGGAGCCCGACGCCCATCGCCTCCACCATCGCCGCCATGGTCGAGCCGGTGCCCATCACGTTGCAGACGCCGACGGTCCGGTTGAGGCAGGACTCGGCCTCCTCCACGTCGGCGACGCTCGCGCGCCCGGCCCGCAGGTCGGCCCCGAGGTTCCAGGCGTCCTTCACGCCGAAGGGCCGCCCGCGGAAGCTGCCGTTGAGCATCGGCCCCGCCGACACGCCGATCGTCGGCAGGTTCACGCTGGCCGCGCCCATCAGCAGACCGGGCGTGGTCTTGTCGCAGCCCATCATCAGCACGACGCCGTCGAGCGGATTGGCGCGCAACGTCTCCTCGACGTCCATACTGGCGAGGTTGCGCAGCAGCATCGCGGTGGGACGGGTCAGCGTCTCGCCCGTGGAGATGACGGGGAACTCCATGGGGACGCCCCCGGCCTCCAGGATGCCCTCGCGTACGTGTCGCGCCAGCTCACGAAAGTGCGAGTTGCACGAGGTGAGCTCGGACCAGGTGTTGCAGATGCCGATGATCGGGCGGCCGTCGAAGTGGTCCGTCGGCACGCCGCGGCTGCGCACCCAGCTCCTGTGGGTGAACCCCTTCGCCCCTTCGCCGCCGAACCACTGCTGTGAGCGCGACTCAGGCACGGCTCCCCCTCTGCTGCCCGTCGCGGAAGCGTTCAAGCTCGGGCAGGTAGCCGATCGAGTTCTCCTCCAGGGTCGTGCCGAAGGTGCGCGCCAGACAGGACTGCAGGACGTAGAGCCCGTAGACCAGCATCAGGTCGGTGACGCCCTCCGGGCCGAACCGGTCGAACGCGGTCCAGTGCTCGTCCGAGACGCGGTTGCGGTGGTACATGTCGTCCACGGTGCCGACGACGACCCGGTCGAAGTCCTTCAGCGACGCGCTCCGCGGGCCCTCGGCCACGCCGGCGAGGTCGTCGTCGGTCACGCCCAGCGCCAGGCACGCCTTGCGGTGCTGGGACCACAGGTACTCGCTGTCGCACAGCCAGACCGTGCGCATGGCCGCGATCTGCCACACCCGAGGGGGCAGGCACGTGTCGTCGATCGCGCGCTTGCCGAACGGCGCCATCGCCTTGAGGAACTCCGGGTAGTTGATCATGGCCTTCTGGAGCTTCGACGTGGTCGGCTTGCCGCGCCTGCCCATCCGGTTGGTCTGCTCGATCTGCCGCGGGCTGAGCAGCGCGTAGTCGGCCTCGAAGACGCGCTTGGGCACCTGGCGCGGAGCCGTACGGCCGGTGCCGGCCGTGACGCTCGGATCCCAGGGCACATCCCATCCGGTAAGCCCGTCCTCCAACCGCACGCCCATGCTGTTGACCGCGGCCGAGAGCGTGACGAAGAAGCCGTAGGTCGTCATGGCGTCCATGACCGCGTTCGACCCGAGCAGGCCGATCCGGTACCACTTCTCCTCGCTCAGATAGTGGGTCTCGTGCAGCTCGTCGATCGCCTCGACGACATGTCTCTCGATGCTGTTCAGCGCGTTCCCGTAGTCGCCGGCGGCGATCGCGCGGACGTCCGCGTCGGTGACCCCGGCCGCGACGCCCTCCTCGCGGATGTGCGCCCAGAGGTATTCGCAGCCGCACAGCCAGGCCGTGCGCAGCGACGCCAGCACGGCCATCCGCTTGGGAAGGTCGCTGGTCAACGTGACCCTGGTGCCGATCCTGCCGATCGAGCGGGCGAACTCGGGGTAGTTGAGGAAGGTCCTCATCATCGCGCAGGCGCCCTCCTCGCCGTACGGACCCATCTTGATCCGCACCGCCTCCTGCCGTTCCGACAGGCTGCCGAAGTCCACCGGGCGCACACGCGTCGGGTAGTGCATGGTCTGTTGATCTCCTGGTTCACTTGAGGGTCGCGCGCCGGACGCGCGCGTCGCGGGCCGTCCCGGCCTCACAACAGGGGCGGGACGATCGCGTCGATCAGGTGAGGGCCGGGCTCGGCCAGGGCGCGCCGGAACTGTTCCGCCAGCTCCTCGGCGGTCGTCGCCCGGGTCGCGGGTACGCCCATCCCCTCGGCGATCTTGACGAAGTCGATGTCGGGCCGGGAGAGGTCGAACAACTCGCCCGCCTTCGGGCCGCCCGCCTGCGCGCCGACGCGCTGCAGCTCCAGGCGCAGGATCGCGTAGGCGCGGTTGTTCAGCAGCACCGTGGTGACGTCGAGGTTCTCCCGGGCCTGCGTCCACAGCGCCGAGATCGTGTACAGCGCGCTGCCGTCGGACTGGAGGGTGACGACCGGCCGGTCCGGCGCGGCGACGGCGGCGCCGGTGGCGACCGGCATGCCGTAGCCGATCGCGCCGCCGGTCAGGGTCAGCACGTCGTGCCGCGGGGCGCCGGCGGTGGCCTGCGGCAGCAGCAGCCCGGAGGTGTTCGACTCGTCGGCGACGATCGCGCCCTCCGGCAGCAGCGCGCCGATCACATCGGTCCAGTTCTGCCAGGTCAGCGGCCCGGACGGCGGCTCGGGGCGGACGGCGTCCTGAAGCGTCGGCCGCGTGTGCGCCGCCACCAGGTCCGCCAGGTCCTCCAGCGCATGCGTGACGTCCTCCCCGGCGTCGGCCAGGACGTGCACCTCGGCGCCCTCGGGGACCAAGGAGCTCGGCAGGTTCGGGTAGGCGAAGAACGACACCGGCGGCTTCGCTCCGGCGACGATCAGGTGCCGGATCCCGTCGAGTTGCTGGACGGCCGACTCGACCAGGTACGCGATCCGCTCCACGGCCGGCAAACCGGCGCCGCGCTCCAGGCGTGCGGGGAACGTCTCGGCGAACAGCCTCGCCCCGGTCGCGGCGGCGATCCTGCCGGCGGCGAGCAGACCGGCCTCGCGGCAGGCGGCGCCGCCGATGAGCAGGGCGACCGGCTCGCCGCCGGTCAGCACCTTGGCGATCCGCCGGACGGCGGCCGGGTCGGCGGGCCGCGGCCCCGCGACCGGGACGGGAGCGGCGATCCTGCCTCCGTCGCCCCAGGAGACGTCGGCCGGCAGGATCAGCGTCGCGATCTTGCCGGGCGGTTCCTGGGCGGCCGCGATCGCGTCGGCGGCGTCGGCGCCGACGTCCTCGGTGCGCGCGGATCGGCGGACCCAGCCGTTGAGGCTGCCCGCGACGGCCTCGATGTCCGATTCGAGCGGGGCGTCGTACCGCTTGTGGTAGGTCGCGTGGTCGCCGATCACGTTGACGATCGGCGAGTGCGCGCGGCGGGCGTTGTGCAGGTTGGCCAGCCCGTTCCCGAGCCCCGGCCCGAGGTGCAGGAGCGTCGCGGCCGGCCTGCCCGCGATCCTGGCGTAGCCGTCGGCCGCGCCGGTGACGACGCCCTCGAACAGCCCGAGTACGGCCCGCATCTCGGGAACGGCGTCGAGCGCGGCGACGAAGTGCATCTCCGACGTGCCCGGGTTGGCGAAGCAGACGTCCACCCCGGCGCCGACGAGCGTGCGGATCAGCGACTGCGCACCATTGATCGTCATCGCTCTCACACCTCCGCGTCCGTCGAGACGCCCGGGTTGAGGACGCCCGGGTTGAGGAGGCCCGGGTTGAGGATGCCGGCGGGGTCGAAGGCCCCCTTGATCCGGCGCATCAGCGCGATCTTCGCCGGGTCCTCAAGTTCCAGGAAGTACTCCGACCTGGTCTGTCCGATGCCGTGCTCGCCGGAGATCGCGCCCCCGAGCTCCATACCCAGCGAGAAGATCTCGGTCAGCAGCGTCCTGCGTTTCCCGGGGTCCGGACAGAACAGGGCCAAATGGACGTTGCCGTCCCCGGCGTGGCCGCACCCGGCCACGGCGGCGCCGCGCGAGCGCACGAGTTCCTCGGTCCGGCGCAGGAACTCCGGCATGGCGGCGCGCGGCACCACGACGTCGATGATGTCGTCGACGCCGATCGCCTTGGCCGCCCAGAAGGACTTCTCGCGCGCCTCGACGAGCCGTTCGGCGGCGGCCCCGTCGAGCACGTACGCGTCCAGCGCGCCGAGACCGAGCAGCAGGCCGGCGAGCTCCTCGACGTCGCCGTGCAGCCGGTCGCCGTCGCGGCTCTCCAGCGCCACCATCAGGTAGGCGGCCGCGGCGTCCCGGACGGCGTCCCCGATGCCGAGGTCGAGGTTGAGATGACCGGTGATCGCGCCGAGGGTCCGGTCGTCGATGTACTCGAGGATGTGCGGGGTGAGGCCGGCGGCGATGACCTTGGTGACGGCCTTCAGCACCTCGTCCGCGGTCGTGAAGGGCGCCAGCACCGTCGCGCCGTACGGCAGTCGCGGGTAGAGCCGCACCGTGACCTCGGTGACCAGGGCGAGACCGCCCTCCGACCCGATGATCAACTGGGTCAGGTCGTACCCGGACGAGACCTTCGTGATCCTGCCGCCGGTCCGGATGATCTCGCCGGTCGGCAGCACCGCCTCAAGTCCCACGACGTTGTGCCGGGTCACCCCGTACTTGACGGCCCGCATCCCGCCCGCGTTCGTCCCGACGTTCCCGCCGACGGTCGCGCTCAGCTCGCCCGGGTACACGGTGTAGCGGAGCCCGGCCGCGGCGGTCGCTTCGTCGAGGTCGGCGAGGGTGACCCCCGGCTGCACGACCGCCACGTGGTTCTCGGTGTCCACCTCCAGCACGGCGTTCATCCGCTCGAAGGAGATCACCAGTCCGCCCGGCAGCGGCCGCGCCGCGCCCGACAGCCCCGTGGCCGAGCCCCGCGCGGTGACCGGGACGCCGTGCTCTCCCGCGGCCACGAGCAGGGCCGCGACCTCCTGCGCGGTCTTCGGCCGCGCCACGAAGGCGGGCATCCGCGGCGCGGCCGTCAGGGCCTCGTCATGCGCGTAATCCTCCGGAATCTCCTCGTCGGCGAGAAGATTCGCGCGTCCCACGATCTCCGCGAACCGCTCGGTGACGTCGCTCATCGGTGACTTCCCTCGTCTCTCCGGAGCGCCCCGGCGGGCGCTCCCGCGTTCCTCAGCCAGATCACCGGCGCCCTCGCGGGTGCATCGCCGCAGGGTTCACGCCGGCTCCTGGACGACCGGATTGGTCAGGCTTCCGATGCCCTCGATTTCGATCGTGCACTCGTCGCCCGGCCGCAACCAGACCTGCGGATCACGGAAGGCGCCGACGCCGTCGGGGGTGCCGGTGACGATGACGTCGCCCGGCGAAAGGGTCATCGCCTCGGAAAGGATGGCGATCAGCCGGGGTACGTCGAAGATCATGTCTGCGGTGTCGGCGTCCTGCAGGACCTCGCCGTTGAGGATGGTTCGGATCCGCAGCCCGCGGCAGCCCGGAGGCAGTTCGTCGCCCGTGACCAGCTCGGGCCCGAACGCGCCGGTGGCGTCGAACGCCTTGCCCATCGTCCACTGCTGCGACCTCACCTGGAAGTCCCTGACCGACCCGTCGTTGAACACCGAGTAGCCGGCGACGTGGTCGAGCGCCTCGTGCTCGGCGATGTGCCGCCCGCCCCTGCCGATGATCACGGCGAGCTCGCACTCGTAGTCGAGCAGGTCGGAGGCGTTGGGCCGGACGAGCGGGGCTCCGTGCGCGACCAGGCCGTTCGGGAACCTGGCGAACACCGCCGGATACTCCGGAACCTCGAAGCCGCCCTCCGCCGAGTGCGATCGGTAGTTCAGCCCGATGCACAGGATCTTCTCGGGCCGGGGGATCGGCGGCAGCAGGGTCACCTCCGGCAGCGCGAACTCGGGCGCGTCCCGGAGAAGCTCCGCGAGGTCCGCGAGGCCGGGCTTTTCGCCGAGGAACGACCTGAGATCACCGCCGAGCGCGGAGACCGGGAGTCCCCGGTACCCGCCCTCGGACCTGATCGCGACGCCTTCGCCGTCCGCGGACGTGTAACTGATGAAGCGCACGTTCTGCTCCTGGAATTCGACTGGTTGACGGCCCTGTGCGGGCGCTCAGGCGACGTAGACCGCGCCGGTGATCGCGGCCGCGACGATCGCCGCCAGGGTGATGCCGATGGACCACCGCAGGGCGTAACGCTGCAGCGACCCGAAGTCGGTGCGCAGCAGCGAGGCGACGAGGTAGATCGGCGCGCTCAGCGGGCTCAGCGTGTGCAGGAAGATCCCGGGCAGCACGGAGTGCGCGATCACCTCGGGCGGCAGGCCGTACGCCGCGCCCGTCTGCGCCAGGATCGGGACGACGCCGAAGTAGAAGCTGTCGTTGGACAGGATGAACAGCAGCGGCCCCGAGACCAGCGCGGTGACGAAGGCGAAGCCGCCGCCCCAGGCGTCCGGCAGATGCGCGACGAGGGCGTCGGACATCGCCTTGACCATCCCGCTGTCGTTGAGGATGCCGGAGAAGGCGCCCGCCGCGAGGATGAGCGAGATCACCATGACGACGGCGCCCATGTGCGGCTTGAGCTTCTCGTCCTGCACGCGAAGGTTGGGCCAGTTGACCGTGACGGCGATGGAGAACGCGATCATGGCCAGCGCGGGCAGGGGCAGCAGTTCGATGGCCATGCTGAGGATGAAGGCGATCGTCAGCACGAGGTTGAACCACACGTTCTTCGTGGGAATCGGCGTGCGAGGCGTACCGCCGGTCGACTCCTCTCCCTCTTCCTCGGCCCTGAGAGCGGCCTCCGCCTTGCGCGCCTCGATCTTGCTCCGTTCCCTGCGGCCCACGATGTACGCGAAGGCGAGGGCGGTCGCGAGCGTGATGACGAGCGCCGGAAGCATCGGGAGGACCACGTCGGAGACCTCGATCTTGAGCGAGACCGCCATCCGCGCGGCCGGGCCGCCCCACGGCAGCCAGTTGAGGGCCGGGCAGATGATGCCGAGCAGCATCGCGATGATCAGCGGGTTGATCCCGACCTGACGGTAGATCGGATACATCGACGTGATGACGACGAAGGCCGCAGTGGAGCCGTCGCCGTCGAGGCCGATGCCCATGATGAGGATGGCGGTGCCCACCACGATCCGGACGGGGTCCTCGCCGACGATCGCGAGGATCCTGCGAATGAGCGGCTCGAACAGGCCGCATTCGGTCATCACGAGGAAGTAGAGGAGCGCGAAGGTCAGCAGCACCGCCGTGGGGGCGGTGTCGACGACCCCGGACACCATCATGTCGCCCAGAGTCCCGCCGAACCCCCCGATCAGGCCGAACACCGCGGGGATGAGGATGAGGCCGGCGACGGCCGATATTTTCCTGGTCATCACCAACACGGTGAAAAGGCCAATGGACCCAAAGCCCAAAGCAGCCAGCATGGTGCGCTTCCTCTCAGCTTCGACGGAGCCGCACGTTTCGCGACCTGTCGACCGGTGCTCAAGGGGGTTCCGGGCGTGGTTCCATGAGCACGCTTGCGGACGAGTTCCCTGCCGGCGAGTTCCGCCCGGGCTCCGCGGGCCCCGGATGTCGCCGAACCGAGGTCCGGCCTCGGCGGGTTTCGTCTGGTGTCACGCTAGGACTCCGGCCGAGTGGCGCTCATCACACCGGCCGGGGAGGCCGATCCCCTGATCGGGGGATTCACGGCCGGGCGCGGCGATGCTAGGCGAGGTGACCCACGTTCCACGGGGGAGCGGGGGACGGCGGACGGCGGGCGTGCGCGACGAGCCGCGGGCGGGATCGTTCCAGCCGGTACGGCGCGACGGCCATCGGCAGGACCGGGCCATCAAATCGGGCCATCAAATCGGGCCATCAAATCGGGCCATCGAATCGGGCCATCGGATCGCCATCGAGTACGGCGCGGCCTCTGCGGGGATCCGCGCGCGGGTGTACGACGTCCGCGTACTTTCACGCGCGTTCTTTCCGCACGGCACGAGACCGCCGGGCGAGGGGACCCGGCGGGCCGTGGCGGCGAGGGGCGCCGGTCAGGAGGTGAGCTGGGCGTCGAGGCGGTAGCCGTTGACGGTGACGTACACCGAGTCGCCGGGGCGGGCGTTGAGCCGCATGAGGACGGGCTGGAGGGAGTCGAAGACGGGCTGGCGGTCACGCCAGACGAGGACCACGGCGTTGTCGCCGGGGCCGGTGACCGACAGCAGGGTGCCGGGACGCATGCCGAGCTGCGCGGCGTAGTTCTCGGGGACGGCGACGGGGCCGCCGCGCAGATGCTCCATGGTGACGTCGATGCGCTGCCAGCGGCGCGGGTCGGCGGCCGGGCCCGGCACCGGGGGCGGGGTCTGGGCCTGCTGCGCCGGGCGCGGCCGGGGGGCGGGGGACCCGGACAGCGCCGAGAGCGCGGCCAGCGCGGTCTGCGCGTCGACGTTGTTGCCCACGTACGGGACGGGCCGTCCACCCCGCTGGCCGTTCACCCCGGGAGTACGGCGCGGCAGGGCGGGCAGTCCGCCGCTGGTGGTGACGCCGGGAGGGCCCTGGGCCTCGTGCGCGCCGTGGCCGAAGGGTCGGCCGGGCTCCTTGGGCAGGGCCTCCAGCCACGCCTTCGCCGAGTGGGACCGGATGCCGATCTGGGACAGCAGTTCCACCACGTCCGTCTCGCTCGGGTTGGCCGCGAGCAGCCGCCGGGTCTTCTCCTGCAGGCCGGTGAGGTCGCCGACGACGAGCCAGCCGTCCTGGAGCCGCCGGTCGGGCATGAGCGCGACCAGCACGCGCCACAGCGGCGTGCCGAGCGAGGGGACCAGCACCGGGTGGGAGGGATCGACGCTGATGAGCTGCTCCTGGGTGGCCGCCGCGCCGAGCCACTCGGTCAGGCCGAACAGGTGGCCGGTGAGCGGCGCGGAGTCGGGGGAGCGCATCCACATGAGTACCCGCTCCTCGGCGCTGCGCTGCGCCTGGGAGAGCACCTCGCGGTCCACCTCCAGCTGGTAGGCGAGGGCGCGCAGGCTGATCGGCTCGGCGGCGAACAGGCGCTCGGCCGCGATCGCCTTCTCCAGCGGCGTCCAGTCGCGCAGCAGCGTCTCCACCATGCCGACCATCGGGTACTCGGCGACGATGGCCGCCGGGTTCGGCGGCGGGGCGACGACCGGTTCCGCGCCGGGCACGGGCGCGGCGAGCGCGGGCACCGGGTGCGCGGACGCCGAGCGCCCGGGCGCGGCCTGCGCGGGCACCGAGGGAGGCATCGGCTGAGGGGAGGACTGGGGGGCTTGGGAGGTCGACGACGGCAGGGCCTGGCCGGGCGCGGCGGGCGCGAGCGCGGCCGACGCCTGGCCCTCCACCGGCAGGCGCCCGAAGAACTCCCGGAACGCGGCGGTCACGACGGCCTCGGGCGACGTCTGCCCGGCCGGCGACTGCAGGTCGGACGGGGTCAGGCGGCGCAGCCGGAACCATCCGCCGACGCCGCTGGCGGCCGAGCGGGCCGAGTCGGGCCAGCCCGGCAGGGCCGGGTCGGGGGTGTGCGTCTGCAGCGCCGGGAGCAGCTCCACGAGCGAGAGGTGCCCCCACCGGGCCACGGCGAGCCGGGCGAGCCGATCGCAGATCCAGTCGGCCCCGGTGACGGCGAGCGCACGGCCGATCGTGACCGAGCCCCACCAGCTTCCCGGCAGACGGGGGTCGGCCAGTATCTCGGCGACCTGCTGGGGCCGGGTCCAGCGGATAGCCGGAACCAGATCACTTAAGCAGGTCGATGACTGGGCGTCCATCGGCTGACCGCAACCTCCCCAGTGATGCATGTTGCTCGTGGTGCAGCTTACGCCGCAAGGTACCAATCTGTGTCAAGTGGGCGAAACTACTACGTTCCGAACACGGCGTGCGGGCGACCGCCCACCTGCCCGACGGCCTGCGCGCCCGCGCGGCAGCCGAACGCGACCGAATCCGCCGCGCTCCTGCCCGCGAGCAGTGCGGTGAGGAACCCGGCCGCGAAGGCGTCGCCGGCCCCGGTCGAGTCGATCACCTCCGTCTTCTCGGCCGGAACCCGGGCCACCACCCGCCCACCCTGGGCGAGCAGCGCGCCGCGCGACCCAAGCTTCACTATCGCAGTACGGTACCGCCCGCTCAGCCGTGTGGCTGCCGATTCCGGATCTCCCCCCGGGCCCAGGCCGCTGAGCAGCAGCGCTTCGTCAAGATTGGGGATCAAGAAGTCCGCCCCCGCGGTCTCGGCGAGGAACCGCTCGGCCCCGAACGCGCGCAGGAACCCGGCCGAGGCCGGGTCCACGCTCACCGTGACCCCGCGCCGGGCCGCCGCCGCCAGCGCCAGCCTGGCCAGCTCGAGACCGGGCGGTGCGAACAGGATGTAACCGGACACATGCAAATGGCGCACGCCGTCCAGGAGCCCGTCCTCCCAGTCGGCCGCGCAGATCCGGCCGCTCGCCCCCCGATTGGTGAGCATGGAACGTTCGCCGGTCACGTCCACCATCGCGATGACCACCGCCGTCGGATGGTCCGGGTCGATCCGGACGTGCGGGCGCACCCCCGCCCGCCGCAGCTCCGCCGTGTGCCACTCGCCGATGTCGCGGCCCACCCGCGTGAGCAGGCGCGTGTCGGTCCCCAGGTGGGCCGCCCAGGACGCCGTGTTCGCCCCCGAGCCGCCAGGGCGCAGCACGATGTCGGCGGCGGTGTCGGTGCCTATCCCGGTGCCGATCCCGGTGCCGATGCCAGTGCCGATCCCGGCGACGGCGGTTCCACAGCCGCTTTGGCCTGTTCCGTCCGGGGGGCCGTCGGCGGTTCCGCGGCGGCGTCCATCCTCAAGGGCCCCGCGGACTTCGACGGTCTCGTGGCCGGGGCGGGAACCGCCGTCGTAACCCACGCCGGGGGCATCCCCGGTCCCGGGCCCGTGTCCACCGGCCGGACCGTCGGCGACGGCCGCTTCGCCGGGCCGGCCCGCTGGGGGCGCGCAGCCGTACAGGCGGGGGACGCGCATGGCCACGACGTCGGTGACCACGTCGCCGATGACCAGCAGGCTCACCCGGCGCTCCGGCACTTGGCGATCTCGGCGGCGAGGGCGACGTTGCCGCGTACCGCCGCGAGGTTCGCCTCCAGGGACGCGCCGCCGGTGCCGCGCACGAGGTAGTCGAGGAGGAAGGGGGTGATCGCCTGGCCGGTGACGCCGGCGGCGTCGGCGGCGGCGAGGGCCTCGGCGAGGACGCGGTCGTGCAGGGCGGGGTCGAGCTGGGCCTCCACCGGCACGGGGTTGGCGATGACGACCGCGCCGTCGGGCACGCCGAGCAGCTCGCGGGAGCGCATGATCGCCGCAGCCTCGGCGGGGGTGTCCACGCGCCAGTCCACCGGCTGCCCGGAGGTGTGCAGGTAGAAGCCGGGGAACTCGTCGGTGCGGTAGCCCGCGACGGTGATGCCCCGGGTCTCCATCCGCTGCAGCGTCGCGGGCACGTCCAGGATCGACTTCACCCCCGCGCAGACCACGATGATCGCGGTACGGCTGAGCGCGTCGATGTCGGCGGACTCGTCCTGTGTGACGTTCCATTCGCGGTGCACGCCGCCGAGGCCGCCGGTGGCGAACACCCCGATCCCGGCACGTGCGGCGAGGAAGGACGTGGCCGACACGGTGGTGGCGCCGCTCGCCTTCAGCGCGGCGGCCGGGGCGAGATCGCGCAGGCCGAGCTTGCGCAGGCCCGGCTCGGTGGCGACGCGTTCCACGTCGGGCCCGTCGAGGCCGACGCGGGGCACGCCGTCGAGCACGGCGATCGTCGCGGGCACCGCTCCGGCCCGCCGTACGATGCCCTCCAGTTCGAGCGCGACCTCGAGGTTGCGCGGCTGCGGCAGGCCGTGCGAGATGATCGTGGATTCGAGCGCGACGACCGGGCCGCCGCCCGCCAGCGCCTCGGCGACCTCATCGGTCAGGCGGATGATCCCCCCGTTGTCTACAAGCTCGCGCATGCCCTGACTCGTCCCCCAATAAGCATGGAAATAGGTCATTCAGGACATGAACGGTATGTGGTGCTCGCCCGTGACGTCCACGTGACATCTCGCCAAGAAAGATCCACGCGGCGGGCGATCTTCGCACTGGATATCCGGTTCATCCCCCTTGGAGACATCATGCGTTATGACGTCGTCATCGCCGGAGGCGGGCACAACGGGCTGGTCGCCGCCGCCTACCTGGCGCGGGCCGGACGCCGCGTGCTCGTGCTGGAGCGGCAGGACCACGTGGGCGGGCTCGCCGTCTCCGTGCGGCCGTTCCCGGGGGTGGCGGCGAATTTGTCGCGTTACTCCTATCTGGTCAGCCTGCTGCCCGGTCAGATCGTCCGGGACCTCGGGCTGCGGCTGGAGCTGCGCCGCCGCCGGTTCGCCTCGTACACGCCCGTGGGGGACGCCGGGCTGCTCGTCGACAAACAGGACGCGGGCCGTACGGCGGCGTCGTTCGCGGCGGTGACCGGCGGGGACCGCGAGCTGACGGCCTGGCAGAGGTTCTACGGCATGGTCGGCGAGGTGGCCCGGCGGCTCGCGCCGACGCTGCTGCGGCCGCTGCCGTCGCGTGCGGAGGCGCGCCGAATCGTCGGGGACGACGAGGCGTGGCGGGCGCTGTTCGAGCGGCCCATCGGGGAGGAGGTGGACGAGCGGTTCGGCTCCGACGTGGTGCGGGGCGTCGTGCTGACCGACGCGCTCATCGGCACCTTCGCCGACCCCGCGCGCGACCTCGCGGCCAACCGCTGTTTCCTCTATCACGTGATCGGCGACGGGACCGGGGAGTGGAATGTGCCCGTCGGCGGCATGGGCGCGGTGTCGGGCGCGCTGGCCGACGCCGCCCTGCGGTACGGCGCGGAGATCCGCACCGGCGCGGACGTGCTCGCCATCGACCCCGCCTCGGGAGAGATGACCTTCCGCGACATCAACGGCGACGTCAGCGGGGATGTCAACGGGGATACGGCCGGAGGCGAGCACACGGTGACCGCCGGGCACGTGCTGGCCGCCCTGCCGCCCGCCGTCCTCGCCCGGCTGGTCGGTGAGGAGGCCGCGGCACCGCCGGAGGGCGCCCAGCTCAAGATCAATTTCGTGCTGTCGCGGCTGCCCCGGCTGAAGGACTCGCGCGTCGATCCGGCCGAGGCGTTCAGCGGCACGTTCCATATCAACGAGAGCCGCGACCAGCTCGCCGCCGCCCACGCGCAGGCCTCCGCCGGGCGCGTCCCGGATCTGCCGCCGGCGGAGGTCTACTGCCACACGCTGACCGACCCGACGATCCTCGGCGAGGAGCTGCGGGCCGGTGGCGCGCACACGATGACGCTGTTCGGCCTGCACATGCCCGCGCGGCTGTTCCGCGACGACCCGGACGGCGCGCGGGAGGCGGCGCTGCGGGCCACCCTGGCCTCGATCGACTCGGTGCTCGCCGAGCCCATCGAGGACTGCCTGATGCGCGGCCCGGACGGCGCGCCGTGCCTGGAGGCGAAGACGCCGGTCGACCTGGAGATCGAGGCGGGGCTGCCCGGCGGGCACATCTTCCATCGGGATCTCGCCTGGCCGTACGCGGAGGAGGAGGGCGACGCGGGACGCTGGGGCGTCGAGACCGCCTGGCCGCGGGTCCTGCTGTGCGGGGCGGGCGCCCGCCGGGGCGGCGGCGTCAGCGGCATCCCCGGCCACAACGCCGCGATGGCCCTGCTCACCGGTGATATTTGACCCCCTTGCGCCCTTCCTCTGTCGTATGATCCACATTCAGGGGGATATAAGGGGATTTCTCCGGGCAACTTCGCTACAATTGCGCGCAATTGCAATCATGGAGAGAGGTTGCCATGCGCCTGCGTTTTCTTGGCTCCACCTCGGAGGCCGGTGCCTGCCCCTCGCTGTACGAGACCGACCGCGGGACGGTCGTCGTCCAGGGCATGCGGCTCACCGACCCCGAGGCGCTCGCCGACCTGCGGCATGTGCTCGACGGCGAGGTGGCCGTGGAGGTGCCGCGCGAATTGCTCGTGGACATCGCGCGCCGCGTCCTCGGCTGATCTGATCACGATTGGGGATCTCCCTATGGCTTGACCCGCGCGCAACGGTCTAACCTGCGGTGCAATTCGTGGGGGAGGTGGGCGTGAGCGGCTTTCAGCAGACCAGGATCGAGCTGGGTGCGCGGCTGCGGCAGTTGCGCGAGGAAGCGGGGCTGTCCGGCAAGCAATTGGCCGAGCGGCTGGGGTGGCAGCCGTCCAAGGTCTCCCGCATCGAGAACGCCCGCCAGACCGCCGGCGAGGCCGACGTGACCGCGTGGGGACGGGCCGTCGGCGCCGCCCCCGAGGTCATGGACGAGCTGACCGCCGCCATGGCCGCCATGGACGAGCAGTACGACTCCTGGCGGCAGCGGCACCGCGGCGGCCTCACCGCCATCCAGGAGAACTTCCGCGAGCTGGAGCTGCGCACCCGCCAGTTCCGCGTCTTCGAGCCGGGCGTCGTCATCGGCCTGCTGCAGACCTCCGAGTACGCGCGCCACATCTTCGCCAAGGTCCGCCGCATGTACGGCGGAGCCGACGAGGTGGACGCCGCCATCCGGGTGCGGATGCAGCGCCAGGAGGTCCTCTACGACCCGCAGCGCACCTTCCGCCTCCTGATGCCGGAGGCGGTGCTGCGCTACCGGCTCGCCCCGCCCGAGGTGATGCGCGGCCAGCTCGATCGGCTGCTCGCGGTGACCACGCTGCCCAACGTCGAATTCGGCATCCTGCCGTTCGAGACGATGCTGCCCTCGGCGCCGCTGAACGGCTACTGGATCTACGACTCGCGCCTGGTGGTGGCGGCCACCCGTACCAAGGAACTGATGCTCAAGAACCCCGACGACATCGCGTTCTACGCCAAGAACTTCGAGGAGTACGCCGAGATCGCGTCCTACGGCGAGGAAGCGCGGGCCGTCATCATCAGGGTGCTCGCCGACTACGCCACACAATCAGTCGGCTGAGTCCGGCAATTGCTTGCCCCTGCCCGGTCAATCGTGCAATCCTTAACGAAAGGCTGGGGGAGGTGAGACATGCTGCTGGACGCCATGTCCTGTCTTGAGCGCTTCGCGCAGGCAGCTCGGACCCACATCGATCTGTCGGTCCGGGTGAAGCACGCCTCGCCCGCCTACGTCGAGGTGCGCAACCGATTCAGCGAGCGCCTCACCGAGCACGTGACCTGCAGCTCCGACGGCGATTTCGTCACCTCGTGGGGCTACCGCCTCGGTACCGTCGACGACATCGACCAGGCCGCCGCCCGCCTCGCCTACCTCCTCGCGGCCCTCCCCGCCGGCCGCTGACCCTTCCGGTTCAACGGCCGATCGGCCCGGTTCGCGGCGTCCGCGCGAATTGAGCGGCACGGCGTCTCCCCGTCGCGTACGCACCGCCGTATCGGCGACGGGTCGCCGGTGCGGATCCCGGAACCAGAGGGCCACTATCACCCGGCACTGCGACCCGACACCGTGACCCGGCACCGCCAATGACAGCGAATCGCGGCGGACGCGCGTGCGTCCGCCGCGATCTCACTTTGAGCTCACTTATGCGCTCACTTTTGCGCCCACTTTGGGCTCACTTCGGTCCGTCAGCCCGGGGAATTCACCGGGATCACCTCCGGCCGGGTCGCGCGTCGCGGCGTGACGTGCCGCGACGCGCGCACGGGTTCGCCGCCGTCAGTGACGCCTGATGGCCACCACGTTGTACGGCGTGGTCGGGGTGGGGGTGGTGGAGAAGCGGGCGTTGGGCAGGTAGAGGCGGTTACGGAAGGGGGCGACGGTGGTGGGGATGTCGAAGCGCGGGTCGGTGAGTTCGTCGATCACCTTTCCGGACGTGCCGCGACGGTTGAGGCGCAGGACGGCCACCTTGTTGGCGCTGTTGCGCACGACGTACAGGATGCGTCCCTGCAGGAGCAGGCCGTCGCCGTTGGCGAGCGACTCGCCGCCGGTGTCCACCTGGGTGGTGACGCCGGTGCGGGGGTTGACGCGGAACAGCTTGCCGGTGTTGGACTGCACGACGAGCAGGGCCCTGCCGTCGGGGGTCGGGGCGATGCCGTTGACGTTGATGCCGTCGGCGTAGTCGATGGCCCCGCGCAGCGGGATCCTCACCGCCCCGCGGAGGAGGGTTCCCCCGGGCCCGAAGGACAGCTTGTACAGCACCGGGTTGGTCGAGTCGGTGAAGTAGGCCGCCTTGTGCGTGACCAGGACGTCGTTGACGAACGACTCGCCGCGGGCGAGCCGGTACCGCGCGATGAGCTTGCCCGTGCGGGCGTTGATCACGCGGGCGTCGCCGCCGGTGCCGCCGGCGACGAACAGCCGCCCGCGGAAGTCGACCTTGAGGCCGAGCGACGGGGTGCCCGAGCCGCGGTTGATGATCCGGCCCTTGCCGGTGCGCAGGTCGCTCCGGTAGATCGCGCCGCTCGCCCGGGAGCCGAAGAACGCGGACGTGCCGCTGATGGCGATGCCCTCCGGCTGGAAGCCGTCCGGAAGCGAGAACTCGGTGGGGAAGGTCGTCCTGGCCGCGGAGGCGGCGGCGGTGGCCGTCGCCGGCCCGGCGACCTCCACCCGGGCGTCGGCCGCCGCGACCGGCGCCGCGACCAGCACGGACAACAGGCCCGCCATGAGAACTGCCGCTTTCATGGAACCTCCCGACGTTGAAAGTGCAACGATCTCCTTTTTGCCTACCTCATACGGCATACGCGGGAGGCGCAATGGCGGTTGCGATATCGGACGCCCGGCATGCGGCCGAGGGGCGCGCCGGAAGGTGACGGGCCGCCCCGACGCCCCGCTCACGTGTCGCTCACGCGTCGCGTCGGCGCAGCACCAGGTAGCCCCCGATCAGCGAGACCGCCGTCCACAGGACGAGGATGCCGATGCCGGTCCACGGGCCGTAGTCGCGGCCGAACCGCGGATCCCCCGCCGGTCCGGCCAGGTGCATGATCACCCAGCCGCTCTGGTCCGGCAGGTACTGGATGACCTTCCCGATCCCCGGGACGTTGGCCAGCCCCTGGGAGCCGAGCAGGAACACCGGCAGCAGGATGCCGAGCGACCGCGTGGTGCTGCGCAGCATCGTCGCCACGCCCAGGGTGAAACCGCACATCAGGGTCACGTACACCACCGTCCCGGTCAGCGCCTCGACGACGCCGTCCGCCGTGATCGCCGTGCCGTACGGGCCGAGCAGCGACTGCGAGACCAGGAACGCGGCCGGCACGGTGACCAGCGCGACGGCCGCGGCGACCAGCATCCCGGCGGCGACCTTGGCCGCGTAGAACCGGCCGCGGCGCGGCACCGCCGTCAGCGAGGCGCGGATCGTGCCGGTGCCGTACTCGCCGCCCACCACGAGCGCGGCGAACACCACCACGCCGAGTTGCGCGACCGTGAGGCCGTAGAAGGCCGCGAACAGCGGGTCGAACGCCCGCGCGCCCCCGAGCGTGCCCGCCGCGAGCGAGGCCCGGAACGACGCCCCCAGCAGGGCGGCCAGGCCGACGCCGCCGACGAGGAAGGGCAGCAGCGACCACAAGGTCGAGCGCAGAGTGCGGATCTTGATCCATTCGGCCGCCAGCAGGGCCGTCGCCGCGCCCGCCCGGCCGCTCACGCGAACCGTCCCGAGGTCAGGCGCAGGAACGCCTCCTCCAGCGAACCCGCCGTCGCGGTGAACTCGGCCATGCTCGTGTCGGCGAGCAGCCGCCCGTCGCCGATCACGATCAGGTGGTCGGCCGTCTGCGCCATCTCGCTCATCAGGTGGCTGGAGACGAACACCGTGCGCCCCTCCGCGGCCAGATCCCGCATCAGCGTGCGGATCCACCGGATGCCCTCCGGATCGAGCCCGTTGACCGGCTCGTCGAGCAGCAGCACCGGCGGATCGCCCAGCAGCGCCGCCGCGATGCCGAGCCGCTGCCCCATGCCGAGCGAGAACGTCCCCGCCCGGCGGTGCGCCGCGCGCTCCAGGCCGACCAGCGCCAGCACCTCGCGCACCCGCGACTCCGGGATGCGGTTGCTGCGCGCCAGCCACAGCAGATGGTGGTAGGCGGTGCGGGCCGGATGCGCCGCGTTCGCCTCCAGCAGCGCGCCGACCCGGCGCAGCGGCTCGTCCAGTTCCCGGTACGGCCTGCCGTCGATGCGGGCGTGCCCCGTCGTCGGCCGGTCGAGGCCGAGGATCATTCGCATCGTGGTGGACTTGCCCGCCCCGTTCGCGCCGAGGAAGCCGGTGACCTGGCCGGGCTGTACGGTGAAGGACAGCCGGTCGACGGCGAGCGTCGGGCCGTATCTCTTGCTCACGTCTCGTACTTCGATCACCCGGATCAGCGTAGGAATCGGTACGCCGCCGCACAGTCCACCAAAGTCGCCGCTTCCACCGACGAAAGTGGACGAGCGAGGCGCACGGCGCACCGGGTGATGATCCCGACCTCCGGCCTCCGCCGCGCCCGGCGCGTACGCTGCTGGGCATGGGCCGACATCTCCTCGCCGGTTTCGTGCTCGGGGCCGAACTCGTGCTGCTGGCGGCCGTCCACGGCGTCGACCTGCCGGTCTGGGCCGCCCCCGCGTACGCCCTCGCCGTGGCCGCGCTGATCGTGCTGCGTCACCGGTCGCCCGCGGCGGCGTTCGCGGGCACGATGGGACTCGCCGCCCTCACCGGCGGCGCGTACGTCCTCACGCTGTGGGCCTCCTACCAGGCGGGACGCGGCGTCACCGGCGCCCGGGGCACGCTGGTCGTGATCGCCTCCACGCTCGTGTCGCTCGCCGTGCGGCTTTTCGTCGGGCCGGTCCAGGTGATCGTGCTCTACCTGGTGTTCATAGCGTTGCCGCTGCTCACCGGCCGGTACGTCGCCCAGCACGAGCGGCTGCTGGCGGCCCTGGAGAGCAGCAACCGGCGGCTCCGCCGCGAGCGCGAACTGCTCGCCGATCGCGAGCGCCTGCGCGAACGGCTGCGCATCGCCCGCGACATGCACGACTCCCTCGGCCACCGCCTCGGCCTCGTCGCGATCCAGGCCGCCGCCCTGGAGGTGTCCCCCCTCCCACCCGAACAGGCCGCCTCCGTACGACGACTCGCCTCGGCGGCCCGCGACGCCGTGGACGAACTCCACGACCTGGTCGGGGCCCTGCGCGCCGCCGACGGGGAGACCGCCGGACGCGGCGTCGGCGACATCCCGGACCTGGCGGCCGAGTACCGCACGGTTGGGGTTCCGGTCACCTTGCGCCAGGAGGGGCTCCCGCGCCCGTTGCCCGCGGCGGCCGACCGCGCCGCGTACCGAGTGGCCGAGGAGGGCCTGACCAACACCGCCCGGCACGCCCCGGCCCAGCCCGTCACCATCGCCCTCGAATGGGAGGCCGACGCCCTCCTCATCAGCATCGCCAACACCGTGCCCAACACTGTGCCCAACGCGGTGCCGCACGCTCTGCCCGACGCCGTGGCCAACGTCGTGCCGCATACCGAGCCCGATGTTGTGCCAGACGCTCTGCCCAGTGCCGTGCCGCATGCCGAGCCCAACGCGGTGCCCAACGCGGTGCCCAATGCGGTGTCGGACGCTCTGCCCGACGCCGTGGCCAACGTCGTGCCGCATACCGAGCCCAATGTGCCGCATGCCGTGGCCCATACCGTGCCCGCCGCGAGGGGCGTGGGCGGCCCGGGGGCCGGGCATGGCCTGCGTGGGCTGCGTGAGCGGGTGGAGGCCACCGGCGGGTTTCTCGACCACCGCCGCTCCGGCGGCGTGTTCCGGCTGTTCGCCATGCTCCCGCTCAACGCCGACCCCGCCGACCGCCCCGCCGACGACCTCGCTGCCGATGGCGTCCCAGGCGACCGGCCGCGTGGTCTCGGCTCGCCCACGCCGCTGGACGGCGTCGCGCCGGACGCCCCGCCCGGCCGGGAGGGGCACCTCGCGCCCCGCCGCGACCTCGCCCTCCGGGTCGTCGGGGTGGCCATCGCCGCCCTGCTCTTCGTGGTGCTGCCCGGCGTACTGATGGTCGGAGTAACGGGATGATCCGGGTGCTGATCGCCGACGACGAGCCGCTGATGGCGGCGGGCATCCGTACCGTGCTGGAATCGGCCCCCGACATCGAGGTCGTGGCGCAGGCCGCCGACGGCCGCGCCGCCGTGGACGCGGCCCTCCGGCACCGCGCGGACGTCGCGCTCATCGACATCAAGATGCCGGAGATGGACGGCCTGACCGCGCTGGAGGAGCTGCGCCGCCGCGTCCCCGCCCTGCGGATCGTGATCCTCACCTCGTTCGGGGCCGAGCCGAACGTGCTGCGCGCCCTGAGCGACGGCGCGTCCGGATTCCTGCTGAAGAACTGCGCCCCGGACGAGTTGATCCGCGCGGTCCGCGCCGCCCGCGACGGCGACGCCTACCTCTCGCCGGGGGTGACCCGCATGCTCCTCGGCCTGGTCACCCCCGCCGAGACCGAACGCCGCCGCGCCGCCGCCGAACGCATGGCCGCCCTCACCCCCGCGGAGTCGCAGGTGGCGGCCCTGGTCGCCGAGGGGCTGTCCAACGCCGCCATCGCCCGCCGCCTGCACATGAGCGAGGCCACCGTCAAGACGTACGTCAGCCGCGTCCTCGCCAAACTCGGCTGCGACAACCGCGTCCAGGCCGCCCTGCTGGTCCGCGACGCGGGCTCGGCCTCCGCGTCGACGTACGCCTGCCCGCGTCCGCCGACCGGTGAGCCGCCGAGACGGCCTGAGTGAGCGGGTGCGGTCGAAAGCGCTTTTCCCTCATACCGGACACTTCAGGGGGCCGACGCTCCGCCCCCCGCCGGTGACGGTGACCTTGCCGGTGCTTCCCCGCATTATGGCTGCGGCCGTGCAGGTGATCTGCTCGACGGCCCGCGTGGACAGCTCGCCGACCGGGCTGGACAGGGTCACCTCCAGGCCCCCGTCCGGCTTGACGGCCACGGAGAACAGGCCGACCGACGAGGGGACCTCGGAGGTGAGCCCCTGCTCCCGTTCCCGCTCGGTCGGCCCGGCCGCCAGCAGCGTGAGCGTGTCCGCCGGGGACAGCGGTCGGCCGCCCGGCCGCGTCACCGCGGTCACCCGGCCGTCCCGCACCAGGTAGAGGGTGATCGTCGCGGCCCGTGCGACGGATCCCTTCGGGGGGTCGCCGCCCCTGATGACGCCGCTGGGCCGTACCCCGCAGCCGGCCACGGCGACGAGCGAGACCAGGGCCGCCGCGAGCATGCGGCGGGCGATCCGGTTCCTCATCCGGTTCCTCACCCGGGCTCTCCGTCCGTGTCGCCGGTACGGCGCGGCAGGTGAAGGGTGAAGACGGCGCCTCCGTCCGGGGCGTTGGCGACCGTGATGTCGCCGCCGTGCAGGCGCGCGTTCTCCCGCGCGATGGCGAGCCCGAGGCCGCTTCCCTCGGACCTGGCCCTGGACGCGCTGGCCTTGTAGAACCGGTCGAACACGTGCGGCAGCACCGCCTCGTCCAGCCCCGGTCCGTGGTCGCGGACCTCCACGGTCAGCCGCTGCGGCCCGGCGGAGAGCCGCACCGTCACCGGCGGCTCGCCGTGCCGCAGGGCGTTGCCGACCAGGTTCGCGAGGATGACGTCCACGCGGCGCGGGTCCAGCCGGGCCGTCACCGTGGGCGGCAGCTCGGTCCGCACCCGTTCCGTCCAGCCTCGGGTGTGCAGGGTCGCGCGCACCAGCTCGACCACGTCGACGTCGTTCGGCGCGAGGGCCGCGACGCCGGAGTCGAACCTGCTGATCTCGATGAGGTCGTTCACCAGCACGGTGAGGTTGAGCGTCTCCTGGCTGACCAGTGTGGCGGCCCTGCCCGCGGGCTCGGGCAGCCGGGACGCCTGCTCGTCGAGGACGTCGGCGACCGCCGCGAGCGCGGCCAGCGGGGTGCGCAGCTCGTGGGACACGTCGGCCACGAACCTGCGGGCGTCGGCCTCCATCTCGCGCAGCTGCTTGACGTGCCGTTCCAGCTCGGCCGCGGTGGTGTTGAACGTACGCGCCACGTTGGCCAGCTCGTCGGAGCCGCGGACCGCGATCCTGGTACGCAGTTCGCCTTGGCCCAGCAGGTGCGCCGCCCGGCCGAGCTCGCGCACCGGGCGCAGCACGCTGCGGGTGGCGAGCAGCGCGAGGACGACGGCGAAGGCGAGGGCCGCGCCGCCGGTGGCCCAGGCGGACACGGCGAGCCGGGCGATGCTGCGCTCCTCGGGAAGCAGGCTGCGCACGGCGTAGACCTCGATGCCGGACGGCCGCGTCGTCCGGTCCCGATCGGTGATCAGCAACGGCGTGCCGATGATCAGGACGGGCGCGCCGTGCCACACCACGCGCTGCCACGCGAGGTCGCCCTCGGCCACCGCGCGCCGCAGCTCCGGCGGAACCAGCGCGGGGTCCAGGCCGGACGGCGATCGGGCGTCGCCGTAGACGGCGACCGCGAGGTTGTACCGGTCGGTCACCACGTGGGCGATCTCGGCGAGCTCGTCCGGGCCCGGCGTCGCGCTCCGCAGCGGGTAGACCGTCTCCAGGCGGCTGACCGCCATCTGCACCGCCGAGTCCTGGGCCGCCTGCAGGATGGCGTTGCGGGCCTGGACGTAGATCCCGCCGGACACCGCCGCCGCCGTGACCACGCACAGCAGCGCGAACGCGAACAACATCCGTGCGCGCAGCCCGAGGTTCGGCCGAGGCGTCACCGGCGGCTCATACCGGCCCGAACCGGTACCCGAATCCGCGTACGGTCTGCACGTAGACGGGGGCCGTCGAGTCGTCCTCGATCTTGGCGCGCAATCGCTGCACGCACGCGTCGACGAGACGCGAGTCGCCGAAGTACCCGTGCTCCCATACCGACTCCAGCAGTTGCTGGCGGCTGTAAACCCGGCCCGGCGTGCTGGAGAGTTCGAGCAGCAGGCGCAGCTCGGTCGGGGCGAGGCTGACCGGCTCGCCGTGCTTGGTGACCACCAGCCCGGCCCGATCGATGGTCAGGTCCTTGTGCCGCTCCAGCTCCGCGTGGTCCCGCCCGATGCGCCGGAGCACCGCGCGAATGCGCGCCTCAAGCACCCGGGGCTGCACCGGCTTGACCACGTAGTCGTCGGCGCCCGCCTCCAGCCCGGCCACCACGTCCACCTCGTCGCCGCGCGCGGTCAGCATGATGATCGGCAGTTCGCCGGCGGCGCGGATGCGGCGGCAGACGTCGAATCCGTCCATGCCGGGCAGCATCAAATCGAGCACGACGACGTCGGGAAGGTCCGCGCGCAGCCGGTCCAGCCCGTGTTCGCCGGACTCCACCGCGCGTACCTGGTGCCCGTGCTGGGTCAAGGCCAGCTCGATCGCCTCCCGTACGGCCGGGTCATCCTCGATCAACAAGACTCGGGGCACGTGGCCGAGTATCACAGCACGCTCCGTAGGTCGCCAGTTCGCCGGCCGATTCCGCGTTCGGCCGACCGTCCAAGCTTGTCGTACCGGCTTGTCGTACCAGCTTGTATACCTGCTTGTCGTCCCAGCTTGTCCCTGTCATGTCCGCGCGGCGTCACCGCCATGTCATCGTCGTGTCACCGTCGTATCGCCGTCGGATCATGTCACTCCTTGAGTCACGTCGTGTCACCGTGGTGTCGCGGTCACGCCCGGGGCCCATCCGTCGATGAACGATGACATTCGGCTGACACGGCGCGCATAATCACCGTCGATCGTGGGCGCCATGAACGAACCACGCACCATTCCGGCGCGGCCACGAGATCGGTTTTTCGCCGTCGTCACGCTGGTGCTCGCCGTGCTCCTGCTGCCCGTGGCGTTCGTCCGGCACCCTCGCCGCGCCCTCGAACTGGCCGCCAACTGGGCGCTGCGGATGCGATTCCCCGCCGAGGACCTCACCGGGCTCACCGACGGCGCCCTGGCGGCGTTCACCGCGGCGCGCACCGCGGCGCTTTGGCGGTACGGCCAGCTCCTCGGCCTCACGTCGGGATACCGCGACCCCGAGGTCCAGCAGCGGATGTTCGACGAGCAGGTGCGCCGCTCCGGCTCGGCGGCCTCCGCGCGCATGCTCGTGCTGCCGCCGGCCGAATCCGGTCACGTGAAGGGCATCGCGCTGGACGTGCGCCCGCACGAAGGCGCGTACTGGCTGGAGGAACACGGCGCGCGATACCACCTCTACCGCATTTATGACAACGAGTGGTGGCACTTTGAATACCGTCCGGAATGTGGCGGAAAGCGACCGCCGCGACGGCCTCATCCCGGCGTAGGCTACGCCCTTGAGAACGGGGATTACATCTAGCTTGCGGTCGCATTCACGTTATGTGCATGTGCGATTGAGGGAAGACGTCGGGGGAATGGCGTCCCGGAACGGCTCCGGATCCGACCAACGTGACCAAAGGGTCGGCACGGCAATTATCCGGCGATAGCCACCAAAGTCTCGGAGGGGTGCTCAAAAAGGATGTCATCGGGCAATAATGGCCAGCCCGAACTGCTGGAGCGGCGCCTGGACGCAGCGCGTGAGACGGCGTTCGTCGGACGGGAGGAGGAGCTGGCGGCCTTCCGCGCGGCGTTGTACGGCGGCCCCGGCGTGCTGTACGTGCACGGTCCCGGCGGCATCGGCAAATCGGCCCTGCTGCGGCGGTTCGCGCAGGAGGCCGCGGCGGCGGGGCGGCCGGTGTTCCGCGTGGACGGGGGCGGGCTTGAGCCGTCGCCGGCGGCGTTCGAGGCCGCGGCCGGACCGGCGCTTCGCGATCCGGACGCGGTGCTGTTGATCGATGGCTTCGAACGGATCCAGGACGTCGAGGGGTGGCTGCGCGAGCGGTTCCTGCCGCGGGCGCCCCTGGGGGCGGTCGTGGTGATCGCGGGTCGCCGGCCGCCGGACATGCGCTGGCGGGCGGATCCGGGATGGGTGGGCGCGCTGCGGGTGCTGCGGCTGCGCGGCCTGCGTCCCGCGGACGCGCAGGCGCTGCTGGACGGCTGCGGGGTGCAGTCCGAACTGCGCGAACCGCTGCTGGCCTTCGCCCGTGGTCATCCACCGGCGTTGCTGCTGGGGGCGGCCTCGGCGGCGAAGGAGGGCGCGGCCTTCGGGCGGTGGACGCCGAGCCAGGACGTGGTGGCCGCCCTGCTCGACCAAGTGGTGGGCGAGCCCCCGTCGCCGGCGCATCGGCACGCCTTGGAGGTGTGCGCGCACGCGTACGTGACGACCGAGTCCCTGCTGCGGGCGGTCCTGCCCGAGGACGCCGGGACGCTGTTCTGCTGGCTGCGCAAGCAGCCGTTCGTGGAGTCGGGCGACCTCGGGCTGTTCCCGCACGACGTGGTACGCGAGCTGATCGAGGCGGACCTGCGCTGGCGCGACCCCGAAGGGCACGCGGCGCTGCACGACCGCCTGCACGCGCACCTGGCGGAGCGGGTGCGCACGGCGGGCGACGCGGAGGTGGCCGACGCCGTGGCCGCGCTGCTCTACCTGTACCGCGACAGGGGCGGGCCGCCCGGCCCGTACGGCCGCCACGACGAGGGCGGGATCCACCAGGAGCCGATGCGCCAGGAGGACCTCGGCGCCCTGCTCCGCGTGGCGACGGCGGCGGAGGGCGCGGCGTCGGCGGACCGCGCCGCCTTCTGGGCGGAGCGCCGTCCGGAGGCGTTCCGGGTGTACCGACGGGCCGAGACGGGCGAGACGGTGGCCTTCTCGGCGTGGCTGCGCCTGACCGAGCTCGACGAGGAGGAGCTGGCGGCGGATCCCGTCGTGGCCGCGGCGTGGGCGCACGCGCGGGCCACCACGCCGCTGCGCGCGGGCGAGCATCTGGCGGTCGGGCGAGTATGGGCGCCGCCGCCGTACCGCGGGGACTCGCCGGTGACGGACGCGATCCTGTGGCGGATCATCGGCGACTGCCTGCGGTCCGAGCGGCTGGCGTGGTCGTATGTGGCCGTCCGGTCCGCGGGCCACGCCTGGGCGGAACGGCTGCGGCATTACGGCATGCGCGACCTCGCCGAGCGGCCACGGCTGGGGGAGGAGCCGTACACGCTGTTCGGCCACGACTGGCGCGCGGTGCCCGCGCAGGCGTGGCTGGCGCGGATGAACCGGCCGCGCGGCGCGGCCGACGGCCCGCGCGACGCGACGGCGCAGCTCGCGGTGCTGTCGCAGGCGGAGTTCGCCGACGCGGTCCGCAAGGCGCTGCGCCGCATGCCGCGCCTCGACGCGCTGGCCGCCTCTCCGCTGACGCGCACCCGGCTGGTCGCCGAGCGCGACGGCGAGGATCCCGCCAGGGCGCTGCGCGACGTCCTGCACCAGGCGATCGACGACCTGCGCGAGGACCCACGGGCGGTGAAGTTCCACCGCGCACTGTCTGTAACGTTCCTGCGCGGCACGCCCACCAAGGAACTCGCCGCGGAACGCCTCGGCCTGCCCTTCACCACCTACCGCCGCCACCTGGCCGCCGGCATCGAACGCGTGTGCGCCGAGCTGTGGCATCGCGAGTTGTACGGCGAGGGCGCGCCGGGGCACCTCGGCTGAGCGCCCGTGCCGCCTGCATCGAAGGCGTGTGTGCCGAGCTGTGGCATCGGGAGCTGTGCGGCGAGGGCGCGCCGGGGCACCTCGGCTGAGCGCCCGTGCCGCCTGCATCGAACGCGTGTGCGCCGAGCTGTGGCATCGCGAGTTGTACGGCGAGGGCGCGCCGGGGCACCTCGGCTGAGCGCCCGTGCCGCCTGTATCGAAGGCGTGTGTGCCGAGCTGTGGCATCGGGAGCTGTGCGGCGAGGGCACGCCGGGGCACCTCGGCTGAGCGCCCGTGCCGCCTGTATCGAAGGCGTGTGTGCCGAGCTGTGGCATCGCGGGTTGTGCGGCGAGGGCGCGCCGGGGCACCTCGGCTGAGCGCCCGTGCCGCCTGCATCGAAGGCGTGTGTGCCGAGCTGTGGCATCGGGAGCTGTGCGGCGAGGGCGCGGCAGGGCACCCCGGCTGAGCGCCCGCGCCGCCTGCGGAGCGGCCGTTCAGTCGCTCAGCGCCAGGGCGGCCGCCTCCTCCGCGTGCAGCCGCGCGCTCGGCAGCACCGGGATGCTG
The DNA here is from genome assembly GCF_040678635.1 of Thermopolyspora sp. NPDC052614. Classification (NCBI taxonomy): domain Bacteria; kingdom Bacillati; phylum Actinomycetota; class Actinomycetes; order Streptosporangiales; family Streptosporangiaceae; genus Thermopolyspora; species Thermopolyspora sp. NPDC052614. The sequence goes on from NZ_JBFATZ010000001.1 coordinate 714,733, forward strand.
GACTCCTTCTCGTCAACCAGGAGCTCGATCTCCGTGCAGCCGAGCACGACGCCCTCGGCCCCGGCGTCCGCGAGCTCGGCGATGATCTCGGCGTACGCGTCCCTGGACGACTCCTTGAGCACCCCGCGTACCAGCTCCTCGAAGATCACGCGGTGGACCAGCTCGCGCTGCTCCGCAGGCGGCACGATCACCTCGAAGCCGTGCGAGGCCAGCCGATCGCGGTAGAAGGCCTGCTCCATCGTGAAGCGCGTGCCGATCAGGCCGACCTTGCGCATCCCCCTGGCGCGGACCTCGTTGGCCACGGAGTCGGCGATGTGCAGCACGGGCACGCTCGTGGCCCGTGCCACGTCGTCGCTCACCCGGCTGAAGGTGTTGCTGCAGACGAGCAGGAGCTCGGCCCCGGCGTCCTGCAGCCTCCGGCCCGCGTCGGCCAGCATCGCGGCCACCTCGTCCCAGCGGTCGGCGAAGATGAGGTCCTCGACCGTCGTGTAGTCGACCGACCAGATGAGGCTGTTCGCGGAGTGGCTGCCGCCGAGCCGCTCGCGTACTCGCTGGTTGATGATCTGGTAGTAGATCACCGTGGATTCCCAGCTCAATCCGCCGATGAGACCGATGGTGCGCATGCGGCTCCGTTCGTCGGCCTGCGCCGTCCGGGCGACAGGCGAGGTGTGAGATCGTTCAGAGGTGTGAGGTCGTTCAGGGGAGTTCGTTCTGAGGTACGGCCATGCCGGGGAGAACCCGGCCGGGTCACGCCCGGCCCGGCGACGCGGCGACGGTCAGGATCCCGCCAGCGCGCGGGCGCAGGCGCCGAGCCCGTACTCGCTGGAGGCCTTGACGAACACCACGTCGCCCGGTTCGAGAAGGGCGGTGGCCAGCTTGACGGCCGCGTCCACGTCCTCGACGGTGTGCACGGCCACGCCCCGGCCCGCGGCCCGCGCGGCCTCCGCGATCGCGACCGGATCCCCCGGCCCGACCGCGATCAGCACATCGAACCCGAGATCGGCGGCGAGCCTTCCGATTTCCGCGTGCCGGTCGCGGGACGCCTCCGCCTGCTGCCCCATGCCGCCGAGCACGGCGACGGCGCGACGGGCGCCGGCCAGCGCCTTGACCGCGCGGAGCCCGGCCCGCATGGAATCGGGGTTGGCGTTGTAGGCGTCGTTGACGACGGTGACGTCGTCGGGCCGTTCGACGATCTCCAGCCGGCCCGCCGAGCGGCGTCGCGCCGCGCTCAAACCCTCGGCGATCTCGGCGGCGCCGAGGCCGAGCGCGGTGGCGACCGCGGCGGCCCCCAGGGCGTTGGCCACCAGGTGCTCGCCGATGAGGCCGAGCCGCACCCGGGCGCGACCGGAGGGCGTCACCAGCTCGAACACGGCCCGCGCCGCGTCGTCCAGCCGTACGTCCTCGGCCCGGACCTCCGCCTCCGCCGACCGTCCGTACCACAGGATCCGGGCCTTGGTGCGCCCGGCCATGCCCGACACGTACGGGTCGTCGGCGTTGAGCAGCGCGACCCCGTCCGCGGGAAGCGCCTCGACGAGCTCGCCCTTGGCCACGGCCACGTCGGCCGGGCCGGTGCCCATGCGTTCCACATGCGCGGTGCCGACGTTGAGCACGAGCCCGAGGCGCGGCGGGGCGATCCCGGTCAGGTACGTCAGGTCGCCCTTGCGGGCCGCCCCCATCTCCAGCACCAGGTACCGGGTGGCGGCGTCGGCGCGCAGCACGGTGAGCGGCAGCCCGAGCTCGTTGTTGAACGACCGCTCGGTGGCGATCGTCGGCGCGTGCCGTTCGAGGATCTGGGCCAGCAGGTCCTTGGTCGTGGTCTTGCCCACCGAGCCGGTCAGGCCGATCACCGTCGGGTCGATGCGCCGCAGCATGTGCGCGGCCAGCCGCCCGAGGGCGGACTGGACGTCCTCGACCACGAGCGCGGGCACCCCGACGGGCCGCGCGGCGAGCACGGCGACGGCCCCCTTCTCGACGGCGCTCGCCGCGTAGTCGTGCCCGTCCACGTTGGCGCCGGCCGTGGCGACGAACAGGCCGCCGGGCACCACCTCGCGGGAGTCGACCGCCGAGGGGGCCGTCACCTCCGCCCGCGGGTCGGGCACGTCGTGCAGGCGTGCGTCGACGGCCCGCGCGATCTCCTCAAGCGTCATGGGGATCATGAGCGGCCCCTCGCGAACGCCAGGTCGATGAGCCGGCGCAGCAGTTCCGGATACGGGACGCCGCTCGCGGCCCACGCCCTCGCGTAGACCGAGCGGGGGGTGAAACCGGGCATGGTGTTGACCTCCAGTACGTACAGGCGTCCCGCGTCCTCCTCGTAGAGGAAGTCGACCCGGGCCAGGCCGTAGCCGCCGATCGCCCGGAACACGCGCAGCGACAGCTCGCGCACCTCGTCGGCCACGCGTTCCGGCAGCACGGTGGGGATGGTGGCGATCTCGGCCGTGCTGAGGTACTTGGCCGTGTAGTCGAGCCAGTCGCCGGGCACGATGAGCTCGCCCGGCACCGAAACCTTCGCGTCGTCGTACCCGCCGAGCACGCCGCAGATGAGCTCGCGGGCGGTCACGCCCTGCTCGACGACGACCACCCGGTCGTAGGTCAGCGCCAGATCCACGCCCGCGCGCAGCTCCTCCATCGAGGTGACCCGCGAGACGCCGATGGAGGAGCCCATGTTGGCCGGTTTGACGTACATCGGCCAGCCGAGCGACTTCACCAGGCTCCAGTGGTCGGTCGCGGTACGCCACTCGTGCTCGGTGAACCACACATGCGGGGTGACCGGAATGTTCTCGGCCAGGAACGCGTGCCGCATCGCGACCTTGCTCATCGCCACGGCCGAGGCGAGCACCCCGCAGCCCACGTACGGGATGCCGAGCGTCTCCAGGTGCCCCTGGACCACGCCGTCCTCGCCGAACGGCCCGTGCAGCACGGGGAAGACCACGTCCACCTCGTCGCGCCGCAGCTCCACCGGCCAGGTGCCGTCCCGGCCGATGACGACGAGGTCGGGGTCGTACAGGTCCTTCGGTAAGGCGTCGAGCACGGCCCGGGCCGACTGCAGCGACACTTCGTGTTCGGCGGACGGCCCGCCCGCCAGCACAACGACCCGTACGCGTTCGGTCACGATCGGTTGCCTTCCTTGCTGGTACGGCGACGGCACCGCCGGCGACCGGATGTCCGCCGTCGCGGGACAAACGTGCCGAGTCTCGGCCGTCCGGCCGTCCAGTTCCCAGGCCATTCGTTGTCCAGTTCTTGACCGTGGCCCACGCGGACGCCCCCGACCCGCCCCCCGTCCGCCGCAGCCGGCCGCTGATTCCCGGCAAGTAGAGTTTTCATTGGTGTCAACCCGGCGGCGGTCACGGCGGCCGGTTGAGCCGTCTCCAGGCCCGCGACGCCGAAGCCCTTGATGATCGCCGACATGATGCCGCAGCCCGTACGCGCGCCGTCATTCGACGGGTTCGTGCAGGTAGGTAATCCGCTCCTGGCGAGTCGGGTCGTTCACGAACAGCGGCCAGGATGCCCGCACACGCTCAAGCTTCCGCTTCGCATCCCGGTCATTCGGTGTTGCTAGGTACTGGCCATGGAGAAGGTCGGCCCGCCGGCCGACCTGGTGACCGCCTTCGCCAAGCCCATCCCCGCCATCGCGATCTGCGAACTGCTGGGCGTGCCGTACGAGGACCGGGGCCGTTTCCAGGAGAACATCGACAAGTTCCTCAGCGGAGAAGCCGGTGACGAGGAACTGTTCGCGGCCTACCTGGCGACCCAGGAGCACCTCGCCGAGTTGGTGGCCGCCAAGCGCGCCAACCCCACCGACGACGTGCTCAGCGACCTGCTCGACAGCGACCTGACCGATGAGGAGCTGCAGGGCATGGCCCTGATCCTGCTGTCGGCCGGGTTCGACACCACCGCCAACATGCTGGCGCTGGGCATTCGCCCTCCTGCGGAACCCGGAGCAACTGGCCGCGCTGCGCGCCGACCACACGCTGGCGGACCAGGCCGTCGAAGAGATCCTGCGTTATCTGAGCGTCGCCAAGCAGTTCCATCGGGTCGCGCTGGAGGACGTCGAGCTGGGTGGCCACACCATCACGGCCGGTACGACGGTCATCCTGTCCCTCAGCACCGCCAACCGCGACCCCGAACGCTTCCCCGAGCCCCACAGGCTCGACCTGCGTCGGCAGGACGGCGGCCACCTGGCCTTCGGCCATGGCATCCACCAGTGCCTGGGACAGCAACTCGCCCGCGTCGAGATGCGGGTCGCCTTCCCCGCGCTGTTCGACCGCTTCCCCACCCTGCGTCTCGCCGTACCCGCCGATGAGGTCAGCCTGCGTCCGGAGACAGTGGACATCTACGGGGTGAAGAGCCTTCCGGTCACCTGGGACGCGTAATCGCCGACCCGGCCGCCACCGCTGGCCGAGCCGATCTCCGGCCGACCTGGAACTACCGCAAGCTCAACGTGCGGACGCGTGCGGACCTGAGCGGGCTGCTAGCCGCCGACGGATCAGGACGACGGGGATCGTAGCGGCGCATCCGGCGCGGCATCGGCCGCCCGTTCGGTCGCGGTGTCCGACTCGTCCGACGCGGTGCCGGATTCGGCCTTCGCGGGCTCGACGAGGGCGAGCAACGCGCCGGCCTCGACCTGCCGACCGGGGGTGACGTGCACCGCCGACACGGTGCCCGTCATCGGTGCGGCGATCACATGTTCCATCTTCATCGCCTCAAGGACCACCACCGGGCGTCCGGCCTCGACCGTCTCGCCGGGGGCGACGTCCACGCGCAGGACGGTGCCCGGCATCGGGGCGAGCAGGGAGCCGGGGGCGATCTCGACGGCGGGTTCGGGCAGGCGGGGGAGGGGGCGTAGCCGTACCGCGCCCAGCGGGGAGTCGACGTGGACGAGGGCGGGGCCGTGGCGGGGGTCGCCGTGGCGGGCGACGTCAAAGCGGTGCCGCACGCCTGCGGATTCCAGAGTCACCTGCTCGGGGGAGAGGTCGGCCAGGGTGACGTCGTCGAAGCCGTCGGCGTGCAGGCCGTCGCGGGTGAGGCGGTAGGCGACCTCGACGGTGCCGCATGGGCCCTGGAAGGCGGCCGTCTGGGGGAGGGAGGGGACGTTGCGCCAGCCGAGGGGGAGCCCGCGGAGTACGGGGGCGGCGCGGCGGTCGGCCGCCGCGGTGGCGAGGGCGGCGGCCAGGGCGGACAGTTTGACGGTGTTCTCGTCGGGTGGGGTGGTCGCCAGGTGGGCGTGTTCGTCGAGGAAGCCGGTGTGGGTGGCGCCGGAGCGGAACGCCTCGTGGGCGAGCACTCGCAGCAACAGGTCGCGGTTGGTGGGTACGCCGTGCAGGCGGGCGTCGGCGAGGGCGGCGGTGAGGCGGCGGAGCGCGGTCGCGCGGGTCGGCGCCCAGGCGATCACCTTGGCGAGCATGGCGTCGTAGTGGGTGCCGATCACCGAGCCGTCGGTCACGCCCGAGTCGAGGCGCAGGAAGGGGCGGTCGCCGGTGGGGAGGCCGAACTCGGCGTCCACCCCCGGTACGGCGAAGCGGTGGAGGACGCCGCTTTCCGGACGCCATCCGGCGGACGGGTCCTCGGCGTACAGCCGGGCCTCGATGGCGTGGCCGTGCGGGACCGGCGGGGTTTCCGGCAGGCGCGCGCCCTCGGCGATCTCCAGCTGCAGCCTGACCAGGTCGATTCCGTACACGCACTCGGTGATCGGATGCTCCACCTGCAGCCGTGTGTTCATTTCGAGGAAGGCGATGGTTTCCTCGGTGGTGTCCCCCGAGAGGTCCCCCGAGATGCCGCCCGGAATGTCGCCCGAAATGTCGCCCGGAATGTCGCTGGAAACGAGGAACTCCACCGTGCCCGCACCGACGTAGCCGATCGCACGCGCCGCCGCCACGGCCGCCGCGCACAGCCGCGTCCGCAGGCCGTCGCCTACGCCGGGGGAGGGCGTCTCCTCGATCACCTTCTGGTGGCGGCGCTGGATCGAGCACTCGCGTTCGCCGAGCGCCCACACCGTGCCGTGCGCGTCGGCGAGGATCTGCACCTCGATGTGCCGCGCGCCCTCAAGCAGCGGCTCGACGAACACGGTTCCGTCGCCGAACGCCGCCAGCGCCTCCCGCTCGGCCGACGCGATCGCCTCGGCGAGGTCGGCGTGGTCGCGCACGATGCGCATGCCTCGTCCGCCGCCGCCCGCCGCGGCCTTCACCATCACCGGCATGGTCATCGCGGACGCGTCGTCGGGGACGGTCTGCACCGGCACCCCCGCCTCGGCCATCAGCCGCTTGGCGGAGATCTTGGAGCCCATCGCCTCGATCGCCTCCGGCGGCGGCCCCACCCAGGTGAGCCCGGCCTCGACGACGGCCCTGGCGAAGGCGGCGTTCTCCGACAGGAAGCCGTAGCCGGGGTGCACGGCGTCGGCCCCGGCCGCGCGGGCGGCGTCGAGAATGGCCTTGACGTTGAGGTAGGTGTCCTCGGGGCGCGCCCCGGCGAGCCGTACGGCGGCGTCGGCCTCGGCCACGTGCGGCGCGGCGGCGTCGGGGTCGGAGAACACCGCGACGGTGCGGATGCCGAGGTCGCGGCAGGTGCGGAGGATGCGGCGGGCGATCTCGCCGCGGTTCGCCACCAGCAGGCTCTTGATCATGATCACATCCGGAAGACGCCGAAGCCGGCGGGCTCGCCGGGGGGTGCGTTGCCGATGGCGGACAGGCAGATGCCGAGCACGGTACGCGTGTCGCGCGGGTCGATCACCCCGTCGTCGTACAGCCGCCCGGACAGGAAGAACGGCAGCGACTCGGCCTCGATCTGGGCCTCGACCGCCTGCCGCATCGCGGCGTCGGCCTCCTCGTCGTAGACCTGGCCGCGCGCCTGGGCCGCCGCCCGGCCGACGATGGACAGCACTCCGGCGAGCTGCGCCGGGCCCATCACGGCCGACTTCGCGCTCGGCCAGGTGAACAGGAAGCGGGGGTCGTAGGCGCGGCCGCACATGCCGTAGTTGCCCGCGCCGTAGGAGGCGCCCATCACGATCGTCAGGTGCGGGACCGTCGAGTTCGCCACCGCGTTGATCATCATGGCGCCGTGTTTGATGATGCCGCCCTGCTCGTAGTCCTTGCCGACCATGTAGCCGGTGGTGTTCTGCAGGAAGACCAGCGGCGTGCGGGTCTGGTTCGCGAGCTGGATGAACTGGGCGGCCTTCTGCGACTCCTGGCTGAACAGCACGCCGCGGGCGTTGGCGAGGATGCCGATCGGGTGGCCGTGCAGGGTGGCCCAGCCGGTCACCAGGCTGTCGCCGTACAGGGGCTTGAACTCGTCGAAGTCGCTGTCGTCGACGATGCGCGCGATCACCTCGCGGGGGTCGAACGGCACGCGCAGGTCCTCCGGGACGATGCCGAGCAGCTCGTCCTCGTCGTAGCGCGGCGGGCGCGGGTCCGCGGCGGGGGCGATGCCGAGTTTGCGCCAGTTCAGCCGCCGCACGATGCTCCGGCCGATGCGCAGCGCGTCGTACTCGTCCACGGCGAGGTGGTCGGCGAGGCCGCTGACGCGGGCGTGCATCTCCGCGCCGCCGAGCGACTCGTCGTCGGACTCCTCGCCGGTGGCCATCTTCACCAGCGGCGGGCCGCCGAGGAACACCTTGGCCCGCTCCTTGACCATGACCACGTGATCGCTCAGGCCCGGCACGTACGCCCCGCCCGCGGTGGAGTTGCCGAAGACCAGGGCGATCGTGGGGATGCCCGCCGCCGACAGCCGGGTCAGGTCGCGGAAGACCTGGCCGCCGGGGATGAAGATCTCCTTCTGGGTGGGCAGGTCCGCGCCCCCCGACTCGACCAGGTTCACGTACGGCAGGCGGTTGCGCAGCGCGATGTCGGCGGCCCGCAGCGTCTTGCGCAGCGTCCACGGGTTCGACGCGCCGCCGCGCACGGTGGGGTCGTTCGCCGTGATCACGCACTCGACGCCCTCGATGACGCCGATGCCGGTGACCACGCTCGCGCCGACCGGGAAGTCGGTGCCCCATGCGGCCAGCGGCGACAGCTCCAGGAACGGCGAACCGGGGTCCACCAGCAGCTCCACCCGCTCGCGGGCGAGCAGTTTGCCCCGCCGGCGATGCCGCTCGACGTACTTGGGCCCGCCGCCGGCGACCGCCTTGGCCTGCTCGGCCGCCAGGTCGGCGAGCTTGGCCAGCATGGCCTCGCGCCGCGCCGCGTACGACGCGGCGTCCAGGCGGCTTGTGATCACACTCACGAACCGAACAATACTCGGTAAGCGCGCCGTGGGTCAGCCGCAGTGGCTCCAGCCGCTGCGCCAGCTGCTGGAGCCGTACCCGCCGCCCCAGATGACGCACTTCTTCGCGGCGGCCAGGCGGATGGGGCCGGCGTAGGCGGTGTACTTGCCGCTGTCGCTGCCGGACCCGCCGCCCTGCACCTGGAGCACCGCGCTCATCGCGATCTTGCCCGGCACCACGTACCGGGAGAGCGTGATCACGCAGTTCTTCTTCGCCGTCGCGTGGTACAGCAGGTACGTGGTGGCGCTGCCGAAGGAGTGGCTGTCGATGACCTTGTAACCGGAGCCGCAGACGCCCGCCGCCGTGTACGGGTTGGGCTTCGGCGACGGTTTCGGCTGGCTGGTGGGCTTGGTCGTCGGTTTGGCGGTCGGCGGCTTCGAGGTCGGCGGCTTCGAGGTCGGCGACTCGGACGGGGGCGGCTCGGACGCGGGCGGCTTGGACGGGGCCGGGGACGAGCCCGTCGGGTTCGGGCGCGTCCGCCTGCGCGCCCGGGTGGCCGTCGGCTCCGGCTGTTCCCGCTGCGGCAGCGCCTCGGGGGGCGCCGACCGCCGGGCGCCCGGCGTACGCGTCCTGCGGGGCCGGTGCGTCGGGCTCGGCGGCGCGGGCGCGGCGGTGGCCTGCCCGGTCGGCCCGCCGGCGGCCTGGGCCGCGGGCGAAGTCCGCGCGGGGGCGGCCGATTCCTGGCGGGTCTGCGCGAACACCACGGTCCCCGCCGCCAGCACCAGGGCGGCGGCGACGGCCGCGATCCCGGCGAAGATCCCGCGCCGCGTCCCCGGGGTTCGGGGGGCGGCGGGCCTGGGCGCGGGCACCGGGGGCGGCGGCGCGGGCTGCCCGGTCAGGTGGGTGACGAGCTGCTCGGCGGTGGGCCGGGCCGCCGGATCCTTGGCCAGGCAGGCGGCCACCAGGTCCCGCAGCGGCGGCTCCATCAGCGACAGGTCCGGCTCCTCGTGCAGGATCCGGGTGATCACCGAGGGGATCGAGTCGTTGCCGAACGCGGGCCGGGCGGTGGCGGCGAACACCATCGTGACGCCCCACGAGAACACGTCCGAGGCGGGCGTCGCCTCCTGCCCGCCGAGCACCTCCGGCGCCAGGTACGACGGCGTGCCCATCGCCATGCCCGACCGGGTGGATCCCGGCTGGTCGAACGCCTTGGCGATGCCGAAGTCGATGACCACCGGGCCCTCCGGCCCGATGAGCACGTTCGCGGGCTTGAAGTCGCGGTGCAGAACGCCCGCCCGGTGGATCGAGGCGAGCGCGGTCGCGGTGCTGATCGCCAGCCGCTCCAGCGCGGCCCCGCGCCGCGGCCCCTCGCGCTCCACCAGCGTACGCAGCGATGGCCCGGGAATGTACTCGCTGACCACGTACGGCCGGCTGCCCTCCAGGTCGGCGTGGAGCACCGGCGCGGTGCAGAACCTGGCCACCCGCCGCGCCACCGCGACCTCGCGCAGGAACCGCTCGCGCGTCACCGGATCCGACGCCGTGCCGGGATGCAGCAGCTTGATCGCCACCTGCTCCCCGGCGGGGGTGCGGCCGAGATAGACGACGCCCTGCGCGCCCTCGCCCAGCCGCCCGAGCAGCTCGTAGACCCCCAGGACACGCGGGTCCTCCGCCGTGAGCGGCTGCGTCACCCCATCCCCCCGAATGAACCCACAATCATGACACCTGGGATGGAACGCTACCAGTGTGGCCCGTCAGGTCCGTGTGGCGTCTCTAACTTGAGACCTTTCCTCTAGATGGCCACCCAGTCGGTGACCACGGTCTCCTCCGCCGTACGGCACCGCACCCCGAGCAGCCCCGCGGGGAGGTCGTCGCAGGCGAACCGGCCGAGGTCGTCGGCGTGGATCGTTCTCTCCCGATGGCGGCAGCGCAGGTCGATGTCGGCGGGGCGCGGCGGGCTGAGCTGGCCGGTCAGCCGCCGCGCGTCGCCGTACTCGGTTATCTCGATCTCGACGGTGAGGGTGGCCGACTCGAACGTCAGCAGCCGCGGCCCGCCCGCGCCGCGCACCGCCGCGGCGTGCTCGGGGTCGAGCGAGTCGAAGGTGAGCTCGGCCAGTTCGGCGTCGATCGTGTGGAAGGCGAAGGCGTACTTGGCCTCCCGGATCAGACGCTCGGGGACGGGATCGAGGAGACGGGCGGCACGGCGCAGCTCCTCCTCGAGACCGATCTCGAGACCGGCGTCGTCTGACATGGCGGACCCCTCCCCCTAGCTCTCGTTCCGAACCATCCGCCCTCTATCGGGCCTTCTATCGGGCCCTATGCCGGGTCCTCGGCGTCTCACCGGCCATGATCTTGCGCAGGCAGTCGAGACATCGCGCGCGGGTCGGCCCGATGCTGCCCACCGGCATGCCGAGCGCCTCGGAGATCTCGTGGTAGCTGGGCGGCGGGGTGGCCATGAGCAGGCGAAGCAGCCGCCGGCAGCGCTCGGGCATCAATTCGAACGCCTCCCCGAGCCGTTGCAGCCGCTCGGCCTCCGCGGCAGCCTGCTCGGATTCGAGCACAGCCTGCTCGGGGGACTCGGGGGAGTGGTGGTTCACCCACGGCGACACCGTGTCCAGGTCCTCGACGGGGGTCACCCGCCGGCTCGTGCGGATCAGGCGCAGCGCCTCGTGCCGCGCGGTGCTCGCCAGCCACGCGCCGACCCGTTCCGGATCCTTGATCTTGTGAAGGTTCGAGGTCAGCCGGAACCAGGTGATCTGCCAGACGTCCTCAACGTCGGCGTCGGCGAGGCGGTGCGCGCGGATGACCGACCAGACCAGCGGGGAGAAGCGCTCGACGAGCGCCTCCCAGGCGGAGGCGTCACCACGGGCCGCCGCGTTGACGAGGGCGCTGACGGCACCGCCCGGCTCTCCTCTCGCCGGCTCTCCTCTCGCTTCGCCCGCCTGCGGGCGTGTGATGTCGCAGGGAGCGTGGCTGACCGAGCCGCTGGCCGAATCGTTGTGCACAACCGATGTCCTCAAGGCGGGATGCTCATCGTACGGCGCACAGAGCGCCGCCCGCAGCAGGATCATCGCTTACGGCAGAACCGGCAGCGGAAGTCCGTCGGCGCAGTCCTCCATCACGTGCAGCGAGGCCAGCAGTCGCTCGGCGGCGGCGCGCGCGTCCCTGACCCCGGTCTCCCGCCAGATCCGCGAGGTGAGCGCGGCGATCCGGGCCGCGACGATCGGCGTGGCGAAGGAGGTGCCGCTCCAGGCGGCCATGCCCTCGAACTTGTCCTGGTCGGCCGGGCCGGCCCCGGACAGCGAGCCGGAGCGGGACGGGGTGACGCAGGTGCAGCCCTGGTAGAGCGCGGGCGAGGCGTACCGGCAGGAGGAGAAGGACGAGTGCAGGTATTCGTACACGCCCTGGGCGTAGGCGTTGATCAGCCGCTCGCCGGGCGCGTAGACGCTGACCCAGTCGCCGTGGTTGCTGAAGCAGGCGCGGCCGACGCCGTTCTCCGGGTCCCGCAGCGCGCCCACCGAGACCACGCCCGGGATCGGGCCGGTGCCCATGCCCAGCGCGGCGCCCGCGGCGGGCCCGGCGTAGGCGGCGGGCCAGAACGGGACGTCCTCGCCGTGGTTTCCCGCGGCGGCGACGAGCACGGTGCCGGTGCCCGAGCTCAGCCGCCGGATGAACGGGTCCAGTCCGATCGGCGGGCGCCCGTCCCAGGTCTTCGCCCCGGCCGAGAGGCTGATCACGTCGGGCCACGGCCCGTCCTGCGGCAGCGCGTCGAGCAGGACCGCGCCGAGTCGATCCTCCAGGATGGCGCCCACGTTGACGAGCGCGTTCGACACCGCGACCGACGCGCCGGGCGCGACGCAGCGCAGCACTCCGGCGACGAACGTGCCGTGCCCGGTGTAGTGGCGGATCCGGCCGTTCTGGCCGGGCCGCTGGTCGTAGCCGCCGTCGACGGCGTCGACGCCGGCCAGCCAGGGGTGGGCGGCGATGTAGTCCGGGTCCTCGACGTCCCGCAGCAGGCCGGTGTCGATCACCAGTACGGAGACGTCCTGGCCGTCGGCGCCCTCGGCGTGCGCGGGGAACGGCGCGGTGTCCGCGGCGACCGCGAGCGGTTCGTCGCCGGGGCAGAGGTTGACGGGGGTGATGAACATCAGGTGGTTGGGGGAGACCAGGCCGCGGCCGGGGCGCCCCGCCAGCATGGTGGTGTCGAGGCGGGCCATCGCCTCGGGCACGGGCTCGTCGATGCGTACCTTGGTGACGCCCGGCAGCGGGCTGCCGATCACCTCGGCGCCCGGCACGAGGCTGGAGACGTCGGCGACGACACGGTCGCGGATCAGCAGGCAGCCGCGCTCGTAGACGTATCCGGGGGTCAGGCCCGAGCCCGGGGCCACGCCCGGAGGGCCGACCTCGACGTCGATGCCCGCCTCCCGCACGAGCCGCAGCTGCTCCCAGAATCGCGCGTCGCCATCGCCTGATTCCGGTGGTGTTGTTGTCATTGAAGTGACCTTCCGTGATGGTTGTGGTCCGCTTGCTTAGAGCCACCGGAGGGATTTCTGATACCGCCCATGCCGATTTCGAATGCGGACAGGGTCGCGTGGACACATCGGCAGATCACGTCTAGCATCTCCCCCCGTGACTGGCGACCTGCCGGACATGGTCTTCTCCCGCCCGAAAGTGGCGGTGTCCGCGGCCAGGGCGCTGCTCGGAAGATCGCCGTCCCCTTATGACGCCTCGATCGCGCATCAGGTTCTCGGGATTTTCCAACGGGATTTCGGCGACCTGGAGGAGGCCTTCCGGGAACTGGGGCTCGCGCTGAGGTACGCCCGCCGCTCCCGGTCCTGCGACCGGGAGGCCGACGTGCTGGCCACGCTCGGCGTCGCCCACGTGATGGCGGGCCGTACGGGACGGGGGCTGCGGCGGCTCGACGAGGCCGTGACCAAATCGGGTGCCAAAGTGGGGACCAAACCGGGCACCAAACCCCCAGGAACCAAACCAGGAACCAAACCGGGGGCCGCGTCGGCGGCCAAGCCGGGGAGCAGGCCGGGCGGCAGGACGGCCGGACGGGTGCTGTTCCGGCGCGGCGGCGCGCTGCACATCCTCGGGCGGCACGGGGAGGCGCTCGCCGACCTGCGCAGCGCCGTCCCCCTCCTGCGGGCGGCCGACGACGTGATCTACACGGCGCGTGCGCTCACCCTGCGCGCCCTCATCCACCTCGCCCTCGGCGGCACCGAGGCCGCCGACGCCGACCTCCGCGCGGCCGAGGCCCTGTGGGCCACCACCGACCAGCAGCACGACATCGCCGTCGCCGTGCACAACCGCGGGATCGCCGCCTTCCGGCTCGGGGACCTGCCCGCGGCGCTCGGCCACCTGGAGGACGCGGCCGAGCGCTTCGCGGCGCTCGGCACGCCCGCGCCCGACCTGAGCGCCGACCGGTGCGCGGTCCTGCTCGCCGCCGGGCTGGCCCGCGACGCGCTCGCCGAGGCCGACGAGGCGATCGCGCGGCTCGGCGGCCAGGCCACCCGCCGGGCCGAGCTGCTGCTCATCGCCGCGCGCGCCGCGCTCGCCGCCCACGACCCCGGTACGGCGATCGCCCGGGCGGGCCAGGCGGCCCGGCTGTTCGCCCGGCAGCGGCGCGACTGGTGGCGGGCGCACGCCCGGCTGGTCCTGCTGCAGGCCCGGTTCGCGGCCGGGGACGCGTCCGGGCGGCTCGTCGGCGAGGCCGCTGCGGTCGCGGAGCGGCTGGCCGCGCTCGGGTCGCCGGAGTCGGTGCGCGCCCACCTGCTCGCGGGCCGTACGGCGCTGGCGCTGGGCCGCGCCGCGCGGGCCGACCTGCACCTGGCGCAGGCCGCCCGCGCCCGGCTGCGCGGCCCGGTGATGTCCAGGGCCGAGGGCTGGCTCGCCGAGGCGCTGCGCGCCCACGCCGCCGGGAACACCCGGCGCGTCCTGCACGCCTGCCGACGCGGGCTCGACCTGCTCGACGAGCATCGGCTCACGCTCGGCGCCTCGGAGCTGCGCGCCCTCGCCGCCGCCCAGGGGGCCGAGCTGGCCGCGCTCGCGCAGCGGACCTGCCTCGCCTCCGGCCGATCCCGGGACCTGCTGGCGTGGAGCGAGCGCTGGCGGGCGACTGCGCTCGCCGTGCCGTCGGTGTCCCCGCCGGACGACCGCGAGCTGCGCGGCGAGCTGACCGCGTTCCGTGAGGTGACCGGCCGGCTGGAGAGCGGCAGGGACGGGGGAGCGCCGCCCGCCGCCCTGCTGCGCGAGCAGCGGCGGCTCGAACGCGCGATCCGCGCCCGCACCCTGCGCGTCCCCGGCAGCCGGGGCTCCGACCCCCGCCGCCTCGACCCCGGGGAGCTGCTGGCCGCGCTCGGCTCCCACACCACCCTGGTCGAGATCGTCAGCATCGCCGGCCGGCTGCACGTGCTGGTGTGCGCCTCGGGCCGGGTGCAGCGGTGGGAGGCGGGCACCCTCGCGGAGGCGGTCGGCGAGGTCGAGTACGCCCGCTCCCTGCTGCGCCGCCTCGCCTACGGCCGCCCGCCCGGCCACCGCATCGACGTCCTCGAGGCGACGGCGACCCGGCTACAGGAGGTCCTGCTCGGCCCGGCCGCCCGGCATCTCGGCGACGGACCCGTCGTCGTGGTCCCGCCCGGCCGTCTGCACGGCGTCCCGTGGGCGCTGCTGCCCGCCCTGCGCGACGCCGCCGTCAGCGTCTGCCCGTCCGCCGGGGCCTGGCTGGCGGCCCGCTCCGCCGTACCGCCCCCGCACCGGGACGTCGTCCTCGTCGGCGGCCCCGGCCTGCGCAGCCGCGCCGCCGAACTCCCCGCCCTCGCGGCACGCTACGCCGCTCCCCACTCCGGCGACCGCTCCGAGGCCGTCCCGGGCGACGGCCGTCGTCCGGGTTTCGATCATCCGGTGGGGGCCGGGGGGTCAGGGCCGTCGTCGGCCTCCGGTCGCGTTCCGGACGTCGATCCCCGCTTCGGCGACCGCTCCGAGGCCGTCGCGGACGATGGTCGTCGTCCGGGTTTCGATCATCGGTCGGTGGCTGGGGGGTCAGGGCCGTCGTCGGCCTCCGGTCGCGTTCCGGACGTCGATCCCCGCTTCGGCGACCGCTCCGAGGCCGTCGCGGGCGACGGCCGTCGTCCGGGTTTCGATCGTCCGGTGGGGGCTGGGGGGTCAGGGCCGTCGCCGGTCCCCGGTTGCGTTCCGGACGTCGATCCCCGCTTCGGCGACCGCTCCGAGGCCGTCGCGGACGATGGTCGTCGTCCGGGTTTCGATCATTCGGTGGTGGCCGGGGGGTCAGGGCCGTCGTCGGTCCCCGGTCGCGTTCCGGACGCCGATCCCCGTCCGGGGGCCGAGCCGGAGGCCGGGGACGACCCGCGTCGCGCGTTCGGTCACGGAACCGCCGGACGGGCAAATTTCGGCCTCTCGTCCGGTGGGGTCCCCGAAGCGCGTGCCCGGGTTCTGACGGGCGGTGCGGCGAAGACCGGGGCGGTGCTGGAGGCGATCGACGGGGCCTGGCTGGCGCACATCGCCGCGCACGGGGAGTTTCGGGCCGACAGCCCGCTGTTCTCCTCGTTGCGGATGGATGACGGGCCGCTGACCGTGCACGACTTCGAGCGGCTGCGGCGCGCGCCGTACCGGCTGATCCTGCCGAGCTGTGACTCCGGGCGGCTCGCCTCGGTCGGCGCGGACGAGCTGCTCGGCCTGGCCGCCGCGCTGTTTCCGCTCGGCACCGCCGGGCTCGCCGCCTGCCTGGTGCCGGTGAACGACGAGGCGGTCGTGCCGCTCATGCTCGTCCTGCACGAGCGCCTGGGGGAGGGCGCGACGCTCGCCGAGGCGATGCGCGACGCCAGGCGGAGTGCGTCGGACGACCCTCTGCATCTCGCGACCGGCTGGTCCTTCACGGTGATGGGGGCAGTGTGACACCCACCGGACTCCCGGACGCCCGGCGGGCGCCACACCGCCCATCGGTTCCGGCTCCCTGCCCGGAAGCCGGACCGGCTCTCCCGCTCACCGTGGCGGTGGCGGCGAGGACTTCGCCCGACCCCCTCTGATCTTCGGGCGACGGCCTCGCGTACCTCCCTCCACGGTCGGCGGGCGGCACCCCCGTCGTTGCCCCCGTGATGGCCCCCGTGATGAACCCCGTCGGGAACCCCGCGTGAACCCCGTTGCGGACGACGGCGCGGCCGATGGCGGGGACGACGGTGGGGACGCCGCCGGGCCGGGAGCATCCGCCCGCGGCCGCGGACGGCGTGCCCGGCGTCCGTCGGGCGGTGACGGGACCGCGTGAGGACCGCGCGTGGACCGCGCGGCACCCCCGCGGGTGCGGCGGCGTCCGGCGCCCCGGGCCGGCACGTATCCGTCGGAGGCCCCCGCGGCAACCCCGCCGAATGCGTGCCCGGGTGGCGGACCGGCGTCCGGCACGGGCGGGCGCGGAGCCCGCCGAGGTGCGCGGACGGACCGGGACGCCTGCCCGTGCCGTCGCACGACGACCGGCCGCCGCGCCGCCGGCGGGCGCGCGAACCCGCCGGGCGGGATCGCCGCGCCCTGCCCCACGCCGGGGACGGGACGGGCCGGGCGAGCGGCGCCCACGCGGATGCCGGGGGTGTGAGTTCCGGTCACGCGGGCACCGCTCATGGAGTCGCTCCGGGGGAGAAGGGCCTGGACGACCGCCTCTTCGGCCAGGTTGGGAATTCCCGCCCCGGAGCGACCCCGCGTCACCTCGCCCCGGTCGCCGTCCTGCCGTTCCCCGGACCGCCGGCGGGGCCCGTCGGCGAGTGTCAGGGCCCCGACGGCAGGAGCATGAGGAACATGCATGTACGACTCCCGAGGTGGTGACTTGTCCATACAGAGTCGCCAGGTAGGGGCCTGATACATCACAGATCTCTGGTTTGCGTGGTCTGTCCTCGGGAACGGCGCGGGGAGATGCGCAAGGAGGCGTCGTGACTACTGTGGAGCGACCGCCGAGCCCGGTGGGCGCGCCCGCCAGGCGCGGCACGGGCGCGATCCTCGCCGACTGGCTCTCAACGACCGACCACAAGGTGATCGGCCATCTCTACCTGATCACCTCGTTCGTGTTCTTCCTGATCGCGGGCGTCATGGCGATGGTGATCCGCGCCGAGCTGGCCCAGCCGGGGCTCCAGTTCGTCAGCAACGAGCAGTACAACCAGATGTTCACCATGCACGGCACGCTGATGCTGCTGCTGTTCGCGACCCCGCTGTTCGCCGGGTTCGCCAACGCGGTGATGCCGCTGCAGATCGGCGCGCCCGACGTGGCGTTCCCCCGGCTCAACATGGTCAGCTACTGGCTGTTCCTGTTCGGCGGGCTGATCACGTTGGCGGGCTTCCTCACGCCGGAGGGCTCGGCGGCCTTCGGCTGGACGGGGTACGCGAACCTGTCGTCGCTGACGTACTCGCCGGGAATCGGCCACGACCTGTGGATCATGGGGCTCGCGCTGGCGGGGCTCGGCACGATCCTCGGCTCGGTCAACTTCGTCACCACGATCATCTGCATGCGCGCGCCCGGCATGACCATGTTCCGCATGCCGATCTTCACCTGGAACGTGCTGCTCACCAGCCTGATGGTGCTGATGGCCTTCCCGGTGCTCGCCGCCGCCCTGCTCGTGCTCGCCGCCGACCGCAGGCTCGGCGCGCACATCTTCGACCCCGAGACCGGCGGGCCGCTGCTGTGGCAGCACCTGTTCTGGTTCTTCGGGCATCCGGAGGTGTACGTGGTGGCGCTGCCGTTCTTCGGCATCATCACCGAGGTCATCCCGGTGTTCAGCCGCAAGCCGGTCTTCGGGTACACCGGGCTCGTCGCCGCCACGATCACCATCGCCGGCCTGTCGATGACCGTCTGGGCGCACCACATGTTCGCCACCGGGCGCGTGCTGCTGCCGTTCTTCTCGCTGCTCAGCTTCCTGATCGCGGTGCCGACCGGGGTGAAGTTCTTCAACTGGGTGGGCACGATGTGGCGGGGGCATCTCACGTTCGAGACGCCGATGATGTTCGCGGTCGGGTTCCTGGTGACGTTCCTGCTGGGCGGGCTGACCGGGGTCATCCTCGCCTCGCCGCCGCTGGACTTCCACGTCCACGACAGCTACTTCGTCGTGGCGCACTTCCACTACGTGCTCTTCGGCACGGTGGTGTTCGCGATGTTCGCCGGGTTCTACTTCTGGTGGCCCAAGCTCACCGGGAAGATGCTCAACGACCGGCTGGGAAAGATCCACTTCTGGACGCTGTTCGTCGGCTTCCACCTGACGTTCCTGGTCCAGCACTTCCTCGGGGCGAGCGGCATGCCCCGCCGGTACGCCGACTACTCGGCCGCCGACGGCTTCACCACGTTGAACCTGATCTCCACGATCGGCGCGTTCCTGCTGGGCCTGTCCACGCTGCCGTTCCTGGTCAACCTGTGGTACACCGCCCGCAAGGGCCCCCGGGTCACCGTCGACGACCCCTGGGGCTTCGCCAACTCCCTGGAGTGGGCCACCTCCTGCCCGCCGCCCCGGCACAACTTCAAGCGGCTGCCCGTCATCCGGTCCGAGCGGCCCGTGTTCGACATGCGCTGGGGCCTGCCCGAGCGGATGCAGGTGCCCGAGCGACGAAGATGATCGTCGGAATGACCTCGCGGCCCGCCACTCTCTACGATGACCGTGGCGGACATGTCGGGCGAGAAAGCGGGCGCGAGCGACGGTGGGCGAAACCAGGAGCAAACAGGAGCACACGGCCGCGATCCGGAAGCACAAACGGGTCGCGCTCGTCGTGAACACCCACTCCCGGCGCGGCCGGAACAAGTACTTCTCGGCGCTGCGGGCGCTGGAGTCGGAGGGCTTCCGGCCGCTCGGCACGTTCGCCGTCATGGACCCCCGGCGGCTCCCCGACACCATCGACGCCGCCCTCGGCCTCGGCCCCGACCTGCTGATCGTCGGCGGCGGGGACGGCACGCTGAGCGAGTCGGTCAAGCACGTCGCCGGCACCGACGTCGCCCTCGGCGTGCTGCCGCTCGGCACCACCAACAACTTCGCCCGCAGCCTCGGCCTGCCGCTGGACCCGGCGCGGGCCATCCGCGTGTTCAGCACCGGCAAGGTCGCCGACATCGACCTCGGCATGGCCGGGGACCGGCCCTTCGCCAACCTCACCAGCTTCGGCGTCTCGGTCGAGGTCGCCGGCACCGTCAAGCCGTGGCTCAAGCGCCTGCTCGGCCGCGCCGCCTACCCGCTCACCGCGCTCACCGTGCTCCCCTCGCACCAGCCGTTCCGCGCCGTCATCACCGTCGACGGCCGCCGCCACCAGCTCCTCACCCACCAGCTCAACATCGCCAACGGCCGCTTCCACGGCGGCTGGCAGATCGCCAAGGACATCAGCATCGACAACCACACCCTGGCGGCGTACCAGCTGGGCTCGGGCAAGCGGCTGCGGCTGCTGCTGGAGACGATGATCCGCGCCACCACCGGGCGCTGGCAGAGCCTGGCCGGCGGCCCGTTCGTGACCGGCCACGAAATGCTCATCGAGATCGACCCGCCGATGGCCTCCGACGTCGACGGCGAGGTCCGCCAGCGCACCCCGCTGCTGGTCCGCAGCATCCCCAACGGCCTGCGCGTCATGGTTCCGTCGAACTTCGTCGACACCTGACCGGCTCTGGTCCCGTACGGCCTCCGCCCCCATTCTCTCGGTGTTGCCAATTGACAAATCCATTTGTCTATTGAGACGGTGTGCCCATGGGAACGGGCGTGGACGTGGTGCGCGGGGAGGAACGGCTGCGCGGCAGGCTGTCGCCGCTGCGGCGGCGGCTGCTGGAGGAACTGCGCGAGCCCGCCTCGGCCAGCGAGCTCGCCGCCCGCCTCGGCGAGGGCCGCCAGCGGGTCAACTACCACCTGCGCGAGCTGGAGAAGGGCGGGCTCGTCGAGCTGGTCGAGCTGCGGCCCCGGCGCGGCTTCACCGAGCGCGTCCTGCGCGCCACCGCCGGCGCGGTCGTGGTCGCGCCCGAGGTGGCCGGAGACCTCACCGGCGTCGCCCAGGACCGGTACGCCGTCGACATGCTGCTCGCCTCGGCCGCCCGCACCCTCGGCGACGTGGCGGCGATGCGCGAGCACGCGGACGCCGCGGGCAAACGCCTGATCACTTTCACCGTCGAGGCCGAGGTCGGCTTCGAACGGCCGGCCGACATCGAGCGCTTCGCCGAGGAACTGGCGGCCCGGGTGGCCGAGCTGGCCGAGAAATACGACTCTCCGCGGCGGCGCTACCGGATCGTCGTCGGAGGGTATCCCGCACGCACACCGTCGAAGGAGGGCTGATGATCGAGGGCAGGCCGTACCGGGTGGAGACGGCGATCAACGCGCCGCGCGCGGAGGCGTGGCAGGCGCTGACCGAGCCCGAACGCGTCCGGCGCTGGTTCGGGTGGGACCGCGAGGGCCTCGACGAGGAGATCCGCCTGATCTTCACGGAGAGGGCCAGGCCGGTGCCGCCCGGCCTCATCGAGTGGGGAGATGGGCGGCGCGTCGAGCTGGAGCCCGACGGCCCCCGGGTCATCGTCCGCGCGATCATGCCAGGCCCGCTCGGCGACGCCGACTGGGACGACATCTACTACGACATCAACGGCGACATCAACGGCGACATCAACGGCGACATTCACGGCGACATTCACGGCGGCCGGGAGGAGGACTGGCACGCGTCCTTCGAACAGCTCCGCTTCGTGCTGGAGACCCGGCCGGAGGGCGATCGCCACACCGTTCACCTGTCCGGCGTCGCGCCGGGACCGGACGTCGTCGCCCTGGCCGGGCGGCTCGCGCCGGGCCGGGTGCGGCACCGCAGCCGCCACGTGCTCGCCACCGGCGACGGCCCGCTCGTGGTCGTGCGGGCCACCGCACCGCTCACCACCCTCGCACCGATCCCGATCGCCGTCACGGTGAGCACCTACGGCCTGGACGACGTGGCGTTCAAGACCCTCGCCTACGACTGGGCCGACCACTGGGAGCGGCTCGCCGCCGACGCCGCCGTCACCGCCGTGCCCGGGACCATCTGATGGGCGCGCTGGAGGGCCGGACGGCGCTGGTGACCGGGGGCTCACGCGGAATCGGGCGCGCGATCGTCGAGCGACTCGTCGCCGACGGCGCCGAGGTCGCCTTCGGCTACCGCGCCGCCAAGGACGCGGCGGACCGGACGGCCGAGGCGTGCGGCGGCCGGGCCCACCCGATCCAGGCCGACCTCGCCGACCCCGGCCAGATGCGCCACCTGTACGCCGAGGCCGAACGCCGCCTCGGCGGCCTCGACATCCTCGTGAACAACGCCGCGATCAGCCCGGTCAAAGCGATCGCCGACTGGACCGACGAGGAGTACGACCATGTCATGACCGTCAACGCCAAGTCGGTCTTCGTGGCCATCGGCCTGGCCGCCCGCCGCCTGCGCGACAACGGCCGCATCATCAGTCTGTCCACCCTCAACACCGTGCTGCCCGCGCCGGGCGTCGCCGTCTACGCCGCGAGCAAGGCCGCCGTCGAGCGGTTCTCGTCGGTCGCCGCCCGCGAACTCGGCCCCCGGGGGATCACCGTCAACACGGTCTCCCCGGGAGCCGTCGACACCGACATGCTGCACGGCGCCAACTCCCCCGAGGGTCTCCAGCAGGCGGTGGCCCTCACCGCCCTGGGCCGCCTCGGCCGGCCGGCCGACATCGCCGACGTCGTCGCCTTCCTGGCCGGCCCGGACGCCCGCTGGATCACCGGCCAGAACCTCCGCGTCAGCGGCGGCCTGGTCGTGTGAGGTCCGCCCCGCCGGGCCCGTCGCCGGAACGACCGGGCTCGGCGCCCGGCGGCCTGAAGGAAGCTCGTCTCGGTGGTGGGGTCGGCGCTCGCCCGCACGAAATCTCACTGTCAGTGTCGATGTGCGGGCTAAATGAACAATGGCGGAGAAAAGAGATCCCCAACGGGGTCCTTCAGGCGTGGGTGTGTCGTGCGAAGCCGCTGGTCCGCCAGGTGTGGCCGGTCGCGGTCACGGCCAGGGCCTCCAGACCGTCCTGGTCCTCCACCCACTCCCGGGCCGCCTCGCCCATCGCGAAGGCGGCGGTGGCCATGGAGTCGGTCTCCGTCATGTCGGCGCCGACCAGGGTGATCGAGGCGAGCGCGGTCGGCGGCCGGCCCGTGTGCGGGTCCACGATGTGGGCGCCTCGTTCGGCGGTGCCCGACGTGGCCACGGCCAGGTCGCGGCCGGTGATCACGGCGGCCAGCCTTCCGGGGCGCAGCGGGTGGGCGACGCCGACCCGCCAGGGGCGGCCGGGTTCGGGCTCGCCGCGGAGCCGGACGTCGCCGCCGCCGTTCACGCTGTGCCGTACCAGCCCGGCCTTGAGCAGGATCTGTGAGGCGCGCTCGATCGCCCAGCCCTTGACCATCGCCGAGGGGTCGAGCGCGCCGCCCGGGGTCATGGTGAAGTAGCCGCCGGTGCGTGTCTCGGCCGCGGCGCACCGGTCGAGCACGTCCGCGACGTCCGGCGGGCAGTCCGCCAGGTCGAGTTCGCCCCGGCCCAGACGGCTGATCACGCTGCCGGGACGATAGGTGGAGAACGTCGCGTCCACCTGGTGCAGCCAGGCCACGGCGTCCGCGAGCGCCCGTTCCACGACGCCGGGATCGACGCCGGGATCCTCGCGTACGTCGAAGGAGAAGACCGTGCCCATCACCGGCTCGGCGTGCCGGGTCACAGCCCCGCCCGGTCGAGGGCGCTCTGCAGCGAGCGCATGTAGCCGTCGCTGGTGTACGTCGCGCCGGAGACCACGTCGATCTGGGCGCTCTGCGCGTCGAGGGTCTCCTGGACGAGGATCGGCAGCGCGACCTGGTTGATCTCGATGTCCCGGTGGTTGCCGTCCGGCGCCCGCAGCACCTGGACGTCGACGATGCGGCCACCGCTCACCGAGATCTGGACCTGCACCGGGCCCCACCGGGTGTCGGCCGCGTCCCCGGTGAAGGTCGATCCGGCGGCCTTGCCGGAACCCGAGGAACCGCCACTGGATGTGCCCGTGCCACCGGACGTGCCCGTGCCGCCGGAGGCCGCCGGGAGACCCTCGTCGTCTCCGTCTTCGTCGTGCTCGTCCCTGTCGCCCCCGTCGTCATCGTCGTCATCGTCGCGGCTTCGGAGCCCGAGTCCCAGACCTGACGTCGTACCGCCGCCCTCCCCGGGCGTGATCGCCGAAGGACGATCGGCCACGGCGGACACGTCATGCGGCTTGAAGGACATCAGCAGCGCCAGCCCGATGGCCGTGACGACGATGGCGAATATCGCCCTGCGCATCGAAAACCCCCAGATCAGAATTCGAACGACTCGTGATGGACGCGGCGGCGCGGAACCCCGGCGGCCCGCAGCGCGCGCACCGCCGCCGCGGTCATCCCGGCCGGGCCGCACAGGTAGACGTCGTGGTCGCGCAGCCCGGGCACGAGCGAGGCGAGCGTCTCCGCCGTGAACGGCTCGCCGACCTCCTCGCGTCCGCCCACGCAGTAGCGCAGGCGGACGCCGCGCGCCTCGGCGATCGCCTCCAGCTCCGCGCGCAGGACCAGATCGTCGTAGGTGCGCGCCCGGTACAGCAGCGTCAGATCCCCGGGCCGGGCCGGCAGCGACTCCAGCAGGGCGCGGATCGGCGTGATCCCCACCCCGCCCGCGATCAGCAGCACCCGCTCGCGCCGCCGTCGCGCGGCGGTGAAGGCCCCGTACGGCCCCTCGGCGACCACCCGGGTACCCGGACGCAGCCGCGCCAGCGCCCCGCTGTGGTCGCCCAGCTCCTTCACGGTGATCCGCAGCGACCGGCCGTCGGGCGGCGCGGACAGCGAGTACGGCGTCGCCGTCCACCACAGCCCCCGGGCGAGGAACCGCCAGCGGAAGAACTGCCCCGCCTCGGCGCGCAACCGGCCGAGCCGCCGCCCGGTGATGTACACCGAGACGACCCCCGGCCCCTCGGGGACCACCGCGGCCACCCGGAGGCGGTGCCGTACGGCCTGCCGGATCGGCGCCAGCAGCCGGAACCACGCCACCAGCGCGGCGACGCCGAGATACAGCGCGTACCAGGCGACCTGGGCGAGGCGGCTTCCGACGAACTCCTGCCCGTTGACCAGCACATGCCCGAACCCGAGATAGGCGGCCAGATAGGTGTAGAAGTGCAGGTAGTACCAGGTCTCGTAGCGCAGCCGCCGCCGCGCCGCCCGCGCCGACACCGCGCCGACGCCGACCAGCAGCAGCACGGCCACCGTCGCCTCAAGCACCTCCGGATACGACAGGATGAGCGTGACCGCCTGGTCCACCGGCCCGGTCCGGGCGGGCAGCGCGTACCCCCAGATGGTGAGCAGGGTGTGCGCCACGGCCAGCCCCACCGTGTACCGGCCGCCCCTCGCGTGCCACCGCGCCAGCCGGTCGGAGCCGACGCCGCGCTCCAGCGCCGGGACCCGGGCCATCAGCGCCACCAGCACGGCGATCCCGTAGCCCGCGAGCAGCCCGGTGATCCTTCCCGCGTTGGTGATCCAGTCGGCGAGCGACGCGACGTACGGGGTGTTCTCCCACCACAGGGCGATCACCGCGACCGCTCCGGCTCCGACGGCGGCGAGCACGGCGGACGGCGGCAGGCCGGCCCGCGCCCTCGGCGCCGCGTACCCACCCGGGCCTCGACCCGCGATTCCCCCCGCGCCGCCACCCGATGCGGCGGCCCGGGTCCGCGCCGGTGCGTGCCCTGCCACGGTCATCGTCGCTCCTCTCGTTCCGATGCGCCCCACCATGTCAGCCGTACCTCTGAAATCACGCTGAACGTCGGGTTTCAGAGGGTTCTCAGAGCAATCGCATAGGGTTCTGAGCCTGCGGGGGAGGGATGCTGGAAGCGCGATGGAGACACACACGAAGGCGGGGACGCTGCGACGCCCGGACGGCACGCCCGTACGGGTGCTGGTCGTCGACGACGAGCCGGACCTGGCCCAGTTGCTCGGCGCCGTGCTCCGCCAGGAGGGCTGGCAGGTGCGCACGGCCGCCGACGGCGGTTCGGCCGTACGGGAGGCCCGCGAGTTCCGGCCCGACGCGGTCGTCCTCGACGTGATGCTCCCGGACTTCGACGGCCTGGAGGTGATGCGCCGCCTGCGGGCCGAGGAGCCGCGGGTGTGCGTGCTGTTCCTCACCGCCAGGGACGCGGTCGAGGACCGGGTGGCCGGCATCACGGCGGGCGGCGACGACTACGTGACCAAGCCGTTCAGCCTGGAGGAGGTGCTCGCCCGACTGCACGGCCTGCTGCGCCGGGCGGGCATGACCCGGGCCGCCGCCGAGACAAGCCTCCTGGTCGCGGGCGACCTGACCATGGACGAGGACGCCCGCGAGGTGACCAGGGGCGGCGAGGTGATCGACCTGACCCCCACCGAGTTCGAGCTGCTGCGGTTCTTCATGCGCAATCCGCGCCGCGTGCTCAGCAAGGCGCGGATCCTCGACGAGGTCTGGTGCTACGACTTCGGCGGCCAGGCGCACGTGGTCGAGCTGTACGTCAGCTACCTGCGCAAGAAGCTCGACAACGGCGGCCCGCCCCTGATCCAGACGGTGCGCGGCGTCGGCTACGTGCTCAAACCATGATCCGCCGCCGGCTCCCCGGCACGGCGCGTCACCCGGCGACGCCCGGCCGGGTCACGGCCGGGAGGCGGTGGCGGGGGCCGCGGACGCTGCGCGGACGGCTGATCGCGGGCCTGCTGGTGCTGCTCGCGCTCGCCTGCGCCGCCGTCGGGCTGGCCTCGACGCTCGCGCTCGGCCGCTTCCTGGTGTCGCAACTCGACGCCCGGCTCACGCAGGACCGGGGCAGGTTCGCATCCAGCCTCGAACACGGCGAGCGGGACACGCGCGGCCAGTCCCCGGGCACCTTCGGCGCGCGCCTGATGAACGGCCGGGTCACGCACGCGGCCGCGGTGGCGGCGCCGGGCTCGGACGAATACGGCTCCGTCCTCACGCCCGACGACGAATACGCCCTGGCCGCGCTCCCCGCCGACGGCGTCCCCCGGACCGTCGAACTGCACGCGATCGACGAGTACCGGATGCGGGCCGTTCCCGGCCGCGACGGCGACGTGCTCGTCACCGGCCTGCCGATGGAGGGCGTCGAGGCGACCGTACGGCGGCTGCAGACCGTGGAGCTCGTCGTCTTCGCCGGCGTGCTCGCCGTGACGGGCCTCGCCGGCACCGTGTGGGTACGGCTGTCGCTGCGCCCCCTGCGCCGGGTCGCCGCCACCGCCGGCGAGGTCACCAAGCTGCCGCTGGCCAGCGGCCGGGTCACCCTGCCCGACCCGGTGCCAGACGCCGAGCCGTACAGCGAGGTCGGCCAGGTCGCGGCGGCGTTCAACCGCATGCTCGGCCACGTCGAGGACGCCCTGGCCCGCCGCCACGCCGGCGAGCAGCGCCTGCGCGCCTTCGCCGCCGACGCCGGGCACGAACTGCGCACCCCCCTGGCGGCCGTGCGCGGCTACGTGGAACTGGCCCGCCGCCACCCCGGCCCCCTCCCCGACGAGGTACGGCACGCGCTCGAACGCGTCCAGGCCGAATCCGACCGCATGGCCGCGCTCGTCGACGACCTGCTGCTGCTCGCCCGCCTCGACGCGGGCCGCCCCCTGCTCAGACAGGAGGTGGACGTCACCCGGCTCGCCATCGACGCCACCGGGGACGCCCGCGTGGCCGGCCCCGGCCACCGGTGGCGGCTGGAACTCCCCGAGGAGCCGGTCACCGTGCTCGGCGACCCCGGCCGCATCCACCAGGTCCTGGCGAACCTGCTGGCCAACGCCCGCGTCCACACGCCCGAGGGCAGCACGGTCACCGTCTCCGTCCGCGAGACGCCCGCCCCACCCGGGTCGGTGGAGCTGACCGTCGCCGACGACGGCCCCGGCATCCCCGCCGAGTTCCAGCGGGAGATCTTCGAGAGGTTCGCCCGCGCCGACAAGGCACGCTCCCGCGCCTCGGGCGGCACCGGGCTGGGCCTCGCCATCGTACGAGCGGTCGTCGCCGCCCATCACGGCACCGTGGAGGTGACGAGCGAGCCCGGGCACACGGTGTTCCGCGTCGTGTTCCCCAAGGCCCCGCCCGAGCCACCGCCCGAGCCGCCCCTCGTGCCACCCCCCGAGCCGCCGCCCGCCGTCTCCGGCGACCTGGCGGCCGGAGACGAGGCTCGGCGGTCCGACGGCGGATGAGCGTCTCCTGATCGAGTACGGCCGACGCGGTGGACCGGCCGTGACGGTTCACGCGAGAAGCGGTCAGGAGCCGAGCCGCTGGAGGCGGCGGGCGGCGGCCTGGTGGCGGGTGAGCATCTCCTCCACGCCGGGCACGGTGAGCGTCCCGTTCTCGACCAGGGTCCTGCCCGCGATGACGGTGTGGCGGGCGGCGGAGGGGCCGCAGCGCAGCCAGGCCTCGACCGGGTCGGTGAGGGCGCCGGCGTACGCGAGGCCCTCCAGCGGCCAGCACACCAGGTCACCGGCCGCGCCGACCGTCAGCTCGCCGAGCTCGCCGACGCGGCCGAGGCAGGCGGCGCCGCCCCGGGTGGCGATGTCGAGGGCGTCGCGGGCGGTCATCGCCGTAGGGCCGTGCCGCTGGCGGCCGAGGAGCAGGGCCATGCGGGACTCCAGCCAGAGGGAGGCGGAGTCGGTGGAGGACGAGCCGTCGCAGCCCAGGCCGACCGGGACGCCCGCCGCGCGGAAGTCGCGCACCGGGGCGATGCCGCCGCCGCCGATCATCATGTTGGAGCTGGGGCAGTGGGCCACGCCGACACCCGCCGCGCCCAGCCGGCCGATCTCCTCGGCGGAGGGGTAGATGCAGTGCGCCACCCAGGCGCGGTCCGTCATCCAGCCGACCTCCTCGAACTGCTCGATCGGTCGCCTGCCGAACCGCTCCAGGCAGTACGCGTCCTCGTCGGGGTCCTCGGCCAGGTGGGTGTGCAGCCGTACGTCGAGCCGCTCGGCCAGCTCGGCGGCGCGGCGCATCAGCGACGGGCTGACGCTGAACGGCGAGCACGGCGCGATCGCCACCCGCACCATGGCGCCGTGCGCGGGGTCGTGGTGGCGCGCGACCAGGCGTTCGCAGTCGGCGAGGATCTCGTCCTCGTCCTGCACCACCGAGTCGGGCGGCAGGCCGCCGTCCTTGACCGACAGGCTCATCGAGCCGCGGGTCGGGTGAAACCGGAAGCCCAGCTCCACGGCGGCCTGGATCTCCGCCGACCACAGGTCGCCGCCGCCGGCGGGCGCGACGTACAGGTGATCGGTGGAGGTGGTGCAGCCGCCCAGCGCGAGCTCGGCGAGCCCTACCCAGGCCGAGACGTACGACGCCTCCTCGTCGAGGCCGGCCCACAGCGGATACAGGGTGCTCAGCCACTGGAACAGGGTGCCGTTGACGGCGGGCGCGTACGCCCGGGTCAGGTTCTGGTAGATGTGATGGTGGGTGTTGATCAGCCCGGGGGTGACCAGGCAGCCGCTCGCGTCGAGCACCCGCGCGGCCTCCGGCTCCGGCCCGGTCCCCACGCCGCTGACCAGCCCGTTCGTGATCGCCACCCAGCCGCCGGCCAGTTCCCGCCGCTCGGCGTCGCAGGTCGCCACCAGTACGGCCCCGCGTACCAGCAGGTCGGCGCGTTCCGGAGTGGTTTCGCTCAGCACCCTGTCGATTATGCGCGAAAGGGAACACATCCCTCGGGGATGCGGAGCGCCGCAATACCTCCGATACCGCTTTGTGTCCGCTTCGTCCGGTCTAGGAGATTAGGGGCGGTCCCTTCGGGTAGTCGCCCTCCTACACCAAGGGCCGCGTGACGGCGAAAGCCCATGCGGCGAGGGGCGCGGGAGGGTGAGCAGATGACCGAGCACGAACCGGCCCAGGAACAGCCCGGCGCGGGCGAGGTGGGCGTGCACCGTCGTCCCATAGGCGAACCCCTGATCAATCCGGGTTTCTCGCGCAACATGGCCCCGCAGCGCCTCCAGGGCCCCGAGATCATCGAAATCCCCGTGGAGGAAGGGGACACCGGCGGGCCCGAAACGACCGACGCAGGTCGCCCCGCCACGACAGCCCCCCGCCCGTCCACTTCCAAATCGGCGCCCGAGCGGGCCCCCGCGATAGCCCCCCGCCCATCCAGCCCGGCGCCGGAACAACCATCCAGCTCGGCGCCGGAACAAACCCGCGCGGCCACCCCCCGTCGGCGTAAGCGCCCGATGGTGCTCCTGGCCGCCTCGGCCATGTTCTTCCTGATCGTCCGCCGCCTCATGAAGCGGACGACCGGCCGCCGCGTCACGCGCCGACGTCGTGTCGGTAGGCGCGGATAGAGTCGGCGGGTGGCCGACTCACAACAGTGCCTGTTCTGCGCGATCATCGCGGGCGAGAAGCCCGGGCAGCTCGTCTTCGACGACGGGACCGCCGTCGGTTTCCTCGACGCCCGCCCGGTCTTCAAGGGACACGTCCTGATGGTCCCGCGTACCCACGTCGAAACCCTCACCGACCTGCCGGTCGATCTGGTCGGCCCCTTCTTCGAACGGGTCAGGACCGTGACGGCCGCCGTCGAGCACGGCCTGGAGGCGGCGGGCACGTTCGTCGCGATGAACAATCGGATCAGCCAGAGCGTCCCCCACCTGCACGTGCACATCGTCCCCCGCAACCGCAAGGACGGCCTGCGCGGCTTCTTCTGGCCCCGCACCAGGTACGACGATTCCGCCGAGGCCGAGTCCTATGCCACGAAGATCCGCAATGCCCTCCCCGCTGAGGAATCGGTGCTGGGAGGGTAGGCTCCGGCTCCGTGGAGCCCGTGGTCCTGGTGTTCGTGGTGGCCGCCCTGGTGGGGGTGCCCGGCCTGGTGCTGTGGCGGGTCCTGCAGGGGCGGCGCGACCTCGGCAGCACGCGCGCCGAGCGTGCGACGTTCGAGACCCTGCACACCGCGTCCCTCGCCGCGCCGCCGCTGCGCGCGGGGCTGACCGCAGCGGGGGCGCTGAAGTCCTCCCGGCACCTGCGCGAGTTGCTCGGCTCCCCGGCGATCGCGATCACCGACAGCGAGCAGTTGCTCGTGTACGACGGCGCGGGCGACCACCACGCCGCCGAGGCGTTCGGCCACGCCGCGAACACCCTCAAGGACGGCAGAACCCAGGTGCTCGGCCCGGACGTGGTCGCCTGCGACGTGCCCGAATGCCTGATCCGATACGCCGTCGTCGTCCCCCTGACCACCGACGACCGGGTGGTGGGCTCGCTGGCCGCCTACGGCGACCACGCCTCGGCGGGCCTGGTCCGCGCCACCCAGGAGGTGGCCAGATGGGTGGACTCCCAGCTCGAACTCGCCGAACTGGACCGCTCGCGCACCCTCCTCATGGAGGCCGAGGTCCGCGCCCTGCGCGCCCAGATCTCCCCGCACTTCATCTACAACTCGCTCACCACGATCGCCTCGTTCGTCCGCACCGACCCCGAGCGCGCCCGCGAACTCCTCATCGAGTTCGCCGACTTCACCCGCTACTCCTTCCGCCGCCACGGCGAGTTCACCACCCTCGCCGAGGAACTGCGCTCCATCGACCGCTACCTGATGCTGGAACGCGCCCGCTTCGGCGACCAACTCCAGGTGACGCTCCGCATCGCCCCCGAGGTCCTGCCGGTCGCCCTGCCCTTCCTGTGCCTGCAACCCCTGGTCGAGAACGCGGTACGGCACGGCCTGGAAAGCAAGGACGGCGTCGGCCGAATCACGATCATCGCCGAGGACGCCGGCTCCGAGTGCCACATCAGCGTCGAGGACGACGGCATCGGCATGGACCCCGAACGCCTGCGCCGCATCCTCTCCGGCGACTCCGACGAACGCTCCGGCACCGGCGGCGTCGGCCTCGGCAACGTCGACGAGCGCCTCCGCCAGGTCTACGGCGACGAGTACGGCCTGGTGGTGGAGACCGGCCGCGGCGCCGGCACAAAGGTCAACGTCCGCCTCCCGAAGTACCACCCCGGCGTCTCGGTCCGGTAGAGAGCTCAGGAGAGTTCAGCCCCCCGCAGACACAACCGCCGGGTTCGGCTGGGAGCAGGCCGCGTCGGCGATCGATGCGCCGTGGACACGCCTGAGATAGTCGAGCGCGTGCTCGGTGGCCGGGTCGTGATTAAGACGCTCCCGATAGAAGTGGAGCCTGTCCTCGCAATCGTCGATGATCTCACTCCACGTGCGCGCCCAGATGCGTACGCCGCCCTCCCACTCGGCGATGCACCCCGGCGGCCGATTCGGAGCCGTCGCGTCACGCCGGACCACGTCGTCCATCTCGGTCGACACGACCCAGAAGTCCCAGCGCACTCGGGCGTCCCGGAACTGGGGATCGCTCACCACCGCCTGCGCGTAACTCTTGATCTGCCCGACCTCGGCCAGGCCGATCCGTACCTTAGGGGCCTTCAATTCGACGACGAGATGCTCCCGGCCGGAGCTGCCCCGCAGGGCCCGGCCCAGCATCAGGTCGACGATGCCTTGACGGCCGTCCTCGCGCCGTACCGGATCGGCGTCGTCTCCGTCCGGCTCTCGTCCCAGCGCACGAAGATGACGCCGGAGCACGATGTCGAGGCTCTGGTCGCTCACCATCAGGGCGTACGCGTCGCCGAACACCCACGTCTCGCGTTCTAGGATCTTGTGAAGCTCCTGCCGTTCCTTGAGCCGCTTGCGGTTCTCCGGGTCGAAAACGAGCAGTTTGAGCGCGGCGATGAAATCGAGCCGGGCGGTCACCTGGCCCGTAGCCTTGATCACCTCCGCGAGGGTGGTTCGCTGCAGCAGCCGTTTGAGCTCCTCCTGCTCGGCCTGGGGCAGGCGGAACAACTCGTCCAGCACCGGATAGAGGCCGCTTGGATCATGGGCGATGATCTCCTTGAGCAGGCGCAGCGTCGTCCGCTGGCTCTGCTTGGGCAGGCGGCGCGCGATCGTGGTCGCGACCTCGTCGAACATCCGCCGTTCCACCGCCGCGGCGGCGTCCTCCGGTTCCCCGGAGTACGGGTAGATCTTGTCCCGCTTCCACTTCTGAATCAGGCGTGCGCGACGCTGACGATCACGCTCCCGAAAGTGCGCGCGCAGCGTTTCCCGTGCGGCGTCCAGCAGTTCGACGATGTCGTCCATTTCGGCGAGAGGCAGGTCGCCGCGCCGCTCGACAAAGCCGTCCCAGAGCAGGTAGGCGGTGAAGTGGTAGCCGGGCGCCTGAATCCCGGGTGGGATCTCGTCGAGAACGACGCCGTTGGCATCGCACAGCGCCAGAACGCGGTCGACATCCTGTTCCCATTCGATGACCCGGAGGGTCGGTTGGGCCTGACCGTCGGCACCGGTCCAGCCGACCGGATACTCGGCGGTGTCGGCCCAGACTCCGGACGGGTCGAGTGCTTCACCCTGATAGGTGATCGTCACGTCGGGGTTGGCGGTGAGGAATGGGGCGAAGACCGAGGCGAGCTGTCGTGCGGTGTCGTTCTGCACCAGGCGGTTGACGAAATCCGCTGGGACATAGGCCTCGACCCGCGTGCCCGTCGGCTCGCCTGTCGGCTCGGGATCGGAGATGTCGAAATCCGTCGGATGCTCGCTCGCACCGGTGATGACCGAGCGGACGTTGCCTCCCTCCGGTGACTCCGCCACCGTCACCCAGCGCACCTGCGCACCCAGTGCGAAGGCGCGGAATCTGCCCTGCCCGCTGCGCCCATGCAATCCCCGCTTCAGGTCGGGAGACACCTTGGCGCGGTTCTTCCACGAGCCACCCAGCCCGCTGAAGTACTCCGCGCACCGATCATGCCGCATGCCGTGCCCGTCGTCTTGCACGCAGACGTATTCGACGCCGCCCAGTTCGTTGATGTCGACGTCGACGGTGACGGTGGAGGCCTCCGCGTCGAGGGCGTTCCAGATCATCTCGGTGACCGCGCCCACCGGGTCCTTGAGGCGGGCGAGTCGCAGGAGGTGATCGGGCTTGGCCTCGATATGAATCGAACGCACGGCGTCACTATCGCAGATCACAGGCAGGATGGCGGTGAGGATGGGGAACGGCGGCATCGCGAGATCGTGCCGTTTCCCCCAGCCGGGAAGAAAACGCGTGCGGAAATCTCGGCGGAGGATGCTCGTGGGCCTCCACGTGGACCTTGGCCGCGAGGTCCTCGGGCAGGGCGCGCGATGGCGGCGGATGTGCCTCTTGGTGCGCGTCCGGAGGGTGCAAAAGGGGGCAAAGGTTGTGGCGGGGGAGGCCACTTGGAACGCCAGGTACCAGGTGTGACATCGTAGGGCGCGCGGGCCATTACTCTCGGTTGACGCGTCTTTTCGGACGGCGTGGCCCGATCGACGTATGACCGTTGGCCGAACGAGCGGCCGTACGAGTGGCCGTACGGGCTGCGCTGGGGAGCTCTGATGTCGCAGATGATTAAACTCGACCCGGAGGAGTCGGCGCGGGCCCGGTTTGCCTATGAGTTGCGCCGGCGCAGGCTGGCGGCGGGGATGACGCAGGCTCAGCTCGGGCGGCGGATCGGGTTCTCGGGGAGCCTGGTCGGGGCGGTGGAGACGCTCAGGCGCGCGGCCAGTGAGGAGTTCGCGGAGCTGAGCGACCGGGCGTTCGGGCTCGACGGCGTGTTGGTGCGGTTGCAGCGCGAGGCGTGGCCGCCTCCGCCGCCCGTTCCCGAGCACTATCGGGACTGGACGATCGAGGAACGGCGGGCCGGCGCCATTAAGATGTGGGATCCGCTTCTTATACCTGGGATATTTCAGACCGAACGTTATGCGAGGCGTGTGTTTGAATGCGCCCCGGGGATAGATTCGCGGCAGGTGGATGAGCGGGTCGCCGGGAGAATGCAACGCAAGGCGATTCTGACCCAGGAGAGCCCGCCCGTGATCGTCAGTTTGATCGACGAGGGGGTTCTGCATCGTCCGATAGGAGGTCCGAAGATATTACGTGAGCAACTGCTCTATTTGACCGAGATCGCGCGGCATCCGCGGGTGCGGCTGCAGATCGTGCCCGCCGGGGCCGAGGCGATCCCCGGCCTGCTCGGCGCGTTCAGCATCGCCGAACTCAAGGGGGCCCCGTACGTGGCCTATGTGGAGTCCGCGCCGCGCGGCCGGATGGTGAACGACAGGGAGGTGATCACTGCACTCGCCCGTCGATACGACGACATCCGCGTCCACGCCTGCTCGCAGATCCAGTCGCTTGCGATCCTCGATGAGGCGGTGAACAGGTGGACTTAAGCGCCGCACAGTGGCGCAAATCCCTCGTGTCCGGCGACGACGGCGGCCAGTGCGTGCAGGTGGCGACGAACCTGCCGGGAATCGTCGCCGTGCGGGACTCGAAGGACCCCGCGGGACCGGTCCTCGTCCTCACCGCGGGCGAGTGGGCGTGGTTCCTCGGCGCCATCAGGAGCGGAATCTTCGATATCTGACCGAGTTTTGTGCAAAAGGCGTTCCGGGTGGTGACCCCGTCCGTCACGATCGCTCCTCCCGGCGCCTTCCCCAGCGCTCCACCCTTCCTTCCCGGCGTGCCCGCGTGCCCGGCCGCGGCCGACGGCGCCGAGGGGCGCGGGGTGGTCTCGCCTCTGATCGCGATACGCGTGGGTGATCGTTCCCGGTACGGCGGTGACGTGCGGCGGCGGCGTCGCGAACCTCTTTTCTCCCTGCGGTCCACTCTGTCAGTCCTCCAGGTCAGGACGAATGCTCTAGGTGGCCAGCGTTGACATTGGATGTCGGATTCATCACGCTCAAGGACATTCGTAGTAAGCATTGGGGAGTGAACGTGGCCGGCCTGAGAGTCCTGGCGGTGGATGACGAGCAGCCCGCCCTGGAGGATCTGGCGTATCTGCTACGAGCCGATTCCAGGATCGGGGAGGTGCTCACGGCTCGCGACGGGGCCTCGGCGTTGCGGCTGCTGGATCGGGCGCTGGCGGAGGGGCGGCCGATCGAGGCGGTGTTCCTCGACATCCGCATGCGTGGGCTCGACGGGGTGGTGCTCGGCAGGTTGCTGGCGCAGTTCGCCCGGCCGCCCCGTGTCGTGTTCGTCACCGCGTACGAGGAGCACGCGGTCGACGCCTTCGAGATCAAGGCCGAGGACTACCTGCTCAAGCCGGTACGGCCGGACCGCCTGGCCGAGGCGATCCGCCGGGTGCACGCGGCCTCGCCGGACGCGGCCGAATCCGACGGCGCCGCCCGTGCCGCCGCCGAGGGCGAGACGATTCCGGTGGAATTGGGCGGGGTGACCCGGTTCGTGGCGAGCACCGACGTGCGCTATGTGGAGGCGCAGGGCGACTACGCCCGGCTGCACACCTCCTCCGGCAGCCATCTGGTGCGCATTCCGCTGGCCGTGCTGGAGGACCGGTGGGGCGCGGCCGGCTTCGTACGGGTGCACCGCAGCCACCTGGTCTCGGTGAAGCACATCGACGAGCTGCACCTGGACTCCGGGCGGTGCACCGTCCGGATCGGGGACACCGAGATCCCGGTCAGCCGCCGCCACACCCGGGAACTGCGCGACCTGCTGGTGCGCCGGGCTCGGCCGGGGCGGGGCGAGTGAATCCGCGTCCCGGCGACCGGCGTACGCCGGAGAGGCACGCGCCGGAGAAACGCATGCCGGACAAGCGCACCCCGGAGAGACGTCAGACCGAGCGCCGGCCGATGGACCGGCCGCGCCGAGAGACGGTGACGAGCCCGCGCACGCTCGCGGCCCGCCGCCCCCGGCACTCGCCCACCCGAGAGATCGACGAGCAGACCCAGCTCGGCGAGGTCTACATGCGCTCGCTGGTGCGCACCCAGCTTCGGCTCGGCCTGTTCGTGTGCACGCTTCTCGGCTGCGTGGTCGGGGGCCTGCCGCTGCTGTTCCTGCTGGTCCCGGGGTTGCGCGAGCTCAAGGTGCTCGGCCTGCCGCTGCCGTGGGTGCTGCTCGGCGGGCTGATCTACCCGCTGCTCGTGCTCGGCGGCTACTTCTACGTGCGCAGCGCCGAGCGCAACGAGCGCGACTTCGCCGAGCTGGTCGACCGCCCATGACCCGACCGCCCATGACCCCACCGCCCGTGATCGCCGAGTCCGTGACCGTACCGCCCGTGAGCGGCCGGTCGAAGGCGCGCCGCCCGCCATCGGACCGACGGTGAGACGACGGCGATGAGCTCGGCCTACGGCGTCGCCGCCGTGCTGCTGGTGGTCATGGCGACGGTCCTGATCGGCGCCTTCGGCATCCGCCTGTCCCGGACCACCTCGGACTTCTACGTCGCCTCGCGTACGGTCTCCCCGCTGTGGAACGCCTCGGCGATCGGCGGCGAGTACCTGTCCGGCGCGTCGTTCCTCGGCATCGCCGGCCTGATCCTCGCCTACGGCGCGGACATGCTGTGGCTGCCGGTCGGCTGGACGGGCGGCTACCTGGTGCTGCTGGTGCTCGTCTCGGCACCGCTGCGCCGCTCGGGCGCCTACACGCTGCCGGACTTCGCCGAGGCGCGCCTGGAGTCCATGGCGGTACGCCGTACGGCGAGCGTCCTGGTGGTGCTCATCGGCTGGCTCTACCTGATGCCGCAGTTCCAGAGCGCCGGCCTGGTGCTGCGGGGCGTCACCGGGGCGCCGGTGTGGGCCGGCGGGGTGCTGGTCGCGGTGGTGGTCGCGGTCAACGTGCTGTCCGGCGGCATGCGGTCGATCACCTTCGTGCAGGCGTTCCAGTACTGGCTGAAGCTGACCGCGCTCGCG
This sequence comes from Thermopolyspora sp. NPDC052614, assembly GCF_040678635.1. Classification (NCBI taxonomy): domain Bacteria; kingdom Bacillati; phylum Actinomycetota; class Actinomycetes; order Streptosporangiales; family Streptosporangiaceae; genus Thermopolyspora; species Thermopolyspora sp. NPDC052614. The sequence goes on from NZ_JBFATZ010000001.1 coordinate 751,533, forward strand.
CTCCCGCTCATGTTCGCGCTGTTCGCCTGGCACGCCGACGGCCGCCCGGACATCGTGCGCGACGGCCTGCCGGTCTTCGCCGAGAAGACCACCGTCACCTTCGCCACGGACGTGACGATCGAGGTGGAGCAGACGGTGTGGGTGAGCGTCTCCGGCACCCTCGACGGCCGGGCGGCGAACGGCCCGGTGACCCTCACCGAGGGGGCGCACCGGGTCCGGCACGACGCCACGATGACCTTCCCCGCCGGTACGGCGGTGCCGCACGTGGACAACCTGCCCGCGCTGACCGACCACGAGTGGGCGCTGCCGCTGCAGGGCCGCGACCATCCGGTCTACGCGACTTACTCCCTGATCCTGGCCACCTTCCTCGGCACGATGGGCCTGCCGCACGTGCTGGTCCGCTTCTACACCAACCCGGACGGCCGGGCCGCCCGCCGTACGACGCTGGTGGTGCTGTCGCTGCTCGGCGCGTTCTACCTGCTGCCCGCCGTGTACGGCGCGCTCGGCCGCCTCTACACGCCCGAGCTGCTGATGACCGGCCGCACCGACGCGGTGGTGCTGACCCTGCCGGGCCGGCTGATCGGGGGCACGCTCGGCGAGCTGCTCACCGCCCTGGTCGCGGCGGGGGCGTTCGCGGCGTTCCTGTCCACCTCCTCGGGGCTGACGGTGTCGGTGGCCGGGGTGATCGGGCAGGACATCCTCGGCGGCGGGGTGCGCGCGTTCCGCGTCGCCACCGTGCTGGCGGTGATCGCCCCGCTGGCGCTGGCGATGGTGGCGCGGGCGCTGGCGGTGGCCGACGTGGTGGGGCTGGCGTTCGCCGTCGCCGCCTCGTCGTTCTGCCCGCTGCTGGTGCTCGGCATCTGGTGGCGGCGGCTGACCACCGTGGGCGCGATGGCGGGGCTGCTCGCGGGCGGCGGGCTGGCCGGGGTGGCGGTGGCGGCCACGATCATCGGCGGGCCGTACGGGGGATGGTGGGGGGCGCTGCTCGCCCAGCCGGCCGCCTGGACGGTGCCGATCTCCTTCATCGTCATGATCGTGGTATCGCTGGCCACGCCCCGGAAGGTGCCCCCGGGGGTCGCCCGCACGATGGTCCGGCTGCACACCCCGGAGACGCTGAAGGTCGACCGCGGCAATTGGCATCCGCGGTCCGCCTGACCGCTCACCGCAGGATTCCTACCACTCATCGCAACGGATGTCGGGCTGGGCGCGATAGGTGGACGACTGGCCGATTGTCGCCGTTCCGGTCTCGTAAGGGGTGGCGATAGCCTCCTACGTTATGCGTGATCCAGATCACAGCCGTAGGAGGTGCCGTGACCACCAGGCAGCACGATACGACGATCTACGAACAAATTCAGGCAAGTGACCGGTTTCAGGAACTGCGCAGAAAGTTCCGGAACTGGACTTTCCCGGCGACCGTCGCCTTCCTGGCGTGGTACCTGCTCTACGTGATCCTTTCCGGCGTTGCTCGCGATTTCATGTCGGCGAAGGTGCTCGGCAACATCAACGTGGCGTTGATCTTCGGCCTGCTGCAGTTCGTGTCCACCTTCCTCATCGCATGGGCGTACTCGCGGCACGCGGCGACGAAACTCGACCCGATCGCCGACGAGCTCCGTCATGAGGTCGAGGAGAAGAGCCGATGAACCAGCACGTCCTTTCCATCATCCTTTTCGTGGTGTTCGTCGCGGGGACGATCGGCATCACCTTCTGGGCCAGCAAGAACACCAGGACCGCGGCGGACTATTACGCGGGCGGCCGGTCGTTCAGCGGCGTGCAGAACGGCCTGGCCATCGGCGGCGACTACATGTCGGCGGCCTCGTTCCTCGGCATCGCCGGCATCATCGCGCTCTACGGTTACGACGGATTCCTCTACTCGATCGGCTTCCTGGTCGCGTGGCTGGTGGCGCTGCTCCTGGTCGCCGAGCTGATGCGTAACTCCGGCAAGTTCACCATGGCGGACGTGCTCGCCTTCCGGATGAGCCCCCGCCCGGTGCGCACCGCCGCCGGCGTCTCCACGATCACGGTGTCCATCTTCTACCTGCTCGCCCAGATGGTCGGCGCCGGCGCCCTGGTGGGCCTGCTGTTCGGCATCCAGGGCGAGGCGGCCAAGGCCGGCACGATCGCGGTCGTCGGCCTCCTGATGATCATTTACGTGGTGTTCGGCGGCATGAAGGGCACCACCTGGGTCCAGATCGTCAAGGCCGTCCTGCTCATGTCGGGCGCGGCCCTGATCACCCTGCTGGTGCTCGGCAAGTACGGCTTCAACCTGTCCACCCTGCTCGGCACCGCCGCGGAGCAGAGCGGCAAGGGCGACCAGTTCCTTGAGCCGGGCGGACGGTATGCCACCGACGCGCAGGGCATCACCGGCATCATCGACCTGATCAGCCTGGGCCTCGCCCTGGTCCTCGGCACCGCCGGTCTGCCGCACATCCTCATCCGCTTCTACACCGTCCCGACGGCCAAGGAAGCCCGCAAGTCGGTCAACTGGGGCATCGGCATCATCGGCGCGTTCTACCTGCTCACCCTCGTCCTCGGCTTCGGCGCCGCCGCCCTGGTCGGCAGCGAGGCGATCCGCAAGCAGAACGCGGCCGGCAACACCGCCGCCCCGCAACTCGCCCAGGCCGCCGGAGAGCTGATCTTCGGTGAGACGGGCGGCACCATCCTGCTGGCGGTCATCGCGGCGGTGGCGTTCGCCACGATTCTCGCCGTGGTCGCCGGCCTCACCCTCGCCTCGTCCTCCTCCTTCGCCCACGACCTGTACGCGCACGTGTTCAAGCGCGGCAACGTCACCGAGCGCCAGGAGATGGTCGTCGCGCGGATCGCCGCCTTCGTCATCGGCATCGCGGCGATCGGCCTGGGCATCCTCGCCCAGGGCCTGAACGTGGCCTTCCTGGTCGCCCTGGCGTTCGCGGTCGCGGCCTCCGGCAACCTGCCCGCCATCCTGTACAGCCTGTTCTGGAAGCGGTTCAACACCTCGGGCGCCGTCTGGGCGATCTACGGCGGTCTCATCTCGGCGGTGGTCCTGGTGATCTTCTCGCCGGTGGGCTCGGGCAAGCCGACCTCGCTGTTCCCCGACGTGGACTTCCACTGGTTCCCGCTGGACAACCCCGGCATCGTGTCGATCCCGCTCGGCTTCCTGTGCGGCTACCTCGGCACGATCCTCAGCAAGGAGTACAACGCGACCAAGTTCGCCGAGATCGAGGTCCGCTCCCTCACCGGCGCGGGCGCCGAGAAGGCGTCGCTGCACTGACGATCCTCGCCGGCCCTCCAGGGGTCCTGGGGTCCTGGAGGGCCGGTCATCCCCACCAGAGGGCAACCAGAGGGTCGGGAAAAGTCGGAAAGAACGGAAAGGCTCGGATGCGTGCCAGGACCTCTGGGGCGTCCCGGTGCGCATCCGAGCCCCGGCGCGGGCCCCGGGTCACCCGGAGGCCGGCTCCGGGTCCGGGTCCGGGTCAGCGGGAACCTCGCAGGAAGGCGAGCAGCCGCTCCAGCGGCCAGGTGTTGATCACATCCTCGCGGGTCAGCCAGGCTCGCTGGGCGATGCCGACGCCGAACCGCTGGTGCGCCAGATGCGGCACGGCGTGGGCGTCGCTGTCGATGGAGAACTTCACCCCGTGGTGGCGCGCCAGCCGTACCAGATCGGACGGCAGGTCGGCGCGGTCGGGGTAGGAGTCGATCTCCATCGCCGTCCCGGTGCGGGCGGCGGCGCGGAACACCGCGTCCCAGTCGGCCTCCACCGGGGGCCGCTTGCCGATCTTGCGGGTCGTGGGGTGCCCGATGATGTGCACCCCCGGGTTCTCACAGGCGGCGATGAGCCGCCGGGTCATCTCCTCCGAGGACTGGGTGAAATGCGAGTGGACGGACGCGACGCAGACGTCGAAGCCGTCGAGCACCTCCGCCGGCCAGTCCACCGTGCCGTCCGGGCCGATGTTCAGCTCGGTGCCGTGCAGCAGCCGCAGGTCCGGATGGGACTCCTGCAGCCGGCGCACCCGCTCGCGCTGCGCCAGCGCCTTCTCCAGCGTCATCCGCTGCATCACCAGGTCTGGCGCGTGGTCGGTCACCGCGTAGTACGCGTACCCGCGCCGCGCCGCCGCCGCGACCATCTCCTCCAGCGACGCCACCCCGTCGGTGAGGTCGGTGTGCGTGTGCAGGTCGCCGCGGACGTCCTCCAGGGTCACCAGGCGCGGCAGCTCCCCGCGCAGCGCCGCCTCGATCTCGCCGCCGTCCTCGCGCAGCGTCGGCGGCACCCACGGCATGCCGAGCGCGGCGTAGATCTCCTCCTCGGTCTCGGCGGCGATCACCCGCTCGCCCTCGAACAGGCCGTACTCCGACAGCTTCCAGCCGCGCTTCACGCAGATCTCGCGCAGCCGTACGTTGTGCTCCTTGGAGCCGGTGAAGTACTGCAGGGCCGCCCCCCACGACCCGGCCGGCACCACCCGCAGGTCCACCTGGAGCCCCGGCCCGGTGAGCACGGAGGTCTTCGCCTCGCCGCTCGCGATCACCTCGGTGACGTACGGCTGCCGCCGGAAGGCGTCCATCAGCGCCGCCGGATCGTCGGCGGTGGCGAGCACGTCGATGTCGCCGATCGTCTCCCGCATGCGGCGCAGCGACCCGGCGTACGCGACCCGGTTGACGCCCGGGACCTCCCGCAGCGAGGCGAGGACCTGCTCGGCGAGGGCGGTGGCCACGCCCAGGTGCACCCGCGCGCCGGACCGCCGGAGCTGCTCGATGCCCTTGAGCAGGTTCGCCTCGGTCTTCGGGCCGAAGCCCTTGCGGCCTTTGAGCCGCCCGGCGCGGATCGCCTCGGCGAGCGCGTCGGGGGAGTCGATGCCGTACTCGTTGAACAGCAGCAGCGCCGTCTTCGGGCCGAGGCTCGGGATGCGGGTGAGCCGCCGCACGCCCTCGGGCACCAGGGCGCGCAGCTCGTCGAGCTGCCGGAAGCTGCCCCGGCGGAGGAACTCCTCCATCTTCTTCGCGATCGCCTCGCCGACGCCGGGCACCTCGCGCACGTCGACGACCGAGATGTCCTCCGGATGACCGGCGATCGCCTTGGCCGCCTTCTGATAGCTGCGCACCCGGAAGGCGTCCCCGCCGGTGAGCGCGAACAGCTCCGCGTACTCCTGAAGCGCCGCCGCTGCCGCGTCGTTTGCCCGTGCCATGGGGAAAGCGTACGGCCTGGCCTGCTTCGGCTAGAGTACATATCGTCTGACCTGGGGTGACGATGATAGGGGTGGCATAGGCGCCGGTGGACAGATGGGCGGATATCCGTTCGGGCGATGCGCTGTTCCGGCTGGCGTTCGCCCAGTCCCCGTTCGCCCTGGCGGTGCACGACGAGCACCTGGTCTGCCTGCGGATCAGCGAGCACATGGCCCGGCTGTTCAACATCAGACCCGAGGACCTGATCGGGCGGCGCCTCACCGACGTGCTGAAGGGCCACCAGTACGACGCCATGGAGCGGCACGTACGGCAGGTGCTCCAGACCGGCGAGCCGCAGGTGCTGCACACCTTCCGCCGGGTGCCCGGGGAGGCGCGCGAGCACGCCTGGACCGTTCTCGTCTCCCCGCTCAAGGACGAGGAGGGACGGGTCCGGGGTGTGCAGGTGGGCGCGCTCGACTTCACCGAGCAGTACTGGACCCGCCAGCGCCTGATGCTGCTGAACGAGGCCAGCACCAGCGTCGGCACCACCCTGGACGTCTCGCGCACCGCCCGCGAGCTCACCGACCTGGTCGTGCCGCGCTTCACCGACTTCGCCAGCGTCGACCTGCTCGACTCGGTGCTGCGCGGCGACGAGCCCAGCCCCGGCCCGGTGTCCGGCTGGGTGCCGCTGCGCCGGGTGGCCCAGCGCTCGATCCGCGTGGCCGTGCCCGAGGCCGCCGCCGAGGTGGGGGAGCTGACCGTCTACCCGGACTTCTCCGCGCCCGCCCGCGCCCTCGCCGCCGGGGTGCCGATCCTCACCGGCCACCACGACCCCGACTTTTACCGATGGATCGCCGCGGATCCGGTACGCGCCGAGCGGGTGCGCGAATACGGGTTCTACTCGATGATGGCCGTGCCGATGCGCGCCCGGGGGATCACCCTCGGCGTGGTCCTGTTCGCCCGGCTCACCCACCCCGAGCAGTTCTCGCAGGACGATTTGTTCCTCGCCGAGGAGCTCACCTCGCGGGCCGCGTTCTCCGTCGACAACGCCCGCCGCTACAGCCGCGAGCGGGCCACCGCCGTGGCGCTGCAGCGCAGCCTGCTGCCGCAGCGGCTGCCCGAGCTGTCCGCGGTCGAGGTCGCCACCCGCTACCTGCCGACCGGCTCGCACGTGGGCGTCGGCGGCGACTGGTTCGACGTGATCCCGCTGTCCGGGGCGCGGGTCGCCCTCGTCGTCGGCGACGTCGTCGGGCACGGCCTGCACGCCTCGGCGACGATGGGCCGACTGCGCACCGCCGTACGCACCCTCGCCGACGTCGATCTGCCGCCCGACGAGCTGCTCACCCGGCTCGACGACCTGGTGGCCCGGCTGTCCGCCGAGGCCGGCCCGGCCCCGGGCGACGACCTCGGCGACGTCGGCGCCAGTTGCGTCTACGCCGTCTACGACCCCGTCTCCCAGTGCGTCACGATGGCCCGCGCCGGCCACCCCGCCCCCGCCATCGTCGCCCCCGACGGCATCGCGTCCTTCCCCGACATCCCCGTCGGGCCCCCGCTCGGCCTGGGCGGCCTCCCCTTCGAATCCGTCGAGATGCGACTCCCCGAGGGCAGCACCCTCGTCCTCTACACCGACGGCCTCATCGAGTCCCGCACCCACGACATCGACGTCGGCCAGGAGCGCCTGCGCCGCACCGTCTCCAACGCCGACCCGTCCCCCGAGGTCACCGCCGACGACGTCCTCGCCGCCCTGCTCCCCGACCGCCCCGTCGACGACGTCGCCCTCCTCATCGCCCGCACCCGAGCCCTCAACTCCGACCGGGTCGCCACCTGGGACATCCCCGCCGACCCCTCCTACGTCTCCGAGGCCCGCAAACTCGCCACCGACCAACTCGAACGCTGGGGCCTCGACGACGCCGTCTTCGTCACCGAACTCATCGTCAGCGAACTCGTCACCAACGCCATCCGCCACGCCGCCCCACCCATCCACCTCCGCCTCATCCACGACCGCGCCCTCATCTGCGAGGTCTCCGACAACAGCGGCACCGTCCCCCACCTCCGCCGCGCCCGCGCCATGGACGAGGGCGGCCGCGGCCTCCTCCTCGTCGCCCAACTCACCGACCGCTGGGGCACCCGCCAAAGCGCCACCGGCAAAATCATCTGGGCCGAACAGACCATCCACACCCCGACCCGCCAGCCAATCCCCACCTGACCCCACCTAACCGGCCTGGCTCCCGTCCTGCCGTGCGCATGCGACCTGCATCGAGTGAACCCGCACGCGCTTCGGCGCTCCGCCCTGCCCGGCTCGGCACCGCCCCGCCCGGCAGTAGCACCGTCGGTCGAGGACGCCGCGAACGCAACGAAGTACGATTCGTAGGAGTGGGGCCTGCTGGAAAGTGGAAGGTCGGCGATGGTGTGGGAAGACGCGGCCCCCCGATTCCACGCCCAGGTCGTCGGACCGCATTTCGAGGAGCTGTGCCGTCAGCACGCCCTGACCGCCCCGGCAGGATTTTTCGCCGAGCTGCCGGGAGAGATCGGCTCCGGCGTGGTCAACGATTCCGCGCGGCGCACGCAAATTCAGATCGACGTGGCCGTGCTCGCTCCCGCCGAGCCGCACCGCCCACGTCGGTGGGAGAAGCCAAGTGGGGAGAAAAGATGGGCGCGTCTCACGTCGAGCGGTTGCGACGTGCCCGCGAGCTACTCGCCGACCGCGGTTACGACACCGCCGACACAGCCCTGCTCTGCCACGCGGGCGCCAACGTCGAGCCGAACCCGGCCGGCTCGTTTCCCCGGGAGCGGGTGATCACGGTGACGCTGGAAGACCTCTACGGTTGAGCTGTTTCCGGTGGATGGTCAGAAATGGGAAGGCGGCGGTTGCATCGAATGAATTTCCGATCACGGAAGAATGACCCGGCGGTGGGAGCGGAACAGAAATAGGATACTCGACCATGACCATGGGGGAGAGTTTGCAGTGCTGAAAAGCGAGGTTGAAACGGCCTGCCGGCGATACAACCAAATCTTTGCGCACTGTGAAGGCAGCTTCATTGATTCTGTTGCGACATATTTCGGCGGGAAGATCGGCTATGTGGATCTGAAGCTCACGCAATGCCGGAATTGGGAGTCGGTAGGTGTACTTCTAGAAGGCGTGCGATGCTTCTCCCTCAGTGAGGGCGACGATATCAGCGGCTCCTTTGTCGATGAAATCTCCGTCACCTACCTGCCGCAGGTGGGCTCCCCGTGGCCCGAGCAAGCCGCGAAACTCGTGGCGAGATTCGACGGGTTGCCGGAACTCCGCTGGCTGCGGATCGTCGGTCCGACGGCGATCAACGCTATTGCGACTAAGGTGGTGGTGTACACATCTTCGGATGGCTGATTCATACCGGCCAACGGTTTTCTCGCCTGATCGCGGTGGGGCGGCGAGTGTTTCCAGGGTCAGGGGAGGCGGTGGGGAGATGATCCCGTCCCATCCGGCCGATACGAGAATCGCGCCTGATGCGACGGGGCACATCGTGTTGTTGCGTACAGGTGTTGCAGGGTAAGCAGACGGGCGTGGAGCCAGGTTTAACCGGGCGGGCAACGTTATAGGTTTCTTAGGTTGAGAACAGATTCATGGTTGCAGAGGCGTTTGAGAATGGACTCATAGAAGTAACTGACTTCTTCGACTCAACGACCGACGAGTGGGTGGTGGAGTTCCGCGATCCGAAATGCTGGGATGGTAAATGGTTTCTTGCGGTTGCCCTACGCGAAGGGCGGGAGTGGAGCGACGCCGTAGTCGGCATCGATCCCCAGGTTGGGGATATTCCGGTTCGCCTGATGCTATGGCCATCGGCATCGCCAAATCGAGATTGCTTCGTGGCCGAATCTCGTAACCTGATGATCGAATGATGTCATCAGCTCCCCTTGTCCGTGATCGTGATTCACCCGGCTCTGTCCCTCCTACGGGATGCCAGGCGGAGACCTGGGACGGCACGAGCGCCTGCGACCTGCGAAGAGGAGGCGGGTGCGCAGTCGCGCGCTTGGCGGTCGAATAGGGATCGCTACATGGCGGGAAGCCACACTACAGCGTTTGTGTATGTGTTGGAGTTCCATAGGCCAGTCGTGGAGGTGCGCGTAGGGTCGGGGTATGGATGGACGTACCGCGCTGGTCACCGGGGGTGGCAGTGGCATCGGGAGGGCATGCGCGCATCGGCTCGCCGAGGCGGGGGCCAGGGTGATCGTGCTGGACGCGCGGGCGGACAGTGCGGAGAAGGTGGCGGGGGAGGTCGGGGGTGTGGCCGTTGCCGCCGATCTGAGTGAGGACGGGGTCGTCGAGACGGTGGTGGCGGGGCTGGGGGCGGGGCGGCTGGATGTGGACATCCTCGTGAACAACGCGGGGTTTCAGCATGTGGCGCCGATTGAGGAGTTTCCGCCGGAGGTGTTCGCGAAGATCCTCAAAGTGCAGGTGGAGGCGGCGTTTTTGCTGGTGCGGGCGGTGTTGCCGGGGATGTACGAGCGCGGGTGGGGGCGGGTGGTGAACGTCTCCTCGGTGCATGGGCATCGGGCTTCGCCGTACAAGTCGGCTTATGTCACGGCCAAGCACGCGCTGGAGGGGTTGTCCAAGGTGATCGCTATGGAGGGGGCGGCGCACGGGGTGACGTCGAACTGCGTGTGTCCGGCGTACGTGCGGACGCCGCTGGTGGACGGGCAGATCGACGATCAGGCGGCGACGCATGGGATCGGGCGGGACGAGGTGATCGAGAAGATCATGCTGGAGCCTGCGGCGATCAAGCGGCTGATCGAGCCGGAGGAGGTGGCGGAGCTGGTCGCGTACCTGTGCGGGCCGGCGGCGTCGTTCATCACAGGGGCGTCGTTGCCGGTCGATGGTGGATGGACCGCGCGGTAGGTGGACGCGCGGGTTTTTCTCGACCTGCTGGCGCGGGAGGCGTCGGCGGTCGAGTTCGAGGGGCCGGTGCTGGCGGCGCGGGCGGCGGGGCTGGACACCGGGCCGCTGGAGGAGGCCAAGGTCGCGGCGCTGAAGGTGCGGGGGCTGCTGCGGCACCGGGCCAAGCGGGAGGCCGAGCTGGCGGCGCTGTTCGACACCGCCGGGGACCTGGCCGCACTGCGCGATCTCGACGCGGTGCTCGAGGCGATCGTACGGCGGGTGCGGCGGCTGCTGGGGTGCGACATCGCCTACATGGCGCTGGACGATCCCGCGCACGGGGACACCTACATCCGGGTCACCGACGGGGCCATTTCGCCCCGGTTTCGGGGGCTGCGGCTGGGCATGGGGGAGGGGCTCGGCGGGCTGGTCGCGCAGACGGCGACGCCGTACACGACGCCGGACTATCTGACGGACGAGCGGTTCATGCACACCACGCCGATCGACACGGCGGTGCGGGACGAAGGGCTGGTCGCGATCCTCGGGGTGCCGATGAAGCTGGGCAGCCGGGTGATCGGGGTGCTGTTCGCCGCGAACCGCAGCGCGCGGCCGTTTCCGCGCGAGGAGGTGGCGCTGCTGGTGTCGCTCGGGGCGCACGCCGCCGTGGCGATCGACAACGCGCGGCTGCTGCAGGAGACGCGGGCGGCGCTCGATGAGCTGAGCGAGGCGAACCGGCTGATCCGGGCGCACAGCGAGGCGGTGGAGCGGGCGGCGCTCGCGCACGACCGGATGACCGGGCTGGTGCTGCGCGGTGGCGGGGTGGAGGACCTGGCGGCCGTGGTCACCGAGGTGCTCGGCGGCACGCTCACCGTCCTCGACGGTGCCGGACGGCCCATCCATGAGGCGTGCCCCGCGTCGAAGGGCAAGGACGCGGCGCCGTTCCCAATGGAGGCGGTGCTGGACGCGGCGCGGTCGTCGCGGGCGCTCGGCCGCACCGTACGGCGGGGCGACCTGCTGGTGGCCTCGGTGGACGTGGGCGGGGAGCCCATGTGCACGCTGGTGCTGCGGGCCGCCGGGACGGTGCCGGACGCCGACCTGCCGATCCTGGAACGGGCCGCGATCGTCACCGCCCTGCTGCTGCTGTTCCGGCGCAGCGTGGCCGAGGCCGAGGAGCGGGTACGCGGCGAACTGCTCGACGACCTGATCGCCGGCCGGTGGGGGGAGGGGCCGCGGGACCGGGCCGGGCGGCTGGGCGTGGATCTCGACGCCGCCCACGTGCTCGTGGTGGCGCGGCACGAGGGGCAGCGGGAGCGGGCCGCGTTCTGGGCCTCCTCCCAGGCCGCCCTGTACGGCGGGCTCGCCGGCGGCCGGGACGGCGAGGTCGTCCTGCTGCTGCCGGGGGACCGGCCCGGCGCGCTGGCGCGGCAGGTCGCCGCCGAACTGGGGGCCTCGCTCGGCACGCCCGTCACGGCCGGGGCGTCGGGCCCGGTCCGGGGGCCGGAAGGGGTGCCGGGCGCGCACGCCGAGGCGCGGCGGTGCGCGGACGCGCTGCGGGCGCTGGGCCGTACCGGGGACGGCGCGGGGCCCGAGGAGCTCGGGTTCGTCGGGCTGCTGATGGGAGACCGGCAGGATGTGGGCGGATTCGTCCGGTCCGTGCTCGGTCCGCTGCTCGACTACGACGAGCGGCGCGGCACCGCGCTGGTCGCCACCCTGGAGGCGTACTTCGCCACTGGAGGCTCGCAGGCGCGTGCCGCCGAGGCGCTGCACATCCACGTCAACACCGTCACCCAGCGCCTGGACCGGATGGGACGGCTGCTCGGGGAGGGATGGCAGGAGCCGGGCCGGGCCCTGGAGATCCAGCTCGCGCTGAAACTGCACCGGCTGACGCAGCCGGGCCGAAACGGCTGACGCGGCCTCGTCCGCCACCCACATGACACCCCTTACGACTATGGGGCGCGCACCCATATGAGTGGTGCAGATCACTTCGTACCGTGGCGGAAATCCCCCCGTCGAAGGGTCGGTGCCATGAAGCCCACACCCATCGGAAAGGTCGTCGGCGCGAGCATGGTCGGCACCACCATCGAGTGGTACGACTTCTTCCTGTACGGCTCCGCCGCCGCCCTCGTCTTCAACACGCTGTTCTTCCCCGAGAGCGAGCCGCTCACCGGCACCCTGCTGGCCTTCCTCACCTACGCGGTCGGCTTCGTGGCCCGGCCGCTCGGCGGGCTCGTGTTCGGCCACTACGGCGACCGGCTGGGCCGCAAGACGCTGCTGGTGATCAGCCTGCTGCTGATGGGCGGCGCGACGTTCCTCATCGGCTGCCTGCCCACCCACGCGAGCATCGGCACCGCCGCGCCGCTGCTGCTCACCGCGCTGCGGTTGGTGCAGGGCTTCGCGCTGGGCGGCGAGTGGGGCGGCGCGGTCCTGCTCGTCACCGAGCACGGCGACGCCCGGCGGCGCGGCTTCTGGGCGTCCTGGCCGCAGGCGGGGGTGCCGACCGGGAACCTGCTCGCCACGGCCGTACTGGCGCTGCTCGCCGCCGTGCAGACCGACGAGGCGTTCCTGAGCTGGGGCTGGCGGGTGCCGTTCCTGCTATCGGGCGTGCTGGTGGCGATCGGGCTGTGGATCCGGCTGTCGGTCGGCGAGACGCCCGTCTTCCAGGAGGCCCTGGCCCGCCGGGAGCCGCAGCGGACCGTCCCGATCGTCGACGCCTTCCGCCACCACTGGCGCGACGTGGGCGTGGCGCTCGGGGCGCGGTTCGCCGAGAACGCCTCCTACTACGTGATCACCGCGTTCGTGCTGGTGTACGGCACCGGCCCGGCGGGCCTGGAGCGGGGCACGGTGCTCAACGCGGTGCTGATCGGCTCGGTGGTGCACCTGGTGGTGATCCCGCTGTGGGGCGCGCTGTCGGACCGGATCGGGCGGCGGCCGGTGTACCTGCTCGGCGCGGCCGGGGTAGGCCTGTGGGCCTTCGCGTTCTTCCCGCTGATTGACACCGAGAGCTTCGCCGCCGTCGCGATCGCGGTGGCCGTCGGCCTCACCCTGCACGGCGCGATGTACGGCCCGCAGGCCGCGTTCTTCTCCGAACTGTTCGCCACCCGGGTCCGGTACTCGGGCATCTCGATCGGCTACCAACTCGCCTCGGTCGCCGCGGGCGGCCTCGCCCCGCTGATCGCGGTGGCGCTCCTGGACGCCTACGACAGCTTCGTACCGATCGCCCTGTACGTCGCGGCGGGCGCGCTGCTCACCCTCGTCACGGTGCTGCTGGCCGGGGAGACCCGGGGACGCGACCTTGCCACCCTCGGCGTCGCGGCGGACGGCGGCGCCGAGAGCGGCTCGGTTTCGTCGGGTACGGCGATCACGCCGGAGTAGGCGATCAGGCGCCGGTGACGGTCTGCAGGGCGGCGAGGGCCGCGCCGCGGGCGCCGGCCATGTCCAGGTCGTGCACGAGGAGCAGTTCGGAGGCCCGGCGCTGCTCCTCGCGCAGGATCACGTGTTCGCGGACGCGCTCCAGGAACCATTCGCGGAAGTGCGGGGCGGCCTCGACCACGCCGCCGCCGAGGAAGTAGACGTCGGGGTCGGTGAACTGGGCGGCGATCGTGAACAGGCGGCCGATCGCCTGCGCCTCCTGCACGAAGGCCCCGCTTCTGGAGGGCAGGGTCTTCCTCGCCGGGGGGACGCCGCGCACATCCACAGCCCCGTCGGCGTGCAGGGACATGAACACCGGATTCAGGACGCGTACAACCCGGCGTGGAAGATCGCGGCGGTCGAGCACGGCCACACCGGCGGGACTCCTACGACGCCGAGCGGCACCCCGTGGCCGAACTGCTGCTGCGCACCACCGACCGGGCTTCGCCGTTGCCGCCAGCATCGGCTCGCCCGTCTCGTCCGCAGGTCGCCTTCGCATCCCCTGCTGGCCTTGGTGAACAGTGCCCTGGCCGGACATGAATAAGGTTTCGATTCGTTGGGTCGACCGGCCTACTGGTGCCTCCGGCGCATCCGGGCATAGCGCGCCGCGACGCGGCGTGCCGCGCGATCCGGTTCATCCGCGGTATGCCAGGCGTAGACGTATCGGCCGCGTACAGGGTTCCAGGCAGCGCGCCACCAGTACCGGCGGCCGTCCGTCCACACCGTCAGGCTCGCCGACACCGACACCACGGCGTACCCGTAGCCGTGGTTGACCACGCCAGGTACTTGGAGACGAGCCAGTTCAGCGCGCAGCCGTTCGGCGGCATGGAACGCCGTCACGATGTCGCGGCCTTTGGCCGTACAGGCGAGGGTGGGGGCGTACACCGGCTCCGGGTGCCGCAGGCCATGGGCGGAGTGACCATCTCGGCCGAACGGCATCGGCCGTCTTGAATGCCTCCCATCAGCAGGTCTCACGGCATTCGAACCAGACGGTCTTACCGTTGGCAGTGGGCGTGATGCCCCAGGCGTCCGCCAGAACGTCGACTATCGCCAAGCCACGCCCGCCCTCGGCGTCGTCATTTGGCCGTCCGGGGGCCGGAAGATCGCTGCTCCCGTCGGCCACCTGGCCACGCAGCCGCTCCCCCCGCTCGACGTGCAGGGTCAGCGTGAGCGGTGTGGCGGCATGCAGCACGACGTTGGTCGTCAGCTCGCTGACGATGAGCGTGACCCGTTCGATGAAGTGCGGAAGGCCCCAGTCGGCCAGAGTCTTCCGGACGAGTTCACGGGCTTCGCCCACGCACTCGACGCTCGGAGGGAAGATCCACTCTCCCCGGCGCGCGCTCATGACGGAACTCGCGCACCCGTGAGCCCGTTGGCCCGGACCCAAGCCAGGCCGCGAGCGCTGGCCGGGACGCGGGTCGGCAGCCACGAACTCGGCATGAGGTCGTTGCGGCCATGGCCGGACGGAGACTGCCGGTACCAGCGCCGCTCGGGCAGCCCGGGTCCTGACGCCAAGAGGACATACTCCTGGTTGGGCCGGTATGTGGGGGCGAAGACGAAGGTTTGCATGGTCATGGACAGCGCCATCACTCTCCGTGAGGGAACTGATACGCTGCACATCATGCACTTGACCGTTCCAGATCTGCAACTTACAGATCTGAAACGCGTCAATATGTCCTGTTAATCACTAGGAGTTATGCGCATGGTCGACATCGATCGCACCCCGACGGTCCGCCTTCGCCGCCTGGGCCGCGAACTGCGCAGGCTGCGCGAGCAGGCGGGCAAAACCCTCGACGAGGTCGCCTCTGCCCTGGAGTGGTCGACCGCCAAGCTCTCGCGGCTGGAGAATGGACACGCCAAGCGGCCTGACATTCACCACATCCGCGCCCTGTGCGCGCTCTACCAGGTCGGCGACGACCTCGTCGATGCCCTGGTGTCACTCGCTCGCGATGCCCGCAAGCGCGGCTGGTGGGTGGCCTACAAAGACGTCCTCACCGGCTGCTATGTCGGTTTGGAGGCAGAGGCGACGTCCATCCACAACTTTGAGATCAACGTGATTCCCGGCCTGCTGCAGACAGCCGATTACATCCGGGCGATCGCCGGAGCCGCGGGCATAACCCGCGAGCAGGAAATCGAGCGCATCATCGAAGCCCGCCTCGAACGCCAGCAGATTCTCACCCGAACCGACCCGCCACCGCCCCAGGTATGGGCTGTCATCGACGAGGCGGCACTGTTGCGACCATTCGGCGACCGAGGCATACACGAGCGTCAACTACGCAAGCTGCTCGACACCCGCTCGTTGGAGCACATCAAAGTCCAGATACTGCCCTTGTCCGCCGGCCTCCATATGGGCTTGGCCGGTCAGTTCGTGATCCTCGACTTCGCCGATCCGAGTGATCGCAGCGTGGTCTACCTGGAAACCGCGACGGACGGCCTCTATCTCGAAGAGCCTCACGAACTGACCAGGTATAGGCTGATGTTTCAGTACGTATGCGCTTCGGCGCTTAGTGTCGACGCGTCGATCGCCCACCTGTCCGCCATGATCGACAAGCTGTGAGGCGTCATGGACTTGTCTACTGTCAAGTGGCGCAAAAGCGCCCACTCGCAGGGCAGCAGCAACAACTGCGTAGAAGTCGCACGTCTAGGCGGAATGATCGCCATTCGTGATTCCAAGAACCCTGACGGCCGTGTGCTGGTGTGCTCATTGAAAGCCTGGCAGAGGTTCATCCGTGACCTTAAGGTCAAGTGATCGACCGGACCTGTGCCCACAGGAAGAGTCCCGCATAGTGGCTCGCTTAGTGATTGCGGCGTTAGGCCAAGCGGGAGGCCGAACTGGCGGCGCTGTCGGTTCGCCGGGCTGTTAGGTCAGCGCGGTCACTCAGGGCGGTCACTGAGATCGGTTGGGGAGGCCGGTGGGCGCTCGGGCGGGTGGGAACTCACGCCGCGCGGGCGGTCAGCCCCGGCGGGTGGCCGGGGCCGATCGTCGGGGCGGGTAGTCAGGTGCCGGTGATGGTCTGTAGGGCGGCGAGGGCGGCGCCGCGGGCGCCGGCCATGTCCAGGTCGTGCACGAGGAGCAGTTCGGAGGCTCGGCGCTGCTCCTCGCGCAGGATCACGTGTTCGCGGACGCGCTCCAGGAACCATTCGCGGAAGTGTGGGGCGGCCTCGACCACGCCGCCGCCGAGGAAGTAGACGTCGGGGTCGGTGAACTGGGCGGCGATCGTGAACAGGCGGCCGATCGCCTGTGCCTGCTGCTCGAAGATCTTGAGGGCCATTGGGTCGCCGCGCTCGCCGTACCCGCGCAGTAGCTTGGCGGCCTTGTTGAGCGGCTCGACTGTGGCGAGTTCGTGGTCGGGGTAGCGGGTCAGCCAGTACGGCAGGAGGTTGCGTTCGATGCCGGTGAGGGAGGCGATGCTTTCGGCGTCGCCGTCGAAGCCGCAGTTGCAGTTCGGTAGCGGCTGGTCGGGTTCGAGTAGGCCGTGCAGCGGGATGTGGACGTGGCCGAGTTCGCCGGCCATGCCCGCCGCGCCCTTGACGACGTGGCCGCTTTCGACCACGCCGCCGCCGAGGCCGGTGCCGACGATCGCGGCGACCGAGGAGTGCGCGGCGGCGGCCGGGCCGAAGCGTACGTGGTGGGCGTAGAGGGCGGCGGCGTTGCCGTCGTTGTTGTAGACGACCGGCAGGCCCAGCCGTTCCTCCAGTGCGCCCCGGAAGTCGTAGCCGCGCCAGTCGGGGTGGCCGAAGTTGGTGGCGCCCCTGGCGGAGATGACGCCGTCGGCGTTCGCCGGGCCGGGGGTGTCGAGGCCGACGGCCCGCACCCGGTCGGCGGGGATGCCGGTCAGGTCGAGGATGCCCGCCATCGCCTGCGCCAGCGCCTCGACGGCGATGGCGGGGCCCTGTCGTACGTGGCTGGGGTTCTCCACCAGCCGGTCCACGAGGAAACGCCCGGAGGCGTCGATGACAGTGGCGTTGTTGCTGGTCCCGCCGTTGTCGAGGCCGACCACTACCCAGTCCGCGTTAGCCATACGGCGAAGGTAATGCCCACCCTCGATCAGTACGATGTGCCAAAATCTGACAATTTGCCGTGAGATTTCTTGGTGCGTGATTGAGTCGGTGGTTGGGCGCTGATTACCGTGGCGGACATGGCGATCGAGACGTTCGTGGACGCCCTGCCCAAGGTCGAGCTGCATGTGCACCTGGTGGGGTCGGCGTCCGTGCCGACCGTGCTGGAGCTGGCCCGGCGGCACCCGGGCGGGCCGGTGCCCACCAGCGCCGCCGAGCTCGGCGAGTTCTACCGGTTTCGCGACTTTGCGCACTTCGCCGAGGTGTACATGGCGGTCAGCTCGCTGGTGCGGGAGCCGGAGGACGTGGCCGCGCTGGTGCTGGGCGTGGGCCGGGACCTGTCGGCGCAGAACGCGCGGTACGTCGAGTTGACGGTGACCCCGTACACGCATGTGCTGGAGGGCATCCCGATGCGGGCGGTCACCGAGGCGCTCGACGTGGCGTCGCGGGAGGCCCGGCACATGTACGGCATCGACATCGCCTACATCTTCGACATCGCCTCCGAGCAGGGCGCGGAGGGCGCGAAGGGAACCCTGGAGCACGCGCTCGAGCAGCCGCCCGAGCGCTTGGTCGGGTTCGGCCTCGCCGGCATCGAGCAGGGGCGCCGCCGCCACATGGACGCCTTCCGCGACGCGTTCCGCGCCGCGACCGCCGCCGGGCTGCACAGCGTGCCGCACGCCGGGGAGATGAGCGGGCCGGAGATCATCTGGGAGGCGATCGAGGAGCTCGGGGCCGAGCGCATCGGGCACGGCATCCGGTGCATGGACGACCCCCGGCTCGTGGCCCACCTGCGGGAGACGGGCATCCCGCTGGAGGTGTGCCCGACCTCCAACGTGTGCACCGGGCAGGTGGCGGCGATCGAGGAGCATCCCCTGCCCGCGATGCTCGCCGAGGGGCTCACGGTGACCGTCAACAGCGACGACCCGCCGATGTTCGGCACCACGCTCACCGGCGAGTATCTCGCCCTCGCGCACGTCTTCGGGCTCGGCGTCGCGGAGCTGGCCGAGGTCGCCCGCAACGCCGTACGGGCGAGCTTCATGGCCGCCCCCGAGAAGGCGGCGCTGCTCGCCGAGATCGACGAACTCGCCGGTGACCTGCGATGAATGCTTTGGGTGACCAGGGGTAGCCAAGGTGGCGATGGCGCCCTCGACGGGCGCCGCCGAGGGGGGATGTCATGATTGAGATGTTGCACAAGCGCGGGATTCGCTCGGGGACGATGTACACGCTGGGGCTGGCGTCCATCGGAATCTCCTTCGCCACCTGGCTGTTGTCCAAGCGGTTCGAGGCGGCCGGGATCGACCGGGCGGACCGATGGGGCCTGTTCATCGGAGAATGGACGCCCACCTTCTTCGCCATGGGCATCGCGCTGCGGATCGAGGAGACCCACCGCACGATGGCGGAGAAGGAGGAGTACCTCGAGGGCCGGCGGCGCGAGTGGGAGCACGAGGGCGTGCGCCAGACAACGCCCTCGCCCGCCGGGACGAGAAGATAGGCCACCCCTGGGGGCGGCGACGAACGATCGCCGCCCCCAGGTTCACCGCTGGTCCCGCGCTGTACCGTTGCCGGAGGTCGTCGGCGGGTCGCAGACTGGCTCCGCGGGCCGGACATTCCGGGGGACGGGGGACGAGAAAGGTCAGGACCCGCAGGGATCGCACGTTGCCGGAGGTCGTCGGCGGGTCGCACACCGGCCTCGCGTGGGCCGGCCATTCCGGGGGACGGGGACGAGATAGGTCAGGACCCGCAGGGATCGCACGTTGCCGGAGGTCGTCGGCGGGTCGCACACCGGCCTCGTGTGGGCCGGGCCATTCCGGGGGTGGACGGGAAGGGCTAGGACCCGCAGGGGTCGCACGTTGCCGGATGGCGACAGGCGTTTAGGTTCTCCGTCGGCCCGGCGGCGGGCATGGTGGTGATCGTTCCTCGGGTGGCTTGGTTGTCGGTGTGCGGGCGTAACCTGGGCCGATGGGGCGCGGAGAGGTCATCTCGGAGTACGTCGTTGCCCGGCCCGCGCCGGGGCTGCGCGGCTTCGTCAGCGAGTACGCGGGTTATCGGATGGACGGGCCGCCCGGGCGGCATCACGGCCTGCCTTCGCCGTACCTGACCTTGGTGGTGTGCTTGTCGGGCGACCTCGACGTGGTGGAGATGCCCGACCCGGGCCGCCGTCCGGTCAGGCTGACCATGGCCGTGGGCGGGCTGCACGAGACGCCGGTGGTGATGGCGCACGATGGGCGGCAGTACGGCGTGCAGATCGGCCTGACCCTGCCGGGGGCGCGGGCGCTGCTCGGCGTTCCGGCGGGGGAGCTGTCCAGGGACGTGATCGACATGGCGGCGTTGCTTGGCCGCCGCGCGGGTGAGTTGGCCGAGCGGCTTGCGGAGGAGCCGGACTGGCGGCGGCGGTTCGGCGTGCTCGATCGCGTGTTCGCCGAGCTGGCCCGCGACGGCGCGGCGCGGCGGTCCCCGGACGCGGTGGCGCGGGCGTGGGGCTCACTGATCGCGACCGGCGGGAACCTGCGGGTCGGCGAGCTCGCCCGGGACCTGGGCTGGAGTCGGCGGCACCTGACCGAGCGGTTCCGTCGCGAGGTGGGGCTGACGCCGAAGGCCGCCGCGCGGGTGATCCGGTTCGCACGGGCGTGCCGGATGCTGCGCTCGCCCTGCCCGCCGCCGCTGGCCCGCGTCGCCGCCGACTGCGGGTACTTCGATCAGGCCCACCTGGCCAGGGAGTTTCGCGAGTTGGCCGGGGTCACGGCGACCACGTGGCTTGCGGACCCGACGATCCCCAGGGACGCGCTCCTGCTCGACGGGGAACAGGACTGACACCGCCGCCGTTCGCCTGCGGCCTCGGTAGTCATCTCCCCGGTATTCGTGCAAGAGTTCCCATTCGTCCAAGACTCGCGCCGTACGCAGGGACGACGATGGACGGCATGACACACACAACCGACACCAGCCCGCGTACCGCCATCGGAAACCCCTCGGTGTGGCCCTGCCTGGCCTACCGGGACGCGCCGGCCGCGATCACCTTCCTGGTCGAGGCGTTCGGCTTCATCGAGCGGGCCCGGTACGGCGACGCCGGGCTCATCCAGCACGCCCAGCTCGCCTGGCCGAACGGCCCGGGCGGCGTCATGCTCGGCTCGGTGCGCGAGAACCACGAGTTCAGCCAGTCCGCGGGCACGAACGTGGTGTACGTGGTCACCGAGGAGCCCGACGTCCTGTTCGCCCGGGCGACGGCCGCCGGGGCCGAGGTGGTGCGCGGGCTCACGGACGAGGACTACGGCAGCCGCGGCTTCACCGTCCGCGACCCGGAGGGAAACCTGTGGAGTTTCGGGACCTACCGGGGCGAGTGAGGGACCAATTTTGTCCTACGTCTATTCCAGGGAAGGGAAATGTATATTATCGGGTGAATAACCGGCTATAGCCAAAGATGGAGCCCCAGGTGTTCCTTGTGGAGTACCCCGCAGCGGCCGAGGTCAAGGGGATATTGGCCGAACTGGAGAGGGCAGGCGTCCCCCGCAGAACGGGGACCGAAATCGGGGTCGAAAACAGGACCGAAACGGGGCTCGCCGTCGGGCCGGGCGGCCGCGCCGACGGGGGATGGTGCGTCTGGGTGACGGTGCCCACCCCCGTGCTCCCGATCCCGGCCGCCCACGTCAAACGCGCCATCGTACGGGCGGTGGTGGGGGCGATCGCCCGGTCCGTGGCGGACAGCCGCCCGCCCTGGGTGGAGCAGGGCGAGGTGGCGCTCACCGTCGAGATGCCCGGGCCGCGCCTGGCGTTCCTGTACGGCGCGGACGAGGTGGACGATCAATACGCGTGGGACGCGATGTTCATGCTCGCCGGCGACTGCGAAACGGGCTCCACGTTTGCCTGGGACGCGGGGCGCCGCCGCTGGTTCACCCTTTAACGACGTGATTTATCCCGATAATTCGGCCGGTTGAATCGTCAGGCGCGAGTGAAACGGGAGAAGTAGCCCAGCCGCGGCCCGGTACGCCGCTCGAAGCGGAAACCGGCCGCCGCGGCGAGGCGCTGCAGCGCCTGCGGGCTCACCCAGTCGGGGTCGGCCAGCGTCTCGCCCACCACCAGCCGGCCGCCGGGCCGTACCACCCGATGCAGTTCGCGCAGCGCCCGCGCCGGGTCGTTCACCTCGCCGAGCACGGTCACCAGGAAGGCGGCGTCGAAGACCTCATCCCGGTACGGCAGCGCCTCCACCGAGCCGCAGGACGCCGTCATGTTCGGCAGCCGATGCCGTCGCGCCAGCCTCAGCGTGTGATGGAGCATCTTCGGCTGAATATCCAGAATGTCGAGCTTGCCCTTCGGGCCGAGCCGCTCCGCCACGCTCAGGCTGTAGTAGCCCAGCCCCGGCCCCACCTCCAGGACGTGCTCGCCCGGCTGCGCGTCCAGCAGTTCGAACAGCAGCCGCCGGGTGATCAGCGGGCGGGGGATCTGGACGCGGAACCGCTGCGTGTAGGAGCCGGGCTCGCGGTGCCGCCGCCGCCACATCGCCCCGCCGATCGCCGCGCCCACGGCGATGGCCGCTGTCGCCGCCACGACGGCCCGGGCCCTCATCCGAATCCCTCCATCCCCATCCCTCCAGACCCATCTCTCCATCCCCGCCGTGTTCCCGCTGCCACCAGCATCGAACCGGCCACGGCGGGGACGAAGTCCCGAAGGTCCCCGGTCGGCGGGCCGATGGTCACCGGCGCGCCGCGCCGGACGCCTCCGGCCGGGGCGGGGAGGGGGATCCACATGCGCAATCGGACGCTCGGGGACGTGATGGGACTCGTCACCGGCGACAGCGTCGCGCAGGCCGTCGCCGCCGCGGTCGAACTCGGCGTGGTCGAGGAGCTCGCGGCGGGACCGCGGCCGGTCGACGCGCTGGCGCGGGCCGCAGGCGCGGATCCCGACGCGCTGTACCGGCTGCTGCGGGCCTTGTCCGGGTTCGGGGTGGTCGAGGAGCGGGACGGCCGCGTGTTCGCCCTGACAGGCATGGGGGAGGCCCTGCGCAGGGGCGTGCCGGGCGCGGTGGGCAACCTGGCGTTGATGATGGGCTCGGCGTGGCACCGGCGGTCGTGGAGCGAACTGGCCGACTGCGTGCGCACCGGGAGGTCGGCATTTGAGCGGCTGTACGGCGGGTTCGCCTACTATCGCGACGATCCGGCGGCCGGGCGGGTGTTCGACGAGGCCATGACGGACTCGTCCGCCGCGCTCATGGAGCCCCTGCTGCGCGGATACGACTTCACCCGGTTCAGGGTGATCGTGGACGTGGGAGGCGGGCAGGGGACGCTGCTCGCCGCCGCGCTCTCGCGGCACCCCGAGGGGCGGGGCGTGCTGTACGACCTGCCCAGTGTGATCGCCCGCGCGGGGGAGCCGCTGGAGCGGGCGGGGGTGGCCGGCCGGTGCGAGCTGGTGAGCGGGGACTTCTTCTCCGGCGTGCCGTGCGGGGGAGATCTCTACCTGCTGGCGAACATCGTGCACGACTGGGACGACGAGCACGCCGTCCGCATCCTCGCCAACTGCGCCGCCGCGCTCAGTGCCGGAGGCGGTGAAGGAGGCGACGAAGAAGTCGACGCAGGGGGCGACGCGGGGGGCAGGGTGCTGCTGGTCGAGGCGGTCATGCCCGAGACCCGCAACCGCCCCACGCCGATCATGCTGATCGACCTGGAGATGCTGGTGATGTGCGACGGCGGCCGGCAGCGCACGGCGGCGGAGCTCGACCGCCTGCTGAGCCGAGCGGGCCTGCGCCTCACGGACATCCGGCAGGGCGACGTCTTCAGCCTCGTGGAGGCCGAGTCCCGGTAGATCCGTCGGACCGTACGCGTCGTGCGGACCCGCTGCCCCGGCCGCGACCCGGCGCGCACGCGGAGGCGGCTCCCTGGACATCGTGACCATGCCCCGGGTACGTGGGCGCGGGGCGACGGGATGGTTAGTGGGGGTGAGGTTGCGGTCACGCGCCTTGCGCGGCGGGATGGTGGGCGGGGTGAGGTTGCGGTCACGCGCCTTGCGCGGCGGGATGGTGGGCGGGGTGAGGTTGCGGTCACGCGCCTTGCGCGGCGGGATGGTGGGCGGGGTGAGGCTTCGGCCACGCGCCCTGCGCGGCGGGCCTGGTTGGCGTCGCGCGATGCGTTCACCCACCCTTCGAAATGCCGTACGAACCGAGCGTCAGCGGGCGGCAACTCCGTTGCAAGTGTGGGTTTTTACGGTGTGCGCATGCACAATCGATGGCTACGAGGTGCGGTCGGCGCGGCCGTTGCCGCGGCGCTGCTCGCCCCCACTGTTCCGGCGTTCGCGCAGGGCGCCACCCAGACCGAGGCCCGTACCGTGGGTCGGGTCGAGGCACCGGCGACGGTGGCGAACAAACTGTTCAACGCGTGGCTGCGACGTGACCGCGTCGCCGCCGCTCGGGTCGCCACTCCCGCGTCGGTGACCTCACTGTTCTCCTATCCTTTCCGCGCGCCCGACAAGTTCCTCGGCTGCTCGGGGAACGCGTGTCGGTTCGTGCACACCAGCGTTCGGGTGCCGGGCGGGCTTAACGGCATTCTGATGGTTGTGTCCGATTCGAAGGTGGTCAAGGTCTACCGGTCGCGGCACATCACCAAGCCGGCGTCCGCGGCCAGATACCTGTACGCCGCCCATGTCGCCGGGGACCGCAACCGCGGCCTTGAGGTCGCCACCACCGGCGCGGTGAAGACCCTGTTCCGGGTGAAGTACGACCCCTGGGGCGTCAAGCGCTACTTCCAGGGCTGCCAGCCGGAGCCGAAGGGCTTCAGCTGCGCCTACTCCTACGAGGGCGGCGCGATGTTCATGCACGTGCGCGGTTCTAAGGCGGCCGGGTATTACGTGCACTCGATCGGTTACATCGCCGACTGACGGTGGCCGACTGACGGCGGATTGACCGGCGGCGAACCGACAGTGAAGACGTAGCCGGACATTTCCCCGGCGTTCACCGCAGGTTCACTTCGGATTCTGACCTGGCTCGCAGCGGATCTCCAGGTTTGCCGGATGGCATGTCTCTTGAGGGAAAGGAGAGACATGCTACGCGGATTCCGACGCGGAGCGCGGGACGCCGGGCCGGCCCCGGCGGGCGCCGACGCGAGGCGCGGCCCGGCCGCTCCGGGCGAGACCGGCGATCCGGGCGATGCGGGTCACCGGCTGCGCGCGCCCAGCAGGTTGCACGCCTTCAACCGGTACGAGATCAAGTACCTGGTCGACGTGGCGGTCGTGGACGAGCTCCGGGCGGAGATCGAGCGGCGGCTCGACCGCGATCGCCACTGCGGCGAGGACGGCTACGGCGTCTGGAGCGTGTACTACGACACCCGGACGCTGCGGTTCTACTGGGAGAAGATCGAGGGGCTGAGGTTCCGCCGGAAGCTGCGGGTGCGGCACTACGGCGACCGGTTCGGCGTGCACGCGGACACGCCCGTCTTCGTGGAGATCAAGCAGCGGGTCAACCGGGTGACGCAGAAGCGCCGGGTGTGCCTGCCGTACCGGGACGCGCTGCTGCTGTGCGACGGGCGGCGGATGGTCGAGCACGAGCCCGGGCAGCGGGCCTTCCTCGACGAGGTGCTCGACCTGGTCTGCCGGCTCGACCTGCGGGCCACCGCGATCACCGGCTACCAGCGGCACGCCTACCTCGGCCGGGACGCCGACGTGGGCCTGCGCGTCACCTTCGACCGGCGCATTCGCGGCCGAGACCGCGACTTCCACCTCGGCGCGGACGCCGAGAACCGCTTCATCGTCCCGCCGCACAAGGCGATCATGGAGGTGAAGGCGAACGAGCGCGTGCCGTACTGGCTCACCGACCTGACCGCCAAGCGGAACCTCCAGGTGGTGCGGATCTCCAAGTACTGCCAGAGCGTGGAGGCGTACGGCCTGGCGCCACGCTCGATCTTCCACGTCCCCGCCGACGGCCTCGGCGACGCCTGCGGCCCCGAGGCCGGGCCCCGCACCGCCCTGTTCGGCGCTGCCCTGTCTCCTGGGACCGCCATGTCCGCCGCCGCCCTACCCGGCAGCACCCTGCCCGGCGGCAACCTGTCCGGAACCACTCTGCCCGGCACCACCCTGGAGGTCTGACCGTGGACTTCACCTTCGAGGACCTGTCCGGAACGTTCAGCGTCGCCGACATCGCGATCGCCATGGCGTTGTCGTTCGTGCTCAGCGCCATGATCGGCTGGGTGTACCGGGCCACCCACCGCAACGTGTCCTACAGCCAGTCGTACGTGCAGACGCTGGTCATCCTCGGCATGCTCATCGCGCTCATCATGCTGGTGGTGGGCTCCAACATCGCCCGCGCCTTCGCGCTGGTCGGCGCGCTGTCGGTGGTCCGGTTCCGCAACGCCATCAAGGAGACCCGCGACGTCGGGTTCATCTTCCTGGTGATGGGCGTCGGCATGGCCGTCGGCACCCGCTTCTACCTGCTGGCCGTCGTGGCGGCGGTGACCATCTCGCTGATCATCATGATCATGCACCGGTTCAACTGGTTCCAGCTCAACGTGCGGCGCCAGGTGGTGAAGGTGCAGGTGCCCGCGGACGACGACTACACGCCCGTCATCCAGGACGTGCTGATCCGCTACACCGACGAGTTCGAGCTGGTGAGCATGGAGTCGATCCGGGCGGGGGCGCTGCTGGAGCTGATGTACACCGTGAAGATCAAGAAGGGTGGCGAGCCCGCCGACCTGATCGCGGCGTTGCGCGAGCGCAACCACGGCCAGTCGGTCACCGTGCTGACCGGATACGACCAGACCGACCTGTAGGCCGCCATGGACCACCCCACCAACCCTCCCGGCGACCCCGCCGTCACCCCCGTCACCGATTCTTCCGGCGACCCTGTCCCCGGCTCGCGGCGGCCCCGATCCGGCGTCAGGAGGCGGCTGCGGCACCGCATCCCGGTCAGCCTCCGGCACAACTGGAGGCTGGTGGCGCTGTGCGTGGCCTTTCTGGCGATCTGCGGCGGCGTCTTCGGCACCGGGACGATCCGCCCGTACGTCGTCGAAGCCTCGGCCGCCGGAGCCGAGCCCGTCGTCGTCCAGGACATCGCCGGGAAGAAGGATCTGTTCGACGGCTCGACCTCACACGAGATCACGCTCACCTTCGCCGACGAGTCGTACCGGGACATGCTCGATGAGTATTTCGCTACCGGGGAGAAGGAGTACGTCGAGGCCGACCTGGTGATCGACGGCACCCGGATCCCGAGCGTGGGCATCCGGCTCAAGGGCAATTCCACCCTGTCCGGGCTGACGTGGAACGGTCAGTCCCGGCGGCAGCTCGGCGGCGGGGGGCCGGGCATGCGGCAGCCCGGCGACCTCCCCGAAGGCGGCCAGCGTCCCGAGGGTGCCGCGCGTCCCGAGGGCGCGCCGCAGTTCGGCGGGGGAGGAGCGGGGCCGCGGGGTGGCATGTTCGGCTCGCTCAAGGGCGAGGAGCCGGAGAACCTGCCCTGGCTGATCAGCTTCGACGAGTTCGTGGAGGGCCGCCGCTACCAGGGCCGCTCCCAGATCGCCGTACGGCCCGCTGCGGGCACGTCCACGACGCTGCTGAACGAGGCGCTGGCGATCTCCCTGGTCGGCGCGGCGGGCGAGCCCACCCAGCGGTACGCCTACAGCTCCTTCTCCGTGAACGGCCGCTCGTCGACGCCACGGCTGGTGGTGGAGTACCTCGACGAGGGGTACGCCGAGCGGCTCGGCAACGGGGTGCTGTACAAGTCGCTGGCCTCCAGCGGGTTCACCTACAAGGGCGAGGACCAGACCCAGTACGGCACCGACTTCAAGCAGGTCAACAAGGTCGGTGGCAAGGACCTCCAGCCGGTGATCGACCTGATCAAGTGGGTCGAGCAGTCCTCCGACGTGGAGTTCGCCGCGGGGCTGGCCGACCGGCTGGACGTGGAGTCGTTCGCCCGCTACATCGCCCTGCAGAACATCCTGCTGAACTTCGACGACATGAGCGGGCCGGGCCGCAACTACTACCTCTGGTACGACCTGGACACGAAGAAGTTCACCGTCATCGCCTGGGACCTCAACTTCGCCCTCAGCGGCGACGCCACGGCGGGGCCGTACGACACCATCGGCATGGGCTTCGGCCCCGGTCGGCAGCGGGCTCAGGGGCAGGGCCAGGCCGGTCAGGGACAGCCAGGTCAGGGACAGGCCGGTCAGACACAGGCTGGTCAACGACCGACCGGTCAGGGAGCGGCGGGAAGGGCGGCGCAGGGCGTGCCGCGCATGGGACACGTCCTGAAGGAGCGCTTCCTGCAGACCCCCGACTTCAAGGCGGTCTACGAGGAGCAGTACCGCGCCCTCTACCGCGAGCTGCTCGGCGACGGCACCGCCACCGGCCTGCTCAACGAGATCGTGACATCCTACAAGCACAACAAGGGAGCCGACCAGGCCAAGATCGACGCCGAGGCGACCTCGCTGCGTACGCTGCTCGCCGCCCGTGCCAAGGCGCTGGCCGCGAACGAGGTGGTCAGCGGCGCTTAGACCGTACACTCGGAACCCCTCGCAGGGCGGTGTCCCGCGCTCCCCGCGCCGGACTCCGCCCTGAAATATTTCAGGATCGTTGCCGAGTCGTTTTTACAGGCCACATCGGAGGTCTTGACATCCTCACATCGGAAACCTAGATTCCGTGGCCAAGGTCGTTTCGCCAAAGTATCGAAAGTTTCGACGCCGAGGGTGCTGATCGGGCCCGCTGGCCACCGCACAGTTCGACCACCGAGCCGCAGGCAGCCCTCGGCTGACGAGTACGGAGATCAGCGTGGATTCCAGGACAACCTCTCGCCGCACCTTCCTAGGGCTTTCCCTGAGCATCCCCCTGGGAGCCGCGCTTGCCGCCTGCGGCACTTCCGGACCGGGGACCAGCGCGGGCGGCGGCACCAACGCCACCTACTGGTACCTTTCCACCCAGCCGGCCGAGGGCGTGCGCAAGGCGGCCGTCGACCGCTTCAACAAGGCCAATCCCAATGGCCAGATCACCGCCACGCCGTTCCAGAACGACGCGTACAAGACGAAGATCAAGACGGCGATCGGCGCGGGCCAGGCGCCCACCATCGTCTTCGGGTGGGGCGGCGGCACCCTGCGCAGCTACGTCCAGGCCGGGCAGGTGGACGACCTCACCCAGTGGCTTGACCAGAACAAGGCGGTCAAGGACAAGCTGCTGCCGAGCACCTTCAGCGCGGGCACGATCGAGGGCAAGATCTACGGCTTCCCCGCCGACCGCGTGCAGCCGATCGTCATGTTCTACAACAAGAAGGTGTTCGAGCAGGTCGGCGTCGAGCCGCCGCAGACCTGGGGCGACATCCTCGACCTGGTGCCGAAGTTCAACGCCAAGGGCATCGCGCCGTTCTCGCTCGGCGGCCAGTCGCGCTGGACGAACATGATGTGGCTGGAGTTCCTGTTCGACCGCATCGGCGGGCCGGAGGTGTTCCAGGCCGTGTTCGACGGCGAGAAGGACGCCTGGTCCAACCCCGACGCCATCAAGGCGCTCGGCGAGGTGCAGAAGCTCGTCAAGGCCGACGGCTTCATCAAGGGCTTCTCCTCGATCACCGCCGACTCCAACGCCGACCAGGCCCTGCTGTACACCGGCAAGGCCGCGATGATGCTGCACGGGAGCTGGTCGTACGGCATCCAGAAGAACGAAGGCGGCGACATCGTCTCCAGCGGCAACCTGGGCTACATGAACTTCCCGCCGGTCGACGGCGGCAAGGGCGACCCCAGCAACACCGTCGGCAACCCGGCCCAGTACCTGTCGATCTACTCAAAGGCCTCGCCGGAGCAGAAGGAGATCGCCAAGAAGTTCCTCGCCTCGCTCGCCACCGACGAGGAGGCCAAGGCCTGGATCAACATCGGCTCGCTGCCGGTGGTCGCGGGCACCGAGAGCCTGCTGGGCACCTCCCCGGACGCCGACTTCCTGAAGTTCAACTACGGCATCGTCAGCGGGGCCAAGTACTTCGGCCAGTCCTGGGACCAGGCGCTCAGCCCGACCGCCGCCGAGGTGCTGCTCGACAACATCTCCAAGCTGTTCCAGTTGTCGATCTCGCCCGAGCAGTTCGCGACCAACCTGAACGCGGTCATCGGCAAGTGAACGACGGAGTCCGGCGCTTCGGCGGACCCCGCGGCGTACGCTGTGACATGCCCCGTGGATTCCACGGGGACATGTCCCGCGGCGCCGCGGGCACGCCGGTGAGCGTGCCCACCTCGGGGGAGGTTCAGTGAGCACGGTCGCGCCTTCCGTTTCGCGGGCGAAGCCCGCGTCCCCCGCGTCCAAGGTCCACGATCGCCTCCTGCCCTGGCTGGCCGCGCCGGCGCTGGTGTTCTTCATCGCCTTCGGCCTGATCCCGCTGGTCGGCGTGCTGGCGCTCAGCCTCACCTCCTGGGACGGCCTCGGCGAGATCAACTTCGCCGGCCTGGCGAGCTGGCGCGAGGTGCTCGCCGACCCCGGCCTGCCGCACGCGATCTGGGTGACCTTCCTGGTGATGGCCCTGTCGTGGGCGGTCCAGACGCCCGCCAGCATCCTGCTCGGGGTGTTCCTCGCCGGTCGGCAGCGCTACCGCGCCGTGCTGGCGGTGATCTACTTCATCCCGCTGCTGCTCAGCTCCGCCGCGATCGCGGTGGCGTACAAGGCGCTGCTCGACCCGAACTTCGGTCTCGGCGCGGGGCTCGGGATCGACCTGTTCGTCCAGGACTGGCTGGGCGAGCCGCACCTCGCCATGGGTGTGGTGATCTTCATCGTGTCCTGGCAGTTCATCCCGTTCCACTCGCTCATCTACCAGGGCGGGGTCCGGCAGATCCCGCGCTCGATGTACGAGGCCGCGGAGATCGACGGCGCCGGGCGGGTACGCCAGTTCTTCAGCATCACGCTCCCGCAGCTCAAGTACACGATCATCACCTCCTCGACGCTCATGGTGGTCGGCTCGCTGACCTTCTTCGACCTGATCTGGGTGCTGACCGAGGGCGGGCCCAGCGACGCCACCCGGGTGCTCGCGCTCGACATGTACAAGCGCGGCTTCAAGGCGAGCCAGATGGGCACTGCGAGCGCGATCGCGGTCATCCTCGTGCTTTTCGGCCTCGCCCTGGCGCTGCTGCTGCGCCGGATCGGCGGGGGCGCGAGCAACGCGAGCCAACTGGACGGAGCGTAGATGAGCACGATCATCACCGAGCGCCCCGACGAGCGCACGGCCGCGCCCCCGAGGGAGAGCAAGGGCCGTCGCCACATCCGCCTGCTGCACTACAACTGGCTGGGCGGCACCGCCGGATGGCTGTGGCTGGTCGTCGTCATCGTGCCGATCTACTGGATCGTCATCACCAGCTTCAAGCAGCAGGCGACCTACTACGCCACCAACCCGCTGGCCCCGCCGCCCGACCCCACTCTGGAGAACTACCGGGCGGTCATCGAGGCCGACTTCGTCAACTACTTCATCAACAGCGTCATCGTCGCCGTCGGCGCGGTGGCCCCCGCGGTCGTGTTCTCCTTCATGGCGGCCTTCGCGATCGTGCGCGGCGTGCACAGCCGGTTCCTGCGCTGGGTGAACGGCCTGTTCCTGATGGGGCTCGCCATCCCGCTGCAGG
The DNA here is from genome assembly GCF_040678635.1 of Thermopolyspora sp. NPDC052614. Classification (NCBI taxonomy): domain Bacteria; kingdom Bacillati; phylum Actinomycetota; class Actinomycetes; order Streptosporangiales; family Streptosporangiaceae; genus Thermopolyspora; species Thermopolyspora sp. NPDC052614. The sequence continues at coordinate 782,526 of NZ_JBFATZ010000001.1, forward strand.
CGACGGTCATCCCCGTGTACCTGATCATCATCAGGCTGCACATGTACGACACCCTCGGGGCGATCATCCTGCCGTCGATCGCGTTCGCGCTGCCGCTGTCGGTGCTCGTCCTGGCGAACTTCATCCGGGACGTGCCCAAGGAGCTGTTCGAGTCGATGCGCATGGACGGCGCGAACACCTGGACGGTGCTGTGGCGGCTGGCGTTCCCGCTGACCCGCCCGGCCGTGGTCACCGTCACGATCTACAACGCGCTGCACATCTGGAACGGCTTCCTGCTGCCGCTCATCCTCACCCAGTCGCCCAGCCAGCGTACCCTCCCGCTGGCCCTGTGGAGCTTCCAGGGGGAGCACGGCGTCAACGTGCCCGCCGTACTCGCCTCGGTCGTCCTCACGACGCTGCCCATCGTGATCCTGTACACGGTCGGCCGCCGTCAGCTTCTCAGCGGTCTCACCGCCGGCTTCGGCAAGTGATCGCGGGGGCGGACCGGGCCGCCCGGCGCGTGCCCGGTACGCCCTCGCGATCCGGCTTTCGGTCATCCCCTCGGTCGTTCCCTGCGCTCTCCCAAGCGCTCTCCCAGGCGCTCTCGCAGGCGCTCCGGCACGCGGCGGACCGAAACCCGTCCCTCCCGTAGATCGCTTTGGGCGTGGCCCTACGCCCCCCCGCCACCCCGCGTGTACGGCCCGGCCGCCCGACGCCGCCATGCCGGCCACGTCCGCCGACGGGCCTCCGCGCGCCCTACCTGCGGCTTTTTCTTGCGCCCTGTGAAGACCGGGGCCTTATCGCCGTGTGACGCACCCCTCGCGCATAGTTACAGAACGTGGCGGTGAAATGTCATTCGTGTGACATGAAGTTACCGCTTGGTTAAACCGTGCCAACTTGACAGCGCCATAATGGTCAATTGTGGGCAGATGCTGTCAATTACCGGCGGTCCTTGAACCGATCCAACAAGATCATTCCTTGCCGTGCGGTAAACGGCTGGGAAGCGTTTCCCACGTGCGAGGAGTCATATCCAGCCCTTCGTATCATGGCTCTCATTGAACTCACGTGACAATTTCTACAAGTCTGTAACGAATCCGATCAATCTGGCCTCCCCCGTCTCGGCAGCGCCCTAGATTCACTAGCTGTTGTCGTGATCTGGGGCGGCTCGCCCAGGTTGCTGGGCAAGTGGGGGCCATGGGGGGAGGATCCGTTGGGGTCAGATTCGAACTGGCTAGATGTTGCGTACGAGTGGTTCGTTCGCTCCACCGCGAACGAAACCTGGCGGGACTTGATCCCGCTGGGACTGGCCGGTCTGCTCGTGTGGGGGTTATGGCTGTATCGGGTGGTGCTGTCCCGCCTGGCCAAGCCCGTGGTCAACGGCTACCGCACCACGGTGTCGGTGGTGGTCCCCTCCTACCGCGAGGACCCCGAGATCCTGGTGCGCTGCCTGGGAAGCTGGCTCTCACAGGACCCGATGGAGGTCATCATCGTCGTCGACGTGGCCGACACCGAGTGCCACGCCAAGCTCGCGGAGGTGAACGACCCGCGGCTGCGGGTGCTGGTGTACGAGCACGCCGGTAAGCGCTCGGCCCTCGGCGTGGGCATCCGCGCGGCGCGCGGCGAGGTCGTGGTGTTCGCCGACTCCGACACCTGGTGGCAGCCCGGCCTGCTCGAAGCGGTGCAGATGCCGTTCGAGGACCCGATGGTCGGCGGCGTCGGCACCCAGCAGAACGTCTACCAGCGCACCAGCAGCGTCTGGCGGCGCATCGCCGACTGGCTGGTCAACCTGCGCTACTACGACTACGTGCCCGCGATGGGCAGCCGGGGCGGGGTGGCGTGCCTGTCCGGCCGCACCGCGGCGTACCGGCGCGCGGCGATCCTCCCGGTCGTGCACCACCTGGAGAACGAGTTCTTCCTCGGCCGCCGGTGCATCGCCGGCGACGACGGGCGGCTCACCTGGCTGGTGCTCGCCTCGGGCTACAAGACGGTGCACCAGTCCACGGCCCGCGCCATCTCGATGTTCCCCTCCACCTTCCGCGCCTTCGTCAAGCAGCGCGTGCGCTGGAGCCGCAACTCCTACCGCTGCTACCTGACCGCCCTGTGGAAGGGCTGGCTGTGGAAGGCGCCGCTGGTCACCAAGGTGACCGTGCTGCAGATCCTGCTCACCCCGGTGACCATGGGCATCACGCTGGCCTACCTGATCTTCAGCCGGCTGGAGCTCACCCCCATGAGCATCACGCTCGCGATCGGCTGGCTGCTGCTCGGCCGCGGCATCCGCGGCTGGTCGCACCTGCGCCGCCACCCGCAGGAGATCGTGCTGCTGCCGCTGGTGGTCCTGGTCGTCATCATGATCGCGCTGCCGATCAAGCTGTGGGCCTTGGTGACCATGAACAAGCAGGGGTGGCTGACCCGCTCCGCCAATCAGATGGGCGGCGCCGGTCAGACCGCGTCCACCCTCAAGGGAATGGCCTGAGATGCCCCGCAACCTCGCCTCGCCGCTGATCGCGGCGACGCTGGCGGTGTTCGTGCTGACCACCGGAGCGTTGGCCGCGATCTCCTCGGCGTCCGCCGAATCCTTATCCTCTCCCGGCGGCGGTGGCGGACAGCCGACCACGCGTCTCAGCCCGGGGACCACTCGGAACTGGACACCGGATCCGACGCCCACGGAGTCGCCCACCCCGAGCACCGGACCCAGCGTGACCCTGGGGCCCAAACCGAGCCCCACGGCGAGCGCGCGGCCGAAGCCGTCGCCCGACGGCGAGGACGACAAGGGGGACGGCGCGGACTCCGCGGGCGCCTACGGCGACGACTCCGGCGTGGGCAGCACCCCGACCACGGGCGCCGGATCCGGCTCCTCCGGGTCGAGCGGCCCCAAGCGGGACAAGCGGGAGGAACCGGAGGAGGAGCCGCTGCGCGAAGACGCGATCATGGCCAATGACGACATCCTCAAGGCCGGGGCCCTGTCGTCGCGCGACGCCGAGGCGCAGGCCATGCTCGTGGACGTCGAGGACCAGCGCCTGCTGCAGATCCGCGCCGCGCTCACGGCCCTGCTGCAGACCGGCGGAGTCGAGGCCGCCAAGCGTAAACAGCCCCAGGTGTTCGTCTCGGCGCACGGCCGCACGCTCGTGCTGCCCGCGCGCCACAGCGAGGCACCGTACACGATCAAGGACCTGGCGGCCGTGGAGAACGGCCGCTATCTGCGTCGGCTGAAGGACGGCTCCTACCTGCTCGGCGTCCACGTCTTCGTGGCCGACGGGGCGACGCTGCTGCTGCGCGGCCCGCTGACGCTGCGGATGGGCAGCCTGCCCGGCTCGTTCAGCTCGATCGTCTCCTTCGGCGGCGACATCAAGATCCAGGGCACCGCCAAGCGGCCGGTCCGCATCATGAGCTGGGACGTGCGCACCCGCAAGCCGGACACGGTCACCAACGACGGCCGCGCCTACATCCGCGCGGTCGGCGGACGATTCGAGATGAATTACGCCCACATCTCCCATCTGGGGTTCTGGAGCGGGCGTACCGGCGGGATCGCGCTCACCGGCACCGAGCGGCCGGCCAGCGTCTACCGGCACCGCACCAAGCAGCAGCGGCACGAGGACAAGCGCGAGCGTCTGGAGCGGAACGGCCAGGGGGGCGGCGGCAACTTCGGCGACGTGGAGACCAGCCCGATCGGCCCCGGCACCGCCTCGCACGTGCTCGCCGACGAACTGGTGTCCGGCTCGATCCAGCACAGCACGATCACGGGCGACGCGTACGGGCTGTTCGTCTCCGGGTCGAACCAGTCGAAGATCATTGATGTCAAGGTCACCGGCAGCCTCGTGCACGGCGTGGTGATGCACCGGTTCGCGAAGAACGCCACGATCGAGAACACCAAGGTGATCGGCAGTAACGGCGACGGCTTCGTGCTGTCCCGGGCGACCGAGAAGGTGCGGATCACCGACAGCGTGGCCGAGAACAACGGGCGCAACGGCTTCACCCTCAACGGGCGGGCGCTCGCGGACGGCCCCTCGGCGAGCGGCGAGTCGCTCCAGGTGTACGGCGACAGCTCGGTCAACAACAGCGTCGCCAAGGGCAACAAGCGGTACGGCATCGAGGTGCTCGGCGGCACCCGGCTCGCCGTGCACACCAGCGAGGTCGTCGGCGGCGACATGGGGATCGTGGTGCGCGCGGGCGCCAGCGGCGTGCAGATCTCCGGGAACCGGCTGACCGGCCAGGCCCGGCAGGCGATCGCGCTGCGCGACGGGGCGACCGGCGCGCACGTGGCCGGCAACACGATCGTCGGCGCGGTGACCGGGATCTACCTGCGCAACTCCACCGGGAAGATCATCGGCAACAAGATCACGACGGCGAACAAGCCCAAGGCGCACGGCATCACCCTGGTCGGCGCCACCGGGGCCACCGAGATCACGCGCAACACCGTCATCGGCTCGGGAACGAGCGCGATCAGCCTCGCCCGCGCCGACGAGAGGGTGAACAGCCACAACAACGACGTGGACCAGTGGAAAGACACCTCCTCGCTGTGGGTGAAGGTCAAGCGCTACCTCAAGCCGATGAACCTCATCTGGGCCGGGGTCATCCTGCTCATCGTGGTCTCGGCGATCCGGGGCAGGAGCGCCGAGGAGCGCAGGCGTCGCAGCGGCATCCACGACCCGTACGAGCTGCAGAAGGCGCTTGAGGAACGGCCCGTCAAGGAGCTGCGTCACGCGGGCCGGGAACGCTCCCGCGCCGGTCGCCCGACGCGGCGGCAGCAGGCGCCGGTGGGCGCCATGGCGCCCACCAACGGAACGGCCCACTCCGCGCCGGACCACATCGACCCGGGCCACCCCATGCCGGAGCACGCCATGTCGCAACACTTCATGCAGCATCAGCACACGGGGGCCGGTCATGGGGCCGGTCATGGGGTCGGCCATGAGTACGGTCATGGGGTCGGCCATCAGAACGGTCATGGGAACGGCTCGGCCGGCGACTGGTTCGGCGGCGGCAACGGCCACGACCCCGCCTACGGGAACGGCCACGCGTACGGGAACGGTCACGACCCCGCGTACGGCAACGGCCACGCGTACGGCAACGGTCACGACCCCGCCTACGCGGACGGCCACGAGGCGTACGGCCATCCCGGACCGGACCGGTCGCTGCCCGATCACCCGATCCCGGAGGACGAGTTGCACGACCCAGGGCCGTTTGGCGACGTGTGGCAGCGCCCCCAGCCGAGGTCGATACGCCCCGGCGGGGCCCCGACGACGGGAGCCGGGCTATGAGCGAGACACCCCGCCGCCGCGGCCGGTTCCTGCTCGTGCTGCTGGTGCTGTCCCTGACCGCCGCGGGCACCTGGATATACCTGTCCGCCACCGAGCAGCCGCCGCCGCGGCCCGGCGTCAACGAGGTGTCCCAGGCGGCGGCCCGGCAGCAGTCCGCCCTCGTGGACCAAGAGGAACTGCGGATCATGCAGACCCGCGCGGCGCTGGCGTCGGCGCTGGCGCACGGCGGCGCGGCGGCCCAGCAGGCCCGGGTGCCGCACATCTCCAGCTCGGCCAACGGCCAGACGCTGGTGCTGCCCACGCGGCGCGAGCCGTACCGGGTCGCGGACCTGGAGAGGCTGGGCCTGGAGGAGTTCCAGAAGCAGTCCGACGGCTCCTATGTGCTCGGGATCAACGTGTTCCTCGCCCCGGGGGCCAAGCTCGTGCTGCAGAGCGCCCGGGGCCCGCTGGTGATCAGGATGCGCAGCGAGCCCGGGACCTTCGTCTCGATCGTGGGCTTCGGCGCGAGCGTCCGCATCAACGGCTCGGCGCAGAACCCGGTGCGGATCACGAGCTGGGACACGCAGGCCAGGACGGCGGACACGAGGGTCACCGACGGGCGCGCGTACCTGCGCGTCATCGGCGGAGAACTGAGGCTGAGCCACGCCCGCGTGGAGCACCTCGGCTTCTGGAGCGGTCCGACCGGCGGGCTCGCGCTCACCGGCAGCGACCGGCCCACCCAGAACGCGGAGAAGGTCGCCGCCTCCGAACTCGCCCGGTCGGTCGCCGGGACGACGACCTCCCGGCAGCGGGTGCTGCTGCCCAACGGCCTGCTGGTGCCGAGCCGGGGCGGCGACGACGAGATCGAGATCACCGACGGGGCGGGCACCGGCCGGGTCGCCTACCGGCTGCCCGAGGCGAACCTCGTCACCGGCGTCATCACCGACACCACCATCGTCGGCAACGCGTACGGGATCTTCATCACCGCCTCCGACGGCACCCGCATCAGCGACGTCACGGTGACCGACAGCCTCGTGCACGGCGTGCTGCTGCACCGGTTCGCGCGCAACGCCACCATCGAGAACACGAAGGTGACCGGCAGCCGCGGCGACGGCTTCGTGCTGTCCCGGGGCACCCAGAACGTCACGATCACCAGCGCGACGGCCGAGCGCAACACCGGGAACGGCTTCACGATCAGCGGCCTGCCGCTGGCCCGGGGGCCGTCCGCGTCCGGCGAGTCGCTGCGCAGCTTCGGCGGCAGCTCGGTGATCAGCAGCACGGCGCGCGACAACGGCCGCTACGGCGTGGAGATCCAGGGCGGCGTCAAGCCGGTCGTGCAGACCACCGAGATCACCGGCGGGCAGATGGGCATCGTGGTGAGCAAGGACGCCACCGGGGCGCAGGTGTCGGGCAACCGGCTGCGCGGCCAGAGCGTCCAGGGCATCGCCGTACGCGACGGGGTGCTGTCGGCCCGGGTGAGCGGCAACATCGTGCGGGACACCCAGACCGCGATCTACGTCAGGGACGCCCGCGCGACCCTGTCGGCGAACACCGTCGAGTCGGCCTCGCTGCACGCGGTCTCGGTGCTCGGCAAGGCCGAGGGCACCGTCATCACCGGCAACACCCTCAGCGGCGCGGGGCGCAGCGCGATCGACGTCGGCCGGGCCGTCGGGAAGCTGAACGTCGCGCAGAACAACACCTCGGGCTGGCAGGACACGGCCGGGTTCTGGACCATGGTGAAGCGGATCGCCAAGCCGATGAACCTCATCTGGTTCGGCGTGATCATGCTGATCGTCGTCTCGGCGCTGCGGGCCCTGCGCAGCGACGGCCCGCGGGTGGGACGCCGTATCGTCCATCCCTACGAGAAGCAGGCGCCGCTCGAGGAACGGCCCGTGTGGTCTCTGCCGACGGCGGCCGTGCGCAGACCGGCGGAGGGGAGCTGACCGATGCGCCTCATCGACGCCAAGACCGTGGTGGCGATGCTCGCCGGAGCCGCCATCACGGTGGTCGTCGTCGTCCTGATCCACGGTCTGTTCGGGGGCGGCGGCGGTCAGGGCACCGGGCCGCAGATCGAGGACGTGCGGCCGACGAGCGGCGCGGCCCAGGACACGCGGCAGGACGACGAATCGGGGGAGTACGGCGAGTCGAGGCCAGAGGACGGCGGGGACGAGGGGGACGACGAGATGGAGGAGTTCGTCCCGCAGCAGGAGCCGCCCGCCATCGAGATCCCGTCCGGCGAGGGCAAACTCGACTGCCCCGAGGCGACCGTGACCGTCTCCGACGCCCCCGGGCTCGCCGAGGCGCTGGAGGCCGCCGAGCCGGGCACGGTCATCGGCCTGAAACCGGGCGTGTACGCCGGGCGGTTCGTCGCGGCGCGTTCCGGCACGGAGTCCGACCCGATCTGGGTGTGCGGCCCGGCCGACGCGATCATCGACGGCGGCGGCGTCAAGAAGGGCTACGCGTTCCACCTGAACGGGGTGAGCCACTGGCGGCTGGTCGGCTTCACCGTACGCCACAGCCAGAAGGGCGTGATGGCGGACAAGACCAGCCACACGATCATCCAGGGCCTGACCGTCCACCACATCGGGGACGAGGCGATCCACCTGCGCAACTTCAGCAGCGACAACGTGGTCCAGTACTGCTTGATCTACGCCACCGGCCTGCGCCGCGAGAAGTTCGGCGAGGGCGTCTACCTGGGCACGGCCGAGAGCAACTGGGAGAGGTTCTCCGGCGGCCAGATGGACCGCAGCGACCGCAACGTCGTGCGCGGGAACGTCATCCGGGCCACCGCCGAGGCGATCGACATCAAGGAGGGCACCTCCGGGGGTCGTATCATCGGCAACATCTTCGACGGCTCCGGCCTCGGCGGATCCAAGCACAACGACTCCTGGGTGGACGTCAAGGGCAACGGCTACCTCATCCAGGGCAACACCGGAAACAACAGCAACGGGGACGGTTTCCAGACCCACCGGATCGTGGACGGCTGGGGGACCGGCAATATCTTCCGGGGAAACACCATCAATCTGGGCAACTCCGGCGGTGTCGGTATCAACGACACGGCCGGCGGTAACACCATCGCCTGCGACAACAAGGTCACGGGCGGCACGCTCACCAAACGTGGCGAATGTTCCTGATTACGGAACTCGGCGATTATTCGAAAGGAAAAACCTGGCATGAGCCAAGCCGTACTCCCCCGGCTGACCGTGATCGGAACCGGTTATCTCGGGGCGACCCACGCGATCTGCATGGCCTCGCTCGGCTACGACGTGGTCGGACTCGACGTCGATCCCGGGAAAATCGAGAAGCTGCAGTCGGGAGAGGTCCCGTTCTTCGAACCCGGCCTGCCGGAACTGCTGACCAAGACCATGCAGACGGGCCGGCTGCGGTTCACCACCTCCTATGAGGAGGCCGCCGAGCACGGCGACGTGCACTTCATCTGCGTGGGCACGCCGCAGATGCCGGGCCAGGACGCCGCCGACCTCTCGTACGTCGACGCCGCCGTGCGCGGCCTCGCCCCGCACCTGACCCGGCGCTGCCTCGTCGTCGGCAAGTCCACCGTCCCGGTCGGCACCTCCGCGCGGCTCGGCGCCGTGCTGCACGAGCTGGCCCCCGCCGGCGAGGAGGTGGAGCTCGCCTGGAACCCCGAGTTCCTGCGCGAGGGCTTCGCCGTCGACGACACCCTCCGCCCCGACCGCCTCGTCTTCGGCGTCGCCTCCGACTGGGCCCGCGAGCGGCTCACCGCCGCGTTCCGCCCGATCCTCGACCTCGGCACCCCCTTGGTCGTCACCGACCTCGCCACCGCCGAGCTGGTGAAGATGGCGGCGAACTCGTTCCTCGCCACCAAGATCTCCTACATCAACGCGATGGCGGAGATCTGCGAGGCCACCGGTGCCGACGTGCGCGACCTCGCCAGCGCCCTCGCCTACGACGACCGCATCGGCGGCCGTTTCCTCAGCCCCGGCCTCGGCTTCGGCGGCGGCTGCCTGCCCAAGGACATCCGCGCCTTCGCCCACCGCGCCGAGGAGATCGGCGTCGGCCAGGCCGTCTCCTTCCTGCGCGAGGTCGACGCCATCAACCGCCGCCGCCGCTCCCGCACCATCGACCTCGTCCGCGAGATGCTTGGCGGCCACCTCAACGGCAAGAACATCGCCTGCCTCGGCGCCGCCTTCAAGCCGAACTCCGACGACATCCGCGACGCCCCCGCCCTCGACGTCGCCCGCACCATGCACGGCCTCGGCGCCAACGTCCGCGTCTACGATCCGGCCGCCCTCGACAACGCCCGCCGCGCCTATCCCGAACTCCGCTACGGCTCCAGCGCCCTGGACGTCGCCCGCGACGCCGACGCCGTCGTCCTGCTCACCGAGTGGGCGGAGTTCCGCGAGATCGACCCCGACGCCCTCGCCGCCGTCGTACGGCACCGGCGCATCGTGGACGGCCGTCACGCCCTCGACGCCGAGACCTGGCGCGCGTCCGGCTGGGAGTACCGGGCCCTCGGCCGCCCCTGAACGCCGCGCCCTGACCGCCCCTGAGCGGCCCGAGCGCCCCCAACCGCCTCGCCCGTCGCCGCGTTTGCGATGCCTTCCCGGATCACCGCAAACGCGGCGAAGTCGCGTTTAAAGGCCGTCCGGCGGTGGGAAAGCGCGTCGAGTGCCCCGGAATTCCCCCGCCTGCGTGCCCAATCGTTTTCCGCGAATAGGAGAAGAAGCGCTTCCACGGCGAAAGCGGATGACGCTTAGTCCCGCGCATGAGTCGTACGGCTCGTCGTAAAAGGTATATAACTCCCGCACCTAATTCGAGATCCTCGGCTTTCAGCGAAACCGGCCTGTCCAAGCCTTCGGCCGTTGTTTACTCTGTCGGGGGAGACGGCGAGGCGGCATCAATTCACGGATTAGCCCCGCATGAGGATTCGTTCGAGCCCGCCGCCCGTGATTTCGCTATGTCCGGGAGGTCTCGATGATCGAACGACTCTGGCTGTATCCTCCGCTGGCCTTCGCCCGGCTGGGGCCCTCGCCGATCCCGTGCGACAACTACCGGTGGGGCCCGAGCGATCTGTCCCCCCGCGGCACCGGCAAGACGACCGTCGTCCCGGAGGAGACGCTGGACGTGGCCGAGGACGGGACCGTCACCGTCCGGCTGCCGGACCGGGTGCGGTTCAAGGACGCGGACGGATTCCGGCCGGTTGCGCCGTTCTTCGAGCTGTACGGCACCTGGTCCGCCGACGGCGACCGGCACAGCGGCCCGATCACCCCGGCCATCCTTGAAGGCTTCGGAATCCGCCTGGACCAGGTGCGCTGGGAGACGCGGGTCGCCAACCTCAAGGCGTACCACTACACCCGGCAGGACGGCGACCGCATCGACGCCCGCGTCGAGTTCCCCGCCGACGACCACACACGGCACGCGCTCCAGGGCGTCTCCCCGCCGGGCGCGGCACGCCCGCTGGTCCCGCCCGGCGCGGCGCTTCCGCTCGGCTCCGTGCAGGCGACCCGCCCCAACGCCGAACTGCCCGGACTGCGGCTGCGCTTCACCCCGGCGAAGGGGTTCGTGTACGGCCCGACCGACCTGGCCGCCCGCACCGACGTCTACCGGCTGCCCGAGCGGCACCTGATCCTCAACCCCGAGGCCGCCTGGTGCGCGTTCTCCCTGGAGGGGGACGACCCCCGCACCAACCCGGGCGGGCTGTTCGCCGGGGCCGAGAACAACGAGAGCCTCGGGCTCGTGGACGACGTGTGCGACGGCGTCGTCCGCTGCCTGCTCCCCGGCGGCCTCACGGCCACCGCCCGGATCGTCGTCGGGCCGCCCGACTTCGCCCCCGACCGCAGGCCGTTCGTCTCCATCGCCGACGGGCTCACCGACCGGACGCGACGCGGGGACGTCCGTTCCCCCGAGTATCTGGCCGACGCCGAGCAGACCGCCCTTGAGGTCCGCGACCTGCTCGAACGCGTCCTGGAGACGATGGACGCGATCAACATCGACGTGCAGAACGAGCGCGCCGGGCTGGAGAACGCGGCCATCGCCCGAGCGCAGGGGCTGCCCCCGGAGGCGGCCCGCGACCAGGCGTTCCCCACCCCCGAGGCGCTGTCCGGCCTGCCGCTGGCCCTCACCGGGCACGGACGCCAGCGTCACCGGCGTCTGGTCGCCCTGGAGGTGCTGGAGGACATCCTGCGCGAACGGCCCGACCTGCTGCGGCAGGTGCTCCGCGAACCGGCGACGTACGAACGGTTCTACGACCGCCGCATGCCCGTCGCGATGCGCGGCTCCGACCGCTACCCCCTGCACCTGACCCGCCGCCAGTACGACCTGCTGCTCGGCTGGGCGCGGTCGCTCCGCGACGGGACGGTGGCGGGAACATGAGCGTGCTGCTCCAGATCGGCCCCCGTCCCGACGGACCCCCGCCCGCCGGGCACGGCGACCGCCCCGGCCTCGCCGCCGAGGTCAAGACCTTCAGAAGCGAGCACGGCGCCCACCTGTTCGTGGCCGACGGCAGCAGGATCTACGACATCCCCGCCGCCGTCGCCGACCGCATCGAGAACTGGACCGCGACGCCCCGAACCGCTACCGACGACGCGGCCCTCGCCCGCGAACTGGGCCTGCCGCTCTGGGACGCCCTTGACGCTCCGCGCGAGGCTTCGCGCGACGCAGGCCCGCGGCGCTACATCGACGCGACCCCGCTCGACCCGCCCGCCCTATCCGCCGTCTCGCTGAACGTGATGCAGGCGTGCAACCTGAGCTGCGGCCACTGCTACGCCGACGAAGGGCGCTTCCAGGGGCGGGCGCGGGCCATGTCCGCCGAGACGGCGTTCGCCACCGTGGACCGCCTGCTGGCCGAGGCGGCCCCCGGCACCGACGTCGTGGTCGGATTCATGGGCGGCGAACCGCTGCTCGCCCGCCGGCTCGTGCACGACGTCGTCGAGTACGCCGCCCGCGCCGGGCGGGCCACCGGCCACCGCGTCAGGTTCGCGATCACCACGAACCTCACCACGGTCCGCCCCGACGACGCCCGCCTGTTCGCCCGGCATCCCTTCACCGTCTCGGTGAGCCTCGACGGCGACCGCGCGGGCCACGACGCCCTGCGCCGGGCCAAGGGCGGCGGCAGCCCGTACGACATGATGCGCGCCGGGCTGGAGGTGCTGGAGCGACACGGCCGCCCGCGCCACCTGGCCGCCAGGGTGAGCGTCACCCCGCGCACCACCCGGCTGCTCGACCTGCTGGACCACGGCATCGGCCTGGGCTTCGACGAGGTCGGATTCGCCGCCGTGGTCAGCGCGCCCGATCCCGCCCTGGAGATCTCCCGGGACGCCTTCGCCGCCTTCCTCGACGGCATGATCGAGTGCGGCGAGAAGGCCCTCGCCGAGCTGAGCGCCGGGCGGCCCTACCCGTTCGGCAACTTCCAGACGGCCTTGCACCAGCTCCACCGCGGGACCCACCGGCCGTATCCGTGCGGCGCCGGAGCCGGCTACCTCAGCGCCTCCGCCGAAGGCGGCCTGTACGCCTGCCACCGCCTTGTCGACGACTCCGCGTACGCCATGGGAACCGTGCGCGAGGGCCCCGACCACGCCGCCCGGCGCGACCACCTGCGGCGCGGCCACGTTGACCGGATGGAGCCGTGCCGGGGCTGCTGGGCGCGGTACCTGTGCGGCGGCGGCTGCTACCACGAGGTGAGCCGCCGCGGGCGGACCGCCTGCGACTACATCCGCGGCTGGCTCGCCTTCTGCCTGCGGGCCTACGTCGAGCTGTCGCAGGCCGCGCCCGGCTTCTTCCGGCAGGCGCCGCCCGCGGACGCCGGAACCGATCCCACCACCGTCGCACGCTGAAGGAGGCGTCCATGACCGAGCAGGCCTCCAGAGCCCCTGAAGGAACCCCTGAAGGAACCCCGGCAGGAACCCCGGCAGGAACCCCGGCAGGAAAGATCTTCCCCCGTAACCTCACCGCCCGCGCCGACCACGTGGTCCGCGGCAACCCGCCCGGGACCCGGCCGGAGAGCGGGGTGGACAACTGCTACCCGGGGCTGGAGTTCGACCAGCGGAACCTGGAGCGCGCGTTCTTCCCCGGCCTCACCGTCGAGTTCCACCGGCCGGACGGCGCGCGCATCGTGGCGCTCACCGGGGAAGGACCCGCGGCCGAGCAGGGCCTGACCGCCGCCGACCTGCCGCTGGACATCTGGGCGGTCTGCGGCCGCACCACGGTCGACCAGCGCGAGCAGGACGCCCGCACGATCGGCTGCGACAACCTCAACGGCCTGGAGGTGTGGCGCGCGGTGCACGACCTGCTGCCCGGCCGGGTCGCCCTGCTCATCGGCCCCGGCCCCGGCCGCAGCTCCCCGGGCGCGGCCCCCGTCGGGGGAGACCTCAACGGCTTCCGCAGGAGCGGCCGCAGCGTCGTCCAGCGCGCTCCCGACGGCACCGTCGAGGCCGCCGTCCTCGTCGCCGAACGGGCCAGATACCTGGACGAGGACGGGGTCATCGAGCCGGAGGCGTACGAGCCCGGCGATCTGACCCGCACCCTGTGCGCTCCCTGGCAGTACGACTTCCGCGACTGCGGCTGCTTCTACTGGGCGGCGTCCAAACCCGACATCGTCACCAGCTCCGACGGGCGGCACCGGGACCTGAACTTCCAGCGCCGGGACCGCCTCGCCGACCCGCCCGTCCCCGACGGCCCGCACCTCGCCGGCCGCCGCGAGCTGGAACTCGACTACCACGAGCTCATCGAGAACTGGAACGTGCTGCCCGTCGTCCTCAACGACCGCGAGACCGACGAACCGGCGACCCCGTCCACCCCCGCCACCGACCCGCTCACCCCGGCCGAGGTCGTCGAGGAGCTCGAATACCTCGCGACGGTGGAGCACGCCCTGTGCGTGGAGTACCTGTTCGCGCACTACTCGCTCGACGCGCCGCCGCACCTGCCCGCCGACGCCGACGCCCGCACCCGCCACGTGTACGCCGCCGCCCAGGAGGTCTTCGCCGTCGCCGTCGACGAGATGCGCCACCTGCGCTGGGTCAACGAGGCGCTGGGCGTGCTCGGGCGGCCTCCCGTGCTCGGCCGCGCCACCGCGATCCACCGGCAGCTCGCCCGGCCCTTCGAGCTCAAGCCGCTCACCCCCGAGCAGCTCGACTGGTTCATCGAGGTGGAACGGCCCAGCCAGGCCAGCGGCGAGGGCGTCGACGGGATGTACGTGCGGCTCCACGCCGCGATCACCACGGCCCCCGAGCACTATCCGCAGGCCGACCGGCTCGCGCACCTGATCAAACTGATCATCGACGAGGGGGCCGACCATTTCCGGCGCTTCACCGCCGTCAAGGCCCACCTCGCCGGGCTGACCCCGCAGGAGTACCTGCGCCCCCTCGACCGAGAGCCCGCGCCCGGCCTGGACGCCTCGCTGCTGGCCCTGGCCGACCAGAACTACGCCCTCCTGCTCGCGGCCCTGCGCGCGACGTTCTCGCTGGGCGACGCGGCCGGGGGCCAGCTCATCGAGCAGTCCCGGCGGGCCATGTTCAACCTGCACGAGACCAACCACGCCCTGGCCGCCCGGGGACTGGCCCCGCTGTTCACCCTCCCCGCGGATCTCGACGGCGACCTGGCGTCCCGGGCCGCCGACCTCGGCCGTGACCTGCGCGAGAAGGTGTCGGAGCTGGGCGACGCCGCGCACCGGGAGACGATGCTGCGGCAGGAGGCCGACGCCCAGGCGCTGCTCGCGACGCTGGGAGACTCGGGATGATCGTCGTCACGACCGGATCAGGGCTGGCCGAACTGACCTGCGCCTGGCTGCTCGCCGAGCGGGGATACAGCGTCCGCGTGCAGGTCCCAGCGGAGGTTTCGGCCGTGGGCCGAGCAGGGGACGGGGCAATCGGGCCGGACGAAGGCCGGGCCGGGGCTGCGGGCAGGGGCCGGGCAGAGGGCGGAGTCGAAGCCTCCGTCGGGGTCTGGGCCGTGGGTGGAGCCGGAGATCGAACCGGTGCGCCTGTCAGGGGTCAGGGCGAGGGCGGAGTCGAAGCCATCGCTGGGATCCGGGTCGTGGGCGGAGCCGGAGATCGAACCGGTGCCCCTGTCAGAGGCCGGGCAGAGGGCGGAGTCGAAGCCTCCGCCGGGGTCCGGGTCGTGGGCAGAGCCGGAGACGGAACCGGTGCGCCTGTCAGGGGTCAGGGCGAGAGCGGAGTCGAAGCCTCCGCCGGGGTCCGGGTCGTGGGCAGAGCCGGAGATCGAACCGGTGCCCTTGTCAGGGGTCAGGGCGAGGGACGGGCAGTGGACTTGGTTGGGGATCCACGTGGAGGTCTGCCTGGGCACCACCCCGTGGGGTCGGCGTCCGGGCATCGCCGCCCGCTGCTGCTGGACGGCGAGACCGTCGCCTTGCTCGCGGCGCTGTGGCGGACGGATCTCCTGGCCGACGCGTGGCCGCTGCGTACCCGGCAGGTCCGCTGGGGGTGTACCGAATCGCGGCGTATGACGTACCCCGCCTTGGCCGTCGATGGAGCGACGCTGACCGCCAGGGCACTGGACCGGCTGGTCCGCCTCCACCCCCGCATCGTCGACGTCTGCGATTCCGAAACGGAGGCGGTGCCCGGCCGCGCCCCCGCTCCCACCGCCGGACCTTTCACCAGTGGCCATCCCGACACCGGCCCGGCGGCCGGATCGACCACCGGCTCGGCGGGCGGAGCGGACTGGACGGTCACGGCGAGTCCGTCCGTCGGCGATCCGCACCTGATCACGGCCGGCCGCCGGCATGTGCTCAGCGCGCACGTGACGCTTCGTCGCGGTCAGGAGGAGGACGTCACGATTCTGGAAACCGTCCCTCGCGGATGGGTGCACCTGTTCCCCATCGGGGGCGGAGGCGCGGTGGCCCAGGCGATGATCCCCGGCCCGGCCGAGCGACCGGCGGACCTGCTGGCGGACCTGCTGACCGAGAGCGGCCTCGGCGCACGGCTGGCCCGCCTACCCGATCACGCCCACGCGATCCCGGCGGCCCCCCGGCTGCTCGGCGAGCAGTCCACGCCCGGCCGGCTGGTCGTGGGCACCGGCGCACTGCGACTCGACCCGATCGCGGGCACCGGGACCGCACAGGCGCTCAGGACGGCGATCCTCGCCGCCGCGATCATCGTGTCCGCCGGGGAAACCGCCAGGCCGTACGAGGACGGCCACCTGGCCCGCTACCTGGCCCACTTCCGATCCCGCCTGCACCGGATCTTCCGCAGCCACCTCCTGACCTGCACCCGGCTCTACGCGGGTACCTTCACCTCACCGGACTGGCACGATGAACTGCGCGCCATGCGCCTCGCCCTCCGCGTCCCGGCCCCGGAACCCACCGGACTCTTTCTCGCCCGACATCGCCTGCTACCGGCCCCGTAGTCCGGTGCCTGCCGGGAATTCCGGTACTAGTCCACACATGCCGTGTTCTCGCCGTTGCCGGTCATGTCACGAAAACACGGTCATGTCACGAAAAACAGCGGCACGATCGGACGGTCGAGGGCCGTCCGATCGTGCCGCCGGGGGTTCCGCCTCAGGTCTGGAGCCGCGGGTTCGGGGCGGGGGTGGCGGCGCAGGTGGCGTCGGGGCCGGGCTGGTCCGGGGGGACCGTGCCGGTGGCGAGATAATCGGCGACGTGCCGGTCGATGCACTTGTTGCCGGACAGCGAGACGCCGTGGTTGCCGCCGTTCTTCTCCAGGATCAGCCGCGAGGAGGGGAAGAGCCGGTGCGCCTCCAACGCCCCCGCGTACGGCGTGGCCGGGTCATAGGTCGCCTGCACCATGAGGATCGGCGGCAGCCCTTCGCCGGTGATCTCCAGCGGCTGGCTTCCCTCCACCGGCCAGAAGGCGCACGCGGCGTTCCCCCACGTGTTGGTCCAGGCGACGAGCGGCGCGACCTGGTACGAGGCGCGGGTGTCCCGCCGCCACGTCGACCATTCCCTCGGCCAGGGCGTGTCGGTGCACAAGGTGGCCAAGTACACATCGTTCACCTCGGAGGGCTCGCCCCCTGCCAAGAGGGCATACAACAGCGCGAGGACAGTGCCATCGCCCGTTTTCTTCAAGAACGATAGGCCGTTGCCGATCCCGGTCCAGTACTCGTCGCTGTAGGCGGCGAGCGCGAGCACCTGGTCCAACTCCGTCGGCCCGAAGATGTCGTCAGTGGGCTTCTTCTTCAGCTTGGCCCTGAGCCTGTAGTAGGTCGCCTCGACCTTCTTCGCGGTCGTGCCGAGCTTCCAGTAGGAGTTGCGCTTGGCCAACCAGGCAAAGAGGTGCCGTATGCGCCGCTGGACGGCGATGTTCTGGTCGAACATGCCCTCGTAGTTGGTCTGGCTCGGATTCACGACGCTGTCCAGCACCATCCGGTTCACCCGCTCCGGGAACAGGGTGGCGTAGGTCATCCCCAGGTTCGTCCCCCACGAGTAGCCAAGAAAGCTGAGTTGCTCCTGCCCCAGAGCCGCGCGGATGTAGTCCATGTCCCGCGCCGAGTCCTCGGTCCGCATGTGCGGCAACATCCAGCCGAAGCGCTTCTCGCAGGTGCGCGCGGTCCGCTTGGCCAGGTTCAGCCAGAACCTCTCCTGCCGGGCATTGGCGGGCACCGCATCGGGAAGCACCTTATCGATGGCCGGCGAGCACTGCAGGCGCGGCTTGCTCGCGCCCACCCCGCGCGGGTCGAACCCGATGACGTCGTACGCCGCGGCGGCCTTGGCCGCGGGCGTCTTCTCGAAGACCGTGGCGAGTTCTCTTCCCCCGCCTCCGGGGCCGCCCGGATTGACGAGCAGAATCCCCTTGTACTCACTCTCCGGAACGGTGTGCTTTTTCCGGGTGAGCGCGATCGTGATTTTCCTGCCGAACGGGTCGGCGTGATCGAGTGGCACGGAGAGCGTGCCGCACTGCAACTTCTTGGAGAGCGGCTTCTTGCAACGCTTCCAAACGATGCTGACCCCGTCCGCGCCCGCCGCGCGCCTCGTGGCGCCCATATCCGCCGCCGCCGAGTCCGCCGTACGCCCCGTGCCATCCTGTGCGTGCGCGCCCGGCCCCACAAGAGTGACGCCGAGCCCCACCACAACGGCGGACAGCCCGGCCGCAACCTTTCGCATATCGACCCCCATAACTCAGGCGCACGCTCACGTGGCCCGTACAATCGCGGTGGAAGCCGAGGGCTCGCACAAATCAGCCGCGAATCGCCCGCCTCGGCTCTGTAATTGCTGATTCGCAAACATTGGTGTTTGCGCGCGCCTGCTTGGTTCGAATTCGTCGGCTGCATATTTCTTCAGGACTGTTTCGTGACATGGCGTGTCGCCCCGGCGTAACGAATCCCGGTGGGGGCGCCCCGAATCACCGGCGACCGCCATACCTCCGCCGGAAACGCAGCGCGGCCCGGCCGGCGCGCTCGTGCACCGGCCGGGCCGCGAATCCGCCCAGCTAATCGGCCCCGCTAATCGGCCCCGCATCCGCTCGGCCTCCGGCGTCGGCCGGGCGGGCAGGAGCAACGGACCGGACTTCGCGGACAGGGGGTACCTCTCCTGGTCATGCCCGTTACTGGCATGACACGAAGAGCGGCGCGATCGGACGGTCGAGGGCCGTCCGATCGCGCCGCCGAGGGTTCCGCCTCAGGCGGCCTTGACATCGATCGCCTTCAGAACAGGGGTGGCGGCGCAGGTGGCGTCGGGGCCGGGCTGGTCCGGCGGGACCGCGCCGGTGGCCAGATAATCGGCGACGTACCGGTCGATGCACTTGTTGCCGGACAGCGAGACGCCGTGGGTGCCGCCGTTCTTCTCCAGGATCAGCCGCGACGAGGGGAAGAGCCGGTGCGCCTCCAACGCCCCCGCGTACGGCGTGGCCGCGTCATAGGTCGCCTGCACCATGAGGATCGGCGGCAGCCCCTCGCCGGAGATCTCCAGCGGCTGCCTCTCCTCCACCGGCCAGAAGGCGCACGCGGCGTTCCCCCACGTGTTCGCCCAGCTGAGGAACGGCGCGACCTGGTGCGAGGCGCGGGTGTCCCGCCGCCACGTCGACCATTCCCTCGGCCAGGGCGTGTCGGTGCACAAGGTGGCGTGGTACACGTCGTTCGCTTCCTCGTTGCCCTCGCTGAATATCCCCGCGATAACGTACAGCTCCCAGACCCTGTCGCCCTTGCCGCTCTTCAACAGTGACAGGACGACGCCGAGCGTGGGCCACATGTCGTCGTCGTAGCCGCCCCGGGTGAACATGTCGTCCAGTTCCGTCGGCCCGAACTTGCCTTCGACGGGCTTGGCCTTCAGTTTGGCCCTGACCCGGTAGTAGGTCGCCTCGATCTTCTTCGCGTTCGTGCCGAGCTTGTAGCTGGAGTTGTGCCTGGCGATCCAGGCGAACAACTGGTCCATGCGCTTCTCGAACGCCTTGTTCTGGTCGAGCATGGCCTCGTAGTTGGTCTGGCTCGGATTCACGACGCTGTCCAGCACCATCCGGTTCACCCGTTCCGGGAACAGGGTGGCGTAGATCATCCCCAGGGCGGTTCCCCACGAGTAGCCGAGATAGCTGAGCTGTTCCTGCCCCAGGGCCGCGCGGATGTAGTCCATGTCCCGCGCCGTGTCCTCGGTCCGCATGTGCGGCAGCATCCAGCCGAAGCGCTTCTGGCAGTCGCGCGCGATCCGCTTGGCGTAGTTCAGCCAGGATCGCTCATCGCGGGCGTTGGCCGGCACCCAGTCGTTGGGCACCTTGGCGTTCGTCGGCGAGCACTTCAGGCGCGGCTTGCTCGCGCCCACCCCGCGCGGGTCGAATCCGATGATGTCGTACGCCGCGGCGGCCTTGGCCGCGGGCGTCTTCTCGAAGGTCGTGGCGAATTCTCTTCCCTCGCCTCCGGGACCGCCCGGATTGACGAGCAGAATCCCCTTGTACTCACTCTCCGGAACGGTGTGCTTTTCCGGGTGAGCGCGATCGTGATTTTCCTGCCGAACGGGTCGGCGTGGTCGAGTGGCACGGAGAGCGTGCCGCACTGCAACTTCAACTTCTTCTTGGAGAGCGGACTCTGTGAGAGCTTCTTGCATGGCTTCCAGGCGATGCCGTCCCCGTCCGCGCCCGCCGCGCGTCTCGTGGCGCCCATATTCGCCGCCGCCGAGTCCGCCGTACGCCCCGTGCCATCCTGTGCGTGCGCGCCCGGCCCCGCAAGAGTGACGCCGAGCCCCATCACAACGGCGGACAGCCCGGCCGCAACCTTTCGCATATCGACCCCCATAACTCAGGCTCACGTGGCCTGTACAATCGCGGTGGAAGCCGAGGGCTCGCACAAATCAGCCGCGAATCGCCCGCCTCGGCTCTGTAATTGCTGATTCGCAAACATTGGTGTTTGCGCGTGCCTGCTTGGTTCGTCTTCGTCGGCTGCATATTTCTTCAGGACTGTTTCGTGACATGGCGTGTCGCCCCGGCGTAACGAATCCCGGTGGGGGCACCCCGAATCACCGGCGACCGCCATACCTCCGCCGGAAACACAGCGCGGCCCGGCCGGCGCGCTCGTGCACCGGCCGGGCCGCGAATCCGCCCGCTGATGGGCCCCTGTAATCGGCCCCGCTAAATGGCACGCAATCAGCCCGCGCGGGCCGCCGCCTTATCCGCGACGGCCCGCGGGCGACGGTCTACGACTCGCTCAGCCACACATCCGCGAGCCGCTTGCCCTGGTAGATCGGGCTCGGCCAGAGGTCCTGAACCTTCTGGTTGATGATCGCGTAGTCGAACTTCTGGATCGGGTAGATCACCTGGACGATCTCCGTCTCCATCCGCTCCTGCATCTTCCGGTAGATCTCGTTGCGTTTGTCCTCGTTCAGCTCGTTGCGCGACTCCTCCAGCAGCTTGTACAGCTCGGGGTCGTTGACCTGGGTGTAGTTCTCCAGGGAGTCGGCCTCGAAGTCACGCCACACCTGGTCGGGCAGGTGCACGCCGCGCAGCGCCTTCGCGAGCGCGAAGTCGTGGTTGCGGCGGCGGTCGATGGCCGTGCCGGGATCGACGAGTTCGAGTTCCAGCTTGATGCCGACCTTGGCCAGGTCGTCTTGCATCCACTGCGCCTCGCGGACGTCCTCGTCGTCGACCTTCTGCACCATCATCTTGGTGGAGAACCCGTTCGGGAACCCCGCCTCGGCCAGCAGCCGCTTCGCCCCCTCGGGGTCGTACGGACGCAGCTTCAGGACCTCGTCCTTCGACAGCGCCGCGGCGCTGGTGTCGGGCCGCAGCAGCGACGTCAGGTTGAACTTGCCGCGGATGTTCTCGCCCATGCCGACCCAGTCGATCGCGCGCACGAACGCCTGCCGTACCTTGAGGTCGTCGAACGGCTCGGCCTTGGGGTTGATGTAGACGCTGATCGGCGCGCCCGGGACCTCCTGGACGGTGAACCCGCCCTTCGACCCCAGCTCCTTGGCCACGTTCGCGTCGCTGGTCGTCCCGACGTCGATGCGGCCGCTGCGCAGCGCGGCGGTGACGGCCGCGATGTCCTTCACGATCGGGCGCCGGATCTCGTCCAGGTACGGCCGGCCCTTGATGAAGTAGTCGGGGTTCTTCTTGAACACCCACTCCACGTCCGGCTTGTGCCCGGCGAGCATGAACGGGCCGGTGCCGATCGCCTGCGTCTTCAGGTCGAACTTACCTTCGACGCCCTCCCGGGGCAGGATCACCATGAAGTGGTAGGCGAGGTAGCTCAGCAGCGGGGCGTAGGGCCGCTTCAGCTTCAGCACCACGGTGTAATCGTCCGGCGCCTCGATGCCGGTCACCGGCTCGATCATCCACTGGTGCACCCGCGTGGCCTTCTTCAGCGCCTCGAAGGTGGCCACCACGTCGTCGGAGGTGAACGGGCGCCCGTTCACCGGCGGGACGTTGTGCCACTTCACGTCCTTGCGGAGCTTGAAGGTGTAGGTCTTGCCGTCCTTCGAGATGTCCCACGACTCCGCGAGGTCGGGCACGATCTCGTAACCGGTGGCGGTGCCGGGCCCGGTCTTGACGTCCACCAGCTTGCTGTAGACGGTCCCGGAGATCATCGTGAACGCCGTCGGGTCCTGGGTCTCCAGCGGGTTGATCCCGTTGGTGATCTCCGAGGGCGACTGGATGACCAGGGTGCCGCCCGACCGGGGGCTGCCCACCGGGGCCTTGGCCGCACCGCCGCCATCGCCGCCGCCGCAGCCGGCGAGCGCCAGCGCGACCACGAGCGCTGCGCCGAGCAGCGTGCCGCGCCTCACGCCCGACCCCTGGTGACCTCGGCGGATGTCACGACCGCCGCGGTCGTGTCGCGTACGGCGGGTGGGCTCGCCGCGGCGAGCGCCTCCGTCCTTCTGCAAGGGATCTCCACGATGCTCCTGCCTCCTATCGATCATCGTGTCGACTCGGTGGTTGCGGAACCCCGGCCGGTACCGGCGGCCGGTGCGTCGGAGGACTCGATCCGCTCGGCGCCCTTGGCGAGGCTGGGCGCCAGCCGGGAGATCACGCGGCGGCCCCACCAGAGCCGCGCCGCCTGCGCGACGGGCCGCTGCAGACGCGGATCGAGATGGTCGCGCAGCGCGTCGCCGAGCAGGTTGAAGCTGAACACGGCGATCGACAGCGCGATGGCGGGGACGATGATCAGCCAGGGGGCGCGCTCGACGTACCGCACGCCCTCCGAGAGCATCAGGCCCCAGGACGGGGTCGGGGGCGGCGCGCCGATGCCGAGGAAGCTCAGCGCCGACTCGGCGATGATCACCCCGGCGAAGATCAGGCTGCCCAGGGTGAACACCGAGGCCAGCATGTTCGGCAGGATGTGCCGGGTGAGGATGCGGACGGCGTGCGCGCCGGTGGCCCGCGCCGCCTCGACGTACGGCTCCTGCCGCACCCGCAGCGTCTCGGCGCGGGCGATGCGGTTGAACGAGGGCGTGATCACCACGGTCAGCGCGATGATCGTGTTGCGTACCGACGGGCCCAAAATCACCGCGATGAACAGCAGCAGCACGATGCCGGGGATCGCCTGCACGGCGTCCGCCACCCGCTGGATCACCAGGTCGAGCCCTCGCCCGAAGTAGCCGGACACCACGCCGATCGCGGTGCCCGCGACCAGGCTGATCCCGGTGGTCAGCACGCCGATGAGCAGCGACGTCCGCGCGCCGTAGATGGCCCGGCTCAGCACGTCGCGCCCGAGGTCGTCGGTGCCGAGCAGGTACCGCGCCGACGGGGGCTCCAGGATGTCGCGGCGGAACTGCTCGATCGGGTCGTACGGCGCCACGACGGGCGCGGCCAGCGCCGCCAGCACGAAGATCGAGATCAGCAGCAGGGCGGTGGCGCCGAGCGGCTGGGCGCGCACGAACCCGCGCAGCGACCTGAGCACCCGCCTGATGACCGCCCGGCGCGGCGGCCGGGGCGCCGCCGACGCCTTCGACGCCTTCGACGCCTTCGACGCCTTCGACGCATCCGACGCCGCCGGCGGCTTTGGCGGCTTCGGCGAGGCCGCGTGCCCCGCGGCGGTCCCGGTGACGTCCGTCAGCAGCCTCTCCTGGGTCACGACAGCGCCCTCCCGTGCCGGATCCGCGGATCGACCAGCGCGTAGAGCAGGTCGATGATGATGATCGTGATGATGAACAGGGCCGCGTAGAAGATCGTGCAGGCCACCACCACCGGGTAGTCCCGGTCGAGCACCGCCTGGTAGATCAGCTGTCCGGTGCCGGGCAGCGCGAACATCTGCTCGATGATCACTGTGCCGCCGAGCACGGTGGCCAGTTCCAGGCCGAGCAGGGTGAGCACCGCGATCGTCGAGTTCCGCAGCGAATGCTTGAGCAGCACCGTCCGCTCGCGTACGCCTTTGGCGCGGACCGTGCGGATGTAGTCCGAGCCGAGCGACTCCAGCATCGACGAGCGGGTCAGCCGGGCGACCGAGGCCATCATGCCGGTCCCCAGCGCGAGCACGGGGATGATGATCTGCTGCCACCAGCTGGTGAAGTCCTCGGTCGGCCCGGCGTACACGATCGGGGGCGACCAGACGAACCAGATCGCGAGGCCGGTCAGCACGAGCAGGGCGACCACGAAGTTCGGCACCGACAGGAAGGCCACCGCGATCAGCCGCAGCGTGCCGTCCACCGCGGAGCCGCGCGTCACCGCGGCGATCACGCCGACGGTGAGGCCGAGCAGCGTGCCGACGAGCATCGCCAGCAGCCCGAGCTGCACGGTCACCGGGACGCGGGCGAGGAACAGCTCGACCACCGGCTCCCTGCTGTAGAAGGAGGTGCCGAGGTCGCCCTGGGCGGCGCCGGCGAGCCAGTGCCACAACTGCGTCCACACGGGGGCGTCGAGCCCGAACTCGGCGCGCAGCGCGTCGGCCTCCTCCCGGCTCGCCCCGGTCTCCTGCAGCATGAGGCTCACCGCGTCGCCGGGCACCAGCCGCATGATCACGAACACGAGGATGGTGACCATGACCATGACCACGGCCCCGTAGCCCAGCCGGCGCAGAGCGTAGGAAATCATGTGGCGCTCGCCTCCGTGGAATCGGGCAGGGAATCAGGTAGAGGGACGGGCGAGTAGACGGGCGGGGCGTCGGCCGGGTCGAACAGATGGCAGGCCACGACGCGGTCGGCGGCGATCCGCCGCAGGACCGGCGCCTCCTGCTCGCACCGCCGCATCGCCTCCGGGCACCGGGGATGGAAACGGCATCCCGGCGGCGGATCGCTCGGGCTGGCGGGCTCGCCCCGCGGCACCGAGCGGCGCCCCTTGCCCTCGGCCGGCGCGAACTCCGGCACGGCCGCCACCAGCATCCGCGTGTACGGGTGCCGGGGATCCCGGAACAGCGCGTCGCCGTCCCCCCGCTCCACGACCTGGCCCAGGTACATGACGCAGACCTCGTCGGCCATGTACCGCACCACGTTGAGGTCGTGCGCGATGAACAGATACGACAGCCCGAGCTCGGCCTGCAGCCGTTTGAGCAGGTTCAGCACCTGCGCCTGCACCGAGACGTCCAGCGCCGACACCGCCTCGTCGCAGACGATCAGGTCGGGGTCGGTGGCGACCGCGCGGGCGATGCCGATGCGCTGCGCCTGCCCGCCGGAGAACTGGTGCGAGAACTTGTACACGTCGGCCGAGCTGAGCCCGACCCGCTCAAGCAGCTCCACCACCCGGTCCACCAGGGCCCTGCCCTTGGCGAGCCCGTGCACCGCGAGCGGCTCGCCGACCGCGTTCACCACCCGCATCCGGGGGTTCAGCGAGCCGAGCGGGTCCTGGAACACGATCTGCATGCGCCGCCGCAGCGCCCGCATCTCGGCGCGGGAGACCCTCATCAGATCGATGCCGTCGAAGTTCAGCTCCCCCGAGGTGGGGTCGAGCAGCCGCAGCGCCAGCCGGGCCACGGTCGACTTGCCCGAGCCCGACTCGCCCACCAGCCCGACCGTACGGCCGCGCGGAATCCTAAGGGAGACGCCGTTGACCGCCTGCACCACGTGCCGCCGCGTGCGGAACCGTTTCACCAGGTCGCGGGCCTCGAACAGAACCGGCGGCTCGGCCTCGCCGGGCCGGGGCCCCGATTCCGTCACGCCGCCGACCGTCGCGGCAGACATCCTTTGATCGGACATCCGGTCACCCGACCCCTTTCCTCGCACTACTCCCGTGCTCACCCGGCCGTTGCCGCCGGGCGTGTCGTCATCCGACACGGTGGACCTCCCCCGCGCCCACCCCTCGCGACGGCGCGGTCTCGTCGTGCAGCCAGCACCGGCTCGCCCGGCCCACTCCCACATCTCCCACATCGAGCAGCGCCACATCGAGCAGCGGCGGCTCGGCCCGCGAGCACCGGTCGAACGCCGAGGGGCAGCGGGGGTGGAACCGGCAGCCGGGCGGCGCCTCGGCCGGCGTGGGCACGTTGCCCCCGATCGCGGGCATGGGCGCGTCCCGCGGCGTGGCCGGAGTCGGAATCGAATCGATCAACGCCTGCGTGTACGGGTTGCTCGGCGAGCGCAGCACGTCGGCCACCGGCCCGTGCTCGACCACCCGCCCCGCGTACATGACCACGACCCGGTCGGCCATCTCCGCCACGACGGCCATGTCGTGGGTGATGAGCAGCAGCGCCGTGCCGTGGTCGCGCTGCGTCCGCCGCAGCAGATCCAGGATCTGCGCCTCCACGGTCACGTCCAGCGCCGTGGTCGGCTCATCGGCGATGATCATGGACGGCTCGCAGGCCAGCGCGATGGCGATCATCACCCGCTGCTGCTGCCCGCCGGACAGCTCGTGCGGATAGGCCCGTATCCGCCGTTCCGGATCCGGCAGCCCGACCTCCCGCAGCAGCTCCACCGCGCGGGCCCTGGCCGCCCGCCGCGACACCCGCCGGTGCGCGCGCATCGCCTCGATGATCTGGTCCCCGACGGTGAACAGCGGATCCAGCGAGCTCATCGGGTTCTGGAAGATCATGGCGATCTCGGACCCGCGCAGTCGCCGCAGCCGCTCGGGGTCCGCGCCGACGAGCTCCTCCCCGCGCAGCCGTACCGAACCGGCGGAGATGTCGCCGCCGCCCAGCAGCCCCATCACCGCCAGCGACGACACGCTCTTCCCGGACCCGGACTCGCCGACCACGGCGACCGTCTCACCAGGGGAGACCGTGAACGACACCCCGGCCACGGCGTACACATGACCGTTCGGAGTCGGAAACCTGACATGCAAATCATTGACGTCCAGCAGGGGTGGGGACGGCACCGTCGTCGCTCCTTCGTCATCGGGTGATCGCATGCTGACGCGGCCCGCGCGGGCAGGAAGATAAAGCGGACACCGCGAATTAGTGGCGAGGGGCATGCGGTGCATTCCTCGGCCCCATTACCGGCCTGCCCCAGGTCCGATAGGGGCGGAAGGAACGGCTTCCGCGCTCAGTGTCGTGTCACCGGCATATATCGACGACCAGCCGTGCAAACAATGCGGGCGGTCCGTGTACTGCGCCGCGGTCGTGGCCGGGCCGCCCGCGAGTCCGACGATCGACTCGAACCACGGGCATCCCTCCTTCGGTACGCGCAAAGGACCGGTGGGTCCGATGGCGCGCGGCGTTGACCGCGACCTCAGCGGGTGTGATCCCTGTCACGAAACTATGCGCCGCAGGAAATAAGCCCGCCACACGCCTTTCACTCTGCGAAAGGATTTCCACAACGCGGCCCTTCGCCTGGTGAAGCCCGGGGATAAGCCTTGGGCCGCTGCACGGCAGGGTGGCAGGGGAGATCGGGCAGGTCTCCGGCGGTACCCGTGCGCGACGGAGGCGGGAGCGCCCTCGGCGGGGGAGAGCCCGCACACGGCGCCGAGAACACCTGAGCGGCGGGCGCGTACGCCCGCCGCTCACCGGCTGATCCGGGTTTCGTGACTCCCCGGGATAGACCAAGCCAACCGGCAAAAGCTCGCTCCCGGCGTCTCGACATCGGCCATGCGGCACCTCCGGTTTGAGCCGCCCGCCGCTCCGGTACGTCTGATGGACATGAGATACGCGCGAATCGTCTCGGTGTCAGTGCTCGTCGCAGCGCAGTGCGCCTTGTCCTCGCCCCCGGCGACGGCGACGGCGACCACCGCGAAAGCGGAGAAAAAGCCGCTGGTCGAGCTCCGGGAACAGGGGGGATTCGCCGGCCTGGACAACCGCGTGACCGTGTACACGAACGGCTGCGCCCGGGCGACCCGCCGCACCGGACCGGCAGTGACCCGCTGCCTCTCCGACGGCGAGCTGCGCGAACTGCGCGCGGACCTCAAGCGCCTGCGGCTCGGACGTTCCCAGGCCCAGCCGCCGGGCGCCGACTTCATCAAGTACACGCTCCGCCACAAAGGCCGCAAGGCCACCCGCTACACCCTGCCCACCACCTGGGTCCCCGTCGTACGCCGCCTGCAGAACATCCATCGCCGGGCGACCACGGGCGTCTCCTCGTAGCGGCCCCGGCCTAACGGGGCGTGAGGGTCAGCGCCAGGGCTCCGGGGAGGGCGGAGAACGTGTCGCGGACGCGGGTCAGCAGGGAGGCGCGGGTGGGCTCGGGCTCGGAGGCCCACCTTTCCGTGGCGAGGTGGAAGGCGGCCACCGCCATGTCCAGGGCCAGGCGGAGGCGGGGGTCGTCGTGTCCCCGGGGCAGGTCGAAGCGACGGGACAGGATGTCGTGGGCGGTGCGGGAGATGAGGTCGCACGTGTGACGGCGGTGCGCGTCCATCGACGGGGTCTTCTCGGCGAGCCGGAGGTCGAGCAGGACATGCCGGGTCCACTCCTCGGCGGGCATCCGGTCGATGACGTCGAGCAGCGCGTCGTGCAGGAATGGCAGGAGCGGGGCGCCCGCCGGGTCGCGGGACTCGATGACGTCGAGGAACGCGATCCACATGTCCTGCGTGGGCGTGCTCGCCACGTCCTCCTTGCTGACGAAGGTGCGGAAGAACGTGCGCTTGGAGATCTCCACCTCGTCGCACAGCTCGTCCAGGGTCACGCGGTCGAAGCCGCGCTCGGTGAACAGCGTCAGCGCGGCGAGGTGTCCCGGTACCTCAAGGAGGCCCCGGACGGCAGCGTCCTGGGCTGGGACGCCGCCGGAGTCGTGGTACGGCCCGCCGCCGACGGATCGGGCCCGCCCGCGGGCACCCCGGTGGTCACGCTCGGCCACGTCGGCGCCTGGGCCGAGCTTCGCGCGGTGAACACCGCGATGATGGGAACGTTCCCGGCGGACGCCGACCCCGGCGCGATCAGCACGCTCCCGGTGGCGGGCCTGTCGGCCCTGCGGGCCTGTCGGCCCTGCGGGCCCTGCGCCGCCTCGGCGCGGTCCTCGGCCGCCGAGTGCTGATCACCGGCGCGACCGGAGGCACCGGCGGCTTCGCCGTCCAGCTCGCCCGCCTCGCCGGCGCGCACGTCGTGGCCTCCACCGGCGACCCCGCCGCCCACGGCGACGCCCTGCGCGCCCTCGGCGCCGACGAGGTGGTCGCGGGCGCGGCGAACGTCGGCGAACCGGTCCACGGCGTCCTCGACATGGTGGGCGGCCCCGAACTCGTGACCGCCTTCGACCGCCTCGCCGACGGCGGCACCCTCGTCGCGGTCGGCCGCGTGATGGGCAAGGGAGAGGACTTCGCCTGGGGCGCGCTCTCCGGCAACCGCGGCCACGACCGCTCCCTCGTGACCTTCTACCTGCCCGCGGAGTCCGCCGTCGCCCCGGACCTCACCTGGCTCGCCACCAAGGCCGCCTCGGGCGTGCTCAGGCCCCACATTGCCTGGCGCGGCCCCTGGGACAAGGCCGCCGAGGCCGTCGAGGCACTCCTGGGCCGCCGCCTGCACGGCAAGGCCGTACTCGACATCACCTGACGAACCCCGCGGCGGTGCCCTTGACCGGGTCGCCGAGCTGGCTGCCCTGCAGCTTGAGGTGGTCGCCGGTCATCCGGCGGATGGCCGGGTAGGCGTCGGTGGTGGCGCCCGCCCAGCGCGGTGGCCGGCGTCGCCGTGGCGCCCAGTACGGCCGGCCGTCTGTTCATTCATCGACTCCCAGATAGTCACGGAGCACGACCCGCTCGTCCAGGTCGGCGGACGGCCCCTCGTACGACACGCGTCCCTTGCGCAGGAGGACCGCGGTGTCCGCGAACTCCAGCGCCCGGCCCACGTACTGCTCGACCAGCACCATCGCGACCCCGGTCGCGGCGATGCCGCGCAGCGCGCAGCACGGCGACGATCCGCCCGGCGCCGACGGTCAGCGACACCTCGCGCAGCACCGTGGTCGTCCCGTAGCCGGCGCTGACGCCGTCCAGAGCGAGGAGTGTCATGTCAGTACCTGGTCCGGGTCCTGGCCGAGGTAGGCGTCGCGGACGACGGCCGAGGCGCCCGCCTCCCGCGCCGTGCCCTCGAAGATGAGCTTGCCGAAGTCGAGTACGTAGACGTGGGCACAGAGCCGGTTGATCAGCGCGAAGTCGTGCTCGACGAGCAGGACGCCGATGCCGCCTCGCCGTACGACGGAGGTGAGGATGTCGCCGAAGGCCTCGGTCTCGGCGCGGTCGAGGCCGGAGGACGGCTCGTCCAGCAGGAGCAGCTCGAAGCCGCCCGCCACGCACCGGGCCAGTTCGACCAGCCGACGCTGCCCGGTGGACAGCGTCCCGGCCTGCCGGTCGGCGAGGCCGGTCAGCCCGCACAGGTCGATGGCCGCGCGCGTCCGGGCGTCGACCTCGGCCCGCTGGGCGCCCGGCACCAGCAGGTGCGTGAGCGGGTTCCGGCCGGAGTGACGTCCCTCGCGGCCGAGGGCGACGTTCTCCCGGACCGACAGCGTGTCGAACAACTCCACGCGCTGGAAGGTCCGGCCGAGGCCGCGCCGCGCCCGGGCGGCCGCGCCCAGCCGGTCGACGCGCCGCCCGCCCAGCAGCACCGAGCCCGACGCCGGGCGGACCTGGCCGGAACAGGCGTTGAACACGGTGGTCTTGCCGGCGCCGTTCGGCCCGATGAGGCCGGTGATGCGGCCCGGCGGAACGGTCAGCGAGACGTTGTCGACGGCCACGAGCCCGCCGAAGCGGACGGTGAGGCCGCGCACGTCGAGCGACAGGCCGCGACCGTCCGCCGGACGCGCCCGCACCGGGGCGGGGGAGGGCGCATTCCCCGCCGTATCCGCCCGGGTGTCCGCCTGGGCGTCCGCCTGCGTGTCCGCCTGGGCGTCTGCCTGCGGCTCAGGGGAGGGCCGACGGCGCGGTGCCGGGGCCGCGAGCCGGTCCAGCAGGCGCCGGACCGCGCCCGGCAGCGCCGGCGGCTCGGGCTGGATCGCCGCGTGTACGGCCACCAGCCCGAACGCGAGGGTCAGCGCGCTGGTCACGGTCGCCGAGCCGGACACGTACGCCGGGATCAGAACCTGCCCCGCCGCGGCCACCACCGCGTACCACGGCAGCCCGCCGACGGCGATCATCGTCAGCGCGAACAACTGCAGCGACACGATCGGCTGGTAGGACTCCGGCCCGACGTAGCCGACCGCCACCCCCGCCAGCGCGCCCGCGACCGCCGCCATCGACGCCGACAGGCAGAAGACCAGCACCTTCGTGACGTTGATCGACGCGCCGCTCGCGACCAGGCCCGTCGGGCTCTCGTTCATCGCCCGCAGCAGGCGTCCGAGCCGGCCGCGCTCGACGACCACGACGACCAGCGCGGCGAGCACCGCGACGGCGAGGACGACGTAGAAGTAGCCGGTGTCGCCGCCCAGCGGCCCCGCCTCCGGGCGCGGCATCGTGAGGCCGAACCCGAGCGGCCCGAACAGGTACGGCTGGCCGTAGAACATCTGCTGCAGCAGCATGCCGAAGCCGAAGGTGGCCAGCGCGAGATGCAGCCCGGAGAACCGGATCGCCGGAACGGCGAGCAGCGCCCCCACCGGCGCGGCCACCACCCCGGCGAAGACGAGGGCGGCCGCCCAGGGCAGCCGCAGCTCGGCGACGCCGTGCGCGAAGGCCGCGGCCCCGATCGCCATGAAGCTCACATGCGCCAGCGACACCTGCCCGGACAGCCGCACCAGCAGCCCCAGCGACAGGAACAGAATCGTGTACGCCACGAGCTGCGTCCACGCCGTGATCTGCGCCCCCGCGAAGAAGGGGACGAGCAGGAGCACGGCGAACAACACGCCCACCCCGCCGGCGCGCACCGTCCACGGCGGCGTCCACTGAGGAGTCCACTGAGGAGTCCACTGAGGAGTCCACTGAGGAGTCCACTGGGGAGTCCACGACCCGCCCGAGGCCCGGGCCACGGGCTTCGCGTCACCGGGCATGCGAAGCCGGGGCGCCAGGATCAGCAGCAGGAACAGCACGAGGAACGGCAGCGCGGCCGCGAGGCCACCCGCCAGTCCGGTCGCGTCGAGGAACCGCCACTGCAGCAGCGCCTGCCCGACGCCGATCACCAGGCCGCCGACGTACACCAGGGGAAGGTTGGTGAACGCGCCGACGGCCGCGGCCCCGAAGGTGGTGACGATCAGCAGGGTGAACGTGGTCGCGTCCAGCGGCAGCAACGGCACCAGCAGCACGCCGGAGACCGCGGCCGCGCACGAGCCGAGCAGCCAGGCGAAGCGCCGCACCCCGGCCGGGGCGGTGCCGAAGGTGTCCAGCAGCTCCGGATCCTCGACGACCGCCCGCATCTCCACCCCGATCCGGGCGAGACGCAGCAGCAGGGTCAGCGCGACGGCGGCGGCGAGGGCGAGAACCACGATGATCACCCGGTAGCCCGCCACCGGCGTGCCGAGGATCGAGATCGGCTCCACCGGCAGGAACTGCGGGACCGAACGCTGCACTCCCGGCCGGTAGATCAGGTCGATCGCGCCCTGGATCACCAGCAGCAGCCCGATGGTGCCCAGCGCCTTCACCGGCAGCGGCCGCGACTGCATGTGCCGGGTCAGCCACTCCAGCACCAGCGCCAGCGCGGGCCCGGCGCCGAGCACGCACAGCGCCGCCGCGACGGGCCACGCCAGGCCCTGCTGGACGTGCAGGAAGTAGAACAGGAACGCCGACACGCTGGCGAGCGCCCCGTGCGCGAAGTTGAAGACGCCGGAGGTCTTGTAGGTGAGGACCAGGCCCATCGCCGCGATGGCGAAGATGGACCCGGTCGTCAGCCCGGCGAAGACGAAGGTCAGCATCGCGGGTCAGCGCAGCGACTTGATGACCGGCTCGACCAGCGGATCGAGCTTCGCCGGATCGACGCAGACGGGCTTGCCGTCGTCCAGTGCCTTGAACTCCCCGTACGGCGACCAGCGGAAGTAACACCGGGAGTAGGTGGCCTTCCCCTCCTCGAAGGCGATCGGCGGGACGATCCCGTCGAGGGTCTGCCCCTTCAGGCCGTAGATGGCCTTGCGCAGCGACGCGGAGGTCACAGGCCCCTGGACCGCGGCGGCGGCGGTACCGAAGACCTGCATCGAGGCCCACGCCCGCAGCGCCACCGAGTTGTCCTGCTCGGTGCCGATCATCGACGGGGCGTACCTGCTCAGGGCGTCCCGGTACTTCTTGACCCCCGGCACGCTCGTCGCGAAGAACGGGGCGACCGGGTCGAGGACCACGCTGCCGCGGTAGACCGGGTCGCTCTTCCAGCTCAGGTTCGTCAGGGCGCCGCTGATCACCTGCTTGGCCGTCAGCCCCTGCTGGGCGCAGGAGTCGTTCATCCGCTCGGCGAGCTCGTTGGACAGCGAGTTGAACACCGTCCCCACCTTCGCGTCCTTCAACTGCTGGCAGTACGCGGTGAAGTCGGCGGTGCTCGCCGGCACCTTGCTCGTCACCGGAACCTCAACGCCCTGGGCCTTGACGAAGAGCTGCAGCAACTGCGCCTGCTGCGCGCACGTGGGCTGCTCGGCGCAGTGGACGATGCCGAGCGTGCCGCCGAACTCCTTGGCCTGCTCGCCCAGCCCGTACGCGACGGCGAAGGAGGACCCCTGGGCGTTGAAGTTGCCGGGGTTGACATAGGAGTCGGTCTCGGTGACCGCGCTCAGCACGGGGATGCCCTTGCCCGCCGCGTACGGGGCCCAGGCGCTGACGCCGGGATCCTGGTTGGCGACGATGGCGATGACGCGATCCCGCTCGACGAGCTCGCGGACGGCGGTCGGCGCGGCCCCGGGGGAGGCCCCGATGTCCTTGGTGACGATCCTGACCCGCTTGCCGCCGATGCCTCCGGCCGCGTTCACGGTCTCCACCCAGGCGTTGAGCACGCCGGGGACCGCGCCGTAGGTGCTGGAGAAGGTTCCGGTGTAGGGGCCGAGCGCCCCGAGCACGATCTCGTCGCCGGAGGCGCCCTCCTGCGCCCCGCAGCCGGTGACCGCCGTCGCGGCGACGATCGCCGCCGCGACGGCGGCCGTGAGTCTCTGGTGCGGACGGTGAGCTGTCACGGTTCACCTCAAGTGGTTCGAGGGAGTGGATGAAGCAGGAGAGACAGTCAGGATTGACTGCACACTACGCCGGGCCATCCGCCGCAACAAGCCTGAAACAAGAACAATCTCAGTCAGGTTTGACTTTGCCCCATCGGGCCAGATCCAGCCCGGCGGCCAGCGAGCTCTGCACGGCGCCGAGCGTGGCGAACTCCTCGGCCAGCCCGGCGTCCCGGGCCCGGCGCAGCGCGGCCTTGCTGCGGGCGAGGGCCGGCCGCGAC
The DNA here is from genome assembly GCF_040678635.1 of Thermopolyspora sp. NPDC052614. Classification (NCBI taxonomy): domain Bacteria; kingdom Bacillati; phylum Actinomycetota; class Actinomycetes; order Streptosporangiales; family Streptosporangiaceae; genus Thermopolyspora; species Thermopolyspora sp. NPDC052614. The sequence continues at coordinate 816,716 of NZ_JBFATZ010000001.1, forward strand.
CGGCTCGCCAGCGTCGCGACCATGGCGGCGACGTGCCCGGCGAGGTCGTCGGCGGGGACGACGGCGTTGACGAGCCCCCATTCCAGGGCCTCCCGCGCCGTGAGCGGCCGGCCCAGCAGGACGAGTTCGGCCGCGCGGGTCGCGCCCGCGATGCGGGTGAGCATGTGCGCCCCGCCCAGCCCGGGGACGAGCCCCAGCTTGACCCAGGCGCTCTCGAAGGTCGCCTCCTCCGCCGCGACGCGCAGGTCGCAGGCGAGGGACAGGTCGAACCCGGCGCCGAGGGCCGGGCCGTTCACGGCCGCGATCACGGGCACCTCGGCGGCCGCGATCGCTCTGACCAGCCCCTGGAACCGGGCATACACGACATCGGTGACGGCGATCGGCCCCTGGGCGGCGATCGCGACGAGGTCGGCGCGATCGCCGCCGGAGCAGAACGCCGACCCGGTCCCGGTCAGCACCACCGCCCTGACGTCGTCCGGCGGCTCGTACAGGGCCTCGATCAACGCGCCGACGAGGTCGAGCGTCAGGGCGTTCCGGCGCTGCGGGCGGTCGAGGACCAGCCACAGCCCGGCGTCGCGACGCTCCACCCGCAGGCCGTCTGCAGTCGGGTGATTCATGCCGCCAGAGTAGCAGCGTCCAGTCAGCTTTGACTGTTATTGGCCGGTCCGCTCGGCGATCAATGCGGCCCACAGCCTCAGCAGCCGCTCGTCGGAGCCGGGCGTCCGCAGCACCCCGCGGGCCGCGGCGCCGCGCATCGCGTCCACCACGATGTCCAGCGCGTCCGCGAAGCCGTCGGCCCCGCTCACCTCCGGCCCGAACAGCTCCGCCGCGACGGCTTTTATCGACCGGCCGAGCAGGCGCTCCTGCGGCAGCAGCGCGGCGAGCAGCTCCTTGTCGGTCCGCGCCGCCAGCCACAACGCGACCGAGGCCCCGAACAGCGGCCCGTCGTGCTGCGCCCACAACACGCGCAGCGCCCACTCGATCCTGCCGGTGGCCGGGGCCTGGGTCCGCACCAGCCGGAGGATGTCGTCGAGGCGGAGCTGCGCCAGATGGTCGACGGCGGCGAGCATGAGCTCGGTGCGGGACGCGAAGTGATGCAGCAGCGCACCGCGGGAGACGCCCGCGCGGCGCTGCACCTCCAGCGTGGTCGTCCCGCTGTAGCCCTTCTCGTCCAGCACCGCCACCGTCGCGTCGAGCAGGCGCCGCCGCATGGCCGCCGCTCGATCGCCGGACGCGCGACCACTCCGCGCGGGTTGCGCGACCACCAACCGCCTCCTAGGGCAGGAAACCACAGTCGTCCTTGACTGCTCAATCGTACGGGAGCGCCCGGGGCGTCGATCCCCCCGGCGGCTCCTCCGGCAGCCCGAGCTTGCGGTCCTCGACCGCGCGACGAACTCCCAGACCTCGTCCGCGCCCATCTCGACCTGCGGCGCTGGTTGACTCCCGTCAGCCGACGAATCCTCCGGCGCAGTGCAGCGTCTGCCCGCTGACGTAGTCGGAGTCCGGGACGCACAGCAGGTGGACGGCGCCGGCCGCTTCCTCGGGGGTGCCCGCGCGGCCGAGGGGGATCATGGCCTCCATCCGCTCCAGCAGTTGCGGGTTGACGCCCACCCTGATGTCCCGGCCCGCGATGTCGATGGTCGCGCCGCTCTCGACGGGCTGCGTCAGCCGGGTGCTGATCAGGCCGAAGGCGACCGCGTTGACGGTGGTGTTCAGCCGCCCCCACTCCTTCGACAGCGTACGGGTGAGCCCCTCCAGGCCGGCCTTGGCGGCGCTGTAGTTGGCCTGCCCCGCGTTGCCGAAGACGCCGGCGAGCGAGCTGATGTTGACGACCTTCCGGCAGACCACCCGTCCCTCGGCCCGCTCGGCCGCGACTGCCGCCTTGATGACCGGCTGTACGGCGCGCAGGATGCGGAACGGCGCCTTCAGATGGACCCCGAGGATCGCGTCCCACTGCTCGTCGGTCATCTTCTGGATGACGTTGTCCCAGGTGAACCCGGCGTTGTTCACGACGATGTCGATACCGCCGAAGGTGTCGACGGCGGCGGCGACGAACCGGCCGGGGAAGTCGTCGTCGAGCACGCTGCCCGCGACCGCGACCGCGCCGCCGCCCGAAGCGACGATCTTCTCGACCGTCTCGCCGGCCGGCCCGGCGTCGAGGTCGTTCACCACGACGTTCGCGCCGGAGCGGGCGAGCTTGAGCGCGATCTCCCGGCCGATGCCGCGCCCTGCGCCCGTGACCAGCGCGGTCTTGCCCTGCAGCACCCTCATGAATCCGCCCCTTCCACGGAGAGGACGGCCCGCCCGGTGATCGTGACGGTGCAGTCGGAGAGTTCGACCCGGAGGTCCAGAGTGATCAGGTCGTCCTCGACCCGGGTGACCTCGGCGTGGCAGGTCGGCTCCGCGTTCACCGGGGTGATCGCCACGAAGCGCGTACCGAGCTCGCGGAGCCGGGACTGCGGCACGTGGTCGGTGAGCAGGCGGCCCAGATAGGCCACGCTCAGCATGCCGTGCGCGAACACGTCGTCCAGACCGGCCCCGCGGGCCACGTCCAGGTCGAGGTGGATCGGGTTGTGGTCGCCCGATCCCCCCGCGAACAGCGCGAGGGTGGTCCGGGTGATGGGGCGGAGGGCCAGCGGGGGCAGCCGGTCGCCCACCCGCGCGGCGCGCGCCTCCAAGGTGACGGTCATGCGCCGCCTCCCGTGCCGCCGGGCACGCGGATGACCACGGTCTGCTCCAGGTCGGCGATCGGGGTCTCGCCCCGGGTGATCCGGGTGCGCCGCTCGACGAACTCGAGCGCGCCGCCCTTCTTGGTGTAGACGCCGGTGATGGCGCCGCGCGCGGTCAGCTCGTCCCCGGCGTACGCCTGCTCGTAGTAGGTGAAGGTCTGGTTCGCGTGGAGCACGGTGTTCAGGTCCACGCCCAGCGAGGTGATCCACTCGAACGGGTCGGGGGCCTCCAGTTCGACGCCGTAGAGGAACGTCGGCGGGACCGGCAGGTCGGGGTGCCCGCTCGCGCGAGCGGCCTCCACGTCGACGTACATCCGATCGGTCTGGCCGGTCGCCTTGGCGAACAACCGGAGCCTGCCGCGCTCGACGGTCATGGTGATCGGTGGCCCCGAAGCCCCGATGGCAGAGGGGGGAATTGGCACGGTGCGACCTCCAACGTTGCGACTTGGTCGGCCAATGACAGTCAACATAGACTGCTAAATGCGCGATTGTCACCCATTGCATCGGGGTTCGTCGGCACTTTAACGTGAGTCACAGCTGACTGTTCACGGCTCGAGGAGGGCTTTGATGAATGCGGACGTGCGTGTCGCCGGCGTCGGGATGGTTCCGTTCGCCACGCCGAGCGCCGGCAAGCGCTACGAGGACCTGGCCGGGGACGCGATCCGGGCCGCGCTGTCGGACGCCGGGCTGACCCTCGACGACGTCGGCCAGGCCTTCGCCTCGTACGTCTACGGCGACTCGACCTGCGGCCAGGCGGCGCTGTACGGGGTCGGCATGACCGGCGTCCCCGTCGTCAACGTGAACAACAACTGCGCCAGCGGCTCGTCGGCGCTGTGGCTGGCCCGCCAGGCCGTCGCCGGCGGCGAGGCCGACGTGGCGCTCGCGTTCGGCTTCGAGCAGATGCGGCTCGGCGCCCTCGTCGAGCACTGGACCGACCGGCTCGGCCCCGCCGCCCGCTACCTGGACCGCCACGACGACCTGTACGGCCTCGAGGACGGCGTGCCGCAGGCCGCCCAGCTCTTCGGCGGGGCCGGCAGGGCGTACATGGAGGAGTTCGGCATCTCGGCCGAGGTCTTCGGCCGGATCTCGGTCAAGGCGCGCCGGCACGCCGCCGGCAACCCGTACGCCGTCTTCCGCGACCCGCTCACCCTCGAGGAGGTCATGGCCTCCCCGCACATCTACGGCCCGCTGACCCGCCTGCAGTGCTGCCCGCCGACCAGCGGCGCCGCGGCCGTCGTCCTCGTCGGCGCCGAGTACGCGCGGCGGCGGGGCCTGCCCGCGGGCGTCCGCATCGCCGGTCAGGCCCTCACCACCGACCGCCCGTCCAGCTTCGAGGGCGACATGCGCCAGGCCGTCGGGTACGACCTCGCCGTCGAGGCCGCGGCCTTGGCCTACGAGCGGGCGGGCATCGGCCCCGAGGACATCCCCGTGGTCGAACTGCACGACTGCTTCACCGCCAACGAGTTGATCACGTACGAGGCGCTGGGCCTCACCCCCGTCGGCACCGCCGAGAAGTTCATCATGGACGGCGACAACACCTACGGCGGACGGGTGGTCACCAACCCGTCGGGGGGCCTGCTGTCCAAGGGGCACCCGCTCGGCGCCACCGGCCTCGCCCAGTGCGCCGAGCTCACCTGGCAACTGCGCGGCACGGCGGGCCCGCGCCAGGTCGAGGGCGCCCGGACCGCCCTGCAGCACAATGTGGGCATCGGCTCCGCCTGCGTGGTCACGGTCTACCAGTCCGTCGACTGATCGCGGCCCGTACGCAGAGGAAAGGTGAGGCGAAGTGACATCCAGCAGCGGAACCGCCGACGGCGACGAGCCGGTGAACCGGCCCGCACCGACCGACGCGCCCGGCACACCCACCACGTTCGGCTCCACCACGTTCGGCTCCACCACGTTCGGCTCCACCACGTTCGGCTCCACCACGTTCGGCGCGGCCATCCGGGACCTCGCCGAGCGGGATCCGGACCGCCCGGCCGTCACGTGCGACGGCCGTACGATCACCCGTGCCGAACTGGACCGGCGGAGCGACCGGCTCGCCCGCGCCTTCGCCCGCGCGGGCGTCGGCCTCGGCGACCACGTCAGCATCGTCCTCGACAACGGCCCGGAATTCGTCGTCGCCGCGTTCGCCGCCTGGAAGCTCGGCGCCGTCCCTCAGCCGCTGTCGGCCCGGATGCCGCCCGCCGAACTCGACGCCGTCCTGGACGTCGTCAAGCCCGCCGGCGTCGTCGGGGCCGGGCGGGCAACGCGGTTCCCCGCGCTGCCCGCAGACGGGGACGACATGCACGACATGCACGACATGCACGACATGGACGACATGGACGACACGGAAGACGAGGACGACGCCCCACTGCCCCCGGCCGTGTCGCCGGCCTGGAAGGCCACCACGTCCGGAGGCAGCACCGGCCGCCCCAAGGTGATCGTGACCGACACCCCGGCGCTGGTGGAGAACGTCACCCCGCTCGCCCTCCTCGTCGGGATGCCGCGCGACGGCACCGCCGTCGTCCCCGGCCCGCTGCACCACAACGCCCCGTTCCTGTTCAGCACGCTGGCCCTGCTGCTCGGCTGCCACGTGGTGCTGCAGGGCAGATTCGACGCCGAGCGGGTGCTCCGCGACATCGACGAGCACAGGGCGGGCTGGCTCTACGTCGTGCCGACGATGATGCAGCGCATCTGGCGCCTCGGCCCTGAGACCCGCGACCGCTACGACCTGTCCTTCCTGCGCCGGGTCGTCCACATGGCCGCGCCGTGCCCCCCGTGGCTCAAACGCGAGTGGATCGGCTGGCTCGGCGCGGAACGCGTCATCGAGGTCTACTCGGCGACCGAGGGAATCGCCGCGACCGCCATCGACGGCGCCGAATGGCTCACCCGCCCCGGCTCGGTGGGCCGCCCCGTCCTCGGCGAGATCACGATCCTCGATCTCGACGGGCGCGAACTGCCGCCCGGCGAGGTGGGCCATGTGTGGCTGCGCCGCGGCCCCGGGGCGCAACCCGGGTACCACTACGTCGGCGCGCGGCCGAGGACCCGCGAGGGCGGCTGGGAGTGCTACGGCGACCTTGGCTACGTCGACGCCGACGGCTACCTGTTCCTCACCGACCGGGACAGCGACATGATCCTCGTCGGCGGGGCCAACGTCTACCCCGCCGAGATCGAGGCCGCGCTCGGCGAGCACCCGGCGGTGCTGGACTCGTGCGTCATCGGAATGCCGCACGAGGACCTCGGCGCGGTGCCGTATGCCATCGTGCAGACCACGGCCGCCGTGACGTCCGGCGAACTGGAGGCGTTCCTACGCGACCGGCTCTCGCCGTACAAGCTCCCCAGAACATTCGAGTTCACCGCCGGTCCGCTCCGGGACGACGCGGGAAAGGTCAGGCGATCCGCCCTGCGCGCCGCGCGTCTCCCCGGCGTCGGCCCCCACCCGCCGAGCCCGGGGGCGTGACAACTCGTCGGTGTGGTCGATGGGCCGTGTCCCGACCTCGTCCGTCAGTGGCCCACGGCGTAGCCCTGCGCGCCGCGCGGGTTGGCCGCGGCGCGCAACACGCCCGTGGCCGGATCGCGGCTCACCGACGTGAAGGTACGCCTGGACGTCGCCGGGTCGAACGGCCTCGCTGGCGAACACGCGCTCGACCTCGTTCAGCGCGTGCGCGGTGCGGAGCCGCAGGGCCTGGGCGAGCGGGCTCAACTCGGAGGTGTTGCCCGAACGGACGAGCAGCGGATCGTTGAAGTGCCGCCGCAACCGGGCGAGCGCGCCCGACAGGGCGGGCTGGGACAGGCCCAGGCGAGCGCCGCGCGCGTCGCCGACCGCTCCTCCAGCAGCACGTCCAGCGACACCAGGAGGTTCAGGTCCAGGTTCGGCAGCTTCACCGCGGCCTCCACATCGCGCTGCCTGATGTGGGCATCAGCGGGTTCAGCGTAGCCGATGACGGTGATCTGGCCGGTGACGGCCATCGGCGCCGCGACGAGGGGGACCGCCGCCCTCACACCGGCCATCGACCGCAGTGATGGAAGGTATACAAAGATTCGGGCTTCCGATCGAGGCGCGGGGGCACGAGGGTGGACGCATGAGTGACCATGGTGTCGGCGACCCGCGGATCGAGGACCTCGGCGGCGGCCTCTACGCGTACGTGCAGCCCGACGGCGGCTGGATGATCAACAACACCGGGATGCTCGTCGGGCGGTCGGGGACGGTCGCCGTCGACACCTCCTCGACGGAGCGACGCACCCGCGCGTTCGCCGCCGCCATCCGTGCCGTCTCGCCGGGGCCGGTGCACACCCTCGTCAACACGCACAGCCACCCCGATCACACGGCCGGCAACGGCCTGCTGCCCGGGGTCACGATCGTCGCGCACGAGGACACCCGGGCGGAGGTGCTGGCCATGGCCGCCATGCCGCCGCTCACCGGGATCTTCGAGCCGATCGACGAGGGCTCGCTGCCGCCGGCGCCCCCGTTCCTGACCTACCGCGAGGGCGTGACGCTGTGGGTCGACGACCTGCGCTGCGAGGTCCGCCACGTGGGCACCCCGGCGCACACCACGAACGACTCGATCGTCTGGGTGCCGGACCGCTCCGTCCTGTTCGCCGGCGATCTGGTCTTCTCGGGCGGCGGAACCCCCTTCCTCCTCTCCGGTTCGGTCGCGGGCTCGATCACGGTCCTCGAAAACGTGATCGCCGGCCTCGGCGCCACCACGATCGTGCCCGGCCACGGCCCGGTATGCGGACCCGAGGTCATCGACGACACGCTGGGATACCTGCGTTTCGTCCAGCAGGTCGCGAAGCAGGGCGTCGCGGCGGGTCTCACGCCGCTCGAAGCCGCCCGGGAGTGCGACCTCGGCGAGTACGCCGACTGGCTCGACAGCGAGCGCATCGTCGGCAACCTGCACCGCGCCTACGCCGAGGAGAACGGCGCGGCGCCGGGCGCCCGAATCGACATCCCGGCGGCGTTCCGCGACATGGTCGCCTACAACGGCGGCCGCCCGCTGACCTGCCGGGCCTGACGAGCGAGCGCCGCGGAGCCGCGCCCGCCGCTCACCGGGTGATCCTGCTTCCGTGGCTTCCCGGGATCAGCCGCGTCTCTGGATCTGAACGTAGAGGATCTCGTGCGGCGTGATGCCCGTGGACGAGACGGTTCCGACGGGCTGCCACGGGCCGTAGATCGGGATCTGCCCGACCTCCGGCAGGAAGTGGCGCTGCATCACGAAGATCCGGTGCTCGCCGGTCCCGGAGGCGCAGAAGCTGGACGCCGTCAGGTTGGCGATCGTATAGCTGCAGTCCTGCGGCGCCGCCGAGGCGCCGGAGGCCGTGCCGAGCACCAGCGTGGCGGCCAGTAACACGGTGGAAGAGGCGGCGGTGACCCTGCGTTTGGCGTTCATGCGTGCTCCCGAACTGTCGATGAGCCGGTCTATGAGTTCATGCCGTAGTTGACCCGTCGCGGTGCTTCCTGGCAGCGAAATGACTGGTGAGGAGATTCTTGAATAGGAAACTTTCTTAAAGATAAGCGTGCCGGTGGGTGCGGTCAATAGGCGTCTCGCCGAGGGTCCGTGGAGGCGCTCCAACGACTCCGCCCGGCCGCCGGGGCCGCCGTCTCCCGGCGGGGCGCGCGGCGTGACCGGGCGGGGGACCAGGTGCCCTACCGCCGTTCGTAGATCTCCTGGATCTTCACGATCTCACCCCGATAGACCGTGATCATCGCCGGCCGCTCGCCCGCCCTGAGATGGGCGAGCAGGGCACTCTTCCCGCACTTCTTGGTGCCCAGGCCGCGGCTGTCGACCGTCACCTTCGTCGAATCGCAGTCCCGCGCGCTGTACAGCACCGCCTTGGGCGAGACACGGGACGAGTAGCGCATCACGTCGTACTCCCCAGGGGCGACGAATGCCTTCGTACGCTTGACCCATTTGATCGGCGCGTACTCGGCGGTGTGCTCCTTGGCGTCGTAGGCGTACACCCACCCCCGCAGGATGCCGTCGTGGCGCGGCCGGATCCGCTTGCTGAAGTCGTGCTGCGGATCCTTCTGGAACGTCGTCCCGTACGGCTCCGGCATCGGAAAGCGCGGCCTCGAAGCGCTGTCGGCCACGGCTCCCGCACCCATGAGCGCCACCATGCCAACGGCGGCGGCCCCCGCCGCGACCGTTCCGACGGCACGCCGAAGAGAGCTCTTCACCGGATTCCCCCCCTAGGGTCGAACGCCCGGATACCTCTGTGATCATCCGCGGCATCTCACCCCATTTAGACCGAGCCAACCGGCGAAAGGTTCGCCCCCCGGCGTCTCGGGATCATCACACGGCGCCGACAACCCGCGTCCGGCCTCGACCCGCGGGACGCGGCGCACGGATCCGATCCACGGCCGATCAGTGACGCGCCCGCTCGTCCAGGGTGACCAGGCTGAAGACGGTGTCGTCCTCCTCCAGGAGCCATTTCCGGTCGGCGAACTCGGTCAGCATCGCTTCCACCCGTACGGCGGGCAGGCCTTGGTCGGCCGGGATCCTGTCGCGCCGTACGGGCGACGCCAACCGTCGTAGCAGCGTCTCGCCGTCGGGCTCGACCGGCGTCCACCGGGGGGTGCCGAGCCGGGTGTCGAGGACGCCGAGGTCCCCCGACGCGTCCTTCATGAGCACGAGCCGGGGCGGCGTGCCATCCTTCCAGGCGTCCCGCCAGGCATCGGTCAGCGCCTTCAGCCGCCACAGCCATTCGATGGACTGGGTCTGGTACGGCGCCAGGTTCTCGTCCGCGAAGAAATAGGCGAGATCGAAGATCTGCTCCTCGGGCACCACCGGGTAGACCAACCGGTAGAAGTCCAGCGGCCGGAGATCGAGTCCGTACTCGTGCCGCTTGGTGAAATAGGGGCTGTACCTGTCGAAGCGGACCAGGAACGTGTCCTCGGGCGGCGGCAGGTGGACCAGGTTGGGCAGGTCGGTCTCGTATTTCTGGTACACGCTCGCCTCCTCGCCGGGGAAGCCTATGAGCAGGTTCCACAGCGGCTGGATGCCGTACCGCAGGCACTTCTGCAGGAACTGCAGGTTGAGGAAGACCGTCGTGCCCTTGGCCATGAGCTGAAGGGTCGAGGTCGCCAGCGCCTCGATTCCGGGTTGCACCACGCTCACCCCGGCCTCCGCCATCGTCCGCATGTCGCGGTCGGCGACCGGCACCTTCACCTCGTAGAACAGCGACGCCCCGGCCGGCGGCTTCATCTTCGGAAAGACGTCACGGGCGTAGTTGCGCGGCATGATGTTGTCCGTCCCGTGGAACGTGCGGCACCATGGCGCAAAGTCGAACAACCATTCGAACTGCTGCAGCGCCTTCTCCGGCGACATCGTGCGGTACCCCATGTCCAGGCCGTTGAGCCCGCAGAACGTGCAGTGCGACCGTTCTCCCCACCAGCACCCGCGCGAGGTCTCGAAGTAGAGGATCGGCTCGGCCTCCCCGGCGTCGGCGCGCAGGGCCTCCTGAGCCTGGGAGAACGTGTCGACGAAGCCCTGGTAGTCGGGATGGATGTAGTCGTCGATGTCTCGGTCCCGGCCGACGGCGCGACGAAAGCGGGGAATCTTCACATTCCGTTTCGACATGATCCCGGGAATCCTGTCGGCGAGATCAAGCCTGCCCTCTAGCACGCACCTGACGAAGCCGGGGAACGTGTGCAGGGACGGCCCGGAGAACACGTAGTCGAGTGCCGCGACGTTCTCGGCCAGCACCGCGCCCATGGGAGCCTCGCAGTTGGCCCCGCCGATCACGGTGACGACCTCCGGGTTGCGCTCCTTGACCAGTCGCGCCAGCGCGAAGGCGGGAAGGTTCTGCGCGAACATGGAAGTGAATCCCACGATATCGCTGTCGGCGAGACGGTATTTTGTGATGATGTCGTCGCAGAAGTCTCGCAATCGCTCCCGAATATGCAGCACACGCGCCCGGAAATCTGACGCCCCCTCGTCGCAGAAGTAACGTCGGAAGTATTCCGTGGCGTTGTCCGGGGTGTCCGGGAAGGCCATCTGCCGGAACAGCCACTCACCGACGCCCGTGGTCAGGTAGTCCGCATTGCTCGCGAATCGGCGGTACTCCGCGGCCCCGATGAGGAGTGCGAGATCTATGTTGGGGTAGACCACCTCGACTTCGACCGAATCGCCGAACTCCCGTTTCGTGTGCGCCGCGATCTGGCTCAACGCCACCGACGGCCGGTCCCAGTCCGCGAATGGCGTGTTGACGAGGGCGACCCGCATCGCGCCACCTTTCTCATGAGAGGCCTGCCGACGGGTTCGGAAACAGGCGACCCCGACGATTTAAGCCTCGCAGATGCCCCATACTCCGGCAAGATCGGCATCCGGCCATAGGTCGGAAATTCTCCCCGTAAACGGGCTTCCCGCAATTTACCGGTGATTCACAAGGATGAGGCCGTGTGTTGCCGGCGATGTCCGGTCGACCGGACGGGCACTGCGCGGCCTGCGCGCCCGCCCCGCTCCGGGGGTGCGCGGCCTGGCGGACGCCCGGCTCAGCGCCCGGTGAGGTTCCGCACGATCGAGTCGGCGATCTCGCCGCTGCGCAGGGCGATGTTGGACAGCAGTGAGGAGGTGAGGCCGTGGCTGTGTTCGGTGCCGCCCTGGAGGTAGATCCCGCACTCCAGTTCGGGGGTGGTCAGGACGCGGTAGTCGCGCGCCACCTGGAGCCGCCCTGAGGCGTCTCGCGGGCAGTGCCGGCCGAGATCGCCGAGAAGCCGGGTCGGCTCCATGGGGTCGTAGCCGGTGCCGCAGGCGACCGCGTCGACGGACACCTCCTGGACGTCGTCGTCGATGAGCGAGTGCAGCAGGAGGCGTGTCTCGCTACCCGACCGCTTGACCTCGGCCAACCTGGTGAGGTTGCGGAATTGAAGGCGGTTGGTGTTGCGTACGACCTCGCCGTACCAGCGCCGGTACAGGTCGTGGATGACGTCTCTGTCCACCACGGAGTAGTTGGTGTTGCGGTGGAAGTGCCAGAAGGCGTGCCTCGCCTGCGAGCTCCCGAAGTAGTAGTGGTCCACTGCTTCGGGGTCGAACACCCGATTCGCGAACGGTGTGTCGTCCGCCAGCGAGTAGCCGTACGACGGAGTGATCGAGTGGATCTGCGCGTGCGGCAGTTCGTCGTACAGGAACCGGGTGATCTCGGCCGCGCTCTGCCCGCCGCCGATCACCGCCACGCTCTTGAGTTCGTACCGGTCGACCGCCCTGAACTTCTCCAGGAACTCCGAACTGTGCCAGACCCGGTCGTCCCGGCTCACGCCCTCCGGCATCCGGGGGACCAGGCCCGTCGAGATGACGACGTTCCGGGCGTGGATCACCCGGACATCCCCGCCGGGATCCCGCACCTCAAGCTCCAGGTGGGTGACCGCATCGCCGCCCGCCGGTCGCCGGATCGCGACGACCTCCGAGCCGTAGAAAACCTGGTCGGAGAAGGCCCTCTGCGCCCATTCCAGGTAGTCGTGGAACTCCTCACGGGTCGGGAAGAAGTCTTGGTTGTTGACGAACTGCGGAAGGCGGCCCGATCGATGGAGGTAGGAGATGAAACTGAAGGGGGACAACGGATTTCGGAACGTGACGAGATCCTTGAGGAAGGAGACCTGCATCGTGACGCCCGGAAGCAGCATGTTGCGGTGCCAGCCGAATTGGGGCTGCTTCTCGAAGAACGCCGCCCTGATCGGCTGCTCCGGCGTGTTGGACGGGTGTTCCCTGAGGGCGATCGCGAGAGAAAGGTTGGACGGTCCGAAGCCGACGCCGACAATCTCGTAGGCGTCATTTTCTCGAATGTGCATGGAACTCCTCTGCGAGCGGAATTGTGAAGACGATCGGCCGGACGTCACGCCCAGGAGATTTCGGCGAGGGCTTGCGTCGTTGTCGCCGTGAAAGTCCACGTCCCCGGCCCTCGAAGCCGTCTGCGCACCGAGAATAAAATGTACGGTACCCCGCCGCGAGGCTCAATGATCCGGCCGCGGCGAAAAGGCGCGCTGTCCGGCCGACCGGACAGACGTCGGGTTCGACGACGGAATTGGGGCCGGGATTCTCCGTCGGCGGCCCGCTCCGGAGGGCACCGTCCCCGTCGGAGCGGTCCGGCGGCGGAAGGAGGGCGCGGAACGACCGGCGGCGGCACCCGGCGGCTCTCCCCTCGCGCCGTCGGCCGGGCGTGGTCAGCCGAAAAATCCGGCGAGGGCCTCCATGTCGATCGGGACCGGGGAGAGCCGGTACCCCGCGGGCGGTTCGACGCCGAGCAGGTGGCGGACAAGGAAGTCCCAACGGCGCCGGGTCACATGGTGCTCGTAGCCACAGTAGATGTGGTCGGCGTCGGGGACGATGAGCAGGTCGAAGTCCTTATCGGCGCGGATGAGGCGCTCGGCGAGCCGTAGGGTCAGGTGCGGCGAGACCCTGTCGTCGAGACCGCCGTGCACCAGCAGCAGCCTCCCCTGGAGCCGGTCGGCCAGTTCCACGTTGGAGGCCGCGACGTAGTCGGCCTCCGCGACGGGGCCGTGATAGGGCTCGGCCAGGCCGAGGTCGACGAAGCGGAAGTCGTGCATCCCCGACTCCGCGACCGCCACGGAGAACATTTCGGGGTACTTGAGCAGCGCCCGCACGGCCGCGAAACCGCCGCCCGACATGCCGGTCACGCCCACCCGGCCGAGGTCCATCCACGGCCGGGTCCCGGCCAGCTCGCGCAGCGCCGCCACGTGGTCGGACAGGCCTGCGGCGTCTCCGAGATCACCGTAGGACACGTCGTGGAACGACTTGCTTCGGCCGGGCGAACCCCGCCCGTCGATCGCGACGACGACGAAGCCCAGGGCCGCCAGCGCCTCGGCCTCGTAGCCGTACGCGCCGGGGTCGAACGACGGGCTCACGCGGGTGTCGGTGGGAAGCCCGTACGGCGTGTCGACGACCGGGTAGCGGCGCTCGGGGTCGAAGTCGTGCGGCCGGTAGAGCAGGCCGTAGATCTCGGTCCTGCCGTCCGCCGCGGTCGTACGGATCCGTTCGGGCGGGCTCCAGCCGGTCGCCCGCAGGCCGGTGACATCGGCACGCTCCAGCTCGACCAGCACCCGTCCGTCCCACGCGCGCACGGTGATCACGGGAGGGGTGCCGGTCGTGGACGCCGAGTCGACGAAGTACCGCCCGCCGGGCGGAACCGTGATGACGTGATCGAGTTCGTCGTCGGTGATCCGGGCGAAGCCGGAGCCGTCCAGGTCGGCCCGGCACACCGACCTGCGGTACGGGTCCTCCTCGACGAGCCCCGCGGCGGTGAAGAAGACCACCCGCCGTTCCTCGTCGACGTGCACGATCTCCTGCACCGCCCATGGTCCGGAGGTGACCTGTGTGATCGGCTTCCCGGACTCGGCCGCGCACAGGTAGAGATGGCCCCAGCCGTCCCGCTGGGAGTACCAGAGCACCTCGTCGCCGCCGGAGAGCACCCGGACCATCGGTCGCCCGAGTTGCCGCTGCGAGGGCTCCACGCGCGTCGCGCCGGTCTCGCTCATCACCGTTCGTACGGCTCCGGATTCGGGGTCGAGCCGATTCAGGCTCAGCGTGCGCGCGTCCCGGGAGGTGCTCAGGTAGTACACGGCGGAGCCGTCGGGCGCCCACCACGCCCATCGGCTGAAGATCGGCGACAGCAACGGCATCGGCACCGGCTCCGCGCGGGCCCGGACCAGCGAGCCGGTGACGACGTCGATGACGACGAACTCTGCCAGAGGCAGCCGGTCATCTCCGGGATGGGCCGAGCGCAGGCTGAGGGTCTCGGGCGGGCCGCCGTCGGTGGGCGCGCTGCGCAGCAGGTGGGTCCGGCGCACCCCGCGCAGGTCGGTCCGATGTGTCAGGATCCGGGTGGAGTCGGGCGACCAGGCCACGGCGGGTGGCATGTGCGGAAGGCCCAGCCTGGTGAGCAGGGTCGAGTACATGAGGGCGTCGGGGTTGGCGCCGTAGTCCTGATCGGGGGTGCCGTCCGAGGTCAGGGCGCGCTCGCCGAGACCGTCCGGGAGGCGCACGCGCAGGTTGTGACCCGAACGGTAGACCGCGTGGCGGCCGTCGGGCGCGACGACCTCCAGCGGGTTGCCCGGGGGTGCGGCTTCGGACTTCTCACACAGGTAGGTCTCCAGCGAGCATCGCCAGTGCGGGCCGAAGGCGTCGAACTCCACCATGTCATACGCCGTGCCGCCCGCTGCGCCGCCCGACAGGGCGATCGCGGAGAAGGGCAGCGCTCGCGCGCTCACCTCCTGGCCCGACGCCTCGGCCAGTCGCGCGGCGAGGCGGACGTGATCGAAGGCGTCCCGGCGGGTGCCGGCCTCGGGGTCGACGAGGACGAATCTCTTGCCCTCCTCGGTGTCGACCGCGTACCAGAAGCGCTCGCCCCCGTCCAGCCACCTGGGCGTCACTTTGGACCTTTTCACCAGGTTGGCGCGGTTGTGACGGAGCAGCTTCTCCGCCGTCTCGTAGGCGCGGACGGCAAGCCGATTCGATTCGCTGGCCATGATCTTCCTTCGGGCCGTGGGGGAACGGCGATCTCGGCGCCGCCGACGGCACCGCCTCGGGAGGAGCGGCCTTGCGGCGAAGACGCCGACGATTTCGCCCGGCTTCGTGCCGCGGGCGATGTCACGAGGAGCGTCAGGCGTTGACGGTGATGTCGAGCGCGGTCGGCCGGTCGGCGCTGAGGACCTGCTCCGCCGCCTGATCCAGGGTGGCGAGCACCCACTGATCAAGGTCGGCGCCCGACTGTTCCGCGGCCTTACGCCACCAGTCGATCCGGCCGCCCGGCAGGGCGAGTCTCTTGACGGTCTCGCTCTCGTCGGTGGCCCGCGCCGACAGCGACTTCTGCCGGCTGAGCTGCACGGCGTTGCGTAACTGCTTCGTCGTCCAGTTTCCCTGCTCGGCCAGGTCCAGCCACTTGTCCTGCTCCTCGCTGGGTAGTGACGCGAGCTCGGCGTGGTGCTGAAACGTCAACGCGGCGCGACGGCGGTGCAGGGGGAACCGTCGCGACACCCAGGCGTAGTTCCTGAGCGTCTGGTACTGCAGACCGACCGCCGCGATGCCCCGCTGATACCTGTCGGAGTACCGGTCTTTGCCGAAGACCAGCCAGTCGCCCAGCCACCAGCAGGACGAGTCGACAATGCCGGACAGACGGCGCCCGGCGAGTTCCCATTCATCAAAGGAAAGCGTCGGCGGAAGATGCAGGCCGATCTTTGTGGTCATAACCTTCGCCGGTAATGCGTTGTCGACCGGGTGTGGTCGCGGCCTCGGAAGCCGATCGCGGACGGTAACCGGACTTGCGGGATGCAGTCTTCTCGTATTATCCATCCTCATCACCTACCCGGCGTCATCTTACCTCGAAAGAGGTATGTGTCCAGGGTGGGCGAGAAAGTCTCCTGGTTGCGGTCAGGATGTGAGGCCGCTGACATCGGGCATAAGGGGCATAAATGGTGGCGCAAAAATCACGGTGCGGAGAATGCGCAGTTTGCGCCCTCGCCGACGCGCTTTTTTGTGTTTTTCGGATACGTTATATCCGGCCCGGACCCGGCTTCGCGGGCGGCGTCAGGGCAACCGTCCCATCAGCTCGGCCACGTCGCGGCACTGGGTGCTCGGATGCCGGTTGAACGACGACCGCACCCGGTCGCGGACCTCGCGCCGCTGTTCCTGGCTCAGTTTGAACATTCCCTCGCAGCGGATCACGCGGACGCGGAGGGCGCCGACCGCCGGCGCGATCTTACGGAAATATCCGAGAGAATCGCGCATGTCCCAGTGGCTCCCGAATTTCTCCTCGAAAGCGTGCACCGTGGCCTGCACCACATGGAGCGTGTCGTCAATCGAGTCAAGCTTCTGGACGATGCCGCGGACATGCACTGATGTGAAATTCCAGGTCGGTGCGCACGGCGTGTATTCATAGACGGCCGGCGTTACATATGCGTGCGGTCCGGTGAATGTCAGGAGAACGGCGCCGCCGTCCTTCAGCGCGGCCCAGTGCGGGTTCGCCCGATTCAAATGGCACAGCAATACGCTGCCCGCCAGATCGGCGGACGCGGCGTCGACGAATTCCGGGATCACCGGGAGGTGGGTGGCGAACGGAACGTCCCCCGTCGCGCCGTTGCTCGTCATCAGCGCCAGCGGGTTGCCTGTGATGATCTCGACCATCCACGAGGTGTCAGGCGGACGGTAGTGGCTGGGTACGAACATCGAACCTCCCGGGCCGGGGGGCGACCCCGTGGCGCCCGGCGATGCGGAGGGCCTCGCCGGCCGCCGGTTCAGGACCTTCTGATGATGATGTCGTCGAGGCTGGTGCGGGCGCGGATCTTCACGGTGGACGCGGACGCCGTGCCGTTCTCAGCCGGCAGCCTGTTGAGGACGCGGCCCAGCTTGGAATGCGCGCTCAGGTCGACACCGGTGCCCGGGCGAACGCCCACCTCGACCTCTCCGATGTCGGTCGCCAGGTCGACCGTGCCGCGCGCGACCTCGCCGACCACGATGTTCCCGACGTTGGTCTTGGCGTCGACGTTGGCGTCGGCGCGCTGGACGAGGATGCTTCCGTTGCGGTTTCTGGCCCGAAGGTCCCCGCCGATCTCGGCCAGCTGGAGCCGGCCGGAGCTGGCGCTGAACTCGCACGCGCCGAGGAGGCCCTCGCTGCGGATGGTGCCCAGGTACGCCCTTCCCCGCACCTCGGACCCGGTGGGGAGTCGAACGGTGATGGACACCGTCCCGGGCGGCGGCTCCCCGAGGTACCTGTACCGCCACGGGTGGCCCTGCCGGACCCACAGCCCGTCCGCCTCCGTGTAGCCGATGTCCACCTCCTGGACGGCCTCGATATCGGTCGGCTGCGCCGGATCGTACGGCTCGACCGTCACCACAGTGTCGGCACGATCGCCGGCGACGATGGCGACCTCGCCGGCCGCCACTGTGATGGTGGCCCGGATGGGCTCGGGAGTGTTGAAGGTGGGCACGTCATCCTCCATGGCGGTCCGCCGGCTCGGCCGGCCGGGCTGATCGGTCAGTTCGGCTGATCGGGCCGCTCGCGGTTGAACGCCTTGATGGACCAGAAGAGGCCGAGGACGCCGATCCCCGTCGTCCAGGCGAGGGCGATGACGGCGCTGTCGCCGATCGGGGTGCCGTACATCAGCCCGCGCAGCGTGTCGATCATCGGGGTGAACGGCTGATACTCGGCGAAGTACCGCACGCCGGTCGACATCGACTCGGGCGGCACGATTCCCGAACCGACCAGCGGGAGCAGAACCAGCGGGAAGGGGCCGTTGCTGGCCGAGCCGACGGTCTTGGCGGCGAGGCCGAAGGCGAGGCCCAGCCAGCACAAGGCCAGGCTGACGTAGGCCAGGAATCCGACGACGGCGAGCCACTCCAGGGGCGTGGCGTTGGGGGACAGGCCCATGAGGAAGGCGATCCCGGTGACGACCGCCATGCTGAGGAGGGCCTGGATCACGCTGGCCAGGACGCGGGCGACGAGGATGGACGGGGTGTAGATGGCCATCGTACGAAAGCGGTTGTAGATGCCCCCCGTCATGTCGACACTCGTCTGCGTGGAGGTGCCGATCAGTTGTGACGCGGCGGTCATGATGATGAGACCGGGCAGCAGGTAGTCGACGTACCCGCCCGAGCCTGCGATGTTCACCGCGTCCCCGAGAGCGCCGCCGAAGACGTAGTTGAACAGCAGCAGGAAGAGCACGGGGATGCCGATGATGGCGCCTACGGCCACCTTGTCGCGGAACTGGTTCTTCATGTTGCGCCGCAGCATCGTGGACAGGTCGCGCAAGGGATGGACCTTGACGGAACCCGAGGGGCGGGGGAGCGTGGCGGCCACGGTGGAGTCCGTCATGACGAGACCTTTCGGCTCTGACCGGTGAGAGCGAGGAACACGTCGTTCAGGTCGGGCGTGTGCAGCGAGACGTGCGGGACCTCGTCGGCGTCGATCCGGGTGAGCACGTCCAGCACCGACCGTGCGCTGGTGTCGCTGGCGACCCGCAGGGTGAGATCCGCGTCGTCGCGGACCGCACCCTCGATCCGCTCCGCGGCGGCGTCGAGGGCGTGCCTGGAGGTGAAGGTCAGCATCAGGTGCCCGCCGGGGACGCGCCGCTTGAGCTCCTCCGCGGTGCCTTGGGCGACGATCCTGCCTCCATCGAGCACGGCGACCTGGTCGGCCAGTTGGTCGGCCTCCTCCAGGTACTGGGTGGTGAGGAAGATCGAGGTCGCCTCGGTGCGGACCAGATTGCGGATGAGCTCCCACATCCCGAGCCGGCCGCGCGGGTCCAGACCGGTGGTCGGCTCGTCGAGGAAGATGATCCGCGGCGATCCCACCAGGGTCATCGCCAGGTCCAGCCGGCGTCGCATGCCGCCCGAGAAGGCGTACACCGGCTTCCTGCCGGCGGCGGCCAGCTCGAAGAGGTCGAGCAGTTCGGCGGCCCGCTCGCGGCCCCGCCGCTTGGGCAGGTGCCACAGATCCGCCATCAGCAGCAGGTTCTCCTCTGCGCTGAGGTAGTTGTCCACGGCGGAGAACTGGCCGGTGACGCCGATGACGGAGCGCACCGCCATCGGCTCCCGCCGCACGTCGTATCCCAGAACGCGGACCTCTCCGGCATCGGCCGAGGTCAGCGTGGAGAGGATCCGCACCATCGTCGTCTTGCCCGCGCCGTTCGGGCCGAGAAGGGAAAAGACCTGCCCCTCGGGGACGGACAGGTCGATTCCATCGAGAACCACCTGATCGCCGTAGGACTTGCGCAGCCCACGGCCCTCGATCGCGGCATGTGTCGTGGCGCTGGTGTCGCTCGTCGGGTCGTACGCGACAGTCATGTTGACCCCTGCATGGGTTCGATACTCATGAACATTGTTCAAGTCGCGATGCTAGATGACACTTGAGCACTGTGCAAGTAGCTAGCTGAACATTGTGCAAGAGTCGTCTCCACAGGTCTCCCCGCGCGGAGGCGGTGTGGTGGGCCGAGCGTCCGCCACGGCGGGTCGATGTGTCCTGCGGCGGTCGGTCCTGTCTGTCGCTCGCTCCGGTGGTTGCGCGCCGCGTTGCGCGCCGGTGTCGCGCACCCCTCGGCGGCGCCCGTCGGACGCCGAGGCGGGGCCACCTCCCAGGTAGCCATGGCGCCGTCCGCCTGGCAAGAACCCCGTAAGTCCCGTAAGGACGCCGTGAAAAACGGGTGAAGAACGGGTGGAGAACGGGACGCTCCCGCGCGGGGACGAGGCCGGCCCGGTGCCGTGTCCCGTCAACCGGACAGGAGCGGGGGCGGGCGACCTTGACGTCTCCGCTCGCGGTGATGAATGTATATTGAGCGTCGTGGGGACCTGACCCGCCAAAGCGGGTCGATGAAATTCCTTCTGATTTCCGGGATCAGCGGCACGGCCTTTTCTAATTATCCGCGCGGCCAAGATGTGAAAAGGTTCCTGAAAGGCTCGCGGAGCCCCTCCATTACACAAGATCAGCAGGGTGGTGGAACCGCATGGTCTCGTTGCGAAGCCGTGAGCTCCTCCCCGAGAGCCGCTATGTGTGGCGGGCGAGAAGACCGGGTCACACGCACCGGCTGATCTGCTTTCCGCACGCCGGCGCGGGCGCGTCCGCGTTCGCCGGATGGGCCGACCTGCTGCCGCCGGAGATCGAACTGGTCGCGGTGCAACCGCCCGGCCGCCAGAACCGGATCGCCGAGGAGCCGTTCACCGAGGTCGGCCCGCTCGTCAACGCGCTCGTCCACGCCCTCCGGCCGGAGTTCGCCGGCGGCTTCTCGTTCTTCGGCCACTCCTGCGGCGCCGCGCTCGCGTACGAGCTGGCCTCGGCGCTGCGGGCGCGGGGACGGCAGGGTCCCGAGCACCTCTTCCTGTCCGCGCAGCCGGCTCCCGGGGTCACCGGCGTCCGGCGGCTGCACGACCTGCCGGACGAGGAGTTCCTCGCCGAACTCGCGGCCCTCGGCGGCATGGATCCCGAACTGTCACAGGACGCCGACGCCATCGGCGCCCTGCTGCCGTTGCTGCGGGCGGACTTCGCGCTCTGGGAACGGCATGATCCGTCGCCGAGCGGTCCACTGGAGTGCCCCATCACCGTGCTGTGCGGGGAATCCGATTCCCGGGCGCCGCTGACCGCCATGTCCCCGTGGCGGACGCGCACCGCCGCAGAATTCCGGATCCGGGTGTTTCCGGGCGGTCATTTCTATTTCCTCGACGCCGTCGCCGAGGTGGTGCCGGCCATTGCGGAAACGATTCTCGCGGCCACGATCGGGCGGAGGCGGACATGACATCTCCCGGCTTTGTCGCCCCGGAACTCGTTGACGACGTGCTCGCGGCGGCGCGGGGAATTCCCGGTGTGCGGGACGCGGTCGCCGTGGTACGGCGGCGCGCGTGGCTCGTCGGGCGCGCGCCCGCGGACCGGCCGACCCGACCGGCGGAGCCCGACCCGGCGCCCAGGGCCCCGGCGGAGTTGCACGGCGGCCCGGTCCGGATCCCGGCCGGAGCGCCGGCGACGCTGCAGGAGGCGCTGCGCGCGGCGGCGGAACGGGCCCCCGGCAAGGGCACCGTCTACATCCGGCGCGACCGTGACGACGTCCTGCAGACCTACCCCGAACTGCTCGCCGAGGCCGAGCGCGTGCTCGCCGGTCTGCGCGTCGCCGGGTTGCGCCCCGGCGACGCGGCGCTTTTCGTCTTCGACGACAACCGCTGTTTCCTCACCGCCTTCTGGGCCTGCGTCCTGGGCGGGTTCGTGCCGACGCCGGTCGCGGTCGCGACGACGTACGACGTCCCGAACGAGGTGACCCGCAAGCTGCACAACGCGTGGCGCCTGCTTGGGCGGCCGGCCCTGCTCACCGACGCGGCGACCGCCGGCGCCCTGGCCGGCGTACGCGACCTGTGGGGCGAACCGGACGTGCGGCTGCACACCGTCGAGGAGTTGCTGACGCACCCGCCGGATCACGACCCGTTCCCCGCGGCGCCGCAGGACCCGGTGCTCAACCTGCTCACCTCGGGAAGCACCGGCGTGCCCAAGTGCGTGCAGCACACGAACGCCGGCCTGCTGGCCCGGACCTTCGCGGTCGCCGAGCATCGCGGTCTCACCGCCGAGGACGTCGGCCTCATCTGGATGCCGCTCGACCACGTCACGGTCGCCATGTACAACGTCCGCGACCTGATCCTCGGGTGCCTGCACGTCAACGCCAAGATCGACCACTTCCTCAGCGATCCGCTGCTGTGGCTGGACTGGATGGACCGCTATCGGGTGACCAACACCTGGGCCCCGAACTTCGCCTTCTCGCTGGTCAACGAACTCGCGGCGGAGATCCGTGGGCGGTCGTGGGACCTGTCCCGGGTGCGCGAGATTGTCAACGCGGGCGAGCCGGTCATCGCCTCGACCAGCCATCGCTTCCTCGACCTGCTGGCACCGCACGGGCTGCGGGCGGACGCGGTGACACCGTGCTGGGGGATGTCGGAGACGTGCTCCGGCGTCACCTACACCCGGCAGAGCCGCGACGATCGCACGGCCGGCACCGTCGCGATCGACCCCGCGACGCTGGGCGGCTCCATCCGCCACCTGTCGCCCCGGGACGAGAAGGCGGTCGTCCTCTCTACGGTGGGCCGACCGATCCCCGGGGTCCGGCTGCGCGTCGTGGGCGAGGACGGCTCGGTGCTTCCGGAGGGCCGCGTCGGCGAGCTGCGCGTCGCGGGCGCCACGATGATGCGCGGGTATTTCGGCAACGACGAGGCCAACGCCGCCGCCTACGACGAGAACGGCTGGTTCCGCACCGGCGACCTGGCGTTCGTTTGCGACGGCGAGGTCGTCATCGCCGGCCGGATCAAGGACCAGATCATCGTGCGCGGCGTCAACCATCTGGCGCACGAGATCGAGAGCGTCGTCGAACGCGTGGACGGCGTACGGGTCACCTTCGTGGCGGCCGCCGGGCTGCGCGATCCGGGCGAGAGCACCGACAAGCTGGTGATCTTCTTCGTGCCGGAGCGGCGCGACCCGGCCGCGGCCGACGCCCTCGTCCGCGAGATCCGGGCGGTCCTCGGGCGCGAGGCCGGGCTCGTGCCCGACGTGCTGGTCCCGGTCACCCCGGAGGAGTTCCCGAAGACCGCCAGCGGGAAGATCCAGCGGGCGGCGCTGGTGAAGGCCCTGCGCGCCGGGGCGTTCGCCGACCGCGTGTTCGAAAGCGAGCCCGCGGCCGAGCCCGACGCCTGGCTGGTGCGGCGGCAGTGGGTGGAGCTCCCCCCGCCCGAAGCAGAGGCGCCGCGGACCGGAACGTGCCTGGTGGTCGGCGAGGACGCCGTACTCGGCCTGCTGGCCCCGGACGGCGCCGTCGTCGCGGTCAGGGACGGGCACGGGCCGGGCCGAACGACGCCCGGGCGCCACCGCGTCGCGGCCGGTCGGCGCGAGGACGTGCGGCGCCTGCTGGCCACGGTGACCGAGCGGCACGGCCCGTTGTCCTCGGTGGTGCTCGCGCTCCCGGAGGCGGCCGAGGGCGACGATCCGGTCGCCCGGCTGACGGCGGCGACCGCGGAGGTGACCGCCTTCGCGGGTGAGCTCGCCACACAGGAGTACGGCAGGCCGCTCCTGCTGGTCCTCACCGCCGGAGCCGTGCACGCCGCGGAGGCGGACGCCGTCGATCTGGGCACCTGCGCGCTGCCGGCGCTGATCAGGACCGCGGCCGACGAGGCCGCCCCGGCCGTGGTCCGGCAGGTGGACCTGCCCCCCGAACGGCGGGAGTGGCGGGAGGCGGTCCGCGTCGAGCTCGCCGACCGCCTGCACGCCGGCGTCGTGGCGGTGCGGCAGGGTCGGCGCCTGTGGCCGCGCCTCGTGCCCGTGGACGACGAGATCGGCGCCGACGCGGGCCCGCCGGTGGTTCCGGGCGGGCTGTACCTGGTCACCGGAGGGCTGGGCGGCATCGCGCACGAGATCTGCGGCCATCTCCTGGCCGCCTACGGGGTCCGGTTGGTGCTCGTGGGCCGGTCACGGCCCGAAGGGGAGCGCGGCAGACGGCTCGCGGACCTCGCCGCCCTCGGCGAGGTCGAATACCACCTGCTCGACGTGGCGAAACCCGGCCTGGTCGAGGCGGCCGTGAAGACCGCCGAGGCGCGCTGGCAGCGGCCGATCGACGGCGTTTTGCACCTGGCGGGGGAGGACCCCACCGGGCAGTGGGCGGACCTCGACCGGCACACGATCGCCCGTGAGTCCGCGACGACGTACGCCGAGCACTACCGGGCCAAGGTGGCGGGCACGCTGTCGGTCGCGCGGGTGCTGGAGTCTCGGCCGGACGCGAGCCTGGTGCTGTTCGGCTCGGTCAACGGCGAGTTCGGGGGGCACTCCTTCGGGGCGTACGCGGCGGCCAACGGCTTCCTCGTCGGATTCGCCGATCATTGGCGTCACGAGCGCCGCCGGACGGTGCACTGCCTCGGCTGGAGCATGTGGACCGGCGTCGGCATGAACCGCTCGCAGCCGACTGCGGCCGCGCGGCGCCGCGGGTTTCGCCCGATCGACCCGGCGCACGGGCTGCGCCTGTTCCTCGCCGCCGTCACGGCGCCGCATCACTACCTGCTCGTCGGCCTCGACCTGGCGAACCCGGCGATCGTCAACGAGCTGGCCCCGGATCGTCTGCGCGTCGGCGAGCTGCTCGTCGCCTACACCGGCGACCAGGTGGAACCCGGACAGGTGCGTGCGGCCCTCGCCCCGGCCGGGCGGCGGTGCCCGGTCCCGCTCCGGGTGGTGCGGGTGCCGCGGATCGTCGCCGACCGGGACGGCGGCGTCGACGCGACGCGGCTCCTGCTCGACGCCGAGCGGGCGGGCCGGACGACCGCCGAGCCCGTCACCGAGCTGGAACGCCGAATCGCCGGCATCTGGTCCGAGGCGCTCAACCGGCCGGTGGTCGGCAGGGACGACTCGTTCTTCGACCTCGGCGGCGACTCCCTTCGCGCCGCCCGGCTCCTCGCGCTCGTGGACCGGCGGCTGTCCGTACGGCTCACGAGCCGGGAGCTTTACACCGCCCCCACCGTGGCAGGCATGGCGGCCGCCATCGCCGAAGCGTACGGCGGCGGCCCCGCCAAGCGATGACCGCGGCCCCGCCGCCCTGACCGCCCTCCGCCCGCCCCCGCGCCGGGGGCGGGAACGCCATGCGATGCCGATCGAGAAGTGGACGCGAAGATGATCCCTCTGTCCAACGCCCAGCGGCGCCTGTGGTTCATCGACCGGTTCGAGGGACCGTCGGCGACGTACAACGTCCCGTTCGTGGTACGGCTGCGCGGACCCCTCGACGTCGCGGCGCTGTGCGCGGCGGTGCGGGACGTCATCGGCCGGCACGAGATCCTGCGTACCCGGATCGTCGACAACGCGGGCGACCCGGCTCAGCTCGTGGTGCCGGTCGAGAGGCTCGAGTACGACATTCCGGTCCTCGACGTGAGCGCCGGCGAGGCCGTGGCGGCGACCGAGCGGGCGGCACGCCACCGGTTCGATCTGTCCGCGGAGATCCCGGTGCGGGCGACGGTGCTGCGGATCGGCGCGGAGGAGCACGTGCTCGTGCTGGTGATCCACCACATCGCCGTGGACGGCGAGTCGATGGCGCCGCTGGCCCGGGACCTGGAGACGGCGTACGCCGCCCGGGTGCGGTCCGCC
Source organism: Thermopolyspora sp. NPDC052614 (assembly GCF_040678635.1). NCBI lineage: Bacteria > Bacillati > Actinomycetota > Actinomycetes > Streptosporangiales > Streptosporangiaceae > Thermopolyspora > Thermopolyspora sp. NPDC052614. Next base: position 842,017 of record NZ_JBFATZ010000001.1, read on the forward strand.
GCGCCGCGGTGGCCGGAACCGCCCGTGCAGTACGGCGACTACGTGCTGTGGCAGCGGGAACTGCTGGGCGACCCCGACGACCCCGGCAGCAGGCTGGCCACCCAGTCGCGGTACTGGCTGGACCGGCTCGCCGGCATCCCGTCGCCGCTTCCGCTGCCCACGGACAGGCCGCGCCCGCCCGTGGCCGGCCACCGCGGCGACGTCGTCACATTCCCGGTCCCCGCCGACCTGCTGGCCGCGGCCGGGCGGGTGGCGCGCGCCCGCGGCGCGACGACGCCGATGGTCATGCAGGCGGCGCTCGCGGTGCTGCTCAGCCGGCTCGGGGCGGACCAGGACATCCCGATCGGCGCCACGATCGCGGGGCGTACGGACGAGGCGCTGGCCGACTCGGTGGGCTTCTTCGTCAACACCTGGGTGCTGCGGGTCGACCTGTCCGGCAATCCCACCTTCGAGCAGGTGCTGGCGCAGGTCCGGGACCGGGCGCTGGAGGCGTACGAGAACCAGGACGCGCCCTTCGACCGGCTGGTGGAGGCGCTGAACCCCGAGCGGTCCACCGCGCATCATCCGCTGTTCCAGGTGATGTGCACCTGGCAGTCCGAGGACCGGATCGCGCTGAGCCTGCCGGGGGTGTCCGCGTCGCTGGAGGCCGTCCCCACGGGGACCGCGAAGTTCGACCTGGAGTTCAACTTCGCCCACGACTCCGCAACGGGCGCCGTGCGCTGCGTCCTGGAGTACGCGGTGGATCTGTTCGACCGGGGGACGGCCGAGGGGCTGGCGGCGCGGTTGTTGCTGGTGCTGGAGGCGCTGGTGACCGAGCCGG
>NZ_JBFATZ010000002.1:0-470193 GCF_040678635.1 Thermopolyspora sp. NPDC052614
ACCACGCTGCTGCGGGCGCTGGCCAACGAGATCCCGCCGAACGAGCGGCTGATCACGGTGGAGCGGGCGCTGGAGCTGGGGCTGGATCAGTTCCCCGAGCTGCATCCCAACGTGGTGGCGTTCGAGTACCGCCTGCCCAACTCCGAGGGGCAGGGGGAGATCACGATGGCGGAGCTGGTGCGGCGGTCGCTGCGGATGAACCCCTCGCGGGTGATCGTGGGCGAGGTGCTGGGCGATGAGATCGTCACGATGCTGAACGCGATGACGCAGGGCAACGACGGGTCGCTGTCGACGATTCACGCCAATTCCTCGATGGAGGTGTTCAACCGGATCGCGACCTACGCGTTGCAGGCGGAGGAGCGGTTGCCGATCGAGGCGACGCACATGCTGATCGCGGGCGCGATCGACTTCGTGGTGTTCATCGAGAAACGCAACGACTACGCGCGCGGCGGCACGCTCCGGCGTTTCGTCTCCAGCATCCGCGAGGTCACCGGCGTGGACGGCCGGGTGCTGTCCAGCGAGATCTTCGCCCCCGGCCCGGACGGCTCGGCCGTGCCGCACGCCCCGATCTCCTGCGTCGAGGAACTGGCGGTCTGCGGCTACGACCCGGCGATGGAGGTGTGGTCGTGATCCCCATCGAGCTGCTCGACCCGTTCGTCATGCTCGCCGGCGCGGCCATCGGCGGCGGCCTGTTCCTCTTCGGCCTCGCCCTGTACGGCCTGCCCCGCAAAATCGGCAAACCGGGACCGCGAAGAGACCGCCGCGAACTGCTGCGCGCCCTGTCCACCCGGACGGGCGTGGCGATCATCACCGGCGCGCTGGTCCTGATCATCACGGGCTGGCCGGTGATGACGGCGGGCGCGGTGCTCCTCGTGCTCGCCTGGCGCGGCCTGACCGGCGGCGCGGCCGAGGAACGCCTCGCCATGCGCAACCTGGAGGCCCTCGCCGCCTGGACCGAGTCGCTGCGCGACACCATCGCGGGCGCGGCCGGGCTTGAGCAGGCGATCCCCTCGTCGGTGCGGGCCGCCGCGCCCACGCTCCGGCCGCACCTGCGGGCGCTGGTGGACCGGCTGCACACCCGCATGCCGCTGCCGGACGCGCTGCGCGAGTTCGCCGACGAGCTCGACGACTCCTCCGCCGACCTGGTGGTGGCCGCGCTCATCCTCAACGCCCGCCTGCGCGGCCCCGGCCTGCGCGACGTGCTCGGCGCGCTCGCCGTGTCCGCGCGCGAGGAGCTCGACATGCGCCGCCGCGTGGAGGCCGAGCGCCGCTCCACCCGGCGCAGCGTGCAGATCGTCGTCGTGGTGGCGCTGCTGTTCGCCGCCCTGCTGATCCTGTTCAACCAGTCCTACGTGAGCGAGTACGACAGCCTGCTCGGCCAGGCCGTGCTCGTGGTGGTGGCCGCCCTGTTCGGCGCGGGCTTCGCGTGGATGCGGCGGCTCGCCCGGTTCGACAAGCCGGCCCGCCTGCTGGCGGCGTCGGCGGCGAGGAGCGGCGATGACTGAGGCGGCGTTGTTCGGGGCCCTGGCGGGGCTCGGGGTGTTCCTGCTGATCCGGGCCCTGTTCCCGGCCCGTCCCGGGCTGGTGGCCCGGCTCGTGGCGCTGGACGCGGCGCGCGAGGGCGGCGAGACGCCGCGCATGCGGATCGTCACGCCGGACGAGAAGGTCAGCGCGTTACGGCAGGGGCTCGGCGAGCGCCTGGCGCGGTTCTACGCCACGCGCGGCTGGGAGGTCCGGTCGATCCGGGCCGACCTGCTGCTGCTCGGCAGGTCCTTCGAGGGCTTCCTCGCCACCAAGGCGCTGCTCGCGCTGTCCGGGCTGCTGATCTTCCCGGTGCTGGTGGCCTGGGTGTTCCTGATGGGCTGGGGCTTCTCGCCGCACGTGCCGCTGTGGAGCGCCGTGCTCGCGGCCGCGGTCTTCTTCTTCCTGCCCGACCTGCAGGTACGCAAGGACGCCGCCGTACGCAGGCGCGACTTCCGGCACGCCGTGGGCGCCTTCCTCGACCTGGTGGCGATGAACCTGGCCGGGGGACGCGGCGTGCCCGAGGCGCTGATGATGGCCGTCGCGGTGAGCGACGACGGCAACTGGGCGATGGCCCGCATCCGCGAGGCGCTCGGCAACGCCCGGATCGTCGGCATCACCCCCTGGCAGGCGCTCGGCCGGCTCGGCGACGAGATCAACGTCGATGAGCTGCGGGACCTGTCGGCCGCGCTCGGCCTGGTCGCCGACGACGGGGCGAAGGTGCGCGCCTCCCTCACCGCCCGCGCGGCCACGCTGCGCCGCCGCGAACTCGCCGAGATCGAGGGACAGGCGGGGGAGCGGTCCCAGTCGATGCTCGTCGCGCAGCTGCTGCTGTGCGCCGGCTTCGTGGTTTTCCTGAGTTTTCCGGCCGCTATGAAGATGTTGGGAGTCTAGATGTTCGCCCCTCCGTGGCTGTCCTACCTGCTGATCCTGCTGAGCGTCCGGCTGCACCGGGCGCGCACCGCCCCCACCAAGGGCGCCTCCGCGGTCGAGTGGGTGGTGATCACCGCCATCATCGCCGGGGTCGCGCTCGGCCTCGCCACCCTCATCCGGAGCCTGGTCGAGGACAAACAGGGCGAGATCGAGGACGCGTTCAACGGGGGCGGCGGCAACGGCGGCGGCGCCGATGCCGGTCGATGACCGCCCCTCCACCCGTACGGCCGCCGACAAGGGGGCGTCGGTCATCGAGCTCGCCATGATCATGCCGATCGTGCTCGCCGTCGTGCTGCTCATCGTCCAGGTGGCGCTGTGGTTCCACGGACGGCAGGTCGCCGACGCCGCCGCGCGGGAAGGGGCGCGGATCGCCAGGGCGGGCGGGGAGAGCGGCTGGGAGGACGACGCCCGGGCCAAGGCGGAGCAGATCGTGCGGGCCGTGGGTCCTCGCCTGCTCGGCGACGTGACCGTGCGTACCTGGGAGAAGGGCGATCAGCGCGGCGTCGAGGTGACGGGCGCGGCCGTACAGGTGATCCCGCTGCTTCCCGAGCTGAGCTTCACCATCACCTCCCGCTTCGGCGGGCCCGTCGAGTGCTTCCGGCCGGACGACGGATCCGAGGGGTGCCAGTGAGCGAGCGGGGGTCGATGGCGGTGGAGACCGTGATGCTCGCGCCGGTCTTCCTCATCTTCCTGCTGTTCCTGGTGGGGGCCGGGCGCGTGGTCGAGGCGCAGGGGGAGGTCAACGGCGCGGCCAGGGACGCGGCGCGGGCCGCCTCCGTGCAGCGCACGTTCGAGGCGGCGCGGACCGCGGCGCGGGAGGCCGCCGAGGCGGCGCTCGGCGCCGACTGCGAGCCGCGGGTCGAACTGGACGACGCCCGCTGGGAGGAGGGCGGCAGCGTGGTGGCGAACGTGACCTGCGAGCTCGACCTGGCCTTCCTCGGGTTCGGCGCGACCCGCGAGATGACGGGCAGCGCGGTGGTGCCGCTCGAACGGCTGCGGAGGGTCGAATGACGGCGGCCGAGCGGGGGTCGATGTCGGTATTCGTGGTCATCTTCTCGGTGGTGGTCTTCCTGCTGGCCGGGCTGCTCGTGGACGGCGGGGCCGCGATCAACGCGCGGCTGCGGGCGGCGGACATCGCCGAGCAGGGCGCGCGGGCCGCGGCCGACGAGATCGACATCGACCGGTTGCGGGCCGGCGGGCGGATCGTGCTGCGGCCCGATCAGGAGGCGGTGTGCCGCCGCGCCCAGGAGATCATCGACGCCCAGGCGGTGGACGGGGCGCGCATGCCCCGCTGCGAGGCCGGCGACGACGAGGTGACGGTCGTGGTCAGCGTGCCGTGGAAGGCGTTCTTCCTGTCCGCGCTGGGCTTCGACGGCGACGAGATGGAGGCCGGGGCCACCGCCGGTCCCGACGACGGGGACGACGCGCCATGACGGGGCGGCCAGACCGATCCGGTTGGTCGGGTGGCCGAGGGGGCGTCCGGCGACGAGTCTGAGAGTACGGGGAGGAGAGGGCATGGCCGCGCCATACAGGTCCGCACGGGCCGACCGGCGGCCGGTGCGGATCCGGGCCGGGCGCACGGTCGGGGACGTGCTGGCCGGGCTGGGGGCGCTGATCCTGCTGGCCGCCCTGCTCGGCGGCGTCCCGCTCGCCCTGCTGCGGTACGCCGGGCCGCCGCTGACGGGGGAGTTGCTCAACGTCGATCTGCTCACCCAGCGCCTCGGATCGGAGACGATCGTCGCGATCCTGGTGCTCGTGGTGTGGCTCGCCTGGCTGCAGCTCGCCCTGTGCGTGATCGTCGAGGTGTACGCGGGGATCCGCAGGGTCGGCATGCCCGCCCGTGTCCCGTTCGCGGGCGGCACCCAGGCGCTGGCGAACAGGCTGGTCTCGGCCATCCTGTTGCTGTTCACGGTCTCGGCGATGGCCGCTCCGATCATCGGGTCGGGGTCTTCCGCGCCGCCCCGGCCCGCGGTCGCGGCCACCGCCGAGATCGGCCAGGAGAAGACGACCGGCGCGCAGGAGGCGGCGCGGCCGTCGCTCGACGTGCGCAAGGTCAAGAAGGTGTACGTGGTGCAGCCCCCGCACGGCCGCCACCACGAGAGCCTGTGGGAGATCGCCGAGAAGTGCCTCGGGGACGGGCGGCGCTACCACGAGATCTACCGGCTCAACCAGCACAAGGAGCAGCCGGACGGGTCGCGGCTGCGCATGGCGGACCTGATCCGGCCGGGCTGGGTGCTCGACATGCCGGACGACGCCGTCAACGTGCATGTCGTACCGGAGAATCAGGACCGGCCCCGGACGCTGGACGAGCATCCCGGCAAACCGGCCGAGGCCGACGACCGCACCGAGTACTTCGAGGGGCACTCGGAGGGGCACGGGGACGCGGGAGGCGTTGGATCCGACGAGCGTGCCGGGGACGCCCGCGCCACCGGAGGCGGGGACGCGAAAGCCCCCGAGGGCTCCGGCGACGCCGACGGCGGTTATGTGGGAAGCGGCGTACGAGAACCGTGGCCCGACCTGCTCGACTACCTTGCGACCGGCTCCCTCGTCGCGGCCGGGGTGCTCGCCGCGCTGGGGCGGCGGCGCAGGGAGCAGTTGTGGCAGCGGGCCTTCGGCCACCGGATTCCCCGCCCGCAGGGCGACGCCGCCGACGCCGAGGTGGCGTTGCGCCTGGGCTCGGACGCCCCCGGCAGCCGTATGCTCGACCTCGGGCTGCGGCTGCTCGGCAGGCGGCTCGCCGACGAGGGCCGGACCCCGCCCACGATCTACGCCGCCCACCTGTCGGAGCACGGCGTCGATCTGTGGATCCACCCGCCCGAGGCGGACGCCCCCGAGCCGTGGACGGCGCACGACGACGGCCGGGTGTGGCGGCTGGCCGCGCACGAGGGCAGGCGCGTCGATGAGCAGGCGCTCGCCGACGTCGCCGCGCCGTACCCGGGGCTGGTCTCGCTCGGCACCGACGGCACCGGGCGGCTGATGGTGGACCTGGAGGCGGCGTACGGGCTGATCTCGATCATCGGGGCGCACACCACCGAGGCGCTGGCCGCTCTCGCCGTCGAGCTCGCCACCAACCGGTGGTCCGACGGCATGCGCATCACCCTGGTGGGCTTCGGCGAGGACCTCACCATGATCGCGCCCGACCGGGTGCGGTGCGTGGACACGCTCGCCGAGGTGCTGCCGGAGCTGGAGGCGCGGGCGGCGCGTCCGCCGGGGCCGGACGACGTGCTCACCGGCCGGATCGCGAGCAGCGCCGCCGACCCGGCCTGGCCGCCGCACTACCTGCTGTCGGCGCTGCGGCCGGACGCGGACGAGGCGCGCCGCCTGGCCGTGCTCGCCCGCGCCGGGGTCCGCTCCGCCGCCGGGTACGTGGTGGCGGGGGCGGTGCCGTACGCGACCTGGACCTGGGAGATCGGCGAGGACCGCAGGGTCCGGGTGGACACCCTCGGGCTGGAGGCGACCGCGCACCTGCTGCCCCGCAGGCACCACGACGCCGTCATCGACCTGTTCCGCACGGCATGGCAACGGCGCGGCGACCCGCTGCCGTCGGACGTTCCGCCGCCCGCCGGGCCGCCCGCGATCGAGGTGCGCATCCTCGGACCCATCGAGGTCACGCCGGTCGCCCCGCTGGAGGAGGGCCGCGCCGACCTCGCCCACGAGATGCTCGTCTACCTCGCCACGCACCCGGGCGGCGTGCACCCGGTCGTGCTCGGCGGCATCCTGTGGCCGCGCGGCGTGCAGGCCGAGGTGCGCGACGCCACCATCGCCCGGGTCGCCCGCTGGCTGGGCCTCGACAGCGTCGGCCGCCCCCACCTGTACGCCGACGCGACCGGCAGGCTGCGACTCGGCCCGGAGGTCCAGACCGACTGGCAGATGTTCGCCGCGCTCACCCGCCGGGCGCGCGGCGACGGCCCCGCCCAGGCCAAGCGGCTGGAACGGGCGCTCGGCCTGGTGCGCGGGCCGCTGCTCGGCGACCGCCCGGAGGGCCGGTACGCGTGGTTGGCCGCCGACGACCTGGAGTACGACGTGACCGCCGCCGTCGCCGACGCGGCCCTGCGCCTGTGCGAGATGCGCCTGGCCCAGGGCGACCCGGACGCCGCGGTGGCCGCGATCCGGGCGGGGCTGCTGCTCGCCGCCGACGACGAGGGGCTGTGGCGGGCGCTGCTGCGGGCCGTGCACGCGACCGGGGACACGGCCCGCCTGCGCGCGGTGGCCGACGCGCTGCAGCGGCGGGCGGCCTCCCACCCGTACGGCGGGGGCATGGCGCCGGAGACGGAGGCGCTCATCGACGACCTGCTGCCCACGTGGCGCCTGCACGCCCTGCCCTCCCATTCCCTCCCGTCCGCATGAAGGGGACGCGACGAAATGAGCGATCAGCCGCTGTCATGCCGATCTCCGCATAACGATGGCCGCCCGCGCCGGAGCCTGCCTACCGTTCGTGCCATGCGATGGGTGGCCGCCGCCACGGCGTTGGCGCTGCTGGCCTGTGGATGCGCGGCGGGCGAAGAAGAGACGTTCGTCCCGGGGGACGCCCCGGCCGGGAACGCCTCCGCCGGGAATCCCTCCGCCGGGAACGCCTCGGCGGCGCCGCGTACGGCCGGCGGGGAGGCCGAGGGCAGCTCGTCCTCGGGTCCGCGGGTGGAGAAGGTGAGCGCCGCTCCCGGGATGACGGTCGTGATCGAGTGGCCGTCCGGGCTGGCGCCCGAGCAGCAGGCCATGATCAAGGCATACGCCGACTACTACACCCACGTCTGGGGCGCGATCGCGACCGGCGGCCGGGACGTCTCGTACGGCACGACCGTGGAGGGGATGGCGACCCGAAGCGCCTACGAGTGGGTGCGATCGTTCATGGAACGCGCCAATGCCGCCAAAGGCACCGTTCGCGTCTACGCACTGCGGGTGGCGGCCGTGGTGGGCCGAGGGGCCGAGGTGGACGCGTGCGTGGACAGGTCCGGCGTACGGGTGACCGACGCCGCCACCGGCCGCGCCACCGCCGTCCAGCCCGCCTGGACCAAGGGCACCCAGGCCGTGCATTTCCAGGCCGCCGGGGTACGGCGCGGCGACGACGGCACCTGGCGGGTCGCCAACTTGCGCTATGCCGAGCATCCCGACGAACGTGCGAAGGAGTGCGTGCGATGAGAGCAGGCGTGTGGATGAGGAGGCGGACAATAAGGCGGAGGATGCCCTCATCGACGGCCTGGCGTGCCCCTCGGGCCGCGTGGCGCCCCGCGATCGCGATGGCCGCCGTGATCCCGGTGCTCGCCTCCGCCCTGCCGGCGACCGCGCACGCCGCCGACCCCCGGCCGCCCGCCGCCTCGGGCGCGTCCGGCGAGGCGTTCCAGCGCGGGCGCGAGGTCGGCGTCCGGCTCGCCAACTCGACGATCAAGCTGACCGGCCACGTACGCGGCGGCAAGACCGACGGCCACCGGCTCAAGCGTCCCTGCTGGTACGAGCCGGACCTGAAGCCGGCCGAGATGCTCAAGCAGCAGGAGGGCCTGCGCGCCATTTGGCGCCACTTCAACCCCGATGCCACCGACGAGGACTTCGAGCGGTTCCTCCAGCAGTTCCGGGACCGCCTCGACGACGACGGCCGGTGGTGGAAGCCCGCCTACAACGCCGCCGACCCCGCCGGCCAGGCCTGCTGGTCCGGGCTTGAGGCGTTCGTGTTCGTCCCGACGGGCACCACCCCGGCGGGCGGCATCACCGTCCGCGAACTCGCCGAGATCGCCCGCGCCGCCCTGACCGTGCCCGAGCCGCGCCTGAAGCTGAGCCCCGAGGCCAAGAGCTATGTGAACCTGCCCACCTTCGTCTGGCTCCCCGGCAGCACCCAGGCGACCCGCTCGGTCACCGCGACCCTGCCAGGCGTCATGAGCGCCACGGTGACGGCCACGCGTACCGGCATCGAGATCGATCCCGGCACCACCGCCGACCGCGCCGAGGTGAAGAACCAGTGCGGCGCCGCCGGGCGTCCCTACGTCAAGGACGCCCCCTTCACCTGCGGCGTCCGCTACCTGCGCGCCTCGCTCGACCGCCCCCGCGGCGTCTACGAGCTGACCGTCACCACCGTCTGGCGGGTGGCCGTCACCTCCACCCAGCCGATCGGCGGGCCCGGCTTCACCCCCATCCGCGCCGCCACGACCATCGACGTTCCGGTGGGCGAGGTGCAGAGCACCGTCCGCGACTCCACCTCCTGACCGGCGAGCGGCCGCTTCACTGCGGGGTTCCGCGGCAGGCTGCGGGCGATCACGGCGTGCGGCCCGTCAGGGGCAGATCCAGGTGGTGCACACGGTCACGCCCGAGTGGGTACGGCAGTGCAGCCGGAACGGCTCGCCGGGCATCCCCCGCAGCGTGAACTGGCCGATCTCGTCGATGATCGCCGTCATGGCCTCGCCGGAGACGGTGCCCATGCGCACCTCCCCGGGCTCGGCGGGGATCAACTGGCCGTACAGGACGTCCTTGCTGATCTCCAGCTCGATCGTCAGCTCGGTGGCGATGAGGGTCAGCGCCCGGGAGGCGGCCGACGTCCGGGTCAGCGGAGCCTCCCGGTCGGCGAGGGCGGAGTCGAAGGTCAGCCGGGCGAGGCCGGCGTCGAGGGGCAGTTCGACGATTCCGGTGTCCCAGACGGGTGTGGCGAGACGGTGCTCGAACTCCTCACCGGAGATCTCGGAGGCGGAGTCCGATGGGAAGGCGCCGTCGGCGAGGTCGGGGTCGATGAGGTCGTGCCAGACGTAGGCCGCCTTGGCGGCGTCCACGAGGGCGGGCGGAACGGCGTCGGCGCCCGCCAGGAGGTCGGCGAGCCGGGCGAGGAGTTCCTCGTCGCTCCATTCGTCAGGCATCGGACCGACCTCCGCATGCTCGGTCCGCCCGCCGGGGAGATCGCCATGTCCTGTCAGGTCTCAGCGTGGCCATGTCCGTCCCCTTTCATGCGACGGCCGGGAACACCCGCCGTCTGACAGAGCCACACACCCCGCCCGCTGATACACTAGGACGCGAGATTGTGAGTTACTCTCGCGTTCGTGGTCAGGTCAGGGCGCCCTCGTGGCGCAGCAGCCACCGCTTGACCTGCGGCCCGTAGTAGTAGGAGCCGACGCCGCCGGTGGACGGCACCACCCGATGGCAGGGCACGAACGGGGCGATCAGGTTCCGCGCGCAGGCGCCTCCGGCCGCGCGGGCCGCCGTGCGGGGCATGCCCGCGCGCTCGGCGAGTTCCGCGTACGTGACGGCGATGCCCGGCGGCACGGCCCGCAGCGCGGCGTGCAGCTTCCTGCGGCGCTCACTGCCCGGCTGCTCGGCCGGGATCGCGTCCAGCGCGGTCAGGTTGCCGTCCAGGTAGTCCCGTACGGCCTGCGCCGCCTTGCCCACGTCGTCGACGCGCTCCAGCGGCAGGGCACGCAGGTCCGGCGCCAGGCGGTCGTACAGCTCCGTCGGGTCGGCGGTGAAACCGGCCGCGACCAGCGTGTTCTCGCGGACGAGCAGGGACAGCGGCCCGATCGGGGTGGTCAGGGTCTGGGTGAGGATCACGATGCGCTCCACAGGTGCAGGGCGGCGTACGCCCGCCAGGGGCGCCACCGCTCGATGTCGTCGTCGGGAATCGCGAGCCGCCGCATCGCCCGCCGCAGGCCGAGATCGCCGCTCGGCCACGCGTCGGGGTCGCGCAGCGCCCGCAGCGCGATGTAGCCGGTCGTCCACGGCCCGATCCCCGGTACGGCGAGCAGGCTCGCGGCCACCTCGGCCGGATCCTGGGCGCCGTCGAGGTCGATCTCGCCGTCCGCCGCCATCCGGGCGAGGGCGCGCAGGGTGGCGATCCGCCGCGTGGTGAGCCCGAGGCCGTCGAGGTCGGCCTCGGCGAGCCGCTCGGGCGTCGGGAACAGGTGGCCATCGCCGGACGGCTCGCCCGCGCGGGCCACGATCCGGCCGAGCAGCGTGCGCGCGCCCGCCACGGAGACCTGCTGGCCCACGACGGCCCGCACGGCGAGTTCGAATCCGTCGAACGCGCCCGGGACGCGCAGGCCCGGCCGCCGTTCGACCAGCGGGGCGAGCGAGGTGGTCCGGAGCACCGACGCGATCGCGTCCGGCGCGGCGTCCAGGTCGAGCAGGCGGCGGCAGCGCGACACGATCCGCGCGAGCAGGCGGGCGTCGGCGGTGGCGACGTGCAGGGCGATGTGGCCGTTCGCCGGGGCGAGCGTGATCGTTCCCCCGGGGACCAACCGGCTGTATCCGGAAATATCCGCCTTCTCCAGGCCGGGTATGGCGCGTGCGGCCAGGAAGCCCAGCAGCGTCTGCGCGTCGTACGGCGGCCGGTAGTGCAGCCGGAGCGTGAACCTGGCTGGCTCCACCCCGACGCCGTGGTCCGTGCCCGCGCCGGAGCCCGAACCAGAACCCGTACCGGGACCTGCGCCGACGTCCGTGCCGGGATCGGCGGAGTGGCCGGGAACGGCACGCCTGGTGACGCGGCCCCCGGCGCGAGCGCCGCGCAGCTCGGTGGGCGCGAAGCCGTACGCCTCCTTCATGGTGGCGTTGAACTGCCGCAGGCTGCCGAACCCGGCCGCGAACGCCACATCGCCGATCGGCAGCGCCGTCTCGGTGAGCAACTGCTTGGCGAGCAGCAGCCGGCGCGTCCTCGCCACCGACAGCGGCCCGGTCCCCAGCTCGGCCGTGAACAGCCGGTGCAGGTGGCGCTCGGTGACGTGCAGCCGCGACGCCAGCCCGGCCACGCCGTACTCGTCGACCACGCCGTCGTCGATCAGCCGCAGCGCCCGCGCGACCAGGTCGGCGCGGACGTCCCAGCCGGGGTCGCCGGGGCTCAGCTCGGGGCGGCAACGCCGGCACGGCCGGAATCCGGCCGCCTCGGCCGCCGCCGCGTGCCGGTAGAAGCGCACGTTCTGCCGCCCCGGCGTGCGCGCCGGGCAGATCGGACGGCAGTAGACGCCGGTCGTCGTCACCGCCGTGTAGAAGCGCCCGTCGAACCGCGCGTCCCGCGCGGTCAGCGCCCGGTAGCACGAGTCGAAGTCCAGCGTCGGCACCGGTCCTTCCGCGCCGTGCGCCGAGGCCGTGGTCGTGATTGCGGCCCTGGTTGTGGCCCTGCTTGTGGCGGTGGTTGTGGCGGTGGTTGTGATGGACACGTCTTCGACGCTATCCGCAGTTCAGCCCACGGCGCTGGCGGGAATCGGACCTCGCCGTCCGGCCCCGGCACGGGCGGGCGGTCACTTGGAGGAGACGCCCACGCCGAGGTCGAACTCGCGGTAGACGCGCGCCCAGAAGCCGTCGCGCAGCCACACCCGCGCCTCCGGGTAGGGGCGCAGCGAATGCCCCAGCTCCTTCTCCGCCTCGATCAGCAGCTCGGTGTCGATGACGGTGGGCAGGATCGGGCCGGGCAGCAGGTCGCGGATGTTGTCGCGGCCCCGGGTGAGGATCCACTTCTGCGCGACGTGCTCGCCGACCTCCTCGACGCGCGGGCGGCTCGGGCCGAGCTTGGTGACCTGGCCGATCGGGGCCTTGGCCGGGGGTTTGACGATCGGGGTACGGCCCGCGAACACCTGGGCGGGGGAGGGCGGCGACGGCGCGGGGGCCACCGGCTGCGGGGCGCGGCTGAAGTAGTTGCGCAGGAAGTCGGCGCCGAGGATCTCCACGGTGTCGGACTCCCACACCAGGCGCTCGGCCTGGTTGGTGCCGAAGGGGGGCTCCACGCCCCACAGATGCACGCGCACCCCGTACGCCTGGGCGGCCTCGACCGCGGGCACCATGTCCTCGTCGCCGGCGATGAGCACGGTGTCGGTGACGGCGTGGTGCCGGGCGAGGGCCTCCAGGTCGCTGCGGATCTGGGCGTCGACGCCCTTCTGCTGGCCGCGGGCGTTGAGGTTGCCGAGCCGTACCTTGACCCAGGGAAGCTGGGCGATGACGCGCTGGTCGACGGTGGGCACGCGGTCGCGGGCGGCGTCGTACCAGTAGACGCGCAGCAGCTCGCCGGGGATGCGTTCCATCGCGTGCTTCTTCAGCGCCTGGATGAGTTCGTCGGCCGCCACCCGATACTCTTTGCGCTCCTTGGCCCCGAGCAGGACCTCGCCGGCTGCGGCATAGAGGTAGCCCACGTCCACGAGAATCGCGTATTTCGCGGCTACCGGATGGGCCGTGAGGTCCGGGGTGGCCATGCTCTCCTCCAGGCCTCGTCTTCCGTATGCGGTCGGCTTGCTGCGCCCCCTTTTTAGATAGTCCCAACTCTTGGACTACTTGACACCCACTTCCGGGCATCTAGTGGGGGAGAGCGCTGGCCCTCCAGGCTCCCGCGCCGTGCGTCAGCGGGGCGCGCAACAGGGGCCTTCTCCAGTTGTCCCGGGCGCGCACGGGTTCCGGCGGCGCGGGCGCGGCCCTCGCCGCGAGCGCGACGACGAGCGCGGCGAGCTCCTCGGGCGTGGCGTCGCCCCGGATCACCCGCAGGCGGGGCGGACCCTCGACGATCTCGTCGCCTTCGGCCACCTGGCCCTCCTCTCCCGGCCCGCCTCCCGGCGGACCGCCAGCCGTCCGGAACGCCATTGACCATGCGCGACCGGCCAAGAGCGCTCGGTGACAAACACCGTAGGGAGTAAGGGCCGAGGTGTCAAAGCGGGATGTTGCCGTGCTTCTTCGGGGGCAGCGTCCTGCGCTTGTTGCGCAGCGCCCGCAGCGCCTTGACGACCTCCACCCGCGTCTCCGACGGCAGGATCACGGCGTCGACGTAGCCGCGCTCGGCCGCCAGGTACGGATTGGCGAGGGCGTCCTCGTACTCCCGCACCCGCCGGGCCCGCTCGGCGTCCGGGTCCTGCGCGACGGCCAGCTCGCGCCGGTAGAGGATGTTGACCGCGCCCTGCGCGCCCATCACCGCGATCTGCGCCGTCGGCCAGGCGAGGTTGACGTCGGCCCCCAGGTGCTTGGAGCCCATGACGTCGTACGCCCCGCCGTACGCCTTGCGGGTGATGACGGTGACCAGCGGCACGGTGGCCTCCGCGTACGCGTACAGTAGCTTGGCCCCGCGCCGGATGATGCCGTTCCACTCCTGGTCGGTGCCGGGCAGGAAGCCGGGCACGTCGACGAAGGTGAGCACCGGGATGGTGAACGCGTCGCAGGTGCGGACGAACCGGGCGGCCTTCTCGGAGGCGTCGATGTCGAGCGTACCGGCGAGGCTCATGGGCTGGTTGGCCACGACGCCGACCGAGCGGCCCTCGACCCGGCCGAAGCCGACGATGATGTTGGGCGCGAAGCCGGCGTGGATCTCCAGGAACTCGCCGTCGTCGAGCACGTGCCGGATGGCCTCGTGCATGTCGTACGGCTGGTTCGCCGAGTCCGGGATGAGCGTGTCGAGCTCGCGGTCCTCGTCGGTGATCTCCAGGTCGGCGGGGGCGTCGTAGACCGGCGGCTCGTCGAGGTTGTTGGAGGGCAGGTAGCCGAGCAGCTCGCGGGCGAACTCCAGGCAGTCGGCCTCGTCCTCGGCCTCGACGTGCGCGACGCCGGACCGGGAGCCGTGGGTGCGCGCGCCGCCGAGCTCCTCGAAGGTGACCTCCTCGCCGGTCACCGTCTTGATCACGTCCGGCCCGGTGATGAACATGTGCGATTTCTCTCGCACCATCAAAATAAAATCGGTCAAAGCGGGAGAGTAGACCGCGCCGCCCGCGGCCGGGCCCATGATCAGCGAGATCTGCGGGATCACCCCGGAGGCGTGCACGTTCCGCTTGAAGATCTCCGCGAACAGCCCGAGCGCGACCACGCCCTCCTGGATGCGCGCCCCGCCGCCGTCGTTCATCCCGACGACCGGGCAGCCGACCTTGAGCGCGTAGTCCATCACCTTGACGATCTTCTCGCCGTACACCTCGCCGAGCGAGCCGCCGAAGACCGTGAAGTCCTGGCTGAACACCGCCACCGGACGCCCGTTCACCGTGCCGTGCCCGGTGATCACCCCGTCCCCGTACGGCCGGTTCGCGTCGATGCCGAAGGCGTGCGCCCGATGCCGGGCGAACTCGTCGAACTCGACGAACGACCCCGGGTCGAGGAACGCCTCGATCCGCTCCCGCGCGGTCATCTTGCCCTTGGCGTGCTGTTTCTCCACCGCGCGGGCCGAGCCGGCGTGCAGCGCCTCCTCCCGCCGCCGTCGCAGGTCGGCGAGTTTGCCCGCGGTCGTGTGGATGTCGATCGGTTCCGGGACGGGCTCAGCGGTCATGAGGCACAGCGTAATCGCCGGGGCCGCGCGGCCCTGCGGTGGGCCGGACGGGTCGGTTTGCCGGAAATCTACGCTGACCAGTGGTCTAGTCCACTTTGCGAGACCGGTCTCTGCTCCTTTGAGGCGACTCGCTACCCTTCGAGCATGGCCGTAGGCAGGCAGAGCGCGGTCGCCGAGATGCCCGACGAGCTTCGGGCCGACGTGCGGCTGCTCGGTGAGCTACTGGGACAGGTCCTCGCCGAGAGCGGCGGACCGGATCTACTCGACGACGTCGAGCGGCTGCGCAAGGCGGTGATCGCCGCGCGCCGCGGCGATTCGCCCGAGAGCCTCGACGACATCACGGCGATGGTGGCCGCGTGGCCGCTGGACCGCGCGGTGCAGATCGCCCGCGCGTTCACGTGCTACTTCCACCTCGCCAACCTGGCCGAGGAGCACTACCGCATCCGGATTCTGCGGCAGCGCGACACCGGCGAGGCCGTACAGCCCGAGTCGCTCGCCCAGGCCGTGCGCGAGGTGCGCCACGACCTCGGCCCGGAGCGGCTGCAGGAGCTGGTCGACAACCTCGTCTACCATCCGGTGCTCACCGCGCACCCCACCGAGGCCCGCCGCCGCGCGGTCGTCACCGCGATCCAGCGGATCGGCGCGCAGCTCGACGCGTACAACGCGCCGGGCGCGGGGGCGAGCGAGCGCCGCGAGGCCCGGCGGCGGCTGCTGGAGGAGATCGACCTGCTGTGGCGTACGGCCCAGCTCCGATCGACCCCGCTCGACCCGCTCGACGAGGTCCGCACCGCGATGTCGATGTTCGACGAGACGCTCTTCCGCGTGGTGCCGCTGATCTACCGCTCGCTCGACGACGCGCTCGCCGACGGCACCGGCGCCCGCGCGCCGCTCGCCCGGCCGTTCATCCGGTACGGCAGCTGGATCGGCGGCGACCGGGACGGCAACCCCAACGTCACCGCGAAGAAGACCCGCGAGGCGCTGCTCATCCAGGCCGAGCACGTGCTGATCGCGCTGGAGAACGCCGCCACCCGCATCGGGCGCGGGCTCACCGCGTCCGCCGGGTACACGCCGCCGTCGGCGGAGCTGCGCGCCGCGCTCGCCCAGGCCGAGGCCGACCATCCCGACATGGTGTCGGAGCTCGCCACCCGCTCGCCCCGCGAGCCGCACCGGCAGTGGCTGCTGTTCATCGCCTCGCGCATCGCCGCGACCCGGCGGCGCGACCTCGACCTCGCCTACCGCTCGCCCGAGGCGCTCCTGGCCGACCTGCGGCTGTGCCAGTCGTCGCTGGCCGCCGCCGGGGCGGTGCGGCAGGCGTACGGCGAGTTGCAGCATCTGATCTGGCAGGTGGAGACGTTCGGGTTCCACCTGGCCGAGCTGGAGGTGCGCCAGCACTCCCAGGTGCACGCGGCGGCGCTGGCGGAGATCCGGCGCGGCACGCCGTCCGAGCGCACCGAGGAGGTGCTCGCCACCATCCGCACGATCGGCTGGATCCAGGAGCGCTTCGGCGTGGCCGCGTGCAGCCGCTACGTGGTGTCGTTCACCACCTCGGCCGAGGACGTCGCCGCCGTGTACGAGCTCGCCGAGCACGCCCTCGGCGAGCGGGCCCCGGTGCTCGACGTGGTGCCGCTGTTCGAGTCGGGACGGGACCTCGACAACGCGCCGCACGTGCTGACCGGCATGCTCGAACTGCCGGCCGTACGGCGGAGGCTGGAGGCCAACGGCCGGCGGCTTGAGGTCATGCTCGGCTACTCCGACTCGGCCAAGGAGGTCGGCCCGGCCGCCGCAACGCTGAAGCTGCACGACGCGCAGGCCGAGCTGGCCGAGTGGGCGGTCGCCAACGACGTACGGCTCACGCTCTTCCACGGCCGCGGCGGCGCGCTCGGCCGCGGCGGCGGCCCGGCGAACCGTGCGGTGCTCGCCCAGGCCCCCGGATCGGTGGCCGGGCGGTTCAAGGTCACCGAGCAGGGCGAGGTGATCTTCGCCAGGTATGGGCACCTGGCGATCGCGCGGCGGCACATCGAGCAGGTCACCAACGCGGTCATGCTCGCCTCCACCCCCTCGGTCGAGGACCGCGCCCGCAAGGCCGCCGGGCGGTTCCGCGCCCTGGCCGACCGGGTCGCCTACGCATCCGAACGCGCCTACCGCGCGCTCACCGAGGCGCCCGGGTTCCCCGAGTGGTTCGCCCTGGTGAGCCCGCTTGAGGAGATCGGGTCGCTGCGGCTCGGCTCCCGGCCGCCCCGGCGCGGCCTCGGCGCGCCGCGCTCCCTGGACGACCTGCGGGCGATCCCGTGGGTGTTCGCCTGGGCGCAGACCCGCGTCAACCTGCCCGGCTGGTACGGCCTCGGCAGCGGCCTGGCCGCCGTGGACGAGCTGGAGGAGCTGCGCGCCGCATACGCCGAGTGGCCGCTGTTCAACTCGATGCTCGACAACGCCGAGATGTCGCTGGCGAAGACCGACCGGGCGATCGCCGAGCGGTACCTCGCGCTCGGCGGCCGGGAGGACTTCGCCGCGCAGGTGCTCGCCGAGTACGACCTCACCCGCAGGCTGGTGCTCGAGGTGACCGGGCACACGCGGCTGCTGGAGAACCGGCGGGTGCTGTCCCGCGCGGTCCAGCTCCGCGACCCCTACGTGGACGCCCTCTCTCACCTGCAACTGCGCGCCCTGTCGACCCTGCGCGCCGACGCCGAGCTCACCGACCACGAGCGGGACCGGCTGTCCACGCTGCTGCTGCTGTCGGTGAACGGCGTGGCGGCCGGGCTGCAGAACACCGGGTGACGCGTCGGCGCGAGAGGATGGGCGGGTGGACGAGTCGCCTTACACCGATCTCGGACGGCCGCCGTTGTCGCAGGCCGCGCTGTCGCGGGCGCTGGTGCGGCCCGGGTCGCTCTGGACGTCGATCGCCGTCGTGCGGACGACGGGATCGACCAACGCCGATCTGGCGCAGGCCGCGCGGGCGGGGGCGGCCGAGGGGAGCGTGCTGGTCGCCGAGTTCCAGTCGGCCGGGCGCGGGCGGCTGGGGCGAAGCTGGGCGGCGCCGCCGCGCTCGGCGCTGATGTTCTCGGTGCTGCTGCGGCCGTCGGCGCCCGCCGCCGCGCAGGGCTGGCTGCCGCTGCTGACCGGCGTCGCCGCCGCCACCGCCGTACGGCGGATCGCCGAGGTGGACGTGCGGCTGAAGTGGCCCAACGACCTGCTGGTCGGCGAGCGGAAGCTGGCCGGGGTCCTAGCGGAACGGGTCGAGGGGCGGGTCGAGGGGAACGGCGGCGCGGCCATCGTGGTGGGCGTCGGCCTCAACGTCGGCCTGCGCGAGGACGAGCTACCGGTCGAGACGGCCACGTCGCTGGCCGTGGAGAAGGCGGCGTGCACCGACCGCGACCCGCTGCTGCGCGCGGTGCTGCGGGAGATCGAGCGGCACTACCGGGACTGGACGGCGGCGGGCGGCGACGCCGAGGCGGCGGGGCTGCGGGCCGCCTACCTCGCCGCCTGCGCCACGATCGGCCGCCGGGTGAGGGTGGAACTGCCGGGCGGTCGGCGGCTGACCGGGACGGCCACCGGGGTGGACGCGTCCGGGCGGCTGCTGGTCCGCGACGACGACGGCGAGGAGCGCGCGGTGAGCGCCGGGGAGGTCGTGCACGTACGGCCCGCCTCCTGAGCGGCGGGATTGGGGCAGACGCGAACGGTCCGGACATGCCACGATGTGCCGCATGGGACTCCCCGACCATCACCTGACGGAGGGGGAGCGGGTCGTTCTCTCGTTCCACCCTCACTGGAAGCGGCTGATTCTGCCGGTTCTCGCGGTCATCGTGCTTCTCGCGGCCTGCGTGGCGGCGTTTCTCTTCATTCCGGGCGGCGAGCCGTACACGTCGTACGTCCGGATCGGGGTCGCGGTGGTCGCCGTGATCCTGCTGATCTGGTGGGCGCTCGTGCCGTACCTGCGGTGGGTGACGACGTCGTACACGCTGACCACGCACCGGTTCAACATCAGCACCGGCATCCTGAACAAGTCCGACGACGACATCCCGCTGGCGAAGGTCAACAGCGTGAGCTCCGACCAGCGGCTGCTGGAGCGCATCCTCGGGTGCGGCACCCTGGTGGTGGAGTCGGCCTCCGACGCCGGCGAGATCAAGCTGGCGGACATCCCGAGCATCCAGACGGTGCGCGCCGAGCTGTTCCGCCTCGTCGAGGACGCGTCAGATGGTGAGATAGACGGACGGTGACTCACATCTACCAGCGACAAATGATTTAGCGAGACAATGAGCGAAGTTCCGGCGAAGCGGCCGACGACGGAGGACATCGAGCGGTTGTTCCTCGGCCCGCCTGCCCGCTATACCCGGCTCCAGGTCGCCGAGGCCGCGGGAGTCCCATCGGAGCTGGCCGCACGGATCTGGCGTGCCCTGGGCTTCGCCGCGCCCGCCGACGACGCGGTCGCCTTCAGCGACGCCGACGTGGACGCGCTGCGCCGCATCGGAGTGCTGCTCGATGCGGGCCTGCTCGACGAGAAGATCGTGGTACGCATGGCGCGGGCGCTCGGCCAGACCACGGCCCGGCTCGCGCAGTGGCAGGCCGAGATCGTGCTGGACTCGCTGGCGGACGCGGGCGACGGGGAGCTCGGCCGCCTGCTGGAGACGGCCGGGCTGCTGTTGCCGGACTTCGAGCGCCTGCTGGTGCACGTCTGGCGGGTGCAGCTCGCCGCCGTCGCCACCCGCCTGTCCGCCTCGGCCGAGCTCGTCGCCGACCCATCCTCGGCCCGGATCACGCTGGCGGTCGGTTTCGCCGACCTGGTCGCGTTCACGCGGTACTCGCGTGACCTGGACTCCTCGGCGCTCGCCGAGCTGGTGGAGGGCTTCGAGTCCCGCGCCTCGGACGTGGTGGCCGCCCGGGGCGGGCGGCTGGTCAAGGCGCTGGGCGACGAGGTGCTGTTCACCGCGGGGGACCCGGCCACGGCGGCGGGCATCGCGCTCGACCTGGCCGACGCCGCGCGCGCGAACGCCGACGGGCCGGACGTACGGGTGGGCCTGGCGTACGGCCCGATCCTGCCCACGATGGGCGACGTGTTCGGTCCGACGGTGAATCTGGCGGCTCGGCTCACGGCCATCGCCCGGCCGGGGACGATCATCATAGACTCCGGCATGGCGGACGGGCTGACCGGCGTGCCGGGCCTGGAGATCAGCAAGATCAGACGCAGGCCGGCCCGGGGGTTCGGCGTGATCCAGCCGTATGTCCTGCGGGCGCGAACGCCCGACGAGGAGCATGTGGGGAAGCCCGCCGGGAAACCGGTGGCACAGGCCGGCGAGGGAGCACGGTGATCCGGACCCATCCGGTCCGGAGAGGACCGGCGAGGACAAGTGAGGTGCAGCAATGCCGTACGACGTGCAAGGTGTGATCGCCAAGGGCAAGGGCGAGGCCGTGAGCCTGGAGCAGGTTCACGTCCCCGACCCGGGACCGGGCGAGGCGGTGGTGAACGTCCAGGCGTGCGGGGTCTGTCACACGGACCTGCACTACCGCGAGGGCGGCATCAACGACGACTTCCCGTTCCTGCTCGGCCACGAGGCGGCCGGCACGGTCGAGGCGGTCGGCCCCGGGGTGACCTCGGTCGAGCCGGGTGACTACGTGATCCTCAACTGGCGCGCGGTGTGCGGCAACTGCCGCGCGTGCCTGCGCGGGCGGCCCTGGTACTGCTTCGCCACGCACAACGCGAGCCAGAAGATGACCCTCGCCGACGGCACCGTGCTGAGCCCGGCGCTCGGCATCGGCGCGTTCGTGGAGAAGACGCTGGTGGCGGCCGGGCAGTGCACCAAGGTCGATCCGGCGGCGCGTCCGGCGGTGGCGGGCCTGCTCGGGTGCGGCGTGATGGCGGGCCTCGGCGCGGCGATCAACACCGGCGGCGTGACCCGTGGCGACTCGGTGGCGGTGATCGGCTGCGGCGGCGTGGGCGACGCGGCGATCCTGGGCTCCTCGCTGGCGGGCGCGGCGAAGATCATCGCGGTGGACGTGGACGACCGCAAGCTGGAGTGGGCCAAGGGCTTCGGCGCGACGCACACGATCAACTCGCGGGAGACCGACCCGGTGGAGGCGATCCGCGAGCTCACCGGCGGCAACGGCGCCGACGTGGTCATCGAGGCGGTCGGTCGGCCCGAGACGTACAAGCAGGCGTTCTACGCCCGCGACCTGGCCGGGACCGTGGTGCTGGTGGGCGTGCCCACGCCGGAGATGACGCTGGAGCTGCCGCTGCTCGACGTGTTCGGCCGGGGCGGCTCGCTGAAGTCGTCCTGGTACGGCGACTGCCTGCCGTCGCGTGACTTCCCGATGCTGATCGACCTGTACCTGCAGGGCAGGCTCAACCTGGACGGCTTCGTCAGCGAGACGATCGGCCTGGACCAGGTGGAGGAGGCGTTCGCCAAGATGCACCGCGGCGAGGTGCTGCGCTCGGTGGTCGAGCTGTAGGGGCGACAAGGGGCACGACGGAGGGGTACCACGAGGGGCAGAGGCTCAGGATGTCGGGTTTATCCCAAAAAATCACCCGACCCGCATAGGCAAGCCTAACCTTGCTGCGCTATCTTAGGTGTGCCTTACCTAAAGGCCTGTGCCTCTCCCCTCGACACTTCTCCTGTTGCGAAAGGCCCCGACCGCACCATGTACGTCTGCGTCTGCCGAGCCGTCACCGAGAGCGAGATCCGCGACTGCATCGCGGCGGGCGCGACGAGGGCCAAGCAGATCCGCGACACCACCGGGGCGGGTGGGGACTGCGCGATCTGTGTGCGGAAAATATGTGCGATCCTGAAGTCGTCGAGTGAATTGGTGGTGACCACCTAGGGACCCGTTCGGGGGTGTGGGGAGAGAGCGTTCCGGCGCCGCCGTGGCGGTGCCGCGCGGCGTGCGCCCACGGCGTCCCCGCGCAGGACCACGGGGAGAAGAGGCATCGCAATGCAGGGCGACCCAGAGATCATCGCGTTGCTCAACGAGCAACTCACGTCCGAATTGACCGCGATCAACCAATATTTTCTGCACGCCAAGATGCAGGAGAACTGGGGATTCACCAAGCTCGCGTCCTACACCAGGGCCGAGTCGATCGACGAGATGCGGCACGCCGAGCGGCTGACCGACCGCATCCTGTTCCTTGAGGGCCTGCCGAACTACCAGCGGCTCGGCACGCTGCACATCGGTCAGACCGTACCCGAGCAGATCCGAGCCGATCTTGACATCGAGCTGAGCGTGGTCGAGCGGCTGCGGCCCGGCATCCGGTTGATGCGCGAGACGGGCGACATCACCTCCGCCCGCATCTTCGAGGACATCCTCGAGGACGAGGAGAAGCACATCGACTATCTGGAGACCGAGCTGCAGCTGATCGAGCGCCTCGGCGAGCCGCTGTACCTCCAGCGGTACGCCGAGCCCCGTTCGGCGGATGACTGAGCCGACGACCGAACCCCCGGGCCTTGCCCCGTCGCGGCCCGCTCCCGGAGCCGGAGCGGCCGCGGCGATACACCCCATGTGGCTCTTATTTGTCAGTGTTTGCCCAGGTCAATTGATGGGTCAACGGCGAGTCAAACCGCGCGCTGTAGCCGGGAAACGATCGCCTAAGGTCATACGATCGCTTCATGACCTGCGTACTTCTCGCCGAGGACGACACCTCGATCTCTGAGCCGTTGGCGCGCGCGTTGCGCCGGGAGGGCTATCAGGTGGAGGTGAGCCCCGACGGCCCGCAGGCCCTGGAGAGGGCTCTGTCCGGTGGCGTCGATCTCATCGTTCTTGACCTCGGTCTCCCGGAGATGGACGGGCTCGAAGTGGCCCGCCGGATCCGCGCCGAGGGACACGGCACACCCGTGCTCATTCTGACGGCACGGGTCGACGAGGTGGACACCGTGGTCGGACTCGACGCCGGGGCCGACGACTATGTGACCAAACCGTTCCGTCTCGCCGAGCTTCTGGCCCGCGTCCGGGCCCTGCTGCGGCGAGGCACATCCGAGACACCGGTGGTGCAGGGGGTGCGCATCGACGCCGACTCCCGGCGCGCCTGGATGGGCGACAAGGAGCTGCACCTCACCACCAAGGAGTTCGACCTGCTGCGCGTGCTCGTGCGCGACGCCGGCAAGGTCGTCACCCGCGAGCAGATCATGCGGGAGGTGTGGGATACCAACTGGTGGGGCTCGACCAAGACGCTCGACATGCACATCTCCTGGCTGCGGAGGAAGCTGGGCGACGACGCGGCGAAGCCGCGATACATCACGACCGTCCGGGGAGTCGGTTTCCGGTTCGAGCGTGAGTAGGGGGGGCGGGTGCGGCGGCGTCTGCTCTCCTCCACGCTGGTCGTCGCGGCCATCGCGGTGCTGCTGCTCGGTGTGCCCCTGGGGGTGGTCGTCAGCCGTCTCATTTATGACGAGGCCGTCCAGGAGTTGCGGGGCGAGGCCACGCGGCTGCTCGGCGCGGTCGAGTACGCCCGCATGGAGGAGCAACCGATCACACCGGAGTACCTGGAACGGGACTATCCGGATCGGTACATCCAGATCTTCATCTCCGGCAGCGCCCCGATCATCGCGGGCACGGCGCCGCCCGAGGACCGGCAGATCACCGAGGAGGTGCAGTCCGAGAGCGGCGTCTACGTCCGCGTGAGCAGGGACGCCCACCAGATCGAGTCCGACGTGCGCGCGCGGCTGCTGTTCATCGTGGCGCTCGCGTTCGCGGCCCTCGCCGTCGCGGTCGGGCTGGCGATCGTGCAGTCGCGCCGGCTCGTGCTGCCCTTGCAGGACCTCGGCGCGATCGCCGAGAAGCTGGGCTCGGGCGACGCCCGGCCCAGCCGCCACCGCTACGGCATCCAGGAGCTGGACCGGGTGGCGGAGGTGCTCGACCGCAGCGCCACGCGCATCTCCGAGCTGCTCGGCCGGGAGCGGGAGTTCGCCACCGACGCCTCCCACCAGCTCCGCACGCCGCTGACCGGGCTCACCATGCGCCTGGAGGAGATCGTCGCCGCCGCCGACGAGCCCGCCGTCGTACGCGAGGAGGGCGAGGCGGCGATCGTGCAGGTCGAGCGCCTCACCGCGGTGATCGACGAGCTGCTCGCGGCGGCGCGTCGGCAGCGGTACGCCCAGGCCGGGCCGCTGGAGGTGGACTCGGTGCTGGACCAGCAGCTCACCGAGTGGGAGCCGGCCTTCCGCCGGGCCGGGCGGCGGCTGGCGCTGGCCGGGGAGCGCGGCCTGAGCGCGCTCGCCACCGAGGGCGGCCTCAGCCAGGTGATCTCCACGCTCCTGGAGAACTCGCTGGAGCACGGCGACGGGACGGTCACCATCACCACCACGAGCGGGGAACGTTCCATCGTGATCGAGGTGGCCGACGAGGGGCCCGGCGTACCCGAGGAGCTGGCGGCGCGCGTCTTCGAGCGCAACGTGAGCGGCGGGGGCGGCACCGGCCTCGGCCTCACGCTCGCCCGCGCCCTCGCCGTCGCCGACGGCGGCCGCCTTGAGCTGGTACGCCGGTGCCCGGCGGCCTTCGCGGTCTTCCTGCGGCCGGTCGGGGACCAGGAGCGTTACCGCGTGGTGAGCGGGCCCGCCTGACGGATCGTCAGTCGGCCGGGTTCGAGGCCGACTGGGAGACCGGCTGGGACACCGGCTGGGAGACGGGGTGTGAGGCGGGGTGGGAGACGGCGGTGCGGGGCGCGGGCCCGGGGTCCGCCTCGGCCTCGGCCTCCGGGAGGCCGGTGTGCGGATCGACCGGCGGCAGGTCCGGCGGGAGGAAGACCCACTTCTTGTACGACCAGAAGCGGAACAGCGTGCCGAGACCGGTGCCGATGACGATCGAGGTCTGGTAGGCCAGGACGGTCTGGAGCTTGAGCGTGTACTCCACGAAGCCGATGACCAGCAGCGAGATCAGCAAACCGATGCCATTGAGCACGAAGAACAGGACATACTCGCGCGCCAGGCCGGAGTTCTCGCGGTTGCGCCAGGTCCAGTAGCGGTTGGCGACATAGGAGAGGGTCGCGGCGATGACCGTGGCGACGCCCTTCGAGGTCAGCGGCCCCACCTCCAGGACGTACCGGAAGAAGTTCGTGCACCCCCAGTCGATGACGAACATCGCTGCCCCGACCGTGCCGAACTTGGCCATCTCATGCACGAGTACGGCGAATCGCTCGTACAGGCGTCGGAGTTGTAGCACGGTCTACGGGATCCTTTCCTGACCGGGTGGCCGGGGCGCTCGCGTCGGAGCCGGTCATCCCAGGCTACCGGTGCCCGGGGACGGTCCTGGCGGGGCGGCTCCAAAGAACCTTGGCCGGGATGTTGCTGATCTCGCCCGCATCGGAGATATGGGCGGGTTGCCTATTATGCTGCGGCTGCGGCCCTCGCGGGCGCGACCGCCGGAAGAGCTACCCGATCGTGCCCCACATCCGGCCCACGTACGGCCCACATACTGGCTCACGTACGGACCCACATCCGGCCCATATCCGGGCTCACATCCGGGCTCACATACTGGTCCACGTACGGGCCCACATATGGGCAGGGAAATCCGGATCGGCGCGCTTGGGTAGGCTGAGATCTCGTGACAGGTCGAACCACCAGCGGAGACACGGTGTCCGGCGTCGGCGTCCCCCCTCTGGGGCCCGTGGTCGGCGTGGTCGGGGCCGGGCAGCTCGCGCGCATGACCCAGCAGGCCGCGATCGCGCTCGGGGTCGAGCTGCGCGTGCTGGCGGGCGCTCGCGACGAGAGCGCCGCCCGGGTCGTGGCCGACGTACGCCTCGGCGATTACCGCGACATTTCCGATTTGCGGGCATTCGCCAAGGGGTGTGACGCGATCACGTTCGACCACGAGCACGTGCCCACCGAGCACATCCGCGCCCTCGCCGCCTCGGGCCTCGCCGTACGCCCCGGCGCGGACGCGCTCGTGCACGCGCAGGACAAGCTGGCGATGCGGCGGCGGCTCACCGAGCTCGGCGTGCCCTGCCCCGCCTGGGCCCCGGTGGGCCCGCAGGACCCGATGGCCGCGGTCGAGGCGTTCGCCGAGGAGCACGGCTGGCCGGTCGTGCTCAAGGCGGTGCGCGGCGGCTACGACGGCCGCGGCGTGTGGGTGTGCGCCGACGCGGCGGAGGCCCGCGAGGTGCTCGCCACCGGGACGCCGGTGCTCGCCGAGGCGTTCGTGCCGTTCGAGCGCGAGGTGGCGGTGCTCGTCGCCCGCTCCCCGCACGGGCAGGGGGTCGGCTACCCGGTCGTGGAGACCGTGCAGCGCGACGGCATCTGCGTCGAGGTGCTCGCGCCCGCCCCCGGCCTCGACCCCGAGGACGCGGCGGTCGCCCAAAGCATCGCGCTCACCATCGCCAAGGAACTCGACGTGACCGGCCTGCTCGCCGTCGAGATGTTCCAGCTCCCGGGCGGCAAGGTCGTCGTCAACGAGCTGGCCATGCGCCCGCACAACAGCGGCCACTGGACGATCGACGGCTCCCGCACCTCCCAGTTCGAGCAGCACCTGCGCGCCGTCCTCGACCTGCCGCTCGGCTCGCCCGCGATGACCGCCCCCGTGGTGGTGATGGCGAACGTCCTCGGCGGCCCCGACCCGGACGTCTTCTCCCGCTACGAGCACGTGATGGCCCACGACCCCGGCGTGAAGGTCCACTTCTACGGCAAGCAGGTCCGCCCCGGCCGCAAGATCGGCCACGTCACCGCGTTCGGCGACGACCTCGACGAGGTCCGCGCCCGCGCCCGCCACGCCGCCGTCCACCTGTCCACCGGGGAGTACGTCTGATGACCACCGCCACGGCACGCGTCGGCATCGTCATGGGCAGCGACTCCGACTGGCCGGTCATGCGCCAGGCCGCCGAGGCCGTCGCCGAGTTCGGCGTGCCCTTCGAGGCCGACGTCGTCTCCGCCCACCGCATGCCCACGGAGATGATCGAGTACGGCTCCCGCGCCGCCGACCGCGGCCTTCAGGTCATCATCGCGGGCGCCGGCGGCGCCGCCCACCTCCCCGGCATGCTCGCCTCGGTCACCCCCCTCCCGGTGATCGGCGTCCCGGTGCCGCTGAAGTACCTCGACGGCCTCGACTCCCTGCTGTCGATCGTGCAGATGCCCGCGGGCGTCCCGGTCGCCACCGTCGCCGTCGGCAACGCCCGCAACGCGGGCCTGCTCGCCGTACGCATCCTCGCCGCCTCCGACGCGGCCCTACGCGCCAAGATGCTGGAGTTCCAGGAAAGCCTGAAGGTCCAGGCCCACGCCAAGGGCGAGCGACTGCGCGGCGAGGCCGCAGCGCTTGGCGCGGCGACGGGCGAGCCCCTCGGCTGAACGCGCTCTCGTAGGGCCCGGCCGGGCTCAGGCATGGCCGTGGTCACCGGCGGCGCCTGAGCGCCTCGTGCGGCCCGCGACGCGCCGTCGTCACCCACCGTGTCCGAGTTACTTCAGGGGGTATGTACTCCGCTGTCCGTGTTGGGCTCGGGGGTGCTTGTGGAGAGATTGGGCCGGTTCCTGGTTGCGACGGTGGCCGTACTGGCGCTGGTCGTGGAGTGTGGCGATGGCGAACAGAGCACACAGACCGACATCCCTCCTGAGGCGAGGGTGGCGGCTCCCCAGGAGCAGCTGTGGCCGAAAGACGGTGGTGCGAACCTTCCGGATCCTGCGTTCGAGGCGTACAAGGTATGCGATAGGAAATTGCGATCCGGTGAGTACCGGTCACTGGCCGTCTCGATGGACCGAATCGCGGGACAGACCGAACCGGAGACGGTGGCGGTCTGCAGACTGTGCGGCGGTGTCGCGAAAATCAACCTGGGTCGGACCCGTGAAGGACTGAAAGATCTGGGTGAGGCCGAGGATTTGCAGGGATACCTGCCGAGATCCGTGCGCCCGCAAATGTTGACGCTCCTGTTCAGCGGGCAGGTGATCGGTTATGCGGCCGAAGGGAACTCCGATGGCGTGCGTACCGCTCTCGACAAGCTCGCCAAAGTCGATCCGAAGAGGGCCGAACAGTACGCCAGCAAGTGCGCCATTGTGAGACCGGAAGGTTCCGAGGTGTCTTGCGAGGCACCGGAACGGGAGGAGCGACCGCGAAGCCCGGAGCGATCACCGGCCGGTACCGAAGCGCCTCCGCCGAGTCCGACCGACACCGGACCCGATACCACCTCGCCAGGTCCAGAGCCGACCGGGGAGGTGTCGCCACCCGAGCAGACGGACACCGGACCCCCGCCTGATGAGCCTCCGCCGGGGGATGAGCAGCCCGGCGACCATCCGGTTGAGCCGGATCGGACCTGACGCCTATGGCCGAGGAGACGAGAACGGCGGGCGGCCAGGACGGCGAAGCGAATCGCGGTGGCCCGTCGAGGAACCATGGTTTGGCGACCTGGCAGTTGCTGCTTCCGATCATCGCGCCGATGACGATCATCACCGCGCTGATCGTTTACTTCGGTTACATCCGGGTGAGCGGGAAATACAACGTATTCGGCCTTACCTCCGATGTTCTCGACCTTTCCCTTCAGGATTACATGTTTTATGGTCCTGATATAACCTTCCGGCCGCTGCTCTGGGCGCTGATCCCGGTCGTGATTCTGGGACCCGGCTACGCGCTGCTCATCTCAAAGCTGGCCGCACATCCCAAGCTCGCCCGCCGCGCGGCATGGGGAGCGAGGGCACTGGGAGTGGTGGGGTGCCTGGTCGGGTTCTTGGGCAGCGCGGGCCTCATGCATATCCATATTAATTTTCCGGTCGTTCCCCTCAGCATATTCATCGGGGCTCTATCATTGGCGCTCGCCGTGCGCCTGCAGGCCCTGGGCGGCCACCACGTTCCCAAGGCCGAAGCACCGTCGCTGTACACCTTTTGGACGTTGGCCTTGGTGGCCATGCTGGCCCTCTCCCTGTGTTGGGCAGGGGCCATATACATGCAAAAAGAGACAGTTGAAGCGGTATACCAAATGGACCTGCGCCGACTTCCGAGCGTGGTCGTGTACGCGCCCGAGCGCCTGCACATCGAGGGCACCGGCGTCGCAGAGACCGTGCTTGCGCAGCGTCCAGGCCAGACGGCGCGCTACCGCTTCCGGTATGAGGGACTGCGGTTGCTCATTCACACCAACAACCGATATTTCATGATCCCCGTCTGCTACGGAGAGGACCCCAAGCGTCGGGTGATCACCTTGCCCGATGACAACTCCATCCGGATGGACTTCCCCCGCCCCTCCGACGAACCGGCTCCGGTGTGCTCATGAGACCCGGTCAGGGGCGGCCGAGGGCGCGGTAGTGCCAGCCGGTGGCCCGCCAGATCTCGGCGTCGAGGGCGTTGCGGCCGTCGACGATGTTGCGGGCGGCGACGACCCGGCCGAGTCTCTCGGGGTCGAGTTCGACGAACTCGCGCCATTCGGTGAGCAGGAGCACCACGTGGGCGTCGCGGGCCGCGCCCTCGGCGGAGTCGGCGTAGTCGAGTTCGGGGTGGGCGCGGCGGGCGTTCTCCAGGGCGACCGGGTCGTACACGCGTACGCTGCCGCCCTGCCGGCGGATGGTGACGGCGACGTCGAGGGCGGGGGAGTCGCGGATGTCGTCGGAGTTCGGCTTGAAGGCGGCGCCGAGGACGCCGACGACGCAGTCGTGGAAGGAGCCGCCGGCGAGTTCGCGGGCGAGGTCGACCATGCGGGCGCGGCGGCGCATGTTGATCGCGTCGACCTCGCGCAGGAAGGACAGGGCCTGGTCGGCGCCGAGTTCGCCGGCGCGGGCCATGAAGGCGCGGATGTCCTTGGGCAGGCAGCCGCCGCCGAAGCCGAGGCCGGGGTTGAGGAACCTGCCGCCGATGCGCTCGTCATAGGCGAGCGCGGCCGACAGTTGCCTGACGTCGGCGTGCGCGGCCTCGCAGACCTCGGCCATCGCGTTGATGAATGAGATCTTGGTGGCGAGGAAGGCGTTCGCGGCCGACTTCACCAGCTCGGCGGTGGGGTAGTCGGTGACGACCAGGGGCACGCCCTCCGACAGCATCGGCTCGTAGACCTCGCGCATGATCTTCTCGGCCTGCTCGGAGGCGACGCCGATCACGATGCGGTCGGGGCGCAGGGTGTCGTCGACGGCGAAGCCCTCGCGCAGGAACTCGGGGTTCCAGACGAGCTCCACCTGGTCGCCGGCCGGCGCGAGCCGTACGAGCCTCTCGGCGAGGCGGGCGGCGGTGCCCACCGGCACCGTGCTCTTGCCCACCACCAGGCACTCCCGGGTGAGGTGCGGCGCCAGGGAGTCGATCACGGCGTCGAGGTAGGAGACGTCGGCGGCGTACTCGCCCTGCTTCTGCGGGGTGCCGACGCAGACGAAGTGCACGTCGCCGAACTCGGCCGCCTCCTCGAAGGAGGTGGTGAAGCGCAGCCGTCCCGCGTCGAGGTTGCGTTTGAGCAGCTCCTCCAGGCCGGGCTCGTAGATCGGGAGCTCGCCCGCCTGGAGCTGGGCGATCTTGGCGGCGTCGATGTCCAGGCCGAGCACCTCAAATCCCAGCTCCGCCATGCACGCCGCGTGCGTGGCGCCGAGATATCCCGTTCCCAGCACTGTGAGGCGGTAGGGCACGAGCGCTCCTTCCCTGTACTCCTCGCGTTCTCCTCGCGCGGGGTTGACCACCCTTACCGGTGATCGTGACTTGGTCCCATCTTCGCGCGCAGGTCGCCGGGGCATGCTACCGGCCCACCCGAACGGGCCGTCACCCTGCGAACCGCCCGCCGCCGTACCCACGACCCGAAGCCGATTCGGGGGCCCTTGCCGTGTCATTTGTTGGACGTCCTACTATCTGGCTATGAGCTTCCCTCTCTACGCCCCCCTCGACGAGCACACCATGCTTCGGCAGGCGATCCGCGCCCTCGCCGAAGACAAGATCGCCCCCCGCGCCGCTGAGATCGACCAGAGCGGGGAGTTCCCCTGGGACGTCCACCAGGCCCTGGTGGAGGCGGACATGCACGCCATCCACATCCCCGAGGAGTACGGCGGAGCGGGCGGCGACGCCCTCGCCGCGGTGATCGTCATCGAGGAGGTGGCCCGCGCCTGCGCCTCCTCGTCGCTGATCCCCGCCGTGAACAAGCTCGGCACCGTCCCCCTGCTGCTGTCGGCGTCCGAGGAGCTCAAGCGGCGCTACCTGCCGCCGGTCGCCCGCGGCGAGGCCATGTTCTCCTACGCGCTCTCCGAGCCCGAGGCCGGCTCCGACGCCGCGTCCATGCGCACCACCGCCGTACGCGACGGCGACCACTACGTGCTCAACGGCACCAAGCGCTGGATCACCGGCGCGGGCGTGTCGGAGTACTACACCGTCATGGCCGTCACCGAGCCCGGCATCGGCGCTCGCGGCATCTCGGCCTTCGTCGTGGAAAAGAGCGACCCCGGCTTCTCCGTCGGCGCCAAGGAAAAGAAGCTCGGCATCAAGGGCTCCCCCACCTGCGAGCTCTACTTCGACGACTGCCGCATCCCCGCCTCCCGCATGATCGGCGAGCCCGGCACCGGCTTCAAGACCGCCCTGGCCACCCTCGACCACACCCGCATCACCATCGCCGCCCAGGCCCTCGGCATCGCCCAGGGCGCCCTCGACTACGCCCTCGGCTACGTCAAGGAGCGCAAGCAGTTCGGCAAGCCCATCGCCGAGTTCCAGGGCCTGCAGTTCATGCTCGCCGACATGGCGATGAAGCTGGAGGCCGCCCGCCAGCTCACCTACGCCGCCGCCGCCAAGTCCGAACGCGCCATGCACGGCGAACGCGCCGACGACCTCACCTTCTTCTCCAGCGCCGCCAAGTGCGCCGCCTCCGACGCCGCCATGGAGATCACCACCGACGCCGTCCAACTCCTCGGCGGCTACGGCTACACCAGCGACTACCCGGTGGAACGCATGATGCGGGACGCCAAGATCACCCAAATCTACGAGGGCACCAACCAGATCCAGCGCATGGTCATGGCCCGCCAGCTCCTCAAGTAGGAGGCCTCACGATCAAGCGAGGGCGGCCGCTGTCGGCTGTCGCGGTCCGAAGACCGGCCGCGGATCACACGAGCGCGACCAGCCGCTCGGCCGCCACCGAGCGAAACGTGCGGAGCACGGCGACAAGCTCGGCCCTGGTCATGTCCCAACTCGCCATCTGTACCACCGCGTCACCCGATCTGGCGGACACCAGGACGTCACCCCCCTCCAGGTGCGCCACCCACACATCAGAGTCCGTCCTACGGCATGAGATGACCACATCGGTCTCTCCTTCCCGCCAGGCGGCGCAGGCGGTCCCGGAGGTGACGGCCTCCCCCGGCTTGACGTAAACCTCGAGCGAGGGCCCGTCCTTTCTCGTCGACTTGTATTCCAAAGCCAGCATCTTTGGCAGGTACGATTCCGCCAGCCCGGCGAGACGGAAATCAGGATGCTGCGGCGCGATCAGCGGCACCCCCGAATCCTTCAACCGCTGGACCAGAAGCCATTCACCCTCGACGTGATTCACCAGCGGCATCGCCACGGCCGCGACAACCATCCCTACGGCGACAACGACACCCGAAACCTTGTGACCGGGCGCACACAGCCACGCCGTCACCACGTACGCGACCGTGACGAGGAAGAAGAAATGCAGAACGGTCTCGCCCTCGGCGACCTCTTTGACGAACCAGGGCTCGGCCCAGAAGAGAACGATCACGGTGATCGGCGCGACAAGTCCCACGACCGGCCACAACGGCAGGCGCAGCAACCCACCGATCAGCAACCCGACCACCAGCACCCCAGGCGCCACCAACGCCTGCCGCCACCGCACGTCCACCATCACGTGGTACAAAATTTTGACCTCATCGTCTGCTTGCGATATCGCCAACTTCCAAACAACCAGCGAGAGAGCCACGAACGCCCCGACGCTGATCCCTGCCACCGTCGTCCTGACCAAGATCTTCACGGCGAGATTCTTGCATTTGAATTCCACATCAGAGAAACGAATTCACCGAGCGGCGGGAGAATCCGAAGCGAGACCTCAGTACGCAATGTCCGCGCGAACCGTCACGTCACGCCGGGCGTCCGCGGGGCAACGTTTCGTGAGCTGGCCGAGGAGACGCCGTGACATCGGCGAAGGGCTCACGCACGCGGTGGCGTCCGTCGAAACGGGCGTCATGACGACCGCGAGGCGTCACATCATCAACCAGGTACTCCAGGCATTGCCGGAGCAGGAGCGCGGCCGGGACGACGCACGGCACCTGCGCGCGTTGGCGTCCGCGTCGTCCGCGGCATGAGCGCGTACCGATGAGATGGCGGGCGCGCGGCCTCAGCCGGCGGGGTTGACCAGGCAGAGGGCGGACCACTGGTGGCCGTCAGGGTCGGCGAAGCCCCGCTGGTAGCGTCCGCCGGCGGTGATCGGCTCGCCGACGGCGGACGCTCCGGCGGCGAGGGCCTTGTCGACGAATTCGTCCACCTCGGCCGGGTTGTCCAGGCCGATGACGAGGATCACCTGGGTGGTGGTGTTGGGATCGGCGACCTCGGTCTTGGCGTACGTGGCGAAGGTCGGCCGGGCGAGGAGCATGACCTGGGTGCGTTCGCTGATGATGACCGAGGCCATGTCGTCCGTCATGCCGAAGAAGGAGAAGCCGAGCTCGGTGAAGAACTTCTTCGAACGGTCGAGGTCGGCGACGGGCAGGTTGACGAACAAGGTGTGCGCCATTTTCGGATCCTCCCGGTTCTGGATTGCCCGCACGGTGCGGGCAGTGTGAGTGTGCCGATGCGCGACGCCTATGGGCTTGGCTTGTGGTGCCGCCCGTTTGACGTTCCGTGCCAGGATTTCCGCCGGGCCTTCCGCGGCGCCGGGCTTTCGGTCCGGCTCAGACCTGCGGCATCAGGCGGGTACGGCGGTACTCGGCGGGCGGCATGCCGTACGCCTGCCGGAATATCCGGCTGAAGTGGGCCGAGTCGGGCAGGCCCCAGCGGGCGGCGATGACGCCGACCGGGGTGGCGTGGAGGGCCGGGTCGGCGAGATCCCTGCGGCAGCGTTCCAGGCGGCGCTGCCGGATCCAGGCGGCCACCGTCGTCTTCTCCGTCTCGAACAGGCGATGCAGTTGGCGCAGGGAGACATGGTGCGCGGCGGCGATGTCGGCGGGGGACAGCGTGGGGTCGCCGAGGTGCCGGTCGATGAAGGCGTGGATGCTCAGCAGCAGTGTGCGCGAGCGTGACTCGGCAGGGACCGCCTCGTACCGCTCGGCGCGTTCGGCGACGGCCGTGGTCACCAGGTCCGTCACCACGGTGGAGAGGCGGGCGGCGGTGGCGGGCCGGTACGTCTCCAGGTCGAGGGCGACGCGGCGGAGCAGCGGCGCGGCGAGGGCTCCGGTGCCGTCGTCGGCGCCGATGGGCACGGCGGTGAGGTTCGCGGCGGCGTCTTTCGGCAGGGCCAGCGTCTCGCGCGGGAGACTGAACACCGCCAGGTGCACCGCGGCGTCGTACACCAGGTCGTACGGCCGGGCGAAGTCATAGATCGCGAACTCGCCCGCGTTGAGCCGCGTGGACCGGCCGTCCTGCACCACGATGGGGCTGCCCGACATGACCAGCAGCACCCGGTACAGTTCCGGATCGGAACTGCGGATCAGCCGCGGGGTGCGGTGCACGCTGTGCGGCGTCGAGGTCTTCACCCTGCCGACGCCCACCGGCCCGAGCCGGTCGGCGGCGATCTCCCCGTCGGGCGGGCCGTCAACGCCGATCTTCGTGTCGAGGGGGCCCAGCACGTCGCAGATCACGTTCAGCCACTCCTCGCGCCTGTGCGCGGCGGGAAGATCACGGGTGCGGACCAGGACACCCACTTTCGTCAGTCCTCCGACGTCCCCACGGCCCGTCACGGGGCGCTCACACCTGCGCGCCGCTCCGCTGCCAACGCACAGGCGTGGACGAAGCCAGCGTCTCGCCCATAATGCCGGAAAGTTCTACCTGCTTGATGTGCAGGGTGAACGATGCGCCCGATTTATCCGGTTCCCATCCTGCCGCGAGAGCCCTGCGCAGGCAGGCGCGCACGAGGGCCGGTCGAACGGCGACGATCTGTTCCCCCATGTGCTCATCGCGCCAGGCATAAGGCAGATTGACCAGCAGCACGGCGCGCGGGTCCTCCGCGCGTTCCACCAGGAAGGTCATCTCCAACCTGCCGCCGGGGCTGTGCGTGGGGTTGGGGCGAACGCGCCAGCGGTAGACCACGCCATCCAGAGTGAACAGCCGTGAGCCCTTCTTGGGCATCGCCATACGTCTCCTCGCTCCTTGCCGTTCCCTGAGGGAAACGCGTCGGTGGCGGCATGCGGTTGGAGAAGCGTAACTGCGCCATGGCGCCTGATCGAGCCGTTTTCGAGGAACATAACGGCGATCGCGGGCGATCCCTCCACGCCAGATGACACGATCTGTCCCCACCCACCGCCGAGAGGAGAGGAACCTTCTTGTATCCCTCGGTCGAGCCCCACGATCACGGCATGCTGGACGTCGGCGATGCATCTGGCCGCGTACGCGCTGGGCGCCGGAATCTCCGGGATGACCTTCATCGACACGGAGGTCCCCGCGCTGCTCGGCAAGCCGGACGACCTGGCCACCCTGCTGTTCACCCGCGTGGGAGTCCCCGAGTACTCCGCCCGCCCCGGCGGCCCGGGCGCGCCGTCCGAGTTCCGCATGGTCCAGCCACGCCTCAACGACGACTAGCGCCGCCGGTCGATGAGCTGTTGGCATGCCCGTCTGGACTGCGGACTTACCCGTACTGCCTCGTTACCGTCCACTCGTTTGAGTTATCTACTGTTCACAGAACTATACTTCCGGGAAGTATGGTTCTGTAAGGACGAGCCTGCGGGGGAGCGGTGATTCGAAAGCCGGAACGGATCTTCGATCGGGTTCGGGAGTGGCAAGGGCTGGAATCGTTCGCCGCCGGGACGCCTTCGGTCGGCCCGGCGGGTGGCGCCCTTCTCGGCGTCGTCAGCGGTCGTCGCAGGCAGGGCAAGAGCTTCCTGTTGCAGGCGTTGGCCGAGGAGACGGGCGGCATGTACTTCGCCGCCACGGAGGCCACCGAGGCGGAGTCGCTCAGGCTCTTCGCGGAGGCGCTCACGCGCCATACCCGTGAGGTCGCCGAATACCCCTTCCGGGACTGGAACGACGCGATCACCCAGCTCTTCCGAAGCTTTCAGGGACGGCCGGTTCCCGTGGTCATCGACGAGTTTCCGTTCCTGTCCCGCGTGACGCCCAGCCTGCCGTCCATCCTCCAGCGGGAGCTGGGCCCGGGCGGCAGTGGAAGGCAGAGCGGCGTGCGGTTGCTGCTGTGCGGCTCGGCCATGTCCGTGATGGGAAACCTCCTGGCGGGACAGGCGCCGCTTAGGGGGCGAGCGGGCCTCGAACTCGTGATCCATCCGTTTCGCTACCGGGACGCGGCGACGTTCTGGGGGATCTCCGACCCCCGGCTGGCGATCCTGGTTCACGCGATCGTGGGCGGAACCCCTGCCTATCGGTACGAGTTCACCCAAGGTGACGCGCCCGAGGACCTCGCGGACTTCGACTCGTGGGTGATCAGGACCGTCCTCAATCCGCAGAAGCCGCTCTTCCGCGAGGCGCGCTACCTCCTGGCCGAGGAATCGGACATCCGGGACCCCGCCCTCTACCACTCCGTCCTGGCGGCCATCGCCAGCGGGAACACCACCAATGGCGGCATCGCGAACTACGTCGGCCGGAAGTCCGACCAGATCACCCACCCGCTCAACGTGTTGGAAGACTGCGCCCTCATCGCACGGGAGCCGGACCTCTTCCGGCCCGGGCGCTTCACGTACCGGATCGTCGAGCCGCTGATCACCTTCTATGAGGCGATCATGAGGCGGCGCTGGGCCGAACTGGAGCGCTACCGGGCGGAGCAGGTCTGGCGCTCCGCGCTCCCCGGCTTCCTGTCGCAGGTCGTCGGCCCGCACTTCGAGGCCCTGTGCCGCGAGTTCGCCCGTGACGCCGACGCGAGCCTGTACGGCGATTTTCCCGCCGACGTCGGCTCGGGTGTGGTCAACGACCCGGCGCGTCGTACCAAAATCGAGATCGACGTGGTGGTCCTCGCGGCACAGGAACCCGGGCGGCCCCGCCGGGTCCTCTCCCTGGGCGAGGCCAAATGGGGCGAGGTCATGAGCAGCCGCCACGCCGAGCGGCTGAGCCGGGCCCGCGACCTGCTCGCCGAGAAGGGCTATGACACCAGCGGGACGAAGTTGGCCTGCTACGGCGGAGCCGGGTTCACCGAAGATTTGCGGGCCGCGGCCGACGACGGGCTTCTTCTCGTGGGCCTCGACCGCCTCTATGGAGACTCCTGACACGAGACTCCGAGCACCTCGACTCCGGCAATCGTGCCCTGGGCGATGGCTGACGCGATGGCCTCGGCCGCCGACGCGGCCTCGCGGTCGAAGGAGGCGATGCCGTGTCCACCGTTGACAGGGTCGAAGGAAACGGTGGCGTCGTCCCACCCCGTCTCGTACAGCCTGTCGATGATCTCCTCTCCGGAAGGAGCGGTGAAGCTGAGATCGAAGCTGAAGACGTCCATGTTCACGCGGAAGATGACCACGTGGAGATGACACTGCCTTCGGCTGAGTCGGCTCTACCGGTACGGCCGCCTGGAGTGCCCGCTTCTCGCGCTGGTAGGGCTTCTAGCGGCGATGGTGGGCGTGCCAGGCCTCGGTGAGGCCCTTGACGGCCTGGTCGAGGAGGGGTGGGGGGAGGGCGTAGCTGAGGCGGAGGCGGTCGCGGTGGTGGCCGGTGGGGGAGAAGAGGGAGCCGGGGGCGACGGCGACGCCGTGGGCTCGGGTGAGGGTGGCGAAGCGGTCGGTGTCGACGCCGGGGAGGCGGGTCCAGAGGGAGAGGCCGCCGCGGGGCGGGGTCCAGGTCCAGTCGGGGAGGGCGGCGGCGAGGGCGGCGGTGAAGTGGTCGCGGCGGGCGGCGAGTTCGGCGCGCCAGCGGGCGACGGGGTTGAGCTGGAGGAGTTCGGCGGCGAGGCGCTGGGCGACGGTGCTGGTGGCGAGGTCGTTGTCCTGTTTGGCCTCGGCGAGGCGGGCGAGGAGGGGCTCGGGGGCCGTGAGCCAGCCGACGCGCAGGCCGCCCCACAGGGATTTGGACAGGGTGTTGACGGTGACGGTGCCGTACGGGTGGAGGTTCGCCAGGGGCTCGGGGGGATCGGCGTCGAAGACCAGGTCGGCGAGGCTGCGGTCCTCGACGAGGACCAGGTCGGCGGCGCGGGCGAGTTCGGCGACGTGGCGCAGGTCGGGGACGTCGCCGGTGGGGTTGCCGACGCTGACGACGTAGACGAGCGCGGGACGGTGCAGGTCGATCGCGGCGCGGGTGGCGCGGGGGTCGGTCAGGTCGGCCGGTACGGCGTGCGCCCCCACGCGGTTGAAGACCGTCAGGGCGCCCCCGTACGTGGCGTCCTCGACCAGGACGCGGTCGCCGGGGCGCAGGAGGACGCGGGCGGCGAGGTCGATGCCGTGCTGGCCGCCACTGGTGATCAGGACCTCGCCGCCGAGCAGGGCCCGCAGCCTCGGGTCGCCCATCGCGTCGTAGCCGTGGCCGCTGGGGGTGCGCAGCAACTCGGCGACCTCGATGGGGGGCAGCACGAGGTGGGAGGGGTCGGGCACGGTCGAGATGGACAGATCGGCCAGCACGGCGTCGGCGCGCAGCAGGCCGGAGAAGGACGGCGAGCCGGTCGGGGCGGCGGCCTGGCGCAGGTAGGTGCCGCTGCCGTGGCGGCGCTCGGCCAGGCCCTCCTCGCACAGCGCGTTGAGGGCCGCTGCTGCGGTGCCCCGGCTGACGCCGACCATCTGGGCGAGCTCGCGCTCCGACGGCAGCCGCGCCCCGGGGGCCAGCGCGCCCGCTCTCGCCAGGTCGCTCAGCGCCTCCGCCAGCCGCCGGCCGGTTGACCGCCCGCCGCCGCGCAGCCGCAGCCGCTCCCGCACCAGTACGGCGAAGCCGTCCAGATCCTCGCTCTCCACGCGCCTATTCTCGCTCCCTTGTCTGGCCGACATGGCGCGGGATATCATGGCCAATCATCAGTCAGTGGCACAGAATCGAAGCTGAGAACAAGCCACTTGGAGGCGCGGGTGAAACTCGTCGAGGCCGAGAAGATCTGGATGGACGGCGCCCTGGTGCCCTGGCACGAGGCCCGCGTGCACGTGCTGTCGCACGCCCTGCACTACGGCACGGCCGTACTGGAGGGCACCAAGGCGCATCTCACCCCCGACGGCCCCGCCATCTTCCGGCTCGACGCGCACCTCGACCGCCTCTACGCCAGCGCGAAGATCATCGGCTTGGACGTGCCGTACTCCTACGAGACGCTGCGCGAGGCCACCGTGCGGACGGTCGCCGCCAACGGCCAGACCTCCTGCTACATCCGGCACCTCGTCCACCGCGGCTACGGCGAGATGGGGATATCCGCCCGGGACTGCCCGGTCAGCGTGTCGATCGCCACCTGGGAGTGGGGCGCCTACCTCGCCGAGGGCGTCCGCCTGATGACCAGCTCGTGGCGCCGCAACGACCCCGCCGTCGTCCCCACGATCGCCAAGGCCACCGGCCCGTACCTGAACTCCGTGCTGGCCAAGGCCGAGGCCCTGGAGGCCGGCTTCGACGAGGCCGTGCTGCTCAACGCCGCCGGAAACGTCAGCGAGTGCACCGCCGCCAACCTGTTCCTCGTGGTCGGCGGCGCCCTCGTCACCCCGCCGACCGCCGCCGGGGCGCTCGCCGGCATCACCCAGGACACCGTCGAACGGCTCGCCGCCGACCTCGGCATCCCCGTACGGCGGCAGGACATCATGCGCGGCGAGCTCTACACGGCCGACGAGATGTTCCTGTGCGGCACCGCCGTCGGCGTCGTCTGGGTCGCCTCCGTCGACCATCGCGTGATCGGCCGCGCGGAGGGCCCGGTGACCAGGGTGATCAGGAACGCGTACGAGGACGCCGCGCACGGCCGCGACGCCCGTTACCGCGACTGGCTCACCCCGGTCGGCTGATCATTTCTTGCAGATGTTCTGCGTGGCCGTGCGGGCCGACGGGGACGGGGAGGCGCCGGCAGTGGCCGCGGCGGTGGGGACGGCGACGGTGACCTTGCGGGCGCCCGGGTACTGGCGGCCGACGATGACCTCGATGCCCTCGACGTCCGCCTGGCGCAGCTCGGCGCCGGGGAGGGCGGCGGCGACCGTGCGGGCCGAGTCCTCGCGGCCCGGGGCGTACCGGATGACGGTCTTCTGATAGTCGGTGGTGGCGGTGTTTCCGGGCGGGGACGGGACCATGAACCCCGCCTTGATCAGGTCCTCGCGGGTGCGGGCGCCGCGGCCGGTGATGCCGGTGCCGTTGAAGACCCGTACGGCGATGCGGGACGGCGGGATCGTCAGGGGCTCGGCGGTGGGGCTCGGCGTGGCGGAGCCGCCGGCACCGGGCTTGGGGGTGGCCTTCTTGGTGGGCTTGACCAGGGGCTCGTCGGCCTTGATGCGGCGGAACAGGTCCTTGGCGGCGACCTCGTCCCATTGGACGGCGGACTCGCCGGTGGGGGTCTTGAAGTCGACGTTGGCCAGGGGCACGGTGGTGAACGCGACGTCGTCGGTGGAGACGTCCCTGAGCTGCTCGGCGAGGCCCAGCAGGTTGCCGCTGAGCTTGCTGTCCACGGTGATCGTCTGCAGGGTGGAGTTGATCAGGCCGGTGAGCCGTACCGGGTTGGCGAGGGTGCCGCCGCTGAGCGCCCGGTCGAGCAGGGCGGAGATGACCTGCTGCTGGCGGTCGATGCGGTCGAGGTCGGAGCGGGCGGTCGCGCGGGTGCGCGCGTAGAACAGGGCCCTGACGCCGTCGAGCTCGTGGGTGCCCGCGGGCAGGGTGAACTTGGTCTTGACGTCGTTGATCGGGACCGGGGTGCACACCGAGATGCCGCCGATGGCGTCCACCACCTCGATGAAGCCGAGCACGTTGACCTCGACGTAGTGGTTGATCGGCAGGCCGGTGGCCTCCTGTACGGTTCGCACCGTCAGCCTGGGCCCGCCGAACTGGTACGCGGAGTTGATCTTGTGGGTGCCCTTGCCCGGGATGTTCACCCAGCTGTCGCGGGGGATGCTCACCACGGTGATCTTCTCGTGGTCCTCGGACAGGTGGATCAGCATCATCGTGTCGGTGCGCTGGCCGACCTCGCGGCCCAGGTGCAGCTCGTTCTGCTTGCGGCGGGACAGGTTGTCGCGTTTGTCCACGCCGACCAGCAGGATGTTCAGCGCGCCGCGCGGCTCGGCCTCGACCGTGCCCGCGTCCACCGAGCCGACCCGCCCGGCCGCGTAGTTCGGCAGCGCCCAGACCGCGCCCGAGCCCAGCAGCACCAGGACGGACAACGCGCCGGAGACGAGCAGCGAACGCCGGCGGGCGCGGGCGTCCCGCCCCTTCCGCGTGGCGCGGCGCGATCTCGGCGGGGTCAGGCGCACGCCGCCGTAGGCGTCCCCGCCGACGCGTACACCCGATTCGTCCAGGGTGTCGCCCGGGGCGGCCGATCCGGGAGCGGGCGGGGCCGGGCGGCGGACCCGCGCCGTACGGTCGTCCGGATCGCTCGGGCCTCCCGGGCCTGCGGGAGCGCCGGGCGCGCCCTGCCGACCGGGAGGAATGGGACCATGCGGTCCTCTCGGGTCGTGCGGGCCTCCTTGCGGGCCTGCGGGAGCGCCGGGCGCGCCCTGCCGACCGGGAGGAACGGGACCATGCGGTCCTCTCGGGTCGTGCGGGCCTCCTTGCGGGCCCGCCGGAGCGCCGGGCACGCCCTGCCGGCCCGGAGGCACGGGACCACGTGGTTGGCTCGGGTCGCGCGGATATTGCCGCCGACCGCCGGAGCCGTCCCGGCCCCTCCTGCGTCCTCCGGCGCCGCCCGAGCGGGCACCGAAATCGTCGTCGCGCGTCACGGTGCCCCCCTCCGCCTTCGTGGGACGATCATGGGGCTGCGACCGACCCGGATTCCGACACGGAAGAGCCGCTTCGGTTGCTATCCCCACCCGCTCGTACAGTAGCGTGATCGCAGCCATGAAGCAGTTCCCCGACTCGCCACAAGTTGCCCAGATGACGCGTTTCTGGCCGCCCGTATCCGTCGTCATGCCGGTCCTGAACGAGGAGCGCCACCTGCGTGAGGCGGTGCGCCAGGTGCTCTCCCAGCAGTACGAGGGACCGATCGAGGTCGTGCTCGCCGTGGGCCCCTCGCACGACCGCACCCAGGAGGTCGCCGACGCGATCGCCGCCGAGGATCCCCGGGTGCGCGTGGTCCCCAATCCGACGGGCCGCACCCCCAACGC
Source organism: Thermopolyspora sp. NPDC052614 (assembly GCF_040678635.1). NCBI lineage: Bacteria > Bacillati > Actinomycetota > Actinomycetes > Streptosporangiales > Streptosporangiaceae > Thermopolyspora > Thermopolyspora sp. NPDC052614. The sequence continues at coordinate 41,815 of NZ_JBFATZ010000002.1, forward strand.
GCTCAACGCCGCGATCGGCGCCTCCAGCCACACGATCGTGGCCCGCGTCGACGGCCATGCCATGCTTCCGCCGGACTATCTCAAGGTGGCCGTCGAGACGCTGGAGGAGACCGGGGCCGACAACGTGGGCGGCATCATGGCCGCCGAGGGCGTCACGCCGTTCGAGCAGGCCGTGGCCCGCGCCATGACCTCCAAGATCGGCGTCGGCGGCGCGCGGTTCCACACCGGCGGCGTCGCCGGGCCCGCGGACACCGTCTACCTGGGCGTCTTCCGCCGGTCCGCGCTGGACCGGGTCGGCGGCTACGACGAGCACTTCCTGCGCGCCCAGGACTGGGAGATGAACCACCGCATCCGCCAGACCGGCGGGCTGGTGTGGTTCCAGCCGCGCATGCGCGTCTCCTACCGGCCCCGGCCCAACGTCAAGGCCCTGGCCAAGCAGTACTTCCACTACGGCCGATGGCGGCGGGTCGTCGGCCGCACCCACCCGGGCACGATCAATTTGCGCTACCTCGCCCCGCCGGCCGCCGTGCTGGGCGTGCTCGTGGGGCTCCTCGCCGCGCCGTTCTTCTGGCCCGCGCTGATCCTTCCGGTCGGGTACCTCGCCCTGATCCTCGCCGGCTCGGCGCTCACCGGCTCGGGCATGCCGCTGAAGGCCCGGCTCTGGCTGCCGGTGGCGTACATCACCATGCACATGTCCTGGGGCACCGGGTTCATCACCAGCCCGCCGGGGCTGAGCAAGGCCGCCGCCGCCCGCTTGGGGCCGGGCGCCGATCCCGTCCGGGGCTGACGGCCTCGCCGTCAGCCGGCCGGGCCGACGTCGATGATCTCGCCGGTGAGGCCGGACGCGAGTACGGCGAGCGCGGTCTCGGCGATCGCCTCCGGCGACGGCGGCGGCGATGACAACGGCGATGACGACGGCGGCATGGCGGGCGCGAAGCCGGGCCACGGCCGGGCCGGATCGGCGACGCGTCCGGAATCGAGGCAGTTGACGCGAATGCCGTACTCGGCCCACTCCTCGGCCAGCGCCTCGGTCAGCGCGACGACGGCGGCCCGCACCGTGGCACCCAGACCGTGCGGCGCTCCGGCGGTGGCGTGAAACAGCAGGTGACCCCGGCTTTCGCGCAGGTACGGCAGCGCCGCCCTGGCCACGTTCGCCGGTCCCAGCGTGCCCGCGCCCAGCACCTCGGCGACCGCCTCCGGCGAGGCGTCGGCGAGCCGTCCCACCTCCGGCACCTCAACCGCGTGCACCACGTGGTCGACGCGGCCGGACTCCTTGGCGGCCACGGCCAGCGCCTCCTCGACCGCGCGGGCGTCCTCCACCCGCATCCCGTCGCCTCGGCGGAACCGGTGCACCGCCGCGCCGTACCTCCGCAGCGCCCCGGCGAGCCCGAACCCCTCCCCGAACACCGCGACCGTGCGCCCCGCGAAGGCGTCGCGCACGGCGTCCGGCCCGGCGAGCGGCGGGGCGGCGCGTCCGGCGAGCCGGAACAGGCGCTCGGCGATCGCCATGTCCAGCGGGTGGGTGATCTTCAGGTTGTGCTCGCTGCCGGGCACCACGCGGATCGGCACCTCCGGCAGGTAGCGCAGCACCACCCCGCAGTCGTCGGTGGCCGGCCGGTCCGCGAAGCCCGGGTCGGCGAACGCCCGCCGGTACGCCTCCCGGATCACCGACAGCCGGAAGCCCTGCGGCGTCTGCGTGCGCCGCAGCGACGACCGGTCCGGCACGTCCCGCACGATCTCGCCGTCCGGCCCCGCGTCCACCCGCACGATCGTGTCCGAGCTCGCGATCGCCACCTCAAGCGCCTCGCACGTGGCCAGCGCCGCCACGCACTCCCGCACGATGGCCGGATCCACCAGCGGCCGTACCGCGTCGTGCAGCAGCACGTCGCACTCCCGCTCGCCGATCGCGGCGAGCGCCCGCCACGTGGACTCGGTACGGCTCGCCCCGCCCTCGACGATCGCCGTGACCTTGCGGAATCCGTTGCGCGCGACGAGCTCCCGCGCGTCGGCGACATGCCCGGGGGCCATCAGCACCACGATCTCGTCGATCTCCGCGACGGACTCGAACACCGCGACGCTGTGCTCCAGAATCGTCCGCCCGGCGACCTTCAGCAGCTGCTTGGGCATGCCCGCGCCCATGCGCTGCCCCACCCCGCCGGCGAGCACCACGGCCACGACGGGCCGGGCGGGCGAACGGCCGCCGGCAGGCGGATTACGACGCCCGTCGTTTCGCACGGTGCCCCGCTTTCTCCGACACGCGATGACAATAACCCCTCTTCGATTCGGCCCCGGCGACGCTCGCCATAGCGGAGTGTTCTCCTGACCGGGTAAGGACACGCGTTTCACTGTTACGAAAAGACGACTGCTGGTAACGTGACCGGGTCAGGTACCGCCGGACGGGCGGGAACGGAGCCGCGAGGCTCGAAAGCCTGCGGAGACCCGTGGGGGACCACTTCGGTGGGCGCGGGTCGCCAAAGCAGGAAGAATCCCCGGCGTTGAGCGCCGGGGAGCACGTCAACGTGAGTACTTCCATCATCGAAGTGCTGGGAGTCTGAGCCACTTGCCCGATCCCACCACCGAGCCCCGGACGGACCGGGACGGTGTGCCGCACCCGGTGGCCGTGATGCTCGCGACCACCCCCGCGGCCGGGCTGACCTGCCCCGAGGGCACCCTGCTCGGACGCCTGGCGGGCCAGCTCGGCACGCTCTCCATCCGCCGCCTGCACCTGATCGCCCGCGGCGACGGCGCGACGGCGCGCTCCGCCCGCGCCCCCGGAACGCACGCCGACACCCGCACCGACACGCTCGTGGACGCCGGAACGCTCGTGGACGCCGGCGTCATCGCGGGAGCCGCGACCGCCCGCGGGCCGCTCAAACCGCACGTGATCGCCAGCCCGGGGCTCGCCGACGACCTGCGCGCGGTGGCCGCCGTCGCCCGCGCCGAGGTGGGGCCGCTCGTCGTGCTCCCGGCCGACCTGGTGGCGCACACCGAGGCGCTGGCCCGGCTGATCGAGCATCCGTCGTACGGCACCGCCGCCCTGGTCGGCCCCGCCGCCGGGGCCGGGCCGCTGCGCGCGCCGGTCCGCGTCGAGGACGGCGAGGCGGCCGCGTCCGGCAACGCCTTTCACGAGGTCACCGCCGCCAACGCCACCTTCGGCGGCGCCTTCCAGGTGGGCATGGCCGACCTGGCGTCCTTCGCCGACGTGGCCGACGAGCTCGCCGGCCTGGTCGAGGACGGGCGGCTGGGCCCGGTGACCGGCGACCAGGCCGCCGAACTGCTGCTCACCGGGCTGATCCGGGCCGGCGTCCCGGTGCGGGCGGCCGGGCTGGGGCCGCTGCGCGCCCGCCGCGTCGCCGACCAGGCCGCCGCCGACGCCGAGCTGGCCGCGCTCGCCGAGGTGGACGAGTCGGCCGCCCGGCTGGCGGCGGCCGTCAAGGACGGCGACGGCCTGTTCACCACGTACGCGGTCAGCTCCTGGTCGCCCCACCTGGTGCGGGCCGCCGCCAAGGTCGGGCTGGTGCCGAACTCGGTGACCGGCATCTCGGTCGGATTCGCCGCCATCGCCGCCGTCTGGTTCTCCGCGGGCGACCGCGTCGGCCTGCTCGTCGGCGCGGCGGCGTTCTACCTGTCGTTCGTGCTCGACTGCGTGGACGGGCAGCTCGCCCGCTACACCCGGCGATACTCCCCGCTCGGGGCCTGGCTGGACACCGTCTGCGACCGGGGCAAGGAGTTCGCCGTGTACGCGGCGCTCGCCGCCGGATACGCCGGGTCCGCGAGATCCTCGGGGTTCTTGGGGTCCTTGGGGTCCTCCGTGGACGTGTGGCCGCTGGCGATCGCCGCGATGCTGCTGCTGGGGCTGCGGCACGCGATCGACCACGCCTACGCCGGGTCGCTCGCGGCGGCGGGCCGTACCGTCGCCGCCCGTCGCCACCCGGCCACGTCGCTGACGCTGCCGTACGACCCGGGCACCTTCGACGACGAGACCCCGGACCCCGCCGCGCCCCGCGCGACCCCGGCCCCGCGAGCGCTGTGGGCCAGGCGGGTGATCGTGCTGCCGATCGGCGAGCGGACCGCGCTGATCTGCGTCACCGCCGCCCTGTTCGACGCCCGCGTCACCTTCCTCGCCCTGCTCGCCTGGGGCGGCGTGGCGACGCTGTACATGCTGGCCGGCCGCGTCGCGCGGTCCCTGCGCCGAGCGGAGGCGTGATGCCCGAGCACCTGACCGTCCACCCGGTGCCCGTGCCCCGCAGCCCGGTGATCCTGTACCGCGACGACGGCGGCCTCGCCAAGGCGATGGGAGCCGTCGTGGCCGGGCAGCTTCCACCGCTTCCGCCCGCCGTCGCCGGGGCGTTCGTCAGCGCGGTGCTGCTGGCGGTGGGCGTGGCCGCCTCGCCCGCGCTGGCGATGTTCACCCCGGTCGTGGCGCTGCTGCTGATCGGCCCGGGCAGCTCCCACCCGCACGACGGCAGGCTCGACTGGCTGGTGCCGCCGATCCTGCGGCTGGTCGAGTACGGCTTCGTCGTCGCGGTCGGCTTCGCCAGGTCGGTGCCCGCGCCGCTGCTGTTCGCGCTGCTCGGGGCCGTGCTGTTCCACCACTACGACCTGGTGCAGCGCATGCGGCAGCGGGTCTACCCGCCGTCGTGGCTCGCCAACGCCGGGCTCGGCTGGGAGGGGCGCACGCTGCTGGTCGGGCTCGTGGCGCTGGTGGGCGCGGTCCCGTTCTGGTACGGCGTGCTCGCCGTCTACCTGTGGGGGCTGTTCATATGGGAGAGCGTCACCTGCTGGATGGCCGCCCCCGGCTCCGGTACGCGGACCGGACTCGCGGGCGCCGACGAGTGATGCCCTTACCTTGGCGCACTCGTTACCTTGGCGACGGACTCGTGAACTCCCGCTTACACGATCACCACTCGCGGGCAACTAACCTTTGGGCCTACACAGGAACCGCTCGGATGATCAGGAGTGCACCTTGCTCGGAATGGTGCTGGCCGCCGGGGCCGGACGCCGGCTTCGGCCGTACACCGACACGCTGCCGAAGGCGCTCGTGCCGGTCGACGGCGAGACGACGATCCTCGACATCGCCTTGCGCAATCTTGCCGCCGTGGATCTGCGGGACGTCGTGGTGATCGTCGGCTACGCGGCGCAGGCCGTACACGACCGCAAAGACGCGCTGGAACGGCGGCACGGCGTGCGGCTCACCCTCGTGCACAACGACAAGGCCGAGGAGTGGAACAACGCCTACTCGCTGTGGTGCGCACGCGACCATTTCCGGCAGGGCGCGCTGCTGGTGAACGGCGACACCGTGCATCCGGTGTCGGTGGAGAAGACGCTGCTCGCGGCGCCGGAGACCACCGACGTCCTGCTCGCGGTGGACGACGTCAAGGTATTGGGCGAGGAGGAGATGAAGGTCACCCTGTCCGAGGAGGGGCACCTTCGCGAGATCACCAAGCTGATGGATCCGGCGGCGGCGTACGGCGAGTACATCGGCGCCACGCTGATCCGGCCCGGCGCGGCCGAGCGGCTCGCCGACGCGCTGCGGGCGACGTTCGAGCGGGACCCGCAGCTGTACTACGAGGACGGCTACGCCGAGATGGTCGCCCGCGGCGAGAAGATCGCGATCGCGCCGATCGGCAAGGTCGACTGGGTCGAGGTGGACAACCACGACGACCTCGCCAAGGCCCGGCGGATCGCGGGCCGCTACGAGGAGTCGGTGTGATGAATCTCGCATGCCGCCGCCCGGCCGGGGGGTCGCCATGCCGTTACTAGCCCGCATGCTGACCGCGCCGCTGACCGTGCAGGTACGGCGCGGCGCCGTCGCCGACCTCGGGGCGCTGCTCGCCGACAGCCGGGTGGCCACCTCGGGGCGGGTCGCCGTCGCCGTCGGCTCCGGCCAGGGCGACCACATCACCCGCATGATCGCGCCGACGCTGTGCGACGCCGAGGTGTTCCACACGCCCGACGGCTCGGTGGACGCGGCCGTGTCCCTCGGCGCCGGCCTGCGCAAGGGCGCCTACGAGGCCGTGGTCGGCATCGGCGGCGGCAAGACGATCGACGTGACCAAGTACGCGGCGTCGCTGGCGGGCATCCCGATGGTGGCGGTGGCGACGAATTTGTCCCACGACGGCATCTGCTCGCCGGTCTCGTCGCTGGAGCACGAGGGCGGCAAGGGCTCGTTCGGCGTGCCGATGCCGCTGGCGATCCTGGTGGACCTCGACTTTGTGCACAACGCGCCGCCGTCGCTGGTCCGCTCCGGCGTCGGCGACGTGATCAGCAACCTGTCCGCGATCGAGGACTGGCAGCTCGGCAACGTCGAGCGCGGCGAGCCGATCGACGGCCTGGCGGTGTCGATGGCCCGCACCAGCGCCGAGGCGGTGCTCGGCCGGGAGGACTCGATCGAGTCCGACGCGTTCCTCACCGTGCTCGCCGAGTCGCTGGTGCTGTCCGGCATGTCGATGGTGGTCGCCGGGTCGTCCCGTCCGTCGAGCGGCGGAGATCATGAGATCCTGCATGCCGTGGATCAGTTGTTTCCTGGCACGTCCAACCACGGCGAACTCGCCGGGATCGGGACGGCCTTCTGCTTCTTTCTGCGCGAGGACGCGCGGCGGCTGACGCTGGTGACCGAGTGCCTGCGCCGCCACGAGCTGCCGGTGACCCCGGCGGACGTCGGCCTCACCGCCGAGCAGTTCACCGAGGCCGTGATGCTCGCCCCGTCCACGCGTCCGGGCCGGTACACGATTCTTGAGCACCTGCGGCTGTCGGAGGCCGAGGTACGCGACCGGGTGAGGGACTATGTCGATGCCGTCGCTGGCTGAGTTCCGGCACCTCGCCCAGCCGCCGTCGACGATCGACCGGCGCAACGGCGAGCACTGGGCCGGCCTGCTGTACATGCGCAAGTTGTCGATCTACGTGACGTACGCCTTGGCGCGCACGCCGATCAGCCCCAACCAGGTCACCGGGCTGATGATCGTGACCGGGGTGCTGGCGGGCGCGGTGCTCGCGCTGCCGGGGTTGTGGGCGGCGCTCGCCGCGGCCGTGCTGGTGCAGGTGTACCTGCTGCTCGACTGCTCCGACGGGGAGCTCGCGCGGTACACCGGACGCACCTCGATCACCGGGGTGTACCTGGACCGGGTGGGGCACTACTTCGCCGAGGCGGCGATCCTCATCGGGTTGGGGTTCCGCGCCTCACAGGTGTGGCCGGACTGGTACACCGTGCTGGGGTTCGCCGCGGCGCTCGGCGCGATCCTGATCAAGGCGGAGACCGACCTGGTGGACGTGGCGCGGGCCCGCTCCGGGCTGGTCGCGGCCACCGAGGCGGCGGCGGGGCAGTTCCGCTCGGCGGGTCTTGCGCGGGCCCGCCGGGCGGCGGCGGTCCTGCGCTTCCACCGGCTCGTTCAGGCCGTCGAGCTGAGCCTGATCGCGCTCGTCGCGGCGGTGGTCGACATGCTGCGGGGCGACCTGATCGTGACCCGGTGGCTCGTCGTGGCCTGCGCGATCGTCGCCGTCGTACAACTTGTTCTGCACCTGGTGAGCATTCTGGCGTCGCGGCGGCTAACGTGATCCAGTATCGGAACCCTGGGCGGTCATCGAACGTCGAACCGTTTGGACACCCGCCGTTTGGCCGGGGTTCGCCCGTGGTTCCGATACCCTTGTTGCCCAGCAAAGACCGTACACCCCGAGATGCAGCCTCACACAGAACATGGTGATCATGAAAGCATGTGCCTTCCATGCGTCAGGGCGATGACGCGTTGAAGATCTCATGTGTCATTCTCACCATGGGCAACCGGGTCGCGGAGCTGGACCGGGCGGTCGAGTCCGCCCTCAATCAGTCCGATGGTGACGTCGAGGTCGTGATCGTCGGCAACGGGGCGGACGTGCCGGAGATCAAGGCCACGCCCCCGGAGGGGTCCGCCGCGACGGTCAAGACCATCCGCCTGCCGTACAACGTCGGCATCCCGGAGGGCCGCAACCGCGGGGTGCAGGAGTGCTCCGGCGACGTGGTGCTCTTCCTCGACGACGACGGCTGGTACGCCAACCAGAAGGTCGCCGCGCACATCCGCGAGCGGTTCGCCAGCGAGCCCGACCTCGCGGTGATCTCGCTGCGGGTGATGGACCCCGAGGGCGGGGCCGGCCAGCGGCGGCACGTGCCCCGGCTGCGCGCCGGCGACCCCGCCCGCTCCTCGCCGGTCACCACGTTCCTCGGCGGCGCCAGCGCGGTGCGGCGCTCGGCCTTCCTGCAGGTCGGCGGCCTGCCCGAGCAGTTCTTCTACGCGCACGAGGAGACCGACCTGGCCTGGCGGCTGCTCGGCGAGGGCTACCGCATCGAGTACGACGCGCAGACGGTGATGTACCACCCGCAGGTGCCGCCGACGCGGCACGCCGACTTCCACCGGCTCAACGCGCGCAACCGGGTCTGGCTGGCCCGCCGCAACCTGCCCTGGCCGCTCGCGGCCCTCTACCTGCTCGACTGGATCGTGCTCACCTTGATCCGCGAGCATTCCCTGACCGCGTTGAAGGCCTGGTTCAAGGGCTTCGGCGAGGGGCTGCGCCAGCCCGCCGGCGAGCGCCGCCCCATGGCCTGGCGTACCGCCTGGCGCATGCTCCGGCTTGGGCGGCCCCCGATCGTCTAGCGCGCCGCCGGGGCCGCGTCCTCGATGGACATGCGCACGTGCCTCGCCGTACCCGATAGCAGGGCGGTCTTCGGGAGGCCGAGTTCGCTCAGCTCCTTCGCGATCGGATGGTTGCCGAGCCTGATCAGCGCGCCGCCCGGGCGCAGGCGTACCCCCGAGGCCCCGACGGTCCACCGGGTGCGGCGGGTCACGTCGTCCAGATGGGTGAACGCGTCCACGCGCGGGAGCGTCACCGGGGGAAGCACGGCGGGCGGCGGAAGCGGGATGCCGGGCCGGATGAGCATGTCCAGCACCAGACGCCCGTCGCGGCGCAGGATGCACCTTTTGTACGGCGAGTCGAGCCGCAGATCGACGTCGGCCAGCTCCTTGGGAAAGCCCCAGATCGCCCGGCCCGCCTCCAACGTGAAGCCCTGATCCACCGGCAGCCAGTGCACGAACGCGCCCGCGCCCACCTGGCGCAGGTCGCGGGGGCCCGCGAGCGGGCTGCGCGCCGGCGGCCTGCCGCCCTCGGGCGGGCGGACCAGGAACGCGACGCAGAACTCGTTGTACGCGCCGAGGTCGCCGTCGTGGTAGCGGACGAAGCCGAGGACGCAGATCGCCTTGCCGGGGAGCACCTCGGTGACGTCCATGCCGGAGTAGGCGAGCACGGCGCGCGCGGCGTCGGCCCGCACCAGGTAGGTCGCGCCGCAGACGGTGGCGTCCCGGATTTCCACGGGCATGACGAGCTCGCGCCCCTGGATGATGTGCCTAGCCATATGACCAGGAGATCACGCCGGGCGGCTGTGTGTCATCGGGGTGGGCAGGTGCGGCCCCGCGGCGGGCGTCCCGGCGGGGCCGTCCCCGTGATCGGCGTTCAGGCGGGTCTTGCCGTGGTGTGCGGAGACGGTGGCGGGCGTGGCCGCCAGTCGCTCCAGGTATCCGACGAACTCCGTCGCGTGGTCGGGCCAGTGGAAGTGGTGCAGCGCCTCGGCGTACCCGCGGGCGCCCATCGCCGCGCGCCGCTCGGGGTCGTCCTTCAGCCGGAGTACGGCTCGCGCCGCCGCCGCCACGTCCCCGAACGGCACGATCACCCCGCAGTCGACGCGGCCGACGAGCGAGGCGGCCATCGGCAGCGGGGTGGTCACCACGGGGACGCCGTGGGCCATGTACTCGATCACCTTGGCCGGGAGCGACCGCCGGTGGTGCGGGGCGTCGTGAAGCAGCGACAGGCCCGCCAGCGCGCCCTCGGCCATGCGCAGGGCGTGCCGGTTGGGGACGTGGCCGTACCAGTCGAGCAGGCCGGTCCGCTGCGCGTCGCGCAGCAGCGCCCGGGTCGGCGGGTCGGCGGGGCCGATCAGGTCGAGCCGGATGCCGTGCGGGGCGAGCCGCCGGGCCAGCTCGATCATGTCGGCCGCGCCCCGCGTGTGCGACAGGCGGCCCACGTACACCACGCGCCGGTCCTTCGGCGGCGCGGGCGGCACCGGCGGGACGTACGTGGTGTCCGGGACGACCGGGTGGCCGCCGGGGAAGCGCTCGCTCAGGGACTCCTCGGCGAGGATCAGGCGCAGGCGGCGCTCGGCCTGGTCCTCCAGCCACCGGGTGAGGGCGTGCAGCGGGCGGCGGGCGAACCCCGGCAGGTCCGGGCGATCGTCCAAGGCGCCCGCCGCGTCCTCGTGCACGTCCCACACGGTCGGCGGGCGGCGGCGCTCCGGGGGCAGCACGAGCAGCAGCTCCAGGTCGTGCACGAGGAGCACGTCCGCGTCCCGAACGCCCCGCCGTAGCGCGCTCCACGCGGCCCGCAGCGCCCGCCCGCGCCGCCTGCCGACGGCCCTCGGCACGTCGATCGCCCGGATCTCCGGCGGCGGCGTCACGTTGCAGTCGGTGAATGGGGCGATATAGGTGACCTCATGGCCCGCTGCTAGCAATGCCCGGATCTGCCGATGCATGATCCGGGCATCCTCGGGATGATGGACGACTGTCCCGACACACACCCTCATGTCGCCATGCTGGGTGCCGCCTCCGTCACCGCCGAATGCGGCCGGTGAACGTCGGCGAAACCGCCGCTGAACTTCTGGCCCGGCACCTTCGCCGCGCCCGCCGGGCTACTTGCTCCGGGCGCTGCTGGTGCGGTAAAGCCAGCTCAGCCGGGGTTCGAGCATCCAGCTGAACAGGCGACGCGTCTCCGGCAGGCACAGGATGATGGCGAGCGCGAAGGCACTGGTCGCGATCGCCGCCACGCCGAGCGGGCCGAACAGCCAGGGGAAACTCAGCCAGCCCAGCTCCTTGGCGGTCAGCACCACCACGCCGTGCAGGATGTACGCGTACAGGGTGCGGGTGCCGAGGTCGGAGAACCACGTGCGCCCGCGTGGCACCAGCGCCAGGATCGCCGCCGACATCAGCAGCGCGGCGATCAGCAGGCCGACGCGCACGCCCATGCCCGTCCACCACGTCATGTGCAACTCGGCGTAGCCGCTCTTGTAGTAGATCGGGCCGAGCTTGACGTGCGGCGCCACCAGGATCGCCACCACCACCGCGCCCGCGAGCACGAACCCGGCGGCCACCTTGATCCAGGTGCGGTTGAGCATCTCCAGGTGCTCCTCGCGGAGCATCAAGCCGATCACGAAGAACGGCATGAGGCCGAAGAACCGGTCCATGCTGAAGTCGCCCGGCAGGTCGGACAGGCCCGCCAGCAGGTAAACGATGATCGACAGGGTGATCGGGAAGCGCATGCGTTTCCACACCGGTGTGCTGAGCCGCCACAGCAGCAGCGCCACCAGGTACCAGTTGAGCCACGCCGGGTCGATGATCGTGAGGCTCCACTTCTGGCCGAGCGCGTACCGCAGCACGGCGAAGAGGACCTCGACGATCACGTAGGGCACCAGGAAGGTGTCGACCAGCTTGTTGGTCTTGGCGTTGGAGTTCCAGAAGGTCCGGCTCAGGTAACCGCTGATGATCACGAACAGCGGCATGTGGAACACGTAGATGAACAGGTACGCCGACCTCGCCGAGTCCGCGTCGAGCGTGGGCACGAGCGAGTGGCCCATGATCACGAGAGCGATCAGGAGGAACTTGACGTTGTCGAGGTACGGGTCGCGCCTGCGCTTGGCCGGTGGGGCGGCGGGGGGCGTCGCCGGGGCGGCGTCCGTGGCCGGGGGTTGCGGGGCGGGGGGCGTCGCCGGGTGCGCCTGGCCGTCCGTCCGGGCGGGCTCGTGCGCGGGGTCCTCGCGCCGGACGCTCTCACGGGTGGCGTACAGGGTCGCGGGCTCGGGCGCGTACAGGGCCTCGGCGTCGAGGGGCGCGTACGAGGCCGCCGGGTCGGGCGCGTACGGGGCCGGATAGGGGTGCCGATCCGGGCCGGAGCGCGGCTCGGGCGACGTGGGGCGCGGGGAGCCGAACCCGCCGCCGAAGCCCGGGCCGACGGGGTGCGGCACGCCCGGATCCGCGTCGATCGCGGGGAACGTGGACGTCGGCGCGGCCCCCAGCGCGTCGTCCGCGCCGGGGTCGGTGTAGGGGGGCACGTCGCCGTACGGGCCGCCGGAGTGGCGTGACGCGCCGGAGCGGGCGGCGCCCAGCGCGTCCCCGTGGCCGCCCCGGCCGTGGGACGCCGCGTCCCCGTACGGCCCGGCGGAAGGCCATCCGCCGCCGGAGCCGGCGGGCGGCGCGTCCGCCCGGCCGGTGCCGGACGGCTTGCGGCGGGGCAGGGGCGTGGACGGACGTGACGCGTACGGGTCGCCGGAGGGCTGTCCGGACGAATGCGGCGCGGCGGCGCGGGGCGCACCGGGCGGCGGCGTCGGACCGGACGCCCGCGGCTCCGGGGCCTCCGGCGAGCGCTTGGGACGCTCCCAGAACGACCAGCCGTCGTCCTTGGGAGCGTCTACATGGGGGATGGGCGGCACGGGCGGCATCGGCATCTTGGGCGCCGGCGGCCTCGCTCCGGGGCGCTCGGTCTGATCCGGGGGATCCGGCCAGGCGGGCACCCGATCCATCTGGCTGGTCGGCGCATCCTGGTCGGTATCGGGAGAATCCCCGTCGTCGGCGCGCGGGACCGGTGCGTGGAAGGACGATCGGGTGTCGCTCACTGGGGAAACGCTCAGCTATCTGCTCGGAGAACGGAGACGTCAGCGAGAACGCCCCCACGCGTCAAATGATTCGAAGCGGTGAGCGTGCCCGCCAGATCACCCACGATAACGCGCCACCGCATCTCTGTCGTCCTCGCCACTGAACACCGAATCTGATTCGAATTTTCCGTGAACCTCAACCGAACTCCCACCAGACCCCCACCAGACCCGGACCGGACCCCAACCGGACCGCACCTCGCATTGCCCGTAAACCCTGGCCTGACCTGCGCTGACAGGCATCGGGCCGGATACCGTGCCGGCTGGGGTCCGCCTTGTCGATCACGCCGAGCAGACGTTGGTCTTGGAGTCCACGACCCTGGCGCTGTCGGGGATCTTGACCGGAATCTTCACGCCGTCCCAGTCCTTGCCGATGATGAGCTGGATCAGCGGCCCCTTGTCGGTCGCCCCCGTGCCCGTCGCGGCGCCGGTGGCGGCGGTCGTGGTCGACGTCGAGGGCGTGAAGGGCGTGACCGCGCCGTTCGGACGCACCCGCCCGGCCTCGGCCGTGACGCCCTTGGTGAGCAGCTTGCCGATCACCGGAGTGGCGTAGTCCGCGCCGTTCGCGGCCCGCTCCGGGTACAGCACCTTGGTCTTGAGGTACTCGGTGCCGTCGGCCTGCAGCGCGTTGCCGACCTCGACGACCTTGAAGCCCTGCGCGGCCAGCGCCTCGGCGGCCTCCTTGGCCTTGCCCGGGACGCTCGTGCCGTTCAGCACCTGGATCCGCACCTGACCCGGCTTGATCGCCACCTTGGTCGGGGCCTTGGACGCCGAGCTGCTCGCCTTGGGCGTCGCGGTGGGCAGGTCCACGTCACTGCGGATGGCGTTGAACAGGTTGTCCGCGTCGGGCTGCTTCCACTGCACGCGGTCCTTGTTCGCCGGCCACGGCTCCCAGGGAATGGTGATGAACTTGATACCGCCGGAGACGAGCTTGCGCCCGCTCTGCGCGATCTCGATCAGGACCTCGGTGTTGAGGTCGGAGTCCATCTCGACGGAGTGGGCGGCGGCCGTGACGAACGCGTTCAGCTTGCCGAAGTTGGTGAGCAGGTCGCTGCTGGTCGCCTTCTTCACCACCTGGTTGAGGAAGACCTGCTGGCGCTTGATCCGGCTGATGTCGCTGCCGTCGCCGATGCCCGAGCGCAGCCGTACGTAGCCGAGGGCCTCCTCGCCCATCACGATCTGCTTGCCGGCGGGGAGCTTGAGCTTGGCCTTCTTGTCGTCGACCGCGTGCGGGAGGCAGATCTCGATGCCGCCCAAGGCGTTCACGATGTTCTTGAAGCCCGCGAAGTCCACCTTGATGTAGTGGTCGATGCGGATCTTGGTGTTCGCCTCGATCGTCTTGATCGTGCACACGATGCCGCCGTCGTTGAACGCGGCGTTGATCATCTCCAGCCGAGGGGCGATGCGGGCCTTGGTGGTCGGGTTGACGCACTCGGGGTGCTGCACCATCGAGTCGCGCGGCAGGCTGACGAGCAGCGCCTTGTCCCGGTTCGGGGAGATGTGCATGAGGATGATCGTGTCGGTGCGCTCGCCGACGGTCTTCTGGCCGTATTTGTGGTTCTCCTTGCCGGCCCGCGTGTCGGAGCCGACGAGCAGGACGTTCAGCGCGCCCGTGGTGTTCGCCGGGCGGTTCTTGCCCAGCGCCGTGGCGATGTCCCTGCGGTTGATGCCGCCGAGGGCGTCCCGATAGACCTTGTACGCCGCGAGGGTGACCATCACCATGACCGCGGTGAGCACCACGCTGATGTACGCGAGCACCCGCATGCGTTTGCCGCCGCCGCCCCTCGCCTGCGAGCGGCGGCGCCCTCGGGGTGGCTCGTCACCACCGTCCGGCTCGCCGAGCGGCCCCTCCCGGTACGGGTCGAGGGTCTGCGTGCCCGCCGCGCGAGAATGCCGGGAAGGCATCGTTTGAACGGCCGAGGCGTGGGGGCCACCGGCGTGCGGCACGCCGCCCGGGCGCCCGTGCACCGGGTGAGGGCCGGAATGCGGGCCAAAGGCGTGCGGCCCCGGCTGTGTCCCTGCCTGTGTCCCTGCCTGTGTCCCTGCCTGTGTCCCTGCCTGTGTCCCTGCCTGTGTCCCTGCCTGTGTCCCTGCCTGTGTCCCTGCCTGTGTCCCCGGCTGCATCCCCGGGTACGACCCCGGGGGTCCGCCCTGCGGAGCCGCGTGCGTGCCCGACCGCGGACCGGCCTGCGGCCCGCGGTTGGCGTCGCCGCCCTGGGAGGGGGCCTCCCCGCCCCGTGCGCGGCGAGCGGCCCTGCGGCCTGAAGCGGGGGGTGCCCCACCGGCCCTGGAAGCGTGATCCTGAAGGGCGACGTGTCGATGCTCGCTCATTCTGCCCCTGAGGTTTAGGCCACCGAGACGGCTCGGGGACACGTGATCGGCAGGCTCCGTGTGACCGATCCCGTTTGGCTCCGCTGGATGATCTGGCGGTCAGCATACCGAGATCCGGACATTTGGCGTGGCGGGTTCGGGATTACTCCTCCGTGATTGCCAGGAAACTCCCAGCTAGCCGCCCTGATCGGAATGTCGCCGAAGCGCGGTCGCGCCGGCCAGAAACGCCAGCGGAACGGCCGGAAGGACGTATCGATAGTCGAATTCGGCCGTCGCCGCCGGAACCACGAGCAGCACAACCGCCGTCGTCCACGGCAAAACCCACTCCGCCGGACCATACCGGCGCACCTCCCCGCTCGGGCGTCGGTTCCCCTGCCGGGGACCGGCGGCCCGATCCGGCCGGAGCCGTCGCAGTCGCCGCGTCGCCGCGGCCAGCGGCGGTACCAGCAGGACGGCGACCAGCACCGTGCCCGGCAGGCGGGCGACGTCCTGGTAGCCGCGCAGGATCCCCGCGTACGGCTCGACGATCGAGGTCGTGATCGGCCCCCGCTCGTACTGCTCTGCCAGTCGGACCCCCAAGGTCGCCGGGCCACGGCTCGGCGGCGGGGGCGAGGCGGCCGGGAACTCGTACAGGTCGTAGATCTCCTGGGTCGGGTACACGGGCCGCCCCCAGGTGAACGAGCGGACCAGTTCCGCGGCCACGGACGCGAGGTAGTCCAGCGGCTGACTACGGATGGCCAGCACGGCGAACCGTCCCGCCAGCGCGTCGGTGCGCGCGAGGAACGTGATGCCCGGCAGTCTGACCAGCGGCGAGTCGTCATCCCAGATGTACTCCTGCGACGGCGGCCGCGCGGACGGCGGACGCGGATCGCACAACACCGCCAGATCACCCGGCGGACGCATGACCGCGCAGTCCGCGAACGACATCGTCCGGGCGTACAGGAACACCCCGTTCGCCCCGACCAGCCCGAACCGGTGGTGCGTCCCCCAGAACCAGGCCGCGTAGCCGCCGACCGGCAGCAGCACCGCGACCGCGAGCGCCACGGCGGGCCCCACCCGCCGCCACCGCCGCCCGCGCGCCCGCGACAGGAACCACACCCCGACAACGACGATCAGCGGCAGCCCGATGCTCCGGGTGAGCGTCGCCCCGGCGAGCAGCAGGCCCACCGCCACGCCCGCGCGCGGCCCCGGGTCCCGGCGCATGGCGATCCCCGTCGCCGCGACGACGAGCAGCGCGAACAGCGTGTCCGAGACGAGCAGACGCTCCAACTGGATCTGGTAGGCATCCAGCAGCACCGGCGACGCCGCCACGACGGCCATCCACCGCGGCGCGAACCGCCCGGCGACCACGTAAACGACCACACCCATCGCGAGCCCGAACAGATGCTGCGCGAACGCCACCACCGCGAAACTGTGAAACGGCTCCAACACCCGCAGGAACATCGAGTACCCGGCGGGCCGCACCAGATCCGGGCTCGGTCGCAGCGCCGTCACCACATAGGTGTACGAGTCCGGAAACCACAGCACCGGCCGGAACCCGAGCGCCGCCGTCACCCGCAGCGCCGCCGCCACCCCGAAGACCACGAGAAACCACCGATGCCGCCCCGCCCAGGCCCTCACCCGCGCGTGACGCGGCACGACGGCCGGGCCCGAACGCACCGCAACCCCGGGCCGCTCGGACGTCACCGCCTCCGGCGCGCTCGTCGTCTCCTCGCGAGCCCCGTCCACCCTGCTCCCTCCCTCGGTTTCGTCGGCCCTCGGTTTTGTCGGTACAGGCCGATAGCGTGACGGTCTGATTACACACCGTAGGAGGTGAGTGTGGACCGAAACTCGCGAATCCATCGCGCCCCACGCGCCGCCGGGCCGACCATCCCGACGGCCTGCCCGACCGTCCCGACGACCGTGCCGACGGCCTGCCCGACCGTCCCGACGACCTGCCCGACCACTCTGGCCGCTTACCGGAAGCGCTCGCGCCCCTCGCCCATGGGCCGCGCGTGCCCCGGATTTCCGGCACGCTACCTGATTCGTCCCGATTGCGTCGCACGTGAGGGCTGTGATCGCCCGTGCTGTGCCGCCCGCATGAGGCCGGCTGGTCACTCGTTTTCCGCCCGATCGTCGGATGTGGTGGTCTGGGCCACTAAGCTCGCCGCCAGATGAAGGCGACATGGGGTCAAAGTGTGGGGTGGCCTTCGGCGGGCCAGGTGCTCGCCGTGGCCTCCGCCGTTCCCGCGCTCGCCCTCAGCGGCTGGCTGCTCGCCGGAGTGCCGCTGCTGCTGCTCGGCTGGTTCGGCCCGGTGCAGATGATCCTGCTCGGCGTCGGCCTGGCGTTCCTGCTGGGCCGGTACGGCTTGCGCCGCATGCCCGAAACCGTCGAGGCGACGGCCAGACAGACTGCCGCGCTGCTCGGGATCGCCCTCGCCGCCGGAATCTTCAACGGCATGTTGCACAGCGAGCAACTCATCGTGCGCCGGGACCCGGCCACGTACGCCCAGTACGCGATCTGGCTGGCCACGAACGGAACCCTCCCAATCCCCACCGACTCCGCCGCCTTCGGAGGCCCCGACCCGGCCCTGCGCTTCGACAGCGTCGGCTTTTACGGTGTGCGCCCCGATGGCACTGTCTGGGACGACGACCTGGATGCGGGTGATGCGGGCGGGCCGAGCGCGAGTGGGGACGGCGCGGGCCAGGGTGGTTCGGATCGGGGCGATTCTGGTGCGCCGGGTGCCGGTACGGACGGTGCGGGCCGAGGTGGCTCGGATCCGGGTGGTTCAGGCCAGGGTGGTTCGGATCGGGGTGGCTCGGGTGCGCCGAGTGCCGATACGGACGGTGCGGGCCGAGGTGGCTCGGATCCGGGTGGTTCAGGCCAGGGTGGTTCGGATCGGGGTGGCTCGGGTGCGCCGGGTGCCGATACGGACGGTGCGGGCCGAGGCGGTTCGGGTCAGGGGGGTTCAGGTCGGGGCGACCTGCGGGACTCGGCGGTCCAGGGGCCGGGCTTCGGGATTCAGCCGCAGTTCATGCCCGGAACTCCGATCATCCTCGCGTTCGGGCATTGGATGGGCGGCCTGCCCGGGTTGATGTTGATGCCTTCGCTCCTCGGGGCGTTGGCGGTTCTCACCTTCGGGGGGACGGTCGCGCGGCTCGTGGGTGCTCGATGGGCCGTGCTCGCGGCCGTGGTGCTCGCGGTGAGCCTGCCGCTTCTGTACACCTCGCGGGCGCCGTTCAGCGAGACCTGCTCGCTGATCCTGTTGTTCGGCGCGATCAGTCTGCTGCTGGACGCCCGGTACCGGCTGCGGGCGGGCCTGCTCGGCGTCGGGTACCTGCCCGTGGCCCCCGCGCCGCTGCCCGAGGACGATCCCGGGCCGGTTCCGACCGTGCGGCGGTGGCTCGCCCGGGTCGGCCGCCCTGCCGAAGGGGCTACCCGGGCGGGTCGGGCCGTCGTAGGGGCGGTGGCGGAAAAGACAGCGGCGGAAAGGACGGTGGCGGAAAGGACAACGGCGGAAAGGAGGGTGGCGGAAGAGGCGGCGGCGGAAGAGGACGAAGGGCGCGCCGCCGAAAGGCGCGGGGCAGGACTCATGCGTGCCCTGGCGGTGACGCGGGCGGTCCAGGCGGGTGACGCGGCCGTCGTCGCCGCTCTCGCCGGGCTCGTCTTCGGGCTGGCGCTCCTGGTCAGAATCGACGCCCTGCGCGACGTGCTGCCCGTGCTCGCCTACGCGGGCATGCTGATCGCCCTGCACCGCTATCGCAGTCGGCGACGTCGGGGCGGATCCAAGACCGCTGCCCCACGGACAGCAGGCGTCGCGGCCTCCGATACTTCGGATACTTCCGATACTTCGGATACTTCGGACGGGCGGCTCGGCCGGCCGTTGCTGGGCGGTCTGCTGGCGGGGGGAGGGATCGGCTTTCTCGCCGCCTATCTGCTGGCGCGGCCGTACCTGGCCGATCTGTCGGACTCGCTGGTGCCGTTGCTGGCGATCTGCGCGGCCGTCGTGGTGCTGACCGTGCTCGGGACCGCGCTCGCCCCGCGACTGGGACGCCGGGTGGCGCTGCTGGTGCGGCGGCCGTCGGCGCGTGTCGCGCGATGGTTGCCCGCGGTCGCGGCGGGGGTGGTGGTGGCCGCTGTGGCGGTCTTCGCGATACGGCCCTGGGTGCAGACCGTGCGGCGTCTGCCCACCACTGACGAGGACATGCTCACGGCGGACTTCATCGCCAAGACGCAGCTCGCCAACGGGCTGCCGCCCGATTCCACCCGCCTGTACTACGAGGACTCGCTGTACTGGGTGATCTGGTACGTCGGCGTCCCGGTGGTGGTGTTCGCCACGCTCGCGGCGGCCGTGCTGACGTATCGCCTGGCACGGGGGCGCGAGTTCGTGTGGCTGCTGCCGCTGGCGATCATCGAGTGGACGACGGTGACGACGTTGTGGCGGCCGGGCATCACGCCGGACCATCCGTTCGCCTCCCGGCGACTGGTGGCGATCATCATCCCCGGCCTGATCCTGCTCGCCGTGCTGGGCCTGCGCTGGCTGCGGGACCGGGTGCGCCGCGCCGGCCACGGCCGCCTCCGGCAGAACGCCCTGCTCGCCGTGGGCGCGCTGTCGCTCCTGATCCCCGGCGCGGTGACCTCGATCGGAACCGCGTTCACACCGGTGAACCGCGGCGAGGCCGCGGCGGTGGCGAGGCTGTGCGGCGCGATGCCCCGCGACGCCTCGGTCCTGATCGTCGAACGGGTCACCGGCGACCGCTTCACCCAGGTCGTACGCGGCACCTGCGGCCTCCCGACCGCCCGGATCGCCGTAACTCCCGGCACCGATCTCGCGCCCCCCGCAGCCGTCGCCCGCCTCACCGCCCGCGTCCGCACCGCCGGACGCACCCCGGTGCTGCTCGCCGCCGAGCAATCCCAACTCGCCCCGTACGGCACACCCGCCCTGGCCCTCTCATCGCGCACCCGCCAGGACGAACGATCCCTCGTCACACCCCCCGACGGCACCTGGACCCTCGCCATCGACGTCTGGATGACCGTGCCCGCCTAGCGCCGCCAGGTCGAGCCGTTGCCGTTGAGGGGCACCCCCTTGATGGCTGACACATCTACACTTCTCTGACTAAAGTCAGAGAGTGCACGAACTGCTTATCGAGCGCGTGCGAAGCTTCAACCGCACGGTCACGCAGCGGGTCGGCGCGCTGGAGGAGGCATACCTGTCCCGGGGCCGCCCGCTCGGCCAATCGCGAGTGTTGTGGGAGATCGGCCCCGACGGCGCAGACGTGCGCTCCCTGCGCGGGCGACTGGGCCTCGACTCCGGCTACCTCAGCCGCCTGCTCCGGGCGCTGGAGGCCGAAGGACTGGTCACGGTGGCCCCCAGCGACACCGACGGTCGCATCCGCACGGCCCGCCTCACCCCGGCCGGCCTCGCCGAACGCGCCGAACTGGACCGCCGCTCCGACGACCTGGCCGCCTCGATCCTGAACCCCCTCACCCCGGCCCAGCGGGAACGGCTCGCCGCCGCGATGGCCGAGGTCGAACGCCTGCTGCTCGCCTCGATGATCGAGATCTCGCCGATCGACCCCCGTCACCCCCACGCCCGCCACTGCATGGCGGCGTACTTCGCCGAACTGAACCGCCGCTTCGAGAACGGCTTCGACCCCGGCCGCAGCAACCCGGCGGCCGACGCCGAACTCACGCTCCCGCGCGGCCTGCTGCTCGTCGCCCGCCTGGGTGAGGAGCCGGTGGGCTGCGGGGCGCTCAAGTTCCACCGCGACGCCCCGGCCGAGATCAAGCGCATGTGGGTCGCCGAGACCGTACGCGGCCTCGGTCTGGGCCGCCGCCTGCTGGAGGAACTGGAGGCGCGAGCCGCCGACTCGGGCGCGGGGACGGTGCGGCTGGAGACCAACCGCGCCCTCACCTCCGCCATCGCCCTGTACCGGTCCGCCGGATACCGCGAGGTGCCCGCCTTCAACGACGAGCCCTATGCCCACCACTGGTTCGAAAAGCCTCTCGACGCCGAGCCGGACGCCGAAGGATCACAAGCAGAGCACCCCCCGCCTCAGCCCGCCTGACTCGGCCCGCCTGACCACCACCCCGATCATCGGGACCCGCCTCACCACAGCGTGGTCACCACGGGGTGGCGAGTTGTTCGGTCACCAGTTCGGCGGCGGCTGGAGGGAGGTCGGTGGCGATCAGGCCGCCGGGGTCGCGGGCCGTGGCCGCGGCCGATGTCAGCGCCGGGGCGATCGGGTCGTCGAGCGTGGGGGCGACGCTCACCCAGCGCATCCAGGCGGCGATGCCCAAACCACAGTGTGGTCACCACAGGGTGGCGAGTTGTTCGGTCACCAGTTCGGCGGCGGCTGGAGGGAGGTCGGTGGCGATCAGGGGCAGGAGCGCGGCGACCAGGCCGCCGGGGTAGCGGGCCGTGGCCGCGGCCGATGTCAGCGCCGGGGCGATCGGGTCGTCGAGCGTGGGGGCGACGCTGACCCAGCGCATCCAGGCGGCGATGCCCAAGGCGGCGTACGACGGGGTCGCCCCGGCGGCGAGCCGTTCCCGCATCACCGTGACCAGGCGGAGCGGGAGCTTCAGCGAGCCGTCGGCGGCGACCTTGGCGGTCTGGTGGCGCAGTGCCGGGTTGGCGAAGCGCTGCAGCAATTGCCGCTTGTAGGCCTCGACGTCGAAGCCCTCGGGCACGGGGAGCGTGGGCGTGATGTCCTGATCCATCAGCGCCCGCACGGCCTGCGCGACGTCGTCCCTGGCCACGGTCTCGGCGATGGTCTCGCAGCCGTGCAGCATGCCGAGGTACGCGATGAGCGAGTGGCTCCCGTTGAGCAGCCGCAGCTTCATCAGCTCGTACGGGGCCACGTCCGGCACGATCAACGCCCCCGCCTTCTCCCAGGCCGGGCGCTCGGCGGCGAAACGGTCCTCGATCACCCACTGGCGGAACGGCTCGGTCGCCACCGCCGCCCGGTCGCTCACCCCGAGCGCCGCCGCCACCTCGGCCAGGTCCTCCGGCCGGGGCGTCGGCACCAGCCGGTCCACCATCGAGCTGGGAAACGCCACGTTCGCGTCGATCCAGTCGCGCAGATGCCCGGCCGACGCCAGCACCGCGTCCCGCACGACCTGGCCGTTGTGCGGCATGTTGTCGCAGGAGAGCACGGTCAGCGGTCCCCCGCCGGTCGCCGACCGCCGCTCAAGACCCGCGACCAGCCAGGCGATCGTGTCCTGGCCGGGCAGGTAGCCCTTCTCGGTCACGGTGATCGTGACCACCTTGATTCGCGGGTCGGCGACGCGCTCGATCACCTCCGCGCCGAACCGCGTCTCACGCAGCGCGCCGTACACCCGCAGCTCCACCGTCACCGGGGCCCCCGCGGGATCCCCGTCGCGGACCAGCACGCTGAACAGCCCGTCCTGCGCGGCGACCGCGTCCACGGTCGCCCGCGACCGCATGCCGGCCGCGCAGATGCCCCACCGGCGGTCGCCGGTGACCGCCATCGCCTCCTCGGTGTAGACGACCTGGTGGGCCCGGTGGAACACGCCGAGCCCGAGGTGCAGCACGCCCACCTCCAGGTCGGCGGGGTCCACCAGGGGCCGGGCCGAGGCGGGCAGGCGGCTCAGCGTGCCGAGGCCGAGCGGCGGCGGCTCACCGGTCATGACACTCCCTCACGTGTGCGTGGCAGGCGCTCACCAGTCGTGCACCGTGCCGTCCTCCAGGCGGTTGACCGGCAGGTACGCCTGCCGGTAGGGGTACCTCGCCGCCAGCTCCTCGTCGATGTCCACGCCGAGGCCGGGCTCGTCGCCGGGCAGCAGCATGCCGTCCTCGAACCGGTAGGAGTGCGGGAACACCTCGTCCGTCTCCGGCGTGTGCCGCATGTACTCCTGGATGCCGAAGTTCGGCACCGAGATGTCCAGGTGCAGGGCGGCGGCCATGCACACCGGGGACAAATCGGTCGCGCCGTGCGAGCCGGTGCGCACGTGGTAGAGCGCGGCCAGGTCGAAGATGCGCCGCAGGTGGGTGATGCCGCCCGCGTGCACGACCGTGGTGCGGATGTAGTCGATGAGCTGCTCGGTGATGAGCTGCTGACAGTCCCAGATCGAGTTGTAGACCTCGCCGACGGCGATCGGCGTCGTGGTGTGCTGCCGGATCGTCCGGAACCCCTCCTGCAGCTCCTCGCTGATCGGGTCCTCCAGCCAGAACAGCCGGTACGGCTCGGCCGCCTTCCCCAGCCGCGCCGCCTCGATCGGCGTGAGCCGGTGGTGGGCGTCGTGCAGCAGGTGGAACCCGAACCCGTGGGCCTCCCGCACCGCCGCGAACAGCCCCGGCGCGAAGTCGAGGTACTTCTCCGAGGCCCACACCGCCTCCTCGGGGGCGACCCCGGCCGTCGCCGGCTCGTAGAAGTCACGATCATCGCTCACGCCGTACACGTGCTCCAAGCCCGGCACCCCGCACTGCACCCGCACCGCCTTGTAGCCGGCGTCCAGGTACCGGCCCACCTCGGCCACGGCGTCGTCGACGGTCGCGCCGTTGGCGTGGCCGTACACCATGACCCCGGCGCGCGCCTTGCCGCCGAGAAGCTGATAAACGGGCATTCCGGCGGCCTTGCCCTTGATGTCCCACAGCGCGGTGTCCACGGCGGCGATCGCGGACATCGTCACCGGCCCGCGCCGCCAGTAGGCCCCCTTGTACAGGTACTGCCAGATGTCGTTGATCCGGGACGCGTCGCGCCCGATGAGCAGCCCGCACACGTGGTCGGTGAGGTAGCTCGCCACGGCCAGCTCTCGGCCGTTGAGCGTGGCGTCGCCGACGCCGGTCAGCCCGCTCTCCGTGGTGATCTTGAGCGTGACGAAGTTGCGTCCGGGGCAGGTGACGATGACACGGGCGTCTGCGATCTTCATGATTCTCCTGGTGGTTCACGTGCCGGGGGCCGGGCCGGTGGAGGCCCGTACGATCAGCGCCGAGTCCAGGATCTGCCGCGGCTCGCCCTCGCGCACCGCCAGCACCCCGAGCAGCGTATCGACGGCGGCCCGCCCGGCCCGCTCGCCGTGCAGGTCCACTGTGGTGAGCGCGGGCGTGGCCATCGCGGCGAAGGTGATGTCGTCGAAGCCGACCACGCTCACCGCGGCGGGCACCGGCACGCCCCGCTCGGCGAGCCGGGCGAGCACGCCCAGCGCCATCACGTCGTTGTAGGCGACCACCGCCGTCGCCCCGGAGGCGAGCACCAGATCGGCGGCCTGCTGCCCGGACTCGAACCGGGGCGCGAACGGCCCGAACCGCGTCACCTTCATGCCGTGCCGGTCGGCGCGCCGCAACCCCTTGCCGCGCTCCCGGTTGCTCCACGAGTCGCGAGGGCCGTTCAGGTAGGCCATGTGCCGGTGACCGAGCGCGGCCAGATGGTCGATGGCCTGCCGCATGCCGCCCGCGCCGTCCATGATCACCGATGGGCGGCCGGGCACCGAGCGGTTGAGGAACACCATCGGGACCAGGCCCAGCACCTTCTCCAGCATCGGCCCGGTCATCCGCGACGAGCACAGGATCACGCCGTCCACCTGCTTGGCCATCGCGGTGACCAGCGACGCCTCCTCCGCGCCGTCCTCCTGGCAGTCGGCGAGGAACACGGCGTGACCGGCCTCACGCGCCCGCGCCTGCACCCCCTTGAGCAGACTGGGAAAGAACGGGTTGGTGAGATCGGGCACGATCACGCCGAGGTTCGTGGTCCTGCCGGTGATCAGGCCCCGCGCGGCCGGGTTCGGCTGGTAGCCGAGGGTCTCGGCCACCGCCCGCACCCGCACGCGCGTCTCGGGCCGGACCATCTCCGGCGCGGAGAGCGCACGCGACACGGTGGACACCGAGACGCCGGCGGCCCGGGCCACGTCCTGGATCGTCACCGCCATGGTGCGACCCTCCTCTGGTGCACGCGCTGTTGCTGCAAGGTCTGCAAACCTTTTCACAGCTTATAGACGTGCTTGGGCAGGCGGTAGGCCAAATCGGCGGCCGTCTGCGCGGCCTCGTCGAGCGGCAGCCGGTCCTCTGCGACCAGCCGGGCCAGGAACGCCGCGTCGATCCGCCGCGCCACCTGGTGGCGCACCGGAATCGAGCAGAACGCCCGGGTGTCGTCGGCGAACCCGGCGGTGTTGTAGAACCCGGCCGTCTCGGTCACCGTCTCCCGGAACCGCCGCAACCCCTCCGGGCTGTCCAGGAACCACCACGGCGCGCCCAGGTACATCGCCGGATACACGCCCGCGAGCGGCGCCAGCTCCCGCGTGAACGCCGACTCGTCCAGCGTGAACACCACCATCCGGAACCCCGGCTCGTGCCCGAACCGGTCGAGCAGCGGCTTGAGCGCCCGCGTGTACTCGGTCGCCGTCGGGATGTCGCCGCCCACGTTGGCGCCGAACCCACCGCGCAGCCAGGCGTCGTGATCGCGGTACGGCCCCGGATGCAGTTGCAGCACCAGCCCGTCCTCGACCGACATCCGGGCGAATTCCACCAGCATGTGCCCCCGGAACAACTCGGCGTCGCCGTCCACGACCGTGCCGTTCAGCCGCCGCTTGAACATCCGGGCCGCGTCCTCGCGATCCAACTCCGCCGTACCCGCCGTCGGATGCCCATGATCGGTGGCGGTCGCCCCGCGCGCCTTGAAGTACTCGCGCCGCGCCCGCAACGCGTTCAGATACCCGTCGTAGTCCTCGGTGTCCTCACCGGTGAGCTCTCCCAGCCTCCGTACGGCGTCCGCCCACCGGGGGTTGTCCATGTCCACCACGTCATCCGGCCGAAAGGTGGTGATCACCCGCTTCCCCCAGCCGTCCGCGGCCAGCCGGTCGTGATGCTCCAGCGGATCCAACGGCGACTCGGTGGTGGCCAGCGTCTCGATCCCGAACCGCTCGAACAGCGCCCGCGGCCGGAACCCCGGCTCCGCGAGCCGCCCCGCGATCGCGTCATAGACGTCATCGGCCGTCTCGGGACCGAGCCGTACATCGCCGAGGCCGAACACCTCCCGAAACGTCAACTCCAGCCACAGCCGCGACGGCGTCCCCCGAAACAAATGCCAGTTCTCCGCGAGAACCCGCCAAATCGCCCGCCCATCCTCCTCAACGGGCCCACCATCCAGCCGCGCGACCCCCAGCCGCTCCGGCGCGACCCCCTGGCTCACCAGCAGCCGCGTCACATAGTGGTCGGGCACGATCAGCAGCCGCGCCGGATCGGGAAACGGCTCGTCGCCGGCGAGCATCGCCGGATCCACGTGACCGTGCGGACTGACGATCGGCATCCCCCGCGTGTGGCCGTACAGCTCCCGCGCGATCGCGCGCACCCCGGGCTCGGCCGGGAACAGATAGTCTCCCATCGCACCCCTCTGCAAAGGTTTGCAGACGCAAGTCTGACCGCGCCCGCCAGCACCCGTCAACCCGAGACCGCGAGCGAGACGGACAGGGCGCGCGTGGCGCACGACGCTTGGCATGAAAAGCTCGTCGTCGCCGGGCGGCGGGGGATCGTCGGGGAGCCGGTGGGCCTCCTCCGGCCACGGGCCTGGGCCGTAGCGGACCGACATCGAGATTGCGTGAGCGAAGATACTGGCCGATCGTCGATGGACTCGTCACCCGGCATCCACAGGCCGGGGTTCACCGGCCGAGGCGGTGGCCGCCCTTCCCATAGATCACGCCTTTCATAATGGCCGCATTTCTCGGGGCCATCGCAACCTTTCGTCTCAACGCCCTGGATGAGTGCCGACGCCCGTCCAGATGTCCCGGCCGCCCGACCACAGTTCGTTGACGTGATACGCGAAGCGGTCGTACAGGCCGTCGTCCTGGTGTCGCTTCAAGTGCAGCATCGGGGAATCGTGGCCGACAAGCCTTGCCAGATGTGGCGTGATGAGCATCTCGTCGTCGAATTGGAAGACCGACAACGCGATGTGTTCCTCGCCGAACCGTGCCTCGATCCCCGGTACGTCTTTGAGTTGGTCAAGTTCGGCGAGCGTGATCCTGATTCGGGTCGACACGGTCAGGGGTACCGCTTCGATTTCCTCCCGCCGGCGTGTCACGTCGCTGTCGGGGTCGCCGATCAGGAATCGGATGCGGCACCCCTGCTCGGCCTTGCGCTTCAGCACCTTGGCGAGGTTGGGATGTTCCAGCCAGAGGAAGTAGTTGGTGTAACCGGCCAGGGTGATGCTCGCCTTGGCGGCGGTGATCAGGGAACGCCAAACGCTTTTGGGGCAGGCGGACCGGTAAGGGTAGACCGACACGACCTCTCGGTCAGGGCCGGTTTTGACCGTGTTCTTGATCGCATCTGGCCACAGCACGGATTCGTCAACTCCCAGCGCATCTGCGGCGGCCCACCGATGGCGTGGATGCGGCATTCGTCCTTCATTGGTCAGCCAGCGGGACACCGTCTTCACGTCCACCCCGCACCGTTCGGCGAGGTCCTCTTCGGTAAGTCTCGCACGGGTCATGGCATGGCGTAGAGGGTTGTTGGTCACAGCCGGGGCCTCGCATCACGGGACGTTGAGGACGGAATTCGAAGGTAGCGGTAAACGTCCTTGCCGTCCCGGAAACGTGGTGGGAACGGCCTGACCTGCCAGCCACTCTTTTGTCCATGGCACTGCGGCGATCTCCAAAAGATCTTCAAACAGATTTACCGGACTGGATGATCTGGCGAAGCCCGGCGGGCAGATTCTCGGCACTTACTGCCATTCGTATATCTGAGCAATTTCCGGCATCGGTCCGGTTCTTGGGAAGTCGGGTGATCGGTCACCCGCCGCTGGTGGCCCATCTGTCCACCGCGACGATGTTCGTCGGAATGACGTTCCTCGCCGCCTTCGTCCTTCGGCGGCGGCGATGAGAACGGCTGGTGGAGGCAGACACAGTACAGGGCGGCATCGTCCGGGAACGGCGCGGACGCCGTGGGTCCGCGTTCGGTGGGACGAGGGGCGGCGGGCGGCCGCGGCCGGGCTCGACATGATCGAGCCGTGCTGGCTGGTGATGTATCGGGTGTGGGCGCGAAAGTTCTACGCGGTTCCGGCATGGCCCATGCCGGAAGGGCTCGACATCGAGGCGGACACGGTGGTCGGCCTGCAGGCACGGATGAGGGAGGCCGAGACCTCCTCCTGCCTGCCCGGTCGGTACGCGCCGTTGGGCGGGAAGGAGGTCACGCGCGATGGAGAATAAGGAGGGGCTTCCACAGCGGACCTACTGCCGACCGCTGTTCGCCTACGACGCCGATGACGGCGACGGACACGGCGTTGCCGGGGTGACCGATATGTTCGACGTCGCTGAGCGGCAGTTGTGCGCCGCGTTGTCGGCCATGCCGGAGGGGACGCCGGGGATCATCCGTCTGGTGATTCTGGACAACCGGCTTACCGGCCCGGAGTACCGGTATCTCGGTGTGGTCGCCCGGCTGTGGCGTGATGGGGCGGGCGGTGGCGCGGCCGCCGAGGACAATCAGGTCGTCCGGGAGAGGTGAGGCGGAGTTGCTGTGGAGCGGCTGAGGGTGGCGCTCAAGACGATTCCGCCGCTGGCTGCATCATCCAAGGTCGCGGGCGTGCCGTCTCGCTGAGGACGGCGAGGAGTGCAGGCCGGTACGCAGGGTCGCGGAGTGAATCTTGGTGAGCCTGACCCGCGACGGCTACCTGACAATCGTGCAGCCCGAAGAGATCGTGCCCGGGAGTGAGCCGACCGGGCAGGGCTTGGGGCGCGTAACGTCAACTGAAGGTCAGTGCTTGACGGGACGAGACCTGGGGGCCACGGGTGGGGGATCGTGCAGGGTGCGCGATCCCCCACGCTGGGCGATTAGATGGCGCCGCTCTCGATGGCCTGCTTGAGGGCGGTCTGGGTCTGCTGGTGGGAGGCGACGCCGCTGGTGACGGAAACGTCGATCAGATCGTCGGGGGCGTCGAAGGTGAGGTGTTCGGTCACCTCGGTCTGGGTGGGGGTGAGCTTCTTGAAGACGATCTTCTGGTGGGTGAAGATGCCGGGCGCGGACCAGCTGTCGGTCTCATAGAAGAGCTGCGAGCGGTGGAGGCGCTGCTGGGCGTGCGTGTGGAGGGAGACGATCTGGCCCTCGAACGGCACGTCCTCGACGGCGGTGAGGTTGAGGTAGCGGACGCCCTTCTTGGTGACGTCCTTGTGGTAGGCGAGGCGGGTGAGGAACGCGGCCCGGCCGATGTGGTTTCTGAAGTCGGAGTACTTGTCGAACACCTTGTGGGCGGGTGCGTTGATCACGATCGAGATGCTGGTGCTGGCCCGGCTCATGCCGGAGCCGGGAGCCGGAGGAACGTTCTCGTAGAACTTGTGGGTATCCCACGCTTCCTGCCACTCCGCCGCGAGCACGGGGTCGGTGGGGAGCGGGTCGGCGTGCGCGGGCGCGGCGACGGCCGAGAGGACGAATGCCGCGGCGAACACCTGCACCGCGAAGACTCGTAGGAGCTTTCTCATTGCAACCTCAGGGGGCTAGTAGGTCCGAGTGATCTTCTACCGCATGAGATCGCGCCGACAGGACAACTCGTCATTAAAGATCACAAATTGTTGCGCGAACAACTCTTGAAAGCGGTACGGGCGGCATCGGGGTGTATGTCCCGATGCCGCCCGCGTACGGTGACCGGCGTCCTGTCGCCCAGGCCGTCAGCCGGAGAGCAGCGGCAGGGTGGGGCGGCGGACGCTCTGGCAGACGCCGTCGCTCGCCAGGGCCGCGGCACGGCGTTCCTCGGAGGGGGTGCCGTAGGAGGTGGTGCGCTGGCGGAGGGGGCGGCCGGTGGGGGCGACCATGGCGGCGATGTCGCTGATGGTCTTGTAGGAGCCGTTGTCGGAGCCGGCCATGCGGCTGATCGTCTCCTCCATCAGGGTGCCGCCGAGGTCGTTGACGCCGCCCTGGAGCACCGAGCGGCACAGGTCGTCGCCGAGCTTCACCCAGGAGCACTGGATGTTGTCGATGGCGCTGTGCAGCAGGATGCGGGCGAGCGCGTGGATGGCGCGGTTCTCGCGGGCGGTGGGGCCCGGGCGGGCGACGCCCGCCAGGTAGATGGGCGCGTTGGTGTGCACGAACGGCAGCAGGACGAACTCGGAGAAGCCGCCGGTCTCCTCCTGGATGCCGCGGATCAGGCGGATGTGGCGTACCCAGTGCGCGGGGGTGTCCACGTGGCCGTACATCATCGTGGCGGTCGTGGGGATGCCGAGGCGGTGCGCGGTGGTGATGACCTCGATCCACTCGCGGGTCGGGAGCTTGCCCTTGGTGAGGACCCAGCGCACGTCGTCGTCGAGGATCTCCGCCGCCGTGCCGGGCAGCGAGTCCACGCCGGCCTCGCGGGCGGCGGTCAGCCAGTCCTTGATGGACAGGTTCGTACGGCTCGCCCCGTTGACCACCTCCATCGGGGAGAAGGCGTGGACGTGCATGTCGGGGCAGGCGTCCTTCACCGCCTTGGCGATGTCGAAGTACGCCGTGCCCGGCAGGTCCGGGTGGATGCCGCCCTGCATGCACACCTCGGTCGCCCCGGCCTCCCAGCCCTCGACGGCCCGCGCGGCCACCTGCTCCAGCGACAGCGTGTACGCGTCGGCGTCGGTGCGTCGCTGCGCGAACGCGCAGAACCGGCAGCCGGTGTAGCAGACGTTGGTGAAGTTGATGTTCCGGTTGACCACGTACGTGACGTCGTCGCCGGACACCTCGCGCCGCAGGTCGTCGGCGATGCGGGCCAGCTCGTCCAGGGCCGCGTCGTCCGCGCCCGCGCCGTTCTGGTCGCCCGCCGTGCCGAGCAGCGTCAGCGCCTGCTCCTCGGTGAGGGCGGCCGGGTTCTCGCGGGCCTGCCGCAGCGCCGCGCCCAGCTCGCCGGTCAGCACGGCGGGGGCCGCCGAGCCGGAGGCGGCGAGCCGTTCCCGCAGCGCGTCCCAGTCGCCGTACACGTGGTCGAAGTCGTCGCGCCGGTCGCCGGTGCGGCCCACGGTGTCGACCTCGACGTGCAGGTCCGTACGGCCCGCCGCCGCGAACCCGCCGTCGGGCTCCTGCCACGGCCGCCCGACGACCTCGGCGTCCTCGCGGGCCAGCCCGGTCGCCGGGTCGGCGAGCGCGGCCACGTGCGCGCTGACCCGCGGATCCAGCCACGGCTCGCCCGCCCGCACGTACTCGGGGTAGACGCACAGCCGCTCGCGCAGCTCGAAGCCGAGCTCGGCGGTGCGCGCCCGCAGCTCGTCGAGCTGCGGCCACGGCCGCTCGGGGTTGACGTGGTCGATGGTGATCGGCGACACGCCGCCCCAGTCGTCGATGCCGGCGCGCAGCATGAGCGCGAACTCGTCGTCCACCAGGTTCGGCGGGGCCTGCACACGCATCCGCGGGCCGAGCACGAGCCGGGTCACCGCGATGGTGGCGGCGAGGTCGGTCACCTCGGCGTCCGGCATGCCGCGCATCGCCGTGTCCGGCTTGGCGCGGAAGTTCTGCACGATGATCTCCTGGATGCCGCCGTACTCGCGGGACACGCGGCGGATCGCGAAGATCGAGTCGGCGCGTTCCTCCAGGGTCTCGCCGATGCCGATGAGGATGCCGGTGGTGAACGGCACGTTGCTGCGGCCGGCGTCCTCCAGCACGCGCAGCCGTACCGCGGGATCCTTGTCGGGGGAGCCGTAATGCGGCTGCCCCTTCTCCTCGAACAGCCGCCGCGAGGTGGTCTCCAGCATCATGCCCATGGACGGCGCGACCGGCTTGAGCCGCTGCAGGTCCCGCCAGGACAGCACGCCGGGGTTGAGGTGGGGGAGCAGGCCGGTCTCCTCAAGCACGCGGATGGCCATGGCCCGCACGTACGACAGGGTGTCGTCGTAGCCGTGCGCGTCCAGCCACTCGCGGGCCTGGTGCCAGCGGTCCTCGGGGCGGTCGCCGAGGGTGAACAGCGCCTCCTTGACGCCCAGCGCCGCGCCCCGCCGGGCGATGTCCAGCACCTCGTCGGGGGACAGGTACGCCGCGGGCAGCTTGTTCGGCGCGGTCGCGAACGTGCAGTAGCCGCACCGGTCCCGGCACAGTCTGGTCAGCGGGATGAACACGCTGCCGCTGTAGGTGATGACGCCCGGCCGTCCGGCCGCCTCAAGACCGGAGTCGCGCACCCGGGACGCGTGCTCCATCAGGGCGTCGAGGTCGTCGCCTCGTGCCTGCAGAAGCACGACGGCTTCGTCGAGGTTGAGCTGCTTTCCGTCGCGGGCGCGGGCCAGCGCCCGGCGCATGGCGCTTGCGCTCGGGGGGACCTGAGTCATGTTCGCAGACTACGTCCGCCCGATTAGTGGCATTCATCCGGGGTTTTTCAGTCGTCTCCAAGTCACTCTTGGATGCCTGACAAGTGGCGCTCCCTACCGTGACGCATGCAACCGCGGGTTTCCCGGCGGTCGGTCTTCGCAAAGGGAGTACGTCATGAGACACGTCTACAAGGTCCTGGCCTACCTGGTGGCCGTCGAGGTGGCCATCCAGGCGGCGATGGTGGTCTGGGGCGACGCCGGGCTCGGCCTGTGGGTCGACGGGGGCGGCGTCGTCGACAAGACGCTCGCCGAGAACGGCGAGCCGCCGTTCCCGGAGTTCATCGCCTTCATCGTGCACGCCATGAACGGGATGTTCGTGATCCCGTCCTTCGCGCTGCTTCTGCTCATCTCCTCGTTCTGGGTGAAGGCCCCCGGCGTCGTCAAGGCGGCCGGCGCGGTCGTCCTGCTCGTCGCCGCGCAGATCACCTTCGGCATCCTCGGCCACAGCATCCCGCTGGTCGGCCTCGTGCACGGCCTCAACGCGCTGCTCCTGTTCGCCACCGCGCTCTACGCGGCACGCCGCGTCGGCGCCCCGAAGGCCCCGGCGTCGGCAGTGCCGGAGCCGCGGCAGGCGACCCGCATCTGACGGTCTGAAGGTTCTTGTCATGTCTCGGAATCGTCCGGGCGGCGGCCGGATCCGCCTCGCCGCCGCCTGCGCCGCCACCCTGGCCGTCCTAGGGCCGCTTGGCTGGCTCTGGCAGGACAGCCTGCTGCCGGAGACCTACTCGGTCATGGACATGGGGTACGCGGACTACGGGGGCGGACCGGGCGGCTCCGCCGGACACGCGGCGCACGCGGCGGGGGCCGCGTCGTCGCAGAGCGGCCACGGCGGCAACGCCGGGCGCGGGGGGCGCGCGGGGGCCGCGCGCGATGTGAAGGAGCTGGTCGCCGACCCGGACCGCCGGGCCGACGTCTCGATCACCATGGTCGCCCGCAAGCAGCGGTTCACGCTGCCATCGGGCCGTTCCTTCGACGGGTTCACCCTCAACGGCGGCTCGCCCGGCCCGACCATCGAGGCGACCGAGGGGCAACTGGTCCAGGTGCGGCTGGTCAACGAGTCGGTGCCCGGCGGCGTCACGCTGCACTGGCACGGCGTCGACGTGCCGAACGCGGCGGACGGGGTCGCCGGCGTGACCCAGGACGCGGTCGGCGTCGGCGAGGAGTTCACCTACCGGTTCGTCGCCGACCAGGCGGGCACCTTCTGGTACCACTCCCACCAGATGTCGCACGAGCAGGTGCGCCGCGGCCTGCTCGGGGCGCTGGTGGTCAGGCCGAAGCCCGCGAAAGCGGGCAGGACGGCCCGCAAGGCGACCGACGTCGCGACGCTGGTCCACCTGTACGGCGGCGTCCGCACGATCAACGGGCACGAGGGCGACGTCAAGATCGAGGCGTGGCCCGGCTCGCGCGCCCGGGTACGCGTGATCAACACCGAGTACGGCGTCATGCCGGTCTGGGTGGGCGGCACGCCGTACCGGCTCGCCGCCGTCGACGGCACGGAGATCGACGGGGCCGCGCCCGTGCCGGACAAGGCCGTGCTGGTGACCGCCGGAGGACGCGCCGACATCGAGGTGACCATGCCCGAGGACGGCTCGCCGGTCCGGGTGCACCTCGGCGGCCCGACCGGCGTGGTGCTCGGCTCCGCGTCGTACGACGCGCCCCCGGTCGCCCGGCCGAAGGCCACGCTCGACCTGCTCACGTACGGCACGCGGGCCCCGATCGGCTTCGACCCCGGCACGCCGGATCGCCGGTTCGTGTACGACATCGGGCGTCGGCCCGGCTTCCTCGACGGCGTGCCCGGCCTGTGGTGGACGATCAACGGTTACCTGTACCCGGACGTGCCGATGTTCCACGTCGCCGAGGGGGACGTGGTGCGGATGCGGATCGCCAACAACAGCGGCGAGGCCCACCCGATGCACCTGCACGGCCACCACGCGGTGGTGCTCAGCCGCGACGGCGTGCCCGCCACCGGCAGCCCCTGGTGGGTGGACTCGCTGGACGTCGCCGCGGGCGAGACGTACGAGATCGCCTTCGTCGCCGACAACCCCGGCGTCTGGATGGACCACTGCCACAACCTGCCGCACGCCTCACAGGGGCTGACCACGCACCTGATGTACGAGGGGATCACCACCTCGTACACCGTCGGCGGCACGGCCGGAAACGTGCCGGAATGAGCGTCAGAAGCGGCGGTGGTCGCGGGCGGGCATGCGGGGGCCGCGCGGCGGGGGGCGGTGGCCGGTGAGCTCCAGGAGGCGGGTCACGCGGTACCGGTGGCCCGCGTAGGGGGCGAGCAGTCGGAGCATGCCCGCGTCGTCGGTCTTCTCGCCGGTGAGGGCCCAGCCGACGATGCCGGGGATGTGGTAGTCGCCCACGGACACGGCGTCGGCGTCGCCGTGGGCGCGCTGGCGGATCTCGGCTGAGGTCCACGCGCCGATGCCCGGCAGGGCGCGGAGCAGCCGGTCGGCCTCCGCGCTCGCCACGGCCCCCGGCCGGGCGGTCGCCTCCAGCTTGTCGGCGTGCCGGGCCGCGTTGACGATCGTCCGGGCCCGTACGGCCTCCGCCCCCGCCCGATGCCAATCCCAAGACGGGATTTTTCGCCATATTTCGGGCTCAGGGAAGACGCGCATGCCCTCCGGGGCCGGGCCGGGCGCGGGCTCGCCGTACCTGCGCATGAGCCACCGCCACGCCCGCCACGCCTCCCGCCCCACCACCTTCTGCTCCAGCACCGCGGGCACCAGCGCCTCGAAGACCCGCGACGTCCGCCCGATCCGCAGCCCGGGAAGCCGCCGCCAGGCGTCCAGCACGACCCCGCCCCCCGCCCCGGCGGCGCGCTCGGCGATCCCGGCGAACGCGCCGCGATCGTCGTCGGCCCCCAGCGCCTGTGGAAGCGTCTGCAGCAGCCACTGCGCCCCCGGACCCCACGCCCGCCCCAGCACCGCGCGCTCCCGCGCCTCGACGGTGACGAGAATCGTCCCCGGGCCCTCGGGCGTCCGGCACGTCCGCCACACCCCGCCGTGCTCGGCCCGCCAGGCGGGGTCGCCCGCGCCGCGCCGATGCGGCGACAACGTCAGCGCCACGTCGATCGGCCCGTCCGGACGCCATCGTCGTTCCCTCGGCGTCGTCACCGGGCCACCGTACGCCAAGCCACCGTACGCCTGGCCACCGTACGCGAAGCCACCGTACGCCGGACGAACGGATCGGGACACGGCGGCGTCACACGTCGCTGGAGAACCGGACCGCGACCTCGGGCAGCACGACGCCGGGCCACAGCCGGGCGCCCGCGAGCAACTCGTTGCCCGGCCCGACCACGGCCTCGTCGCCGACGACGACCCCGGACAGGACGGCCCCGCCCGCGATCCGCGCGCCCGGCCCGACGACCGAGTCGATGACGGTCGCGCCGGGGCCGACCACGCAGCCGTCGAGCAGGACGCTGCCGATCACGGTCGCCCCGGCCTCGACGATCGCGCCGCCGCCCACGACCGAGCCGCCCGACACCTTGGCCTCGGGCGAGACCACCGCGCCGGTCAGCGTGAGGCACTCGCCGCACGGGCCGGGCAGCGCCGGCGACTCGAGCCGGCCGAGGACCAGGTCGCGCGAGCCCTGGATGTACGCGGTGGGCGTGCCCACGTCCAGCCAGTAGGTGGCGTCGACGTACCCGAGCACGAGCGCCCCGGCGTCGATCAGGCCGGGGAAGGTCTCGCGCTCGACGGAGACGACCCGCCCCTCGGGGATCGTGTCGATCACCGACCGCTGGAAGACGTAGCAGCCCGCGTTGATCCGGTTCGTCACCGGCTGCGGGGTCTTCTCCAGGAACGCGGTGACCCGCCCGTCGGCGTCCGTGGGCACGCAGCCGAAGCGCGAGGGGTCCTCCACCTCGGTGAGGTGCAGCGTCACCGCCGCCCGCCGGGACATGTGCAGCGCGACCTGCGCGTGGATGTCGTGCCCGGAGAGGATGTCGCCGTTGAGCACCAGCACGGGATCGTCCGGCCCGCAGGTGAGCGCCTGTGCCGCGTTGCGGATCGCGCCGCCCGTGCCGAGCGGCGTCTGTTCGGTCATGTACACCAGGTCGAGCCCGAACGCCGACCCGTCCCCGAACGCCTCGGTGAACATCGACGCCCGGTACGACGTCGCGAACACGATGCGCCGCACTCCGAACGACTTCGCCCGCGCGAGCTGATGCGCAAGAAACGGCACGCCCGCCGTGGGCAGCAGCGGTTTCGGTGTGCCGAGCGTCAGCGGACGCAGCCGGGTGCCCTTGCCCCCCACCAGGAGGATGGCCTGCAGATGTCCGTCGTCCGGGGAAGTCTCCATCATGCCGGTGAGGCTAGCTCACTGTTCGGCCGCCCGTTGGTAGGACACGAGGTGGGCCTCGGCGGACGCCTCCCAGGTGAACTCCCGCGCCCGCGCCGGCCCGGCCTCCGCGAGCTCCTCCCGGCGCTCGGCGGAGGTGAGCAGGGCGCGCAGCCCCTCGCCGATGTGCTCCGCGTCGGGCTCGGTGTAGGCGACCGCGTCGCCGCCGACCTCGGGCAGCGAGGTGCGGTGCGTGGTCAGCACGGGCGCGCCGCACGCCATCGCCTCCAGCACCGGCAGCCCGAAGCCCTCGCCCTTGGACGGGAAGGCCACCACCAGCGCCCCGCCGAGGAACCCCGGCAGGTCCGCGAACGGCAGGTAGCCGGGCCGCACAACCCGGCAGTCGGGCGGCAGCGCGCGCACCGCGGCCTCGACCTCGTCGTCCCAGTCGAACCCGCCCGCCAGCACCAGCGCCGGCCGCCGCCGCAGGCCGCGGACCGCCTCGGCGAAGCCGCGGACGAGGTTCGGCACGTTCTTGCGCGGCTCGGCCAGGCCCAGATAGGCCACGTACGGCCGGCCGTGCAGCCCCAGCCGCCCGGACACCCGCTTGACCTCCGCCTCGCTCGGCCGGTGGAACAGGGCCGGGTCCACGCCGTGGTAGGCGACGTCGATGCGGGTGGGGTCGGCCGACAGGACGCGGACGAGCTGATCCCTGGTCGCCTTCGACGGCACGATCACGCGGGTGGCGTGCCGTACCGCGGTCCGGGTGGCGGAGCGGAAGAACGACGCCTTGCCCGTGCCGTGCTGGTCCTGCTCGGTGAACCAGGTGACGTCGTGCACGGTCACCACGGTCGGCAGGCCCGCGCGCAGCGGCATGGAGTAGTAGGGGGCGTGGATCACCCGGGCGCCCGCCTGCCGGGCGAGGACCGGGATGCTGGTCTGCTCCCACACCAGCCGCGCCGCCCGGTTGGTGATCGCGGGCGGGCCGGTGACGATGTTCGCGGACGGGGCGAGCCGGCCGTAGCGCTCCCCGTCGGAACGCTGGCACACGACGACGAGGTCGGCGCCCGCGCGGTCCAGCGCGGCCACGAGCCCGTCGACGTATCTGATCAGTGCGCCGCGATCCGCGGGGACCGCGGCGGCGTCGACGAGCACACGGGGCGTCAAGATGGATCGTCTCCCCTCAATCCAGATCTGCCCTCGGCATCACTGTATTCCGCTACTGCCCGGAACCGTGAGTGCAATCACGTGAGTTTCGCGAAGCGTCATGAAGGTGGTCAGGTTCGGTGGAAGGGGTCCACCGCATCGTCACCTTTGCGGCGATTCCCGCCAGTCCCGCGCACACCAGGTCACCGGCCGACACCAGCAGTCGTGAGCAGAGCGCCGCCGCGATCGCCGGCCCCTGGTCCAGCACCGGGGCGAGCGCCGCGATCATGGCGACCTCCCGCACCCCGGCCCCCGCCGGGGCCAGCACCACGATGAAGCCCAGGCACCAGGCGAGCGCGAACGCCCCGGTCGACAGCGCCGCCGCCTCGGCCCCGGTGGCGCCGAGGCCCCACGCCAGCAACGCCAGATGCACGCCGTACGCGACCCAGCCGGCCAGCGCCCAGCCCGCCGAGGCCAGCACCCCGCGCCGCGACAGCGGCCGCTCCAGCGGCGGGCGGCGGATCAGCCGCAGCCCCAGCCCGAGCACCCCGTTGACCACCTTGGGATGCAGCCCGGCGACCAGCAGCGGCAGCAGCGCCAGCAGCCACGCGTAGCGGGCCACCGAGCCGCCCGCGAACACCGGCAGCGTGGCCGCCGCCACCAGCACCCCCGTCGCCAGATAAACCGGATAAGTCAGGAAAAAGGCGGCTGCGCTGCGCGGGCGCGGCACCCCGAGGTCCCGCCCCATCTCCATCTGCGCCAGCACCGGCCACAACGAGCCCGGAATGTACTTGCCGAGCTGCCCGACGAAGAACACCTTCGCCGCGTCCACCGCCCGCAGCGGCGACCCGAGATCCGCCAGCAGCGCCCGCCACATCATCATGCCCGCGCCGAGCGCCCCCAGCACCGCCACCAGCGACCCGGCGAGCAGCCCCCACGACAGCCTGCCCAGCCCATCGGCGACCGCCCGCCACTGCCCGGCCACCGCCCAGGCCCCGAACCCCAGCGCGACGGCCAGGAAGCCGAACCGTGCCATCCGGCGAAGCACGCTCTTGCGCCCGCTCACCGTGGCCGTCGCCCCCCGCGCGCCGTCGTCGGCATCGACGGCCTCCGCGTGGCGGCTCGCCTCGCCTGCCGCGGGCTCGCCCGGGGTCACGGCGTACGGACCGGCTCGGGTGGGCGCGGAAGCACCGGCCCGGCGGGACGGCGGGGCGTCTTCGTCGCGACCCACAGATACGTGGGCACGACCGGCAGCAGCGCCCGCAGCGCGAACCGGGGCAAACGGGCCAGCACCGCGCCCGCCAGCCGCCCGACCACGCCGGGGAACAGCTCCGACCCGGCGAACCTGGCCGGGGTGACGAGCACCGGGAAGGTGTAGTCCCACACGTGGAAGTCCTTCAGCATGCGCCGCAGCCCGCGCCGCGTACGGAACCGCTCGTAGTACCGATCCGCCCGCCCGAACATCCGCACATACCGGTCCGCGAGCGACGGCGGCAAATAGGACAAAAACGGCAGCTTGTAATGCGGCTCCATCACCCCGAGCCGGTTCCCCAGCCCGAGATACAGCACCCCGTCCTCGGCGAGCACCCGATGCATCTCCGCCACCACGGCGTCCGGATCGACCACGTGCTCATAAATGTGGTTGAACACCAGCACATCCACCGACCCGTCGGGAAACGGCAGCGCCGTGCCGTCCCCGCACACGAACACCACCCGCTCCCCGAACCGATCCGCCGCCTTCCGCAGCCCCGGCACGTCGATGTCCACCCCGAACGTACGCGCGGCCCCCGCGTTGACCAGCTCATCGGCGATGAACCCGGCCGAACACCCGATATCGGCCACGGTCAGCCCATCCAGCACGCCCTTGCCATCGCCGTCCCCCCGCCCGAGAAAATGCCCGAGCACAGCGATGATCTTCGCCGCCTTGCGCCGCCGCTTCGCCTCATCCAGCATCGCACTCTGAAACTCGGAGTACTCAAGCTGCGCGCTTCGGTCCCTACCCACGCCGCCCAACAGTACCCGTCCAGCACCCCGGCCGTAGTCCCCATCGCCCGGGCCGCCGGTCGCCGGGAAGACGGTCGCACGGAGTGCGGACAACCCGACGCCCGACGTTCAGGAGCGGATGATCGGCAGGGCCCAGGTGAGCGCGGGATGCTCGGGACAACTCACCACCTGCCGCCTTTCGGCGACGGTAAGGACGAAACGGTCCTGAGACGGAGATCCCGAATCACGCCAGGCCTGCACGGCCGCCTCGATCCGGTCCCACAGCCGATGCCTTCCGCCCTGCGTCACGCTCCAGCCCGCCTCGCCGGATCCGGACAGCCAGGCAGAGGACTCGCCGTCCGTGATGCAGGTGACCGGCCCGGCGTCGTCGAAGACGGTGAATCTCGACGCGGTCGGCACGGCGAGCTGGGCGATCCACCGCGGCATCCACTCGTTGAGCGTGTCGGCCCCGAAACGGGCGGGGCGTCGATCCCCGTCGCGCGGCGGTTGCGGCAGGTGGGGAGCGTGGTGGGCACGGGCGGTCATGAACGACACCGTGCCGGGCAGGAAGTTGCCGTGCGCGGTCCCCGCGCCGGTCACGGTGAGGCGGGCGAGGCCGGAGCCGTACAGCCAGCCCGACAGGGTGGCGAGAACGACCCCGCCGGGCCGTACCCGCTCGATCCAGGCTTGCGGAACGTGGCGGACCGAGCAGGTCGCGATCAGCCGATCGTAAGGGCCTTCGCCGAGGTACCCGGTGAGCGCGTCCCCCGCGAGGAGCCGTGGGCGGTATCCGGCCGCGTGCAGCGCTACGGCGGCTTTGGCCGCGATGTCAGGATCGACGTCGATCGAGGTGACCAGGGCGTCGTCGCCGAGACGGTGACACAGGAGCGCCGTGGAGTACCCGCTCCCGGTGCCGATCTCTAGAACCCGCTGCCCATCCTCGACCCGCAGATCCTCCAACATGGACACGACCAGCCCGGGCAACGTGGAGGACGAGGTCGGCTCGCCACTGATTCTGCCGTGCCGGTCCGCTCGCCCGATCTCCTGGATCTGCGTAACAAGTGTCTCGTCGCTGTACGCGAGACGCAGCCACCCCTCGTTTCCACAGCCTTCCGGCGTCATCGCCTCCCAGTAAGTGAAGCCTCCCTCATCCCGGGACAGATAGACGCGCTCGCCAAGGAACTTCTCGCGCGGCACGGCCTCCACCGCCCGCCGCCACTCGGGAGCCCGGATCGCGCCGGATTCGACGAGTCGCTCGGCAAGCCCTTCACGCAGTCGAGCGGCCAAGGACTCGTTGGCCCGAATTCCGGTCACAGGCGAGATCCTTCCAGCAGATCCGCGATCGCGGAGGCGATCGGCACCCCGGTGGCGTCCTCCAGCCACGCCCACTGCCCGTTGGGATTGCATTCCAGGAAGATGGGCTCTCCCTCCTTGCCGAGGGCGAAGTCGAAGCATCCGAACCGCAGCCCGAAGTGCTTCAGATAGAAATCACAGGCAAGTTCGAGTCCATGCGGTGGATCGACGACACTATAGACGATCGCATCGTAGTCTTCCCGCCAGTCCAGCGATGGCGAGTCGATCCGTACGCAAAACAGCCGACTTCCGACGGCGGTGATGCGCAGGTCGGCGACCTTGTCCACTTGCACCTGAAACAGGTGAGCGGTCGCCTTGATGGACTCGTCCATCTCGCTTGAGTCGACGGTGCCGGTCCAGATCGTGGACCTCTGCTGCCGGTCGTTGACGTGGACGATCGACCGGAGTGGCTTGTACACGACGCGTTCGTACGAGTCGGCGAACGCTCTGGCCTTGTCGGGCCGATTCGTGATCAGAGTGGCAGGAACGGTGAATCCCGCACGGACGGCGGCGAGGAGTTGAAGCGGCTTGACCTCGGCACGGGCTATCTGCCACGGATGATTGACGTACGGGCAGTTGATCCCGGCGAGGATCCCGCCCAGCCCGAAACGGGCCTCCCTCGCGGCGAATTCGGCCGCTGAATCGAGCCCGCCCTTTTCCGGACCGTACGGGGTGGGCCGCCGATAATAGACGGCCCGCACCCGCTGCAGATCCAGACGCCGTGACCCGGTGGCGATTTCGCCGATCATTCCCGTTGTGCCGAAATAGGCCGACGTACTCGCCTGGCCCGGAAAATCCACTCCGGGATCAAGGCGAACCACCGGGATATCCCGCCGATTCAGCTCCGCGATCACCATGTCGGCGGTCGGGTCGTCGACGCGCGTGAGCACGAGAACCGCCCCTGCGGCCTCACCTTCAGTCGGGCACATACTCGATGATCTCGGTGTCGTCGGGCGGTGTGGGACTGTTTCCGTCACCGCCGCCGGTGTGCTGCGACCGCTTCTGCTCCTTGCTCGTGCCGTGCTTGCCGGCTTCGATCGGTCGACCGTCGTGGCCGATGTACACCCCCCTCTGGGTCGACGGGTCCAGACGGACCTCGGTGTAGGCGGCCTCAACGGGCGGCCCGAGCGGCCGCATGCGCGTCAGTCCCCAGGGGACGACGGTGGGGTCGGACATCACTTCTCCTCTTTCTGGTTCTTCTGCGGTTCAAGGCGGAACGCGCACCATACGGTTTTGGCGGTCGTGTAAGGGTCGGTGTGAAGGCCCCACTGGTCGGAGAGCATCGCCACGATCGCCAATCCGCGTCCGTGGGTGGCGTCGATCGTGGCGTCGAGAAGGTGCGGCCGGCCGCTGCCGTGGTCGTCGACCGCGAGGTTAAGCATGTCGTTCTCGATCCGCAGCGAAAGCCGTACGGGGAACTCGCCATGGAGAATGGCGTTGCCGATTAGTTCGCTCGCGCTCAGCACCACATCGTCTGCCATATGCGACAGACCCCAGGACCTGAGAGTGTCCCTGACGAGGCTGCGCATCTTGGAGACGATCTCCCGGTCACGGGGGACGTCCCAGTTCACCTGGCGGCGACTCTCTGGGGGCTCGATCATCAACGGGGTTCCATGTTCGTCGGCGGAATCGTCCGATCCGTGGGCTACGGATCGTGCGCGGCATGTAACTCATTGAAGCGTGACCGACACGTTGCGTCACCGGTGTTCGTGGCATGGTTTCTATGCACCGTGGATGGCCTATGACGTGGGCAAACGTGCGGCGGGGAGAGCGGCCTATGTCAGGTGCCGACCCGATGTCCAATTTGTGCTGTTGCCGATCGGGTGCTGAAAGGTCACGCTGCGTGTGGGTGTACACCCGGTCGGCGAGGGAGATCCGTGATGGGCGGATGGAACAAACGTGACGTGACCCGGCTGCGGACGCAGATGTTGAAACAGGGCCGCGGCATCGACGAGATCGCCGTGGAGATTCGGCATCTATGCCGCTGCTCGTACCTGGCGGCCTACCGAATGGCCCACGGTCTCAGCCAACCCGAGGTCGTCGACCGATACCTGGCCATCGCCCCCGACTCCGCGATCGACCAGCCGTTGCTGTCCCGGCTGGAGATGTTTCCCTCGGCCGGTTCCCGAACCCCACGCGCCACCCAGATCATCACGCTGGCCGGCGTCTATGGCACCACTCCGCTTCGCCTGCTCGCCCCGGACGCGCTGGACAGGCTCGACTCGCACGAACGTGCTGCGCTGCTTCGCTGTGACACGAGCTCGGCCCGATCGGACACCGTTGGGGACCGGCAGGACGTCTGCGGTCAGACGCACCCTTCATACCCGGTCGGCCCATCCGAGGTGGCTGAACCTCTGGACAGGCAGGTAGCCATGGCAGCACGACGCGCTCGGGGTTTCGCGGCCATGGTCGAGACCAGCAACGTGGGCCCAGAGACACTCCATGACATACGTGACGCCGTGATACGCCTGGCTTGCGCCTACACCCGGCAACCCCTCCCTATCCTTCTGGCCGACCTGATCGATTTACAGGAGACGGCCTTCCGATTGCTGGAGGGTCATCAGAGACCAGTCGAGTCCCGCGAGATGTACCTGCTGACGGGCGCGATATGCGGCATGTTGGCCAAGGCTTCCCACGATCTCGGTGATTCCCGCGCCGCGATGACGCAAGCCCGTACCGCCTACATCTGCGCGGGCAACGCAGGTCATCGCGAACTCCGCGCATGGGCCAGGGCTCTTCAATCAGGGATCGCGTACCGGGCTGGTTGGCTTCATGATGCCGTCCGTTACGCCGAACTAGGCATCGAGGCTTGTGGCCAGAACAAAAGTTCAGTTGCCATCTGGCTACTCTGTGCGGAAGCGCGTGCGCAGGCGAAGCTGGCCATCCCCGCTAAGGCTCGATATGCGATCGCGCTTGCGAATGAGCGGCGTGGAGAAGTGACGCCTGGAGACCTTGACATGTTTGGAGGCGAATTCTTCTTCCAGCCCTACCGCCAGCATTACATGGCCGCGGGGGCCTTGGTTCTGATTCCCGGTGAGGAGAGGCGGGCGGAGTCCGAAGCGCAGGCGGCCTTGAAATTGCATGACAGCGTAGCCGACGATGTCAAGTCTTTTGCCACGGAAGCCGGGGCGCGTGCGGAGTTGGCGCTGGCGCGGGTACACATGGATGAACTGGAAGGCGCTCAAGAGGCCCTGACTCCTGTACTCGGGATACCATCCGAGCAGCGAATTTACGGGTTGGTTGAGACCGTATCAAGGATCCATGGTGCGCTTTGTGAATCCAAATATCGTGATTCCAGGCTGGCTCGAACCATCCAGCGCTCCACCGAAATGTTTTGCCGATCCCCGCTTCGTCTAGCGCTGCCACGGTGGGGCGAGGGCGCCCTGTGAAAGGGAGGTGCCGCAGGAGCGGCGTGACCCGGTGGGCTACCGGCGAGTAGGCTTCAGCGCCTAGCCTGGGCGGATGCTGCGTTCCGTGATGGCCCGCCTGGCGAGTCGGCTGCGGTCGAGTTCGCTGCTGCGGGTGGGGCTCGCGGTGGTCGCGCTGGGGTTTCTCGGGTATGGGGTGGCGCGGCGGTGGGGTGAGACGGTGGCGGCGCTTGGGCTGCTGTCGTGGGGGTCGGTCGCCGGGGCGCTCGTGGCCGTGCTGGGTGGGATGGGGTTTCTGCTGGTGGCCTGGCAGGTGATCCTGGCGGGGCT
Source organism: Thermopolyspora sp. NPDC052614 (assembly GCF_040678635.1). NCBI lineage: Bacteria > Bacillati > Actinomycetota > Actinomycetes > Streptosporangiales > Streptosporangiaceae > Thermopolyspora > Thermopolyspora sp. NPDC052614. Next base: position 86,564 of record NZ_JBFATZ010000002.1, read on the forward strand.
GGGGTCGCGGTTGCCGTTGCGGGTGGCGGCGCGGGTGCTTTATGTGGGGCAGCTCGGCAAGTATGTGCCGGGGGCGGTGTGGGCGTTCGCGGCGATGATCGAGTTGGCGCGGGAGCATGGGAGTCCGCCTCGGCGTACGTTCAGCGCGACCGTGCTTGGGCTGGCGACCTCGCTCGGGTGCGCGCTCGCGGTCGCGGCGGTGACGTTGCCGCTGGCCTCGGGGGAGGTCGCGCGGCGGGCGTGGTATCTGCTGGCGTTGGTCCCGGTCATCGTGGTCGGGCTGCATCCCCGGGTGCTGACGTTCGGGCTGAACCTGGTGCTGCGGGTCGCGCGTAAGGAGCCACTCGATCGGGTGGTGCCGGGGGCGGCGATGGTCGTCGCCGGGGTCTGGTCGCTGCTCGGCTGGGTCTGCTACGGGGTGCAGCTGTGGGTGCTGCTCGCCGATGTGGTGCCGGAGACGGCCGGGTACGGCCTGCCGTACCTGTTTGTCGTGGCGGCCGGGGCGTACGCGCTGGCGTGGGCGACCGGGATTCTCACCGTGGTGGTGCCGGCCGGGCTGGGGGTGCGGGAGGGGGCGATGGTGCTGGCGCTCGCGCCGGTGGTGGACACGCCCCGCGCGCTGGTGATCGCGATCGTGTCGCGGCTCGTGTTCACCTTGGGCGACGTGCTGTGGGCGGGGCTGGGGTTCCTGCTGGCGCGGACCGTGCCCGCCCCGGTCCCGGCTCAGGGGGCGAGCAGCGTCTCCACGTAGGCCGACCAGTAGGGGTCGGGGTCCACGGCCTTGACGCCCGCGCGCAGGCGTTCCGGCTCGCCGGGGGCGTAGAAGCGGTTGAGGGCGTCGGTGAGCGCCTCCACCGAGCCGGGTTCGACGAGCAGGCCGTCCACGCCGTCGGTGATGTGGTCGGCGAGCGCGCCCACGCGGGTGGCGATGACCGGGACGCCGTGCTCGTGGCCGAGCCAGACGTTCTGGCTCGCCGTGGCCGAGCGGTAGGGGAGGACCAGGGCGTCGGCGCGCTCGAACAGGCCGGGCACGTCCTGCGCGGGCACGTAGCCGGGGCGCAGCTCGACGCGATCGGTCAGGCCGAGTTCGGCGATGAGGGCGCGGGTCTCGTCGAGGCCGCCCCAGAACTCGCCGGCGACCGTGAGCGACACCTGTGGCGGGCCGGCGGCGAGGGCGCGCAGCAGCAGGTCCAGGCCCTTGTAGGGGCGGACGAGGCCGAAGAACAGCAGCCGTTCGCGTACGCCGTCCGGCTCGTTCGCGGCGTCGCCGGGGCGTTTGACGGGCAGGTGCGGCGGCATGACGGCGACGCGGCGCGGGGCGGGCGTCAGCTCGCCGGCGAGCGCGGACTGCTGCTCGCTGTGGGTGAGGACCGCGTGGACGCGGCGCAGCAGCGCCTTCATCAGCGGCCGATCGTACGGCTTGCGCTCGTGCGGCAGCACGTTGTGGCACAGGGCCGTCACCCGGGTCGCGGTCGCCGGGCGGCGGGTCGCGCCCAGGCCGGACAGGATGCCGAGGTACGCCGGGACCTGCACCGGGCTGAGCACGGTGAGCACGACCAGGTCGGCGGCGCGCAGGCGGCGGCCCGCCCGCAGCCAGCCGTCGGGACGCCGCCAGTCGAGCTCACGCCGTACGTTGGCGAAGGGCTCGCCCTCCGGGGCGTCGATCGTCTGCTGCCCGGGGTAGAGGAACGCCGGGTACTGCGCCCGCCACGACTCGATCACCACGTCGTGGCCGTGGGCGGCGAGCCGGTGCGCCAGCTCGGTCGTGTGGTGCGCGCCGCCGCCCTTATAGGGATATGTCGGTCCGACCAGGACGATCTTCACCGGCTAGTCCCCGCGCGAGCGCACGATGAGGTCGGCGAGCAGCGCCAGCGACCCGATCAGCATCCCGGTGAGGAAGACCATGACGGTGTTCGCCGGGAAGTAGAACGGATGCAGGAACATGTCCACCACGCCCTTGGCCAGCCCGATGCCGATCAGCAGCAGCGCGGGCGGCATGAGCACCTTGAGCGGGTTGAAGTACATCACCATCCGCAGCACCTGCAGGATGTAGCGGTAGGCGTCGGAGACGAAGTTGAACTTCGACTTCCCGGCCCGCTTGCTGTACTCGATCGGCAGGTAGTACACGTCGTGCTGGTTCGACAGGAACGCCAGCGTGATCGTCGTGACGCAGGAGAACCCGGGGGGCAGCAGCCGCAGGTACGGCAGCGCCACCGACCGGCGGAACGCGCGCAGCCCCGAGTTGAGGTCGGGGATCTCCTGCCCGGCCAGCCGCTCGGCCACCTTGCGGATGAACCACTTGGCCGGGACCCGCAGCAGCTTGTGCGAGCCCTGCTCGCTGGTGCGCGCGCCCACGACCTGGTCGATCGAGGAGTCCTTCTCCAGGATCTGCACCAGCTCGGGGATGCGCTCGTTCGGGTAGGTCATGTCCGCGTCCGTCCACACGACGATCTCGCCGCGGGCGTCCTGCGTGCCGATGCGCCGTACGGTGCCCGAGCCGCCGTTGCGGTGGAAGGCCACGACCCGCATGTTCGGGTACTGCGGAGCCGCCTCGCGCAGCCGGTTCAGGGTCTCGTCCGTGGAGTGGTCGTCGATGGCGAGCAGCTCGTAGGTGTAGCCGCTGGAGTCCATCGCCGCGCAGATGCGCTCGACCTCCTCCAGTACGTGATCTTGCTCGTTGTAACAGGGAAGGACTATCGTCACGTACGGCTTGTCGTCGTCTTCCATGGATCCAAGTCTCACTGCGTCGGGCAAGGGTCAGGCAAAGCAGGCGGGCGTCGGCGTCTGTCGGAGGGCTGTCGAGCAAGGCTACTCCGCCCCGTCAGCACGGGGGCGCACATCTTTGCCATCTGTGACCACACCGAATGCTTCCCGACGCCGTACGCGGCCGTCCCGTGACCTTCCCGCGGGCCGATCAGCGGGTGACGAGGAAGTCGTCGGGGTCGCGCGGCGGGCGTTGCCGGGGCGGGGCGGCGGGGTGGCCGATCGCGACCGCGCCCATCGGGTCCCAGTCGGCGGGGAGGTCGAGGACCTTGCGCACCACGTCCCGGCAGAACATCGTCGAGGACACCCACGCCGAGCCCAGGTTCTCCACGGCGAGCTGGACGAGGAAGTTCTCCACCCCGGCCCCGGCCGCCACGACGAACATCTCGCGCTCGGCCGCCGCCCGGCGCGCGTCCGGGTAGGCGTGCGAGCCGTCCATGACCAGGCACGGGACGGCCAGGTAGGGGGCGTTGCGCAGGACGTCGCCGCGCCGCAGGCGGCGGGCGATCGACTCCGCGGAGAAGCCGTCGCCGCGCAGGTCGGCGGCCCAGGCGTCGCGCATCGCGTCCAGCAGCTCGGTGCGGGCCCGCGGCGACTCCAGCAGGACGAAACGCCACGGGGTGGTGTGGTGGGGCGCCGGGGCGGCGATCGCGGCGGCGACCGCGCGGCGCACCGCCCGCGGATCCACCGGTTCGTCGGAGAACTCCCGGATCGTACGGCGGGCGAAGACCACATCGGCCGCGCCGTACCGGAACATGTCCTGGTCGGCGGGGCGGACCAGGGCCCGCGCCCCCGGCCCGTCCTCGGCGGTGACCAGGTCCGCCAGGCCGCGCACGACGGCCACCGGGACGCCGGAGAGCTTGCCCTTGACCAGCTCGGCCGCCGCCGCGATCTCGTCGGCGAGCGCGGTCACGGTCGCGGACAGCGGGTTGCCGTAGGCGTCGGACCGGCCCCGCAGGTCCGCCACGGGCCGCACGCCCGCCGCGCCGATGGCCACGTCGGTCAGCCCCTCGCGCCAGGGCCGCCCGAAGGTGTCGGAGACGATCACGCCGACCTCGACGCCCAGGCGTTCGCGCAGGCCGTGGCGGATGCGGCGGGCCGAGGCGTCCGGGTCCTGCGGCAGCAGCAGCACCGTGCCCGCCTCGGTGTTGGAGGCGTCCACCCCGGCGGCGGCCATCACCAGGCCGTGCCGGGTCTGCGCGATCACCGTCTCGCCGCGCCGGGCCACCACCCGCACGGTCTCCTGCTCGATCGCCTCGGTACGGCTCGCGCCCGGCTGAATCCGGCCCTCCGCCTTGCTCACAATCTTGGAGGTGACCACGACGACGTCGCCCGGCCGCAGCTCGGAGGCGGCCCGCGCGATCAGCTCGGCGAGGTCGTCGCCCGGGCGGACCTCGGGCAGTCCCGTGACGCCGTGGACCTGGTACGCGCGGCCGGTCATCGGGCGGCCTCCTCGGCGAGGCGCAGGGCGGCGCGGGCGATGTCGGCGGTGGCGTCCGGGTCGCTCATGAGCAGCGGGCGGGCGACGACGCGCACGCCGTCCAGGGCCACGTCCGCGTCCTCCTCGGCGACCAGCCAGCCGTCGATGAGCGGCCTGCCGTACAGCTCAAGGACGGCCTGGGCCGTGGTGGGGACGCCGATCGCGGTGAGGCAGGCGTCGGCCATGCCCCGGACGGGCGCGCCGCCGATGATGGGGGAGACGCCGACCACGGTCTTCGGCTCCAGTGCCTGGCGGATGCCGGGGATCTGGAGGATCGTCCCGATGCTCACCACCGGGTTCGACGGGGGCAGGATCACCGCGTCGGCCTCGGCGATCGCGTCGAGCACGCCCGGGGCGGGCTTGGCCTCGTCCGCGCCGACCAGCACGATCTGCCCGGCCGGCACGGAGGCGCGCAGCCGTACCCACCACTCCTGGAAGTGGATGGCGCGGCGGCCCTTGTCGTCCTCGATCACCACGTGGGTCTCGGCGCGCTCGTCGGTCATCGGGATCAGCCGTACGCCGGGGTTCCAGCGGTCGCACAGCGCCTCGGTGACCTGCGAGAGCGGGTAGCCCGCCGAGAGCATCTGGGTGCGCACGATGTGGGTGGCGAAGTCGCGGTCGCCCAGGCCGAACCACTGCGGCTCCACGCCGTAGGCGGCCAGCTCGGACTTGACGGTGAACGTCTCGTCCGCGCGGCCCCAGCCCTGCTCCTCGTTGATGCCGCCGCCCAGCGTGTACATGACGGTGTCGAGGTCGGGGCAGACGCGCAGGCCGAACAGGGTGATGTCGTCACCGGTGTTCCCGATGACGGTGATCTCGGCGTCGGGCGCCGCGGCCTTGAGACCGCGCAGGAACCGCGCGCCTCCGATGCCGCCGGCGAGGGACACAATCCGCATGCGGTCAGTCTGACATCCGCCCTTCCGCCGCCCGACATCCGTCCCCGGGGCGAGACGACCGCACGGCGAGCGGCCTGGGGCCGGGTGGGCCGCCCGTGCCGCGGGCTCGGGGGACCTGATCCGCGGCTCGGGGTTCATCGGGCCGTCGAGCTTTGGTTTCCGCGGTGATGCGACATTCGTCCCGTGATCATGCGACATTCGCCCGATAGCGGCTGGGCGATGTGTCGGTCGTCGGGCGGTTTGTGGGGGCTGAGCTGGAATTGTCGGTGGCAGATGGAACAGTTTTGTGACTAATGAGGATTCTGAAGTCCCACAACACCAATGTCGCTGATGTGCGAAACTGCCCCGAGGCCATGTGGCCGCAGGGGGTTGGAACGTGAACGAGCAGATCAGGCCGGGCAGCGCGCAGACATGGGGTGGGGCGTACGTCGGCGGCCAATGTTGTGAGGAGGCGTCGTGATCGACGTCGAGGAGGGCCGTCTGCGCGAGCCCGCCGCCCTGGCCATGATCGCTTCTGCCGCAGTCATCGTGCTTGTCCGGGTCGGGCGGCTGCTGGTCGGCTCGCCCCCGGGACTCTCCTTCAGCGAGCGCGCCGCCGCGACGCTCGGCGATCTGACCAACCCGCTGCTGGCGGCCGTGGCGCTCGGCGCGGTCCTGCTGGTCACCCGGTTCGGGGAGATTCCGCGTCGGGGCCGTGAGATCACGCTCGGCGCGGTGGTCACGTTGGGCGTCGCCCTGCTGTTCGGCCTGGTCAGCCTGGGCGGGCTGCTGTTCGCCGGATTCGGCTTCCGGATCACGGTCGAAGCGCTGCTGATCGCCGTGCCCCAGCTGGGGCTGATGGTCATCGCCCTGCTGTACGCGATGCGTGTGTACAACAGCACGCCCTGGCCGGGCGGTGTTGGGCGTGCCTCCGGCAGGATGCCCGGACCCAACCTGCCGTACCCCGGCCAGTTCCAGGCGGGCCAGCCCCAGGCGGGCCAGCCGCTGCCCGGCTACCCGCAAGGCGGTTATCCGGAGCCGGGCCCCCCACAGCCGGGTCCCGGCGGGCCGAGGGCCGAGTCGCACGGCGTTCCCGGCCCTGTCGGCGCCCCCGGCGTTCCCGGGCATCCTGCGGGGCCGAACGGTCCGGGTGGTCCGAACGGTCCGGGTGGTCCGAACGGTCCGGGTGGTCCGAACGGTCCGGCCGGAGCGGGAGGCTACGCGGGTCCTGGCGAGCCGGGACACGTCGTACCCCGTCCGGCGCTTGAGCCCGGGCCGTCGACGCGGGCCCCGGAGGAGCCCGGCCAGGATCGGCACGACCGGCCCGCGCCCGAGCGGCCTTCCCACGAGCCCGTCCTCGGCCTGCCACACGAACGGCAGGCGACCATGGCGGAGCCCCCGGCGCCGGAGTACGGCGGCGACCCCGGCACCGTCCAGCAGGAGCCTCCCCGGCAGGCACGGCACGGCATGGCCCGGGCCGAGTCGCGCCCGGACGGCGACGCCCTCGGAGCCGACGATCCCACCTGGACCCGCGACGTCCCCCGGCCGCCCGCGCCCGCCTACCCGCCGCGGGGCGACGACTACGGGCAGCCGACGACGGTTTACGGTCCCTCGGAGCTCGGCGATCACCTGTCGGCGGGCCGGTACGAGCCGCCGGGCGGCGGGCACGACCTGCTGGGAGAGGGCCACCGGGACGGCGCGAACGCCGTCGCCGGGCTCGGCGAGCAGGGGTTCACCGGGGGTACGGGCGACGCGCCCGGATCGCCCGGCTCGGGCCAGGACGGGCGTCACTCCCCGGCGTCGTCCGGCATGTCCGGTACATCCGGCACGTCCGGGGCTTCGTACCGTGGCTATGACTCCGGCGAGTACACGCCGACGGAGACCTACCCCAACCTTCCCCCGTCGCCGATCCCCGCGATCGGCGAGCCCTACGTGCCGCCTCGCCCGCTGGACGGCGGCCAGGGTCGGCACGGCTCCTCTCAGCCCGGCGAGCACGGGCAGCCCGGCGCGTACTCCTCCCCGGCGGCACACCCGCCCCGCCAGGAGCGCCCCTACGACGGCCCCGGCGGCGAGCGCGCCTACGACACGCCCGCCTTCGGGCGTCAGGACGATCGTGGGTGGCCCGCCGCCCCTTACGAGCCGTCCCAGCCGTCGCCGCCCTCGCCGCCCGTCGAATCGGGCGCGGGCGCGTCCGAGGCCCCACCGGCCATCCAGCCGTACGGCGATCTGGGCGACCCCCGGCAGCAGCAGATCCTGCTGGCGTACCAGCAGGCTCAGAGCTACCAGCAGAATCAGAACCGGACGCCGGGCCACGGCCGGGAACCGGCGGCGCAGCCTCCGGGCGGTCGGCCCCAGGGACACGACCACCTGGGCGAGAACCCGCCCGGCCAGAATCCGTTCGGCCAAGAGTCGGTCGGCCAGGGACAGCGGCCGCAGGAGCACGGCGGCCACGATCACGGCGCTCCGGGCCTGTCGGGTCACCTCGGCCCAGGCCAGGGCCGACCGGAACACGACTCTCCGGCGCAGAACCAGTGGAGCACCGGACACCACGGCCAGGAGCAGCAGACTCACGGCTCCGAGTACTCGCCCAGGCCGCAGCAGTCGCCGGTGCCGAGTTTGTCGGATCCGTTGTCGCCGTCGTATGTGACGGGGCCGCAGCAGTCGCCTGCGGGTGGTTTGGCTGATTCGTCGGGGTCGTCGTATTCGACCGGGCCGCAGCAGTCGTCGGTGTCGGGTCTGTCGGATCCGTTGTCGCCGTCGTATGTGACGGGGCCGCAGCAGTCGCCTGCGGGTGGTTTGGGCGATTCGTCGGGGTCGTCGTATTCGACCGGGCCGCAGCAGTCGTCGGTGTCGGGTCTGTCGGATCCGTTGTCGCCGTCGTATGTGACCGGGCCGCAGCAGTCGCCGGTGCCGAGTTTGTCGGACCCGTTGTCGCCGTCGTACGTGACGGGCCCCCAGCAGCCGCCTGCGGTCGGTTTGTCCGATCCGTCGGCGCCGACCTACTCGACCGGCCCGCAGCGGCCGCCCCTGGACGACCCGCTCGACACCAGCAGGCCCTTGCCGGAGTACACCTCCTACTCCTCGGGCCCGCAGCCGTCCCCGCAGTACCCGACCGGGCCGCAACCGCAGCCGATTCCGCCGTCGCCGCCGGAGCCTCGCCCCGAGGAGCGGCAGCGGCACGGGGGCATTCCCCAGGGCTACGGCAGCCCGCTGGGCCATCCGCAGGCGCCGCCGTACCGTGGGCCGGAACCGGGCGCGGTTCAAGGTCACGTCGCCGGGCAGGGGCGAGAGGAGCGGCTCGGCGCGGACAAGACGCAGACGTTCCACGTCGGGGACTTCCCCGGCCAAAATTCCCACCAAGGAGAGCAGAACACCACCGCACACCCTCATGAACGCCGAAACCACGACGAGCCAATCGATCCGACCGCGATTTACGCGCCCGATCAGGCTCCGCCGAGGTAATGATCGAGAAAGATGTCCATAGTGATCAGGTAGGACGCGGCGCGGCGTCCGGCCCCTGCTGGTACGGTTCCGACCGCCGATAGCGCTGACACAGGCCCGACCGGACCGGGGAGAGCGTGTCTTTCCCCGGATGGCGTCATGCCGCTTGACGTCACAGGTGAGACACGCGTGTAATTACAACATTGTTGTTTACGCCGGTCCCAGAGGTGGGTATGGGGAGCGGCGTGTCCAATGGGGGGCCTGGCTTATCCATCGGCGAGGCGGGCAGACGAGCGGGCGACAGGGAGGTGTGCAGTGACCGAACAGGTCATCGCACAGACGCTCGGCGGTGAAGAGGAGCTTGGGTGGCAGGAGCGCGCGCTTTGCGCGCAAACCGATCCTGAGGCGTTCTTCCCCGAGAAGGGCGGATCGACTCGGGAGGCCAAGAAGGTCTGCCGTGCCTGCGAGGTACGCGCGGAATGCCTTGAGTACGCCCTCGAACACGACGAACGGTTCGGCATCTGGGGAGGGCTCTCCGAGCGCGAACGCCGGCGCATCAAGCGCGAGGCGAGCTGACCTGAGCGCAACCGCGTACGGCCGCGACCAACCGGGCATGACCATGTCGCCCATGACCATGTCGCCGCCGACGCACCTGACCGACCGTTGCCCACGGCCCGGGCACGCCGCGTACGTTCCGCCCCCCTCGGATGCCCCCTCGACGTAGGCGGCCCGGCAGTGCGAGCTCACCCGGAAGTTCAGTGGCGCTCGTCGTAACCCGGGTCGATGGTCTCCGGAGAGAGGCCGAGAAGGTCGGCCACCTGTTCCACCACCACGTCGTGCACGATCGCGCCGAGCTGCTCCCGATCGCGGGCGCGCGCCTCTAGGGGGCGGCGGTAGATGATGACGGCGGCCGGGTCGCCGCTGGCGGCCGGTTCGGCGCGCCCGAACGGGATCGGATCCGAGGCCAGGCGCGCAGGACCGTCGACCAGGTCCTCCGCCGGCGGCACCTCCTCGACCGCGAACTCCACCGCGGACAGCTGCTTGCCCCACCGGGGCTTGAGCCGGTCGACCGCGTCGAGGACCAGATCGTCGAAGCGCTCGCTGCGGGACCGCGCGATCGGCACGTGCGACGGCGCGAGGGGACCGCGCATGCCCCGGCCATGCCGATCCCGGCGCCGAGGCCGACGACCGGGGCCCATGGAGCGTCCCTCCCCACCCGATGACGAACTCACCCTCCAAGGGTAGGGCCAGCCGGCGCCGCCGGTGCTGACGTCGCGATGAGTGTCCGGATTGTGGCGACACGCTAGTTAAGAGCGGCGGGGTGGTGGCAAAGTGAACGCAGACCGGATACGGTCCCTCCGTGAGCCCCGTCCGCAGCTGTTCCCGTACCGCCTGCAGGCAGCCTGCCGTCTTCACACTCACGTACGTGTACGCGGACTCCACCGCCGTCCTCGGCCCGCTCGCCACGTACGTGGAGCCCCACTGTTACGACCTGTGCGCGGAGCACGCCGAGAGGCTCACCGCCCCCCGAGGCTGGGAGGTGGTGCGCCTGCCATCGGAGGCGGGTCAGCCCAGCACAGACGACCTGGAGGCGCTCGCCAACGCGGTCCGCGAAGCCGCGAAGCCCACCCCCTCCACCGGCGCCGAGCCGGTCGGTCAGGGCGTCGAGGTGGGACGGCGGGGGCACCTGCGCGTGCTGCGCTCCTCGCAGCCGAAACACGAGAAATGACGGCCGGTTGCCCGGCCCGGGACCGTGGCCCCGCCAAGGCCGCGACCCGGCCGGGCCCTCGGCGTGCGTGAGCCGGCGATCCTGCGCCGTGCGCGGATTCGGCGTTGTCACGTGCCGCCAGGTGCCCGGCGCGCGCCGGTTCGCGCCGGGCCCGATGCCCGCCTGTGTGCCGCGCTGCCCACAGGCCGTGTGACGTGTCGCCGAGCCGCCGGACGCCGGGCCGGAATCGGCATCGCGATCACCCGACGGGCGACACGACGACCGGCGAAATGCCCGGCGGGGACGCCTCACCGCCGAGCCGACTCGCCGATGCGGCGGGGGAAATCCGGGGAGATCATTGTGTAACGGCCGGGTAGCCGATGGGGTGGTTCGATAAGGGTGGGAGTGGCCTCGGCGGGGTGGTTTGACGAGTGCACCGGATGGGCCATATGGACGTGCCAGGCCACTAGGCTCGAAGCGACGGACTGGATTAGGGGCGGACCAAGTGGGCGACCTCGCCAAGATTTTTAAGGCGTACGACATTCGCGGGATCGTGCCGGACGAGCTGGACGAACGCACCGCCGAGGCGGTCGGCGCGGCCTTCGCTGAGGTGTGCGCGGCCGACACGGTGGTGATGGCCCGCGACATGCGCGCCTCGTCCGAGCCGCTCTCGGCGGCGTTCGCGCGGGGCGCGACCGGCCGGGGCGTGGACGTCGTGGACGCCGGGCTCGGCTCGACCGACCTGCTCTACTACGCCAGCGGCAGCCTCGGCCTGCCCGGCGTGATGTTCACCGCCAGTCACAACCCGGCGAAGTACAACGGCATGAAGATGTGCCGCGCGGGCGCGGTGCCGATCGGCGTCGAGACCGGCCTGGCCGACATCCGGGCCCGGGCCGCGCAACTGCTCGGCTCCAGCGCACCGTTACCTGCGGGCAACCCAGGGGACGCGGGGAACACGGGAGCACGGGCGGGGCGCGTCGAGCGGCGTGACCTGCTCGACGGGTACGCCGCCCACCTGCGCGGCCTCGTCGACCTCGGCGGCATCCGGCCGCTGCGGGTGGTCGTCGACGCCGGGAACGGCATGGCCGGCCATACCGTGCCCGCCGTGCTGGGCGGGGGCGACCTGCCGATCGAACTGACCGCGCTCTACTTCGAGCTCGACGGCACCTTCCCCAACCACGAGGCGAACCCGATCGAGCCGGAGAACCTCCTCGACCTGCGCAAGGCCGTGCTGGAGGCCGGTGCCGACATCGGCCTCGCCTTCGACGGCGACGCCGACCGCTGCTGGGTGGTGGACGAGCGGGGCGAGTCGGTGTCCCCCTCCACGATCACCGCGCTGGTCGCGGCCCGCGAGCTGGCCAAGCAGCCGGGCGCGCCGGTCATCCACAACCTGATCACCTCGATGGCCGTGCCCGAGATCATCTCCGAGCACGGCGGCGTGCCCGTGCGCACCCGGGTGGGGCACTCGTTCATCAAGGCCGAGATGGCCCGCACCGGCGCGGTGTTCGGCGGCGAGCACTCGGCCCACTACTACTTCCGCGACTTCTGGTTCGCCGACTCCGGCATGCTCGCCGCCCTGCACGTGCTCGCCGCGCTCGGCACGCAGGAGCGGACGCTGTCGGAGCTGCTGCGCGACTACACCCGGTACGCCGCTTCGGGTGAGATCAACAGCCTCGTCGACGACCAGGTGGCCGTGCTCGCCAAGGTCCGCGCCGCCTACGCCGACCGCGAGGACGTGCGGCTCGACGACCTCGACGGGCTGACCGTGACCGGCGACGGCTGGTGGTTCAACCTGCGGCCGTCCAACACCGAGCCGCTGCTGCGCCTCAACGCCGAGGCGGGCGACGAGGAGAGCATGGCCGCCATCCGCGACGCGGTACTCGCCATCGTGAGGAGCTGAGAGAGACAGTGAAGATCGACGACTGGTTGCTCGACATCCTGGCCTGCCCGGCGTGCAAGGCCCCGCTGCGCGCCGAGCCGGACTCCGACGAGCTGGCCTGCACCTCCGCGACGTGCGGGCTGGTCTACCCGGTGCGGGACCAGATCCCGGTCCTGCTCGTCGACGAAGCCCGCAAGCCGTAGCGGCCGTGCCCGCACTCGACTTCGATCCCGACAGGCTCGACGACCAGGCGTACCTGGACAACACCGACAGCACCGGCATGCTGCGCGCGGTCGCCTCGTCGGCCGCGCGCGTCCGCGTCGCCCATCGGACGGCCGTCGAGTCCGGGGTCGCCGCGCTGGCCCGCGACGGCCGGCCCCGGGCGATCGTGGTGGCGGGCGTCGGCGGCTCCGGCATCGCCGGCGACATGCTCGCGGCGATCTGCGGGTACGGCGCGCCGCTGCCGATCATGACCGTGCGGTCCCACCGCCTGCCCGGCTGGGTGGGCGCGGCCGATCTGGTCATGGCGGTCTCCCCGACCGGGGCCGGCGAGGAGACGGTGGCGGCGGCGGCCGAGGCGGTACGGCGCGGCTGCAACCTGCTCGCGGTCGGCCGGGCGGGCTCCCCGCTTGAGGCGATCGCCCGGCAGGCCGCGGGACGGTTCGTGCCCGTCACCCCGCAGGGGGGCGGCCCGGCCGCGACGCCGTGGGAGCTGGCCGTGCCGCTGATGGTCGCGGCCTCCGCCCTCGGTCTCATGCGCGGCGAGGACGACGTCTACGAGGCCGCCGCGCTCAGGCTGGAGGACATCGCGCACCGCTGCCGCCCGGCGAGCGAGTCGTTCATCAACCCGGGCAAGACGCTGGCGATGGAGCTCGCCGACACCGTGCCGATGATCTGGGGCACCTCCCCGCTGGCCGCGGTGGCGGCGTCCCGGTTCGTCGGCGGCCTCAACGAGAACGCCCGCTACCCCGCGATCCACGGCGAGATCCCCGAGGCGGGCCACAACCAGGTCGCCGCGTTCGACGGCCCGCTGGCCGCCAAGGACATCTTCGCCGACGGCCCCGGCCGTACCCTGCGCCTGTTCGTGCTGCGCGACGCCGAGGAGGACCCGCGGGTGGCCCGCCGCCGCGAGGTCTCGGTACGGCTCGCGCAGGACCGCGGCGTGCCGGTCAGCGAGCTCCGCGCCGAGGGGGCCCATCCGCTGGAACGCCTGGCCACGCTCGTCGGTTTGGGCGATTACGGTAGCGTCTATCTCGCGTTGGGATATGGCATCGACCCAGCCCCTATGTCGGCTATCGGGGAGCTTGAGGCGAGAGTCACCCAATAAGATCCCCGAGTGCGGATTCGCGTCCGCGCAGGGTAACGAATGACGAGTGGAGACAACGGTGAGTGCGGGCGGCGGTACAAAGGCGATCATTGCGGCGCTGGCGGCGAACCTCGCCATCGCCGCGGCGAAGTTCGTGGCGTTCCTGTTCACCGGGTCGTCCTCGATGGTCGCCGAGTCGGTGCACTCGGTGGCGGACTCGGGCAACCAGGCGCTGCTGCTGCTCGGCGGCAAGCGCGCCGAGCGGCAGCGCACCCCCTCGCACCCGTTCGGGTACGGCCGTGAGCGCTACTTCTACGCGTTCGTGGTCGCGGTCGTGCTGTTCACCATCGGCGCGATGTTCTCCCTGTACGAGGGCATCCACAAGCTCTCCGACCCGCACCCGGTGGAGACCCCCGCCTGGGCGTTCGGCGTGCTGATCTTCGCGATCGCCGCCGAGGGGTTCTCCTTCCGCACCGCGATCCGGGAGGCGAGCCACCTCCGGGGTGACCAGACGTGGGTGTCGTTCGTGCGCCGCGCCAAGGCCCCCGAGCTGCCCGTGGTGCTGCTTGAGGACCTCGGCGCGCTGCTCGGCCTGGTCTTCGCCCTGTTCGGCGTCACACTGGCCGTCATCACCGGCAACGGCGTCTGGGACGGCGTCGGCACCATCATGATCGGCCTGCTGCTCGCGGTCATCGCGGTGGTCCTCGCCATGGAGACCAAGTCGCTGCTGATCGGCGAGGGCGCCAACCCCGAGGACGAGCAGCGGATCGTCGCCGCGCTCACCGCCGCCCCCGTGGTCGAGCGGGTCATCCACCTCCGCACCCTGCACCTCGGCCCGGAGGAGCTGCTCGTCGCGGCCAAGATCGCCATCGACCACGAGGACACCGCCGCCGAGATCGCCACGGCGATCGACGACGCCGAGCGCCGCGTCCGCGAGGCCGTGCCGATCGCCCGCGTCATCTACCTCGAACCCGACCTCTACCGGGAGAAGAAGGCCGCCGCCCCAACCGACCAGCACGCCGACGAGCGCGTCGACCAGCACGCCGACCAGCACCGCTGATCGGGCCGGCCGCGCCGGCCGTGCGCCGGTGCGGGTCGCTAGCGGCGGCCGAGCAGGCGCAGGGCCTTCTCCTTCTCGAAGTCGAGGGCGCGCCGCGGCGCCTGGATCCGGCCGATGCGCAGCCCCAGGTCGCGTACGGCCTGCATGACCGCGGGCTCGCTGAGCACCCGCAGGCCGAAGGCGAGCTCGGCGGGGGAGATGTCGAACCGCCGCTCCAGCTCGGTGGCCTGGGTGACGGCGGCGAGCTCCTCGGGGCCGAACCGCCGGTGCGACCCCTTCTCCCGCACCGGCGGCAGCAGGCCGAGGGCCTCCCGGTAGCGGAGCATCCTGGGGGACATGCCAAGCTTCTTGGCCGCCTCGGTGATACGCATGGGCCAATTCTCACATTTCTGTGTGAGGTTCGGCCGTTGTGGCGTGCGTCCGGTGGTCTCCGGCTCCTAGACTCGCTCGGTAGCGCGAGTAGCAGTCAACGAGTCGACAACGGTGGAGAGGAAGTACGGGATGGACTTCAAGGTCGCCGACCTGTCCCTTGCGGAGTTCGGCCGCAAGGAGATCCGGCTGGCCGAGCACGAGATGCCGGGCCTCATGGCCGTGCGCAAGGAGTACGCCGCGGCCCAGCCGCTGCGCGGCGCCAAGATCATGGGGTCGCTGCACATGACCGTGCAGACGGCCGTGCTCATCGAGACCCTGGTCGCGCTCGGCGCCGACGTCCGCTGGGTGAGCTGCAACATCTTCTCCACCCAGGACCACGCCGCCGCGGCCGTCGTGGTCGGCCCCGACGGCACGGTGGACGAGCCCAAGGGCGTGCCGGTGTTCGCCTGGAAGGGCGAGACGCTGGAGGAGTACTGGTGGTGCACCGACCACGCGCTGCGCTGGCCGGACGGCACCGGGCCGAACATGTTGCTCGACGACGGCGGCGACGCCACCCTGCTCGTGCACAAGGGCGCCGAGTTCGAGAAGGCCGGCGTCGTGCCCACCGCGACCGAGGACGACCCCGAGGAGTGGGGGATCATCCTGGAGACGCTGCGCCGTACGATCGCCGAGGAGCCGGGCCGCTGGACGCGGACCGCCGCCGGCGTCAAGGGCGTCACCGAGGAGACCACCACCGGCGTGCATCGCCTCTACGAGATGTCGAAGAACGGCACCCTGCTCTTCCCGGCGATCAACGTCAACGACTCGGTCACCAAGTCGAAGTTCGACAACAAGTACGGCTGCCGCCACAGCGTCATCGACGGCCTCAACCGCGCCACCGACGTGCTCATCGGCGGCAAGGTGGCCGTGGTCTGCGGCTACGGCGACGTGGGCAAGGGCTGCGCCGACGCGCTGCGCGGCCAGGGCGCCCGCGTCATCGTCACCGAGATCGACCCGATCTGCGCGCTGCAGGCGGCCATGGACGGCTTCCAGGTCACCACCCTGGAGGACGTCGTCGGCATCGCCGACATCTTCGTGACCGCCACCGGCAACTACAACATCATCACGGCCGAGCACATGGCCCAGATGAAGCACCAGGCGATCGTGTCCAACATCGGCCACTTCGACAACGAGATCGACATGGCCGGGCTCGCCCGCGTCCCGGGCATCGTGAAGAACAACATCAAGCCGCAGGTGGACGAGTGGGTCTTCCCCGACGGGCACTCGATCATCGTGCTCGCCGAGGGCCGCCTGATGAACCTGGGCTGCGCCACCGGCCACCCCTCGTTCGTGATGTCGAACTCGTTCACCAACCAGGTGATCGCGCAGATCGAGCTGTTCACCAAGACCGACGAGTACCCGCTCGGCGTCTACACGCTGCCCAAGCATCTGGACGAGAAGGTCGCCCGGCTGCACCTGGACGCGCTCGGCGTCAAGCTCACCACCCTCACCAAGAAGCAGGCCGAGTACATCGGCGTGCACGTCGAGGGCCCGTACAAGCCGGACCACTACCGGTACTGACGGTCATGCACGCGGCGGTCCGGCCATGAGCCACCCCACGGGCCACCCATGAGCAACCCTATGGGCCACACAACGGGCCACCTGACGGGCACGGCGGAGGCCGGGGAGCGGCGCATCGACTGGGCCGCCCGGTTCATGCCGGTGCTGCGGGCGATCGGCGAGCGGTTCGCCGCTGAGCGCCCGCTCGCCGGCCTGCGCGTCGCCGCCTGCCTGCACGTCACGGCCGAGACCGCCGTGCTGATGGGGGCGCTGCGGGCGGGCGGGGCCGAGATCGCGCTCGCCGCCTCCAACCCGCTGTCCACCCAGGACGACGTCGCCGCCGCCCTCGCCGGGTACGGGCTCACCGTGCACGCGAGGGCGGGGGTGGACCGGGACACCTACTACCGCCACATCCACCGGGCGCTCGACATCGGGCCCGACCTCGTGCTCGACGACGGCTGCGACCTGGTCAACACCCTGCACACCGAGCGGACCGAGCTGCTCGACGGCGTGTCCGGCGGCTGCGAGGAGACCACCACCGGGATCATCCGGCTGCGCCGCATGGCCGCCGAGGGGGCGTTGCGGTTCCCGATGGTGGCGGTCAACGACACGCGTACCAAGCGCATGTTCGACAACCGGTACGGGACCGGGCAGTCCACCCTCGACGGCATCATGCGGGCGACGAACGCGCTGCTGGCGGGCCGCACGGTGGTGGTGGCCGGGTTCGGCTTCTGCGGCCGGGGCGTGGCCGAGCGGGCCCGGGGGCTCGGCGCGCGGGTGATCGTCACCGAGATCGACCCGGTGAAGGCGCTCGACGCCAGCCTGCAGGGGTACGAGGTGCGGCCGATGGCGCAGGCCGCCGAGCGCGGCGACGTGTTCGTCACCGTGACCGGCAACCGCGACGTCATCCGGGCCGAGCACCTGGCCGTGATGAAGGACGGCGCGATCCTCGCCAACGCCGGCCACTTCGACGTCGAGATCGACGTGCGCGCCCTGGGCGAGATGGCCGTGGAGCTCAACCCGGGCGTGCGCCCCAACACCGACGAGTACGTCCTGCCCGACGGCCGCCGCCTCCTGCTGCTCGCCGAGGGCCGCCTGGTCAACCTCACCGCCGCCGAAGGCCATCCCGCGGCGGTCATGGACATGTCCTTCTCCGCCCAGGCCCTCGCCGTGGCCTGGCTCGCCCGGGAACGCGCGGCGCTGCCCCCCGCCGTCTACGACGTGCCCTCGGACATCGACGCCGAGGTCGCCCGCCTCAAGCTCGCCGCGACCGGCGTCGACATCGACACCCTCACCGCCGCCCAGGAGGACTACCTCCGCTCCTGGCACCTGGGTTCCTGAGCGTGGGTTCCCGAGCGTGTACGGCCCGCCCGCGACGCGAGCCTCGACGCGGTGGACCTTAAAGCAAGTGGGCCTCAAAGAGCATGTGGGCTTCAGCGCAGTTGCCGCATGCGGCGGATCTCGGCGGCCTGCTCGACGGTGATGTCGGTGGCGAACTGCTGGATGGTGGTGTGCGAGCCGGTGGTGAGGACCTGGTTCGCCATGGTGAGCGCCCCGAGATGATGGTTGATCATCAGGTCGATGAAGAGGCGGTCGAAGTCGGCGCCGGTGGCCGCGCGCAGGCGGGCGAGCTGCTCCGGCGTGGCCATGCCCGGCATCCCTCGGTGATCGGCGTGATGGCCGGGGACGCGCTGGCCCTGCTCCCGCAGCCAGCGGGTCATCATGCCGACCTCCAGCTCCTGGGCGTCGTTGATGCGCGACGCCAGGCGTTTGACCGCGTCCGACGCGGCGCGGGACGGGGCGAGCAGGCTCATGTCGATCGCCTGGCGGTGGTGGAGGATCATGTCCTGGACGAACCGCACGTCGGCGGCGTTCGCGGAGGGCGCCGGGACGGGGGTGACCGTCTCGCCCGGGGCGAACGTCCTGGCCTGCTCCCCGGGGCGTCCGGGGACGATGACGGGTGCGGTGGACACCGCGGCGGGAGTGGCGGGCTCGCCGCCGCAGCCGGCCAGGGTCGCCAGGAGCGCCGGGGCCGCGAGGAGGATCGCGGGGCGGACGGGGTGGTGCACCCGACCTCCTAGGAAAGGGTGATAAGGGATATGAAACATGAATTTTTCATGCCACTATGACATTTGGTTGATCTTTTCATCAAGATGAGCCTTGTGCGGATCGTCCTGTTTCGCGGCATGTGAGCAAGGAGGCATCCCTAGTGTTCACCCCCCACAGGACCGGCCGGTTAGGCCGGCTCCTAGCCACGGCGTCCGTCGCAGCGCTGACACTGGCGCTGACGGCCGTCCCGTCCCAGGCGGCGGACATCCCGCCGCCCGACACCGTGGTCACCAGCCCGAACGTGGCCCAGGTGGCGAACGTGCCGAAACCCGCCCCGATCGCCGCCACGATCAACACCGACATCGCCTTCCAAGGCCACTACGCCTTCGTCGGCAACTACGGCGGATTCTCCATCTATGACATCAGGAACCCCAGGAACCCGCAGGTCGTCAGCTCGGTCGTCTGCCCGGGAGCGCAGATGGACCTCTCGGTCTACGGCAACCTGCTGTTCGCCTCCGTCGACTCCTCACGCAACGACGACTCCTGCGCCAGCACCGCCCAGAGCGCGTCGGTCAAGGAGTCCTGGGAGGGCATCCGGATCTTCGACATCCAGGACGTGCGCAACCCCAGGTACATCAAGTCGGTCGAGACCGCCTGCGGCTCGCACACGCACACGCTCCTGCCGGACAAGCACAAGCGCAACGTCTACCTCTACGTCTCCTCCTACAGTCCGGCGGCCAACTTCCCCGACTGCCAGCCGCCGCATGACAAGATCTCGATCGTCAAGGTGCCGCTGCGCAACCCGACGGCCGCGTCCGTGGTGGCGACCCCGGTCGTTTTCCCCGACGGCGGCAACGAGACCCAGCCCGGCCTGCTGATCCCGACCAGCGGCTGCCACGACATCACCGTGTACCCGGAGAAGAACATCGCCGCCGGCGCGTGCATGGGCGACGGCGTGCTGTTCGACATCCGCGACCCCGAGCGGCCCAGGGTGACGGCACGGGTCACCGACCCGAACTTCGCCTTCTGGCACTCGGCGACCTTCAACCAGGACGCCACGAAGGTCGTCTTCACCGACGAGCTCGGCGGCGGCGGCGCGCCCACCTGCAACGAGGCCGTCGGCCCGAATCACGGCGCGAACGCGATCTTCGACATCACCCGGCGCGGGCAGCTCGTCTTCAAGAGCTACTACAAGATCCCGCGGTACCAGGCCGACAGCGAGAACTGCGTGGCCCACAACGGCTCGCTCATCCCGGTCAAGGGCCGCGACATCATGGTCCAGGCCTGGTACCAGGGCGGCCTGTCGGTGTGGGACTTCAGCGACTCCTCCCACCCCACCGAGATCGGCTTCTTCGAGCGCGGCCCCTACTCCGGCGGAGGCGGCGGCGGGCTGTGGTCGGCGTACTACTACAACGGGTTCGTCTACGGCAGCGACTTCAACATGGGACTCGACGTCATCAAGGTGAACGACCGGCGAGTCCAGAAGGCCGACCGGATCCGTCTGGACATCCTGAACGTGCAGACCCAGCCCACGTACTCCGAGCACGGGCATTGACGAACACGGGGCGGCGCGTCCGATGCGGCCTCCCACCGCACCGGACGCACCGCCCCTCGTTCGCAGGCGTGCCCCAGTGCCCACTGGAACGTCTTCCTGCCCGGTCTCGGCGGGCTTACTCCTCGAAAACTCAAGAAGGCAAATTCAAGAAGGCGGAACGAATCCGCCGGGTGTCGGGCCCGCCTCTCCGGACGGCGGGGCCGACACCGGCCGCGGCGGCACCGGCTCCGGCGTCCGCTGCGGCGTCTCTTGGGGCGTCTTCTGGGGCGTCCCAAGGGGCGGCCTTGATCCCGGCGGCGACGCGAACGGGTACGCGGGCGTGCCGTTGCGGGCCGCCAGCCGGATCTCCGCACGGCGGCGGCGCTCGGCGAGGACGGCCGCCAGGTAGGCGGCGTGCGGGACGTTGGGCGGCGGGGGAGGGCTCACATAGGCGGCCACCTGACCGGCGACCCGCGCCCCCATGTCCTGCCGTACGGCGGGCGAGAGCTGATGCATGCGGAACAGGTACTGCCGGGCCGTGTTCGCCACCTCGTCCGGCAACTGGGAAAGCTCCAGGCCGCCCGCCCATTCGGCCAGCTCGGGCGGCATCGGCGGCGGCGGAGGGGTGCGCGGCGCCCGCGTGGAGATCACGATCGTGCCCGCGAACAGGTCGCCGAGCCGCTTGCCCCGCCGCGACCACAGCGAACTGATCAGAGCCGGGGCGCCGCCGAAGAGCCAGATCTCCGGCACGCTCGCCAGCCCCCGGAACAGCGCCTGGCGGAACCGCTCGGGGCCGCCGTCGTCGGCCACCACCCGCAGCCCGAGCGCGAGTTTGCCGAGGCTGCGCCCCCGGGTCAGCGTCTCGAAGAGCACCGGGTAGCCCACGAAGATGATCACCGTCATGAGGATCTGCAGGGCGGTGTCGAGCGCCGGGTCGGCGATCTGGGCGGCGTTGGCCAGCAGGTAGTTCACCCCGATGAGCAGCGCCGTCTGCGCCGCCAGGTCGATCAGCAACGCCAGCGCGCGCGACGGCAACTGGGCGACCCGGACCTCGACGACGACCGCCTCGCCGGTCACGACATCGGACATGCGTCAATTGTCGCCTCCATCCGCGGCCCCCGCGCGCTTCTCCGCGAAGCGGGCGGCGGTCGGTAGGCTCGTCGCGTGGACATCGACGCCTTCGTGGCCGCGCATCGACCGGCCTGGGACCGGCTGGAGGACCTGGTACGGCGACGCCGCTCGCTGGACGGGGTCGAGGTGGACGAGCTCGTCGACCTCTACCAGCGGGTCGCCACGCACCTGTCGATCGTGCGCTCGGGCGCGCCGTACTCTCCCCTGGTCGGGCACCTGTCGGCCCTCGTCGCGCGGGCACGCTCGGCGGTGACGGGCGCGCACACGCCCGCCTGGCGGGAGTTCGTCCGGTTCTTCACTGTCTCGTTCCCGGTCGTGGCCTACCGGGCGCGCTGGTGGTGGGCGGGCGCGGCGGCGGCGTTCACGCTGGCGGCGGTCGTGCTCGGCGTCTGGGTGGCGCGCAATCCCGAGGTGCAGGCGGCGATCGCGAGTCCCGAGGAGATCAAGCAGCTCGTCGAGCACGACTTCGCGAACTACTACTCCGAGAATCCGGCCGCGTCGTTCTCCGGCGAGGTGTGGGTGAACAACTCCTGGGTCTCGGCGCAGGTGATCGTGAGCGCGATCGTGCTCGGCCTCCCGATCCCCTACATCCTGTGGCAGAACGCCGCGAACGTCGGCGTCAGCGGCGGCCTGATGTTCGCCCACGGCAAGGGCGACATCTTCTTCGGCCTCATCACCCCGCACGGCCTGCTCGAACTCACCGCCGTCCTGCTCGCCGCCGGCGCCGGCATGCGGCTGGGCTGGCTGGCCGTCGCCCCCGGCCCCCGGCGGCGGACGGACGTGCTCGCCGAGCAGGGGCGGGCGGTGATGAGCGTCGCCCTCGGGCTCGTCGTCGTCCTGCTGATCTCCGGCCTGATCGAGGGCCTGGTCACGCCCTCGCCGCTGCCCACCTGGGCCCGCATCGGCATCGGCGTCGTGGCCGAGGTCGCCTTCCTGGCGTACGTGGCCTACTTCGGGCGGCGGGCCGCACGGGAGGGGGAGACCGGCGACATCGAGCGCGCCCCCGACCTCGCCCCCACGGTGGGGTAGCCGTTCGGGGTAGCCGTTCAGAGGCGTCCCGCGGCCTTGAGCGCCAGGTAGGCGTCGGCCAGGGCGGGGGCGATGTCCTCGGGGAGGGCGTCGACGACCTCCACGCCGTGGCGGCGGAGGCGGGCGGTGACCGCGCGGCGCTCGGTGGCGAGGTGTTCGGCGGCCGCGGCGTCGTAGACCGACTCGGCGCTGTCGCGGGTGGCGGCCATGGCGGCGACCCGGGGATCGGAGACGGCGGCGACCAGCACCAGGTGACGGCCGGCGAGCCGGGGCAGGACGGGGAGCAGGCCCTCCTCCAGGGCGGCGCCGTTGAGGTCGGTGAGCAGGACGACCAGGCAGCGGCGCTTGGCGCGGGAGAGCACGGCGGCGGCCATCCCGGCGGAGTCGGACTCGACCAGCTCGGGCTCGATCGGGGCCATCACGTTCACCAGCGACGACAGCAGCTCGGTGCGGGAGGCGCCGGACACCCAGGCGCGTACGGCGCGGTCGTAGGCGAGGAAGTCGACGCGGTCGCCGGCGCGGGCCGCGAGCGCCGCCAGCAGCAGGGCGGCGTCCATCGACCAGTCCAGGCGCGGCCAGCCCGCGGCGACGCCGGGGGTCGGGGCGACGCCGACGCGGCCGGCCGAGGTGCGGCCGGTGTCCAGCACGATCAGGACGCGCCGGTCCCGCTCGGGCCGCCAGGTGCGGACCACGACGTCGGCGCGGCGCGCGGTCGCCCGCCAGTCGATCGACCGTACGTCGTCGCCGACGACGTACTCGCGCAGCGAGTCGAACTCGGTGCCCTGGCCGCGCACGAGCGCCGCGTGGCCGCCCTCCAGCTCGCGCAGGCGGGCCAGCCGGGAGGGCAGGTGGCGGCGGCTGTGGAAGGGGGGCAGCACGCGCACCGTCCACGGCACGCGGTGGGTGCCCTGGCGGGCCGCCAGGCCGAGCGGGCCGAAGGAGCGCACCGTCACCGTGACGGCCTCCCGGTCGCCCCGGCGCAGCGGGGTGAGCGTGGTGACCAGGCGGCGGCGTTCGCCCGCGGGGATCTCCACGCGGTGCAGGCGGGGGGACGGCTGCGCCGAGGGCTCCCAGGCGTCCCGGATGACCGCTCGGACGCGGCGGGGGCCGGGGTTCTCCACGGTCAGGCCGGCGGGCGTCGCGTTGCCGAGGCGTACCAGGCGGTCGCCGTCGCGGCGGAACCGCAGCGGGCGCACCCCGCCGGCCACGATCAGGTCCACCATGATCAGCGCGGCGAGCAGCAGGCACACGCCGAGCAGGGCCGTGGCGGGGCGCGGGGCGACCAGCACGACCAGCGCGCCGAGGGCCGCCAGCAGGGCGGCGCGGCCGGTGAGCGCCATCAGCGGGGGACGGGGACGGAGGCGAGGATGCCGTCGAGCACGCCGTCCGGGGTCGCGCCCTCCAGCTCGGCCTCGGGCCGAAGCTGCACCCGGTGCCGCAGCGCGGGGCGGGCCAGCGCCTTGACGTCGTCCGGGGTGACGTACTCGCGGCCGGACAGCCAGGCCCAGGCGCGGGACGCCGCGAGCAGGGCGGTCGCGCCGCGCGGCGAGACGCCGAGCTGCAGCGACGGGGACTGGCGGGTGGCCCGGGCCACGTCCACGATGTAGCCGAGCACCTCGGGGGCGACGTGCGTGCGGTTCACCGCCTCCCGGGCCGCGGCGAGGTCGGTGGCGGTGGCCACCGGCTTGATGTGCGACAGGTCGCGCGGGTCGAAGCCGAGGGCGTGCCGTTCGAGCACCGCGATCTCCTGCTCGCGCGGCGGCAGCGGCACGGTGAGCTTCAGCAGGAAACGGTCAAGCTGCGCCTCGGGGAGCTGGTAGGTGCCCTCGTACTCGATCGGGTTCTGGGTGGCGGCCACGACGAACGGGTCCGGCAGCGGGCGCGCGGCGCCCTCCACGCTCACCTGGCGCTCCTCCATCGCCTCCAGCAGGGCCGCCTGGGTCTTCGGCGGGGTACGGTTGATCTCGTCGGCGAGCAGCAGGTTGGTGAAGACCGGGCCCTCGCGGAACTCGAACTCGGCGGTCTTGGCGTCGTAGACCAGCGAGCCGGTCACGTCGCCGGGCATCAGGTCCGGGGTGAACTGCACCCGTTTGAAGTCCAGGGACAGCGTCGCCGACAGGGCGCGCACCAGCAGCGTCTTGGCGACGCCGGGGACGCCCTCAAGCAGCACGTGGCCCCGGCACAGCAGCGCGATCACCAGGCCGGTGACGACCGCGTCCTGGCCGACGACGGCCTTGGCCACCTCGGCGCGCAGCGCCGCCAGCGCCTCGCGCGCGGCCTCGGCGTCGGCGGTGGTGCTGATCGGTGTGTCGGTCATGGGCGTCCTTCCCGGGACGGGACGCGGCGCGGGGGCCTCAGGACGGCGTCGTCCCTCACTCGTCTGGTCATCAGGGTCATTTGATCAGGTGGAGCCGCCGGTGGGGGAATTCTCCCGTATCTGTGCCTCCAGCGCGTCGAGGCGCCCGGCCAGGGCGACCAGGGCGGCGTCGTCGGTGGGGGCCGGGCCGTACAGGAGGGAGCGCAGTTCCAGGGCGTCCTCGCCGGTACGGGCCGCCAGCGACGCGATGATCTCGTCGGGGCCCGCGGTGCGGGACAGGCCGAGCCGCGGCGTGACCCGGTCTAGGCAGGCCGCGCGCAGGGCCGCCGAGGCGCGGTCGCGGGCGCGGCGGGCGCGGTAGAGGCGGCCCCGGCCCTCGACGGTCTCGGCGGCGCGGACGACCACCGGCAGGCGTTCGGCGACGACCGGGCCGAGCCGCCTGCCCTGCCACACCGCCGCGAGCAGCACCGCGACGCACAGTTGCACGGCGGCCCAGCCGACGCCGTCCGGCATGAGGTCGTACAGGCTCGCGCCGCCCGGCCCGGCGACGCCGTCCTCGGCGTACCCGGGGTCGCCGGGGGCGGGGTCGGTGAGCCACACCAGGATGTCGCGCTGACCGGCCAGGTTCATCGCCAGGGCGGCGTTGCCGTCCTCGTCCAGGCGCAGGTTGGTCATGAACTCGCCGCTGCCGACCACGGTGATCGTGCGGCCGCCCGTCTCGTATCGGACCAGGGACGGCTTGCCGTCGGCGCGGTAGCAGCCCGACGCCCCGTTCGGCGCGGTGAACACGACGCCGCCGGTGAACGCGCTGCCCGCGAGGACGGCCTGCCGCAGCGGGCAGTCCGGCTCGCGCGACCGGGTCCGGGCCGCGTCCTCGGGCTTCACGCCGGGCGCCAGGGCGCTCATGCCGGGCTTGATGCCGACGATCATCCGGTCGGACGCCAGGGCGGCGAGCCGCTTGGCCATGTCCTCGTCCAGCCCGGACGCGGTGATCAGCAGCAGGGTGCCGGGGCGGGCGAGCGTGGCGGCCTCGTCGCCCGACGTGACCCGGTGCACCCGCACCCCCTCCTCTTCGAGGAGCGCGGCGAGCGCGGCCGAGCCGTCGAGGCCGGTGTCGCGTGGGTCCAGGGGGCGGCTCTCGCCGTCGCCGGAGAGCAGGACGGTGATCGTCGCGCCGAGCAGGAGGATCAGGGCGATCGCGACGATGCCGCGCGCGCTGCGCCACAGGCTGCGTCCGGTGGGCGAGATGGAGGTGGAGACGTCTGGGGCGGTGCGGGGGTCGCGCGTGCCGGGGGTGTTGGGGGTGCCGGAGGTATTAGGGGTGCCGGGGGTGTCCGGGGTGAGCGTCGGGGTCGTCACCTCGGGGTCACCTCGGATGGCAGCGGGGTCGCTCCGGCGGCCGGTCGCGCCGCGGCCACCTGCTCGTCGAGGCGGGCGAGCCGGGCGTACCCGTCGGCCGTGCCCGGCCGGTCGCCGTAGGTCACGTCGTCGAACACCCGCGCGGCGGCGGTGAGCTCGGCGGCGAGGGCGGGCAGCTCACGCCCGGCGGCGGTGGCGAGCTCGTCCGCGGTACGGCCCGGCGACGCGTCGAGGATCGCGCGTTCCTGCAGGTCCCTGGCGATGGCGCGGAGCCGCTCGCGGATGGCGTGCGCCCATTCGCCGGACGCGGCGAACCGCTCGGCGGCCTCCCGGTGCTCGGCCGCGCTGAGCTCCTGACCGGCGAGGACGCCGACCTGCGTCGCGGCGGAGCGCCGCGTGGCCCGGCGGGCGTGCCACAGCAGCAGCGCGAGCAGCCCACCGATGATCACGAACAGGGCGACGAGCGCGAACACGCCGCCGTCGCCGCTCGCCACCGCGTCGGTCAGGTCGCCGATGAACTGGTACACGATCCGCAGGAAGCGGTCGGGCAGCGACTCCTGCTGGTACCCGGGGTCGAGCAGCTCGGTGACGGCGCGCCTGGCCGCCTCCTCGCGCTCGACGCCCACCGGGTCCGCCGTGATCGTCCCCCACATGCCCCAGGTGACCCACATGCCCCACCACATGGCCTTGATCGTGGGCTCCGTCAGGCTCCGCCGTACTGCTGCGGACCGGCCGCGTTGGCCGGATCCCACAGGTCGTCGGCCGTCGCGGGCACCCAGCCGAGCCGCTGCTGGTCCACCGCCGCCGTCTGCAGCACCAGGTCGAAGGCCTCGGCGCGCATCCGCCGGTCGGTGTAGAGCAGCCCGTTCACGCCCGCCTGCACCGGATAAGTGATCATCGCGGAGACGGTGCTGCCGAGCGCGGTGACGAGCGCCACGGCCACGGCTCCGCCGCTGCCGCCGGAGGCGAACGCGAACGCGAACGCGATGATGGAGAACGGAAGAGCGATCACGAAGCCGATGATGAAAACGATCAGGTAGGTGAGCACCAGGATGCCGAGCACCCGCCAGAAGTCCGGCCCGGTCAGCCGCCACGACCTGGAGATCCCGGCGATGACCCCGCGGCGCTCCAGTACCACGGCGGGCGCGGCGAGCGCGAGGCGCACGCCGAAGAACACCACGTAGACGACGTAGGCGAGGATCCCGACGAGGATCACGAGACCGGCGGCCTGGAACGCCTCGGCGGAGAACAGCCCGGCGACCATGAGGGCGAGCGGCACCAGCGGGGCGATCATGATCAGGGTGGACAGCAGCGCGAGCCCGAGCAGCGCGGGAACCTGGGCCTTGGTGAGCGTCCACGCCTCGCCGATCGAGATCCGCCCGCCGAACACGGCGCGGCCGAGCACCCGGGTCAGCACCCCGGTCAGGATGGTGACGGCGAAGAACTGCACCACCGCGGAGATCACGGTGCCGGACACGCTGCCGAGCTGCGCGGTGACGTCGGTCGACGGGGTGCCGGAGAGGACGTCGCCGATCGCGCTGTCGATCGTGAGCCCCTGGGCGATCGACACCGGCAGCGTCGAGATGGCGGCGACCAGCGCCGACAGCCCGAGCGTCGCCTTGGGGTTGGAGCGCATCAGCTTGATCGTGCCGTCCAGGATGTCGCTCAGCGACAGCGGGCGCAGCGGGATGATGCCCGGCCGCAGCGCCTGCGGGGCGTTGTACCCGTAGGGACCCGGGGCGCCGTACGCGCCGGGAGGCCCGTATCCGCCCGGAGGACCGTATCCACCCGGGGGCCCGTAGCCGCCCGGAGGCTCGTATCCGCCCGGGGGCGCGCCGTAGGACCCGGGGTCCGGACCGCCGTAACCCGGGGCGCCGTGGCCCGGCCCGCCGTGCCCCTGTTCGGCAGGGGGTTCGCGCGGCGGGTCGGACGGCTCGCCCCCCGGTGCGGTCCACGGCGACGATCCGCCCGTGTCCGGCTGCGGCGGGCGGGGTGTTGGCTCGTCGTTTGAGGAACCGTGACCGTCAGACATAATGCCAATCCTGGCATGCCGAAGGTCTCGGCGGAGAGTCTCGTGGAGTATAGACACTCGCGCGATGAGCCGGATTCCAGGCAGACTTGGAAGAGACCGCAAGAGATTTCGCGGTCGCGGCGGGCCTTGCCCATCGCGGGAGGCGATGCGAGCGACGATCTACTGGGAGCTGATTCTTCCATGACTCGCGGCTTGCACTGGGGGTTTGGGGGTGGCGGTTCCTTGTTCCATCGTGTATCGCCCATGCGAGCCGGACCTGTAACCTTCTAGATTCGTGCGGTATCGCGCAAATCCGCAGTCTGCGTACGACAAATGAGGGGTCATGAAAGGACGCGTGCTGGTCGTCGACGACGACGCGGCTCTGGCCGAGATGCTCGGCATCGTGTTGCGCGGAGAGGGCTTCGAGCCATCGTTCGTGTCAGACGGGGACAAAGCGCTCGACGCGTTTCGTGACACCCGTCCGGATCTGGTGCTCCTCGACCTGATGTTGCCCGGTGCGGACGGCATCGACGTGTGCCGGCGCATCCGCGCCGAGTCGGGCGTGCCGATCGTCATGCTCACCGCCAAGAGCGACACCATCGACGTGGTCCTCGGGCTGGAGTCGGGGGCCGACGACTACATCGTCAAGCCGTTCAAGCCGAAGGAGCTCGTGGCGCGGGTGCGGGCGCGGCTGCGCCGTACCGACGAGCCGACGCCCGAGATCCTGCAGATCGGCGACATCACCATCGACGTGGCCGGGCACTCGGTCAAGCGCGGCGAGGAGACCATCAACCTCACCCCGCTCGAGTTCGACCTGCTGGTGGCGCTCGCCCGCAAGCCGCGCCAGGTGTTCACCCGCGAGGTGCTGCTCGAGCAGGTGTGGGGCTACCGGCACGCGGCCGACACCCGGCTGGTCAACGTGCACGTGCAGCGGCTCCGGGCGAAGATCGAGAAGGACCCGGAGCGTCCGGAGATCGTCGTGACGGTTCGCGGCGTCGGCTACAAGGCCGGCCCCGCCTGATCCGCGGGTTCCCCCGATGCCCCCGTCGCCACCGCCACGCAGGGCCCCGAGCCGGAGCAGGAACGGCAAGAAGACGCGCCGCCGGACCCTGCGGCAGATCATCCGAGGCGTCCGCCGGCGGGCACGCCGCGCCGCGGGCCGGGTACGCCGGCTCTGGCGGCGCTCGCTGCAACTGCGGGTGGTCACCAGCACGCTGGTGATCTCGGTCGTCGTCGTGGCCGTGCTCGGGGTCTTCCTCATGCAGTCGATCACCAAGACGCTGATCGACGGCCGCACTCGGGCGGCGCTGGCCGAGTCGCAGGCCAACGTGTCCACCGCGATCGGGCATCTGATGGCGCAGCCCGGCGAGGCGGCGAAGGCGTTCTCCGCGGGGCAGGGCGACTCGCCCCCCGCGCCGGTGCCGATCGACCCCGTCGAGGCGGCGGCGAACGCCCTGGCCAACCGGGGCGACGAGCGCTACAACGTGATCATCATCAGCGAGTCCGACGTCGGCAAGGACTACGTCACCGGCAACATCGACCCGCGCAGCCTGCCCACCCGCATGCTCAAGGCGGTGCGGAAGCTGACCCCGGGCGACCCGCCGCTGCAGCTCACCACGCCCCTGTACTACGAGCACACCTCGGTGCCGGTGCCCGGGCTCGTCATCGGCAGCCGGGTCGAGGGCATGCCCGGCTCGACGTACGAGATCTACCACTTCTTCCCGCTCACCGACGAGGAGGACACCCTCGCCCTGGTCCGGCAGACGCTCGTGGTGGTCGGCGCGGGCCTGGTCCTGCTGCTGGCGGCGATCGCCTCGCTCGTCACCCGCCAGGTCGTCATCCCGGTACGGCTCGCCCGCCAGGCCGCCGAGCGCCTCGCCGCCGGCAAGCTGGAGGAGCGGCTCAAGGTCCGCGGCGAGGACGACCTGGCCCGCCTTGGCACCTCCTTCAACGAGATGGCCTCCACGCTCGCCCTCAAGATCCACCAACTGGAGGAGCTGTCGCAGGTGCAGCGCCAGTTCGTCTCCGACGTCTCGCACGAGCTGCGCACCCCTCTCACCACCGTGCGCATGGCGGCCGACCTGCTGTACGAGAGCCGCGAGGACTTCGACCCGGCCGCGGCCCGGTCGGCCGAGCTCATGCAGAACCAGCTCGAACGCTTCGAGTCCATGCTCAACGACCTGCTGGAGATCAGCCGCCACGACGCGGGCGCGGCCACCCTCGACATCGAGCCGGTGGACATGCGCGACGTCGTGCTGCGCGCCGTCGGCGACTCCGAGGCGCTCGCCGAGCGCAACTCGACCCGGCTGGAGCTGCGGCTGCCCAGCGAGCCGTGCATGGCCGAGGCGGACAGCCGCCGGGTCGAGCGCATCCTGCGCAACCTGCTGTTCAACGCGATCGAGCACGGCGAGGGCAAGGACATCATCGTCACCCTCGGCGCGGACCGGGACGCGGTCGCCGTGGCCGTACGCGACCACGGCGTCGGGCTGAAGCCGGGCGAGGAGAACCTGGTCTTCGACCGCTTCTGGCGCGCCGACCC
The DNA here is from genome assembly GCF_040678635.1 of Thermopolyspora sp. NPDC052614. Classification (NCBI taxonomy): domain Bacteria; kingdom Bacillati; phylum Actinomycetota; class Actinomycetes; order Streptosporangiales; family Streptosporangiaceae; genus Thermopolyspora; species Thermopolyspora sp. NPDC052614. The sequence goes on from NZ_JBFATZ010000002.1 coordinate 116,956, forward strand.
CTCCCGGGCCCGCACGATCGGCGGCACCGGGCTCGGCCTGGCGATCTCCCGCGAGGACGCGATGCTGCACGGCGGCTGGCTGCAGGCGTGGGGCATGCCCGGGGAGGGCTCGCAGTTCCGGCTCTCGCTGCCCCGGGTCGCCGGTGCCGAGCTGCGCGGCTCGCCGCTGCCGCTGGTGCCGCCGGAGGTGGAGATGCGCCGTACCTGGCGCGGCACCACCCCGGTGATGTCGTCGTCCGTGGCGAGCGGAGGCGAGGGCGTCTTCGATGCCGACTGACGTCAGGACACCCGCGCCGCGGCGCCGCCGAGGCCGCGCCGCGCCGCTTGCGGCGCTGCTCGTGGCGCTGGCGCTGATCCAGTCCGCCTGCTCGCTGGTGCCGATGGGCGGCAACCCGGTCCCGGGCAAGGAGGCGGGCTCCGGCGACTCGCTGAGCCGGCCGTACTACCGGAAGATCGCCTCCGCGCCGAAGCAGGGCGGCCAGCCGATCGAGATCCTCAAGGGCTTCCAGGCCGCGATGGCGAGCGACGACGACTCCCGCGCCGTCGCCCGCCTGTACCTGACCGGCGACGCCCTGCGCACCTGGAACCCGTGGGCCGGCGTCACCGTGTACGACCAGGAGAAGCAGGTGCGGATCGTGTCCGCGACCGAGGACCCCGACGTGACCCAGCTCGCGCTGGACGCCACCGTGGTGGCCACGATCGACGACGACGGCCGCTACCGTCCCGGCGGCGGGGGCCTGGGGAACAAGCCCTTCGTCCTGGTCAAGACCGACGTCGGCTGGCGGATCTCGTCCGCGCCGCCGGGGCTGCTGCTGTCCAAGGACGACTTCCTGCGCATCTACCGGCCGCTCGACCTGTACTACCCCGACCAGCAGCTGAGCGGGCTCGTCGTCGACCGCGTGCAACTGCCGGTGAACCCGCGCAAGTCGCTCACCGACTCCCTGGTCGAGCGGCTGCTGCGGGGACCGACGTCCGCGCTGCGCGGCGCGGTGCGCAACGCCTTCCCCACGGGCACCCGGCTCAATCGGGTCACGGTCGCCGACCACGGCACGCTCGTCGTCGACTTCACCTCCGAGATCCTCGCGGTCCGTACGTCGCAGACGCTGCAGCGGGCCATGGAGGCGCAGCTCGCCTGGACCCTGCGCGGCCTCGCCTCCGGCCGGGACATCGAGGTGCTGGTGAACGGCGAGCCGTGGCCGGGCGGCGGGCTGCGCGTCGAGCCGGAGGAGTACGGCGCGTTCGACCCCAGCGTGCTGCCCAAGCAGCCCGAGGCGTACTTCATGCAGGACGGCAGGCTGCACCGCCTCACCTGGACCGACGACAACCCGGCGGTGCCGGGCGTGGCGGGGGGCAAGCCCCGCGGCCTGACCCGGCCCGCGATCTCCGGCGAGCTGCACAAGAAGGTGGCCGCGCTGGGCGGCGACGGGGTGTGGGTGGCCCCGCTCGCCGAGGGCGGCCAGTGGCAGCGCTGGATCCGCGGCGGCGGCCTGACCGCGCCCTCCTGGGACCGGTACGGCGACGTGTGGGCCGTCGAGTCGGCGGGCCCGCAGCGGTCGCGGGTGTGGCGCTCCAACGGCGGACCGCAGCGCCAGGTGAGCGCACCCGAGCTGGAGAAGGCGGACGTGGGCGCGCTGAAGATCGCCCGTGACGGCGTGCGCGTCGCGGCGGTGGTCAGCGACGACCTCGGCCAGCAGGTGGCCGTCGGCGCGATCGACCGCGAGAACGAGCGCATCGGCGGCTGGCACACGCTCGACGCCACCGACCAGGGCTCCGAGGTCGTCGACCTGGCCTGGCAGGACGCGCACACGCTGCTGGTGCTCACCAAGGACACCAAGCAGAACCGGGAGCTGACCGCCTGGGACGTCACCGACGGCACCCAGATCACCTCCTCCGGCCTGAAGGCCGACGCGCGCATCCGCTCGATCACCGCCACCCCGGACGGCAGGCTGCTCGCCGGGGCCGACGAGGACGGCGAGATCCTGCTGTGGGATCCGGCCAAGAAGAAGGAGTGGACCACCCTGGTCGAGGGGGGCGCGGTGACCCCGGTCTTCCCGCTGAGCTGATCCGCGCGGCTGATCCCTGCCGCCGACCCGTGCCGCCGATCTGCGCCGCCGACCCGTGCCCCCGACCCGTGGGCCGCCAAAACCGTCGGTGCGGCCGGGCAGAGTGGGTGCGTGCTGGGGGCCCTGCTCGATCTGGTCCTTCCGCCGCGGTGCGCCGGGTGCGACGCGGCGGGCGCGGTGCTGTGCCCGGCCTGTACGGCGGAGCTGCGCGGGCGGCCCGCGCGCCGGACGCCGAGCCCGGCCCCGGCGGGGCTGCCGGGCTGCTGGTCGGCCGCCGCCTACGACGGCGTGGCGCGACGCATGATCCTGTCGTACAAGGAGCGGGGGCGGGCGGACCTGGCCGCGCCGCTCGCCGCCTGCCTCTGCGCGGTGGCGGAGGCGGCGATCGGGCGGGAGATCGGCGGCCGGGCGATGGAGGGCGTGGCGCTGGTTCCGGTGCCGAGCGCCCGGTCCGCCCGGCGGGCGCGCGGCCACGACCCGATCCGGGCGATGGCGGCCCTCGCGGCCCGGCGGCTGGCGCAGCGGGGCCTGCCGGTCGCGTTCGCGCCGGTGCTGGCGCAGCGGCGGCGGGTGGCCGACCAGGCGGGGCTGAGCGCGGCGCGGCGGGCCGCGAACCTGCACGGCGCGTTCGGGACCGTGGGCCCGGTTCCGCGGGGCGTCTGCGTGCTCGTGGACGATGTGATCACCACGGGCGCGACGCTCGCCGAGGCCGCGCGCGCCCTGGCGGAGGCCGGCGCGCGGGCGCCGCTCGCGGTCACGGTGGCCGCGACACGCCGACGAAAAATCTCCGGCGACGGTTACCCGGCGTAAAAAGGGGACAAAAATCGGCCCTATCCCTTGCGGTATACAGCCCTTACCCCGTAGGGCGGATGCCCCTGCTCACGACCGCAAGCGGCCTTCGCATCGGGGGTATGGCACCACATATCGGGTGTATCCGGACGGTTGCCGCCCTCCGCAGGTTAACGCAAAGTGATCATCCGCTGAACCATGCGGCTGACATTCCGCCCGGCACCGGCTAGCGTTCGAGCATGGCACCCGTTCGGGTCCGTGGTTGCGCCGGGCCGTCACCCCTCATGGGCACGGCCTGGCTAGCCGATGCCAGCCGCAGGCGAAACGGCCCACGTAAGGCGACTCTTCGTCGACCGATCACGGTGCGGCTTAGAGGTAAGTCCTGCCTTCCCGGAGGTCCGGATGTCCTCCGTACGAAGAGAAGGGCAGTAGTGGCGGCAGAGCCGCGAACCCCTCAGCAGGCGGATGTGGGGACGAAGACCAGGTCGGCCGGACGGGTGCCGCCCTGTAAGCACACCAAGTCGTCAGACGAAGGGGGGCTGCCCTGGTGGACATCATCGTCAAGGGCCGGCACACAGGTGTGAGCGACCGCTTCCGCGACCACGTGTCGATGAAGCTGGCCAGGATCGAGCGGCTTGACAGCAAGCTGATCCGGGTGGATGTGGAAGTGTCCAAGGAGCGCAACCCGCGCCTCAGCGACCAGCGGGAACGGGTCGAGCTCACGATCCACTCCCGCGGGCCGGCGATCCGGGCCGAGGCCTCGGCCGTGGACCGCTTCGCCGCTCTCGACCTCGCCCTTGACAAGCTGGAGAACCGGCTGCGCCGGATCAGCGACCGCCGCAAGGTGCACTACGGCAACCAGTGCCCCCCGTCGGTTGCCGAGATCACCGCTGCGCTGAACGCGCTGGACGAGCTGCGCAAGGAGACCGGAGAGCCACCGTTCAAGCCCACAATCGAAGAGTCGTACGAGGACGCCTACGCCGACACCTCCACCGAGCCCCGCACGGCCGGGCGCGACGAGACCGAGCGGGCCGCCGCGGCCGACGAGGGCGAGCCGATCGTGCCCATCGAGATGGAGGGCGACGGACCGCTCGTGGTCCGTGAGAAGACTCACAAGGCCGACCCGATGACCATCGACCAGGCGCTGCTGGAGATGGAGCTCGTCGGCCACGACTTCTACCTGTTCCGCGACAAGGAGAACGGCCTGCCGAGCGTGGTCTACCGCCGTCGCGGGTACAACTACGGGGTGCTTCGTCTCGTCGAGGGCTGACCCGCGCCACCACAGCCTCTCGACTGCTCCGATCGCGGGAAGCCATGTAATGATGGCGTTCCCTACGGCTTTGTACGGCCCTCTAGGAGGAGGCGTGACCCGACCCGACGAGGCGGCCAACGCGGCCGAAGGCGGCGAGCCGATCCGAGTGCTGATCGTGGACGATCACGCGCTGATCCGCCGCAGCCTGGAGCTGGCGCTGACCGCGGAGCCGGACATCGAAGTGGTCGGCGAGGCGAGTGACGGGGAGGAGGCGGTCGAACTGGCGGGCCGCCTCCTGCCCGACGTCGTGCTCATGGACGTGCGCATGCCGCGGCGCAGCGGCATCGAGGCGACCCGCGGCATCAAGGAGTCGGTGCCGAGCACGCGGATCATCATGCTCACGGTGAGCGACGAGGAGGAGGACCTCTTCGAGGCGATCAAGGCGGGCGCGACCGGCTACCTGCTCAAGGACGTGCAGATCGACGAGGTGCCCGACGCGGTGCGCGGCGTGCACGAGGGCCAGTCGCTGATCAATCCGGCGATGGCGGCCAAGCTGATCAATGAGTTCGCGAGCATGAGCCGCAAGGAGGCCGAGCGGCCCCCGCAACTGCCCGTCCCCCGGCTCACCGACCGCGAGATGGAGGTCCTGCGGTTGGTCGCCAAGGGCATGAACAACCGCGAGATCGCCAAGGAGTTGTTCATCTCCGAGAACACGGTGAAGAACCACGTCCGCAACATCCTGGAGAAGCTGCAGCTGCACTCGCGCATGGAGGCCGTGGTCTATGCCGTGCGCGAGCGCCTGCTGGAGATCACCTGACCCTCGGCCGCGTCGCGCGGTCCCCTATCCCCGCCCGAGCGCCAAGGCGACGCGCAGGGGCTCGTCGTGCCCGGCGGAGGTGACCCGCTCCACGCGCACGTCGTCGCAGCCGACCCAGGACGCCGCCGCCCACAGCGCCTCGCGCACCGCCTCGACGTGCGCGGCGCGTACGGTCGGGGACTCGAAGCCGACCTGACGCGCCACGAGCGTGCCGCCGTCGCGGGCGGGGTCCACCCGGGCGATCAGGCGGCCGCCGGCGAGCACCGGCATGGTGAAGTAGCCGTGCACCCGCTTGTGCTTGGGGACGTACGCCTCCAGGCGGTGGGTGAAGCCGAACACCCGCTCGGTGCGGGCGCGGTCCCAGATCAGGGAGTCGAACGGCGACAGCAGCGTGGTGCGGTGCCTGCCGCGCGGCTCGGTCGCGAGCGCGGCCGGGTCGGCGAAGGCGTTGGCGGCCCCCGCGCCGTTCCCGGCCGCGCCGCCCTGGGCGCCCCGTGCGGCGGGCCAGCCCGCGACGCGTACCGGGACGAGACCGGCCGATCCGTCGGCGAGGGCGTTGTCGAGCATCGCCGCGTGCTTGCCGCGTACCCGCAGGAAGTCGACGAGGTCGGCGCGGGTGGCGACGCCGAGCGCCCGCCCCGCGATGCCGGTCAGGCGCGTGACGCACTCGGCGTCGGAGAGGTCGGGCTCGAGCAGCTCGGGCGGCACGACCCGCTCGGCCAGGTCGTAGACGCGGCGCCAGCCGACCCGGCGGGTGCAGACGACCTCGCCGATGTCGAGCAGGTACTCGACGCTGATCTTGACATCGGACCAGTCCCACCACGGGCCGCCGTTCTTCGCCCCGCCGAGGTCGGTGGTGGTGACCGGACCCTCGGCGCGGACCCGGTCGAGCACCGTGCCGACGGTCGGCGGCACCTCGTGCCAGCGGAACCGGCGGTCGCGGTAGGCGCGGCGGCGGAAGGCGAACAGCGGCCAGTGCTCGATGGGCAGGACGCACGCCGCGTGGCACCAGTATTCGAAGGCGCGGGCGGGCTCGTGCCAGTAGGCCCGCTCGACCGCCTCGCGCCCGACGGCCCCCAACCGCGCGTACGGCACCAGCTCGTGTGAGCGGGCGAGCACCGAGATCGTGTCGAGCTGCACGGCGGCGAGCCGGCGCAGCGTCGCGGGAACGCCGCCGCGCCGCCCGTCCGCGCCGAGCAGACCCTGCGCCCGCAGGATGAGCCGGCGCGCCTCGTCGGCCGACAGCTCGATCGTCGGCCCGGTCGTCAGCGCGGTCGTCGGCCCGGTCGTCAGCGCGGTCGTCGCGGCGGGGGTCGCCGGCGATTCCGGCTCGATGAGGGAAACCATGCGCCGATGCTACCGGTCGCCACCGACAAAACCCGTATGCCGGTTAGCTTCGCGCCGATCGCGGGGCCGGGAGGACGCGGGGCGGGGCGGAGCGGAGGTTATGACCTGGGGTGTCGCTCGAAGGGGGAGTGGTGCTCCGCGGCCGGCATCGTCCGCCGGGAATCGACGATGACGTCGGAGAAGACATCGAACACCAGCGCGAGGATGCCGCCGAGGGCGGCGACCGCCACCCCGGCCCAGAACAGCCCCCAGAGGGGGCCGAGGCACAGCGCCACGCCGCCGAGGATGAAACCGGCGAGGATCACGGTGATGGCGAGCCAGGATTTCGGCCGTCCGGCGTGGCTGCCACTGGCGACGAACGCGTGGCCCTCATGCTCGTCCGGGCGCGCGGTCTCAGGCATGGCGCCTCCTAGTGTGCCGTTCTACCTTGCGCCGTAAGCGGAGATTCGCCCACGGACGGATGGTATGTCCGCACCTACCCCATGACCAGGGCCGTATTCCGTCCAAGAATCGCAGGTGACGCGCCTGCGGGAACAACGCGGCCTTGACGGACGTCTTTCACGGTGGCTGTGTCCGGTGGTGGAACGGCCTACGATGGCTACGGGGTAGTTCGACTGTCCTCAAGACCATCGCCCGTTCCGGCATGGTAGACCTGCGAGGAGCCTAGAAAAAGTGCCAGCCATTCTCGACAAGATTCTTCGGGCCGGTGAAGGCAAGACTCTGCGTAAGCTCAAGCGCATCGCCGAGCAGGTCAACTCCATCGAGGACGATTTCACCGCGCTCTCCGACGCCGAGCTGCGCGCCCTGACCGACGAGTACAGGGAGCGCTACAAGGAGGGCGAGTCGCTCGACGACCTGCTCCCCGAGGCGTTCGCGACCGTCCGCGAGGCGGCCCGCCGGGTGCTCGGGCAGCGGCACTTCGACGTCCAGCTCATGGGCGGCGCCGCGCTGCACCTGGGGAACATCGCCGAGATGCGCACCGGTGAGGGCAAGACGCTCACCGCCACCCTGCCGGCGTACCTCAACGCCATCGCCGGCAAGGGCGTGCACATCGTCACGGTCAACGACTACCTCGCCAAGCGCGACGCCGAGACCATGGGCCGCGTGCACCGCTTCCTCGGGCTCGAGGTCGGCGTGATCCTCGCCCAGATGCCGCCGGACGAGCGGCGCAAGGCGTACAACGCCGACATCACCTACGGCACCAACAACGAGTTCGGCTTCGACTACCTGCGCGACAACATGGCCTGGTCCATCGAGGAGTGCGTGCAGCGCGGCCACTTCTTCGCGATCGTCGACGAGGTCGACTCGATCCTCATCGACGAGGCGAGGACGCCGCTGATCATCTCCGGGCCGGGCGAGCAGTCCGGGAAGTGGTACACCGAGTTCGCCAAGATCGTCCCCCGGCTGCGCCGCGGCGTCGAGGGCAAGAACGGCGAGGAGAGCACCGGCGACTACGTCGTCGACGAGAAGAAGCGCACGGTCGGCATCCTGGAGTCCGGCGTCGAGAAGGTGGAGGACTGGCTCGGCATCGACAACCTCTACAAGCCCGAGCACACCCACCTGGTCGGCTTCCTCAACAACGCGCTGAAGGCCAAGGAGCTGTTCAAACGCGACAAGGACTACATCGTCACCCCCGAGGGCGAGGTCCTGATCGTCGACGAGTTCACCGGCCGCGTGCTGCACGGCCGCCGCTACAACGAGGGCATGCACCAGGCCATCGAGGCCAAAGAGGGCGTGAAGATCAAGGACGAGAACCAGACCCTCGCCACGATCACCCTGCAGAACTACTTCCGCCTCTACACCAAGCTCGCCGGCATGACCGGCACGGCGGCCACCGAGGCCAACGAGTTCCACCAGACGTACAAGCTCGGCGTCGTCCCGATCCCGACCAACAAGCCGATGATCCGCAGGGACCTGGCGGACGTGGTCTACAAGACCGAGGACGCCAAGTTCGACGCCGTCGTCGAGGACATCAAGGAGCGGTACGAGAAGGGCCAGCCGGTCCTGGTCGGCACCACCTCGGTGGAGAAGTCCGAGAAGCTGTCGAAGGCGCTGCGGCGGCGCGGCATCCCGCACGAGGTGCTGAACGCCAAGAACCACGCGCGTGAGGCCGCGATCGTCGCCGAGGCGGGCCGCAAGCACGCCGTCACCGTCGCCACCAACATGGCCGGTCGAGGCACCGACATCATGCTCGGCGGCAACCCCGAGTTCCGCGCCGACCTGGAGCTGCAGCGGCGCGGGCTGAGCCCCACCGAGACCCCCGAGGAGTACGAGAAGGCCTGGCCGGAGGCGCTGGAGGCGGCCAAGGAGGCGGTGAAGGCCGAGCATGAGGAGGTCGTCCAGCTCGGCGGGCTGTACGTGCTCGGCACCGAGCGGCACGAGTCGCGGCGCATCGACAACCAGCTCCGCGGCCGGTCCGGCCGTCAGGGCGACCCCGGCGAGTCGCGGTTCTACCTCTCGCTCGAGGACGACCTGATGCGGCTGTTCAACTCGCCGCGGATCTCGGTGCTGATGACGCGGCTGAACATCCCCGACGACGTGCCGATCGAGTCCGGCATCGTCACCAAGGCGATCGCCTCCGCCCAGCACCAGGTCGAGCAGCAGCACTTCGAGGCCCGCAAGAACGTGCTGAAGTACGACGAGGTCATGAACCGCCAGCGCAAGGTGATCTACGCCGAGCGCCGCCGCGTGCTGGAGGGCGCCGACCTGCACGAGCAGGTGCGCGAGTTCATCGTCGATGTGATCGACGGCTACGTCAGGTCCGCGACCGCCGAAGGCTTCGCCGAGGAGTGGGACCTCGACACGCTGTGGAAGGCGTTCAAGCACCTCTACCCGATCTCGGTGACCGCCGAGGAGCTGATCGAGGAGGCCGGCGACCGCGAGTCGCTCACGCCCGAGCTGATCGGCGACCGGGTCAAGGCCGACGCGCTCGCCGCGTACGACCAGCGCGAGGAGGAGCTCGGCTCCGAGGTCATGCGCGAGCTGGAGCGGCGCGTCATCCTGCAGGTGCTCGACCGCAAGTGGCGCGAGCACCTCTACGAGATGGACTACCTGCAGGAGGGCATAGGGCTTCGGGCGTACGCGCAGAAGGACCCGCTGGTCGAGTACCAGCGGGAGGGCTTCGACATGTTCTCCGCGATGCTGGACGCCATCAAGGAGGATGCGCTCGCCTACCTGTTCAACCTCGAAATCGAGGTTCAGACGAACCCGATCGTCGAGGAGGAGGGCGCCGACGACGTCCTCTCCGAGACGAACGCGATCATCGCGCAGGCGCTGCGCCGTCCGACCCGCCCGGCCGAGATGATCTACACGGCGCCCGGCGAGAGCGGCGACGTCGAGCAGGTCCGCGTGCGCACCACCGCGGAGGAGCGCGCCGCCTACGGCAACGTCGAGCGCAACGCCCCCTGCCCCTGCGGTTCGGGCAAGAAGTTCAAGCGCTGCCACGGCGATCCCAAGAACGCCGCGAGCGTCTCCTGAGCCTTCCCGGGTTGCTCCGGGCCTCGGCCTCTCCGCGCGGTCGCTCCCCGCGCGGGGAGGCCGTCGTGCTTTTGGGCCCTTATCGCGGGCCCTCGCAGTCAGGCCGTCTCGAACTCCGTGCACAGCCACTGCACGCCGCGTCGCTCCAGCCGTAGCGCGAGGACGTGGTTGCGGTCGCCGCAGTTCACCAGCACGCACATCTCGACGGCGCCGTCGTGCGGCCGGTGCACGTGCGGCAGGCCCGCTTTCGGCGGAAGGCGGGTCCGTAGCATCGTCCCGGCCCGGACGAGTTCGGCGTGCGCGCGGTCGGTGAATCGGTCCGCCACCGAGGCGGCGGGCCGTATGCCCGCGAGGACCTCGGCGACGGCCTGGCCGAGGGCGCGCAGGCGGCGCGGCTCGGGCAGCGGGGCCGGCGGGTCGAGGACGAGCGGGTCCGGCTCCGGGGCGAGGGCCAGCGCGCCGAAGGTCGCGGGCGGGCCCGCCGGGTCGTCGGCCGTGGCATCGGTGCGCTCGTCGTCGTACGGAGGATCGGCGCGTGGGGTGGGGACGAGGCGGGGAAGGGCGACGGGGCGCAGATATCGAGACATGGGGGGACTCCGTTGTCGTCCGGCTGTTGCCGACAGGAACGCATTACTGAGTTTGAGGTCGAGGCGATTGATACGGCGGGCGCGGCGATTGTGCCGCGCCCGTCCCGGCCTTTTCGGGTGGCGACAGGGTTCATCATGGTGTGTCCGCAATGGCCGCCCGGCCGTTCCTGGTCCGAAAACGGGATGGCCGGTATTCCGGCCGAGGCCCGGACGCGATGCGGACGTCCCTATCGGTCTACTCGACCCCTCGGCCTTCTCGGGCGCCTTCTCGACGCCTACTCGGACGCCTTCTCGGACGCCTTCTCGGGCGCCTTCTCGGGCGCCTTCTCGACGCCTACTCGACGCGGTGCGGATCCGTCAGCTTGGCAGGGTCTGGCGGCGGGGCCTGCCGGGGGTACGGGGGCGGATCGGGGATTCCAGGGCCGTGCGAAGCTGGTAGCGGTCGGCGCGGTAGGTGGACACGCCCAGTTCGGCGCAGACGCCCCCGGCGAAGGAGCGGTGCTGCAGGAGGAGGACGGCGCCGCCGCGCGGGAGCCTGAGCAGGTCCGCGTCGCCCGGGTCGGCGATGCCCGCGTCGATGGTCAGCTCGCCCGCGTCGAAGACGATGCCGTAGACGCTCTCCAGCAGGGCGTACAGCGAGCGGTCGGTCAGGTCGTGGGCGTCCAGGCCGGGCGCGAGCGCGACGGGGATGTGCGCCCGCTCGATGCACAGCGGCTCGCCGTCGGCCGTGCGGAGCCGCTCGATGAAGTACACCTGGTCGCCGGGCCGGATGGCGAGCTGCCGGGCCAGGTGGGTGCTGGCGGCGACCACCCGCCGGTCCAGGTCGCGGGCGCCCGGTTCCATGCCGCGGGCCCGCACGTCCTCGGTGAACGAGGTCAGGTGCAGCGTCATCTCGATCTTCGGCCGGGCCACGAAGGTGCCCTTGCCCGGCACCCGGTGCAGCCGTCCCTCGGAGACCAGGTGGTCGACGGCCTGCCGTACCGTCATGCGGGAAAGGCCGTAGCGGGTGCACAGCTCCCGCTCGGACGGGATGGCCGAGCCGATGGGCAGCTCGTTGCCCTCGATCAGGTCGAGCAGGATCTCCCGGAGCTGAAAGTACTTCGGCACCGGGCTGGCGGGGTCGATTCGGGCCACGCGGCCCCCCTTTCGTGTCCCCTCTGGGGTGCTGAGCGTATGGTACATACTGGTCTAGTCCGGACTGGACCGGTGGCCGTCGAGGGGATGGGGCCTGCGATGACGAGCAGAATGCGAAGCGAGATCGCCGAGCAGCCGGACGCGCTGCGCGCCACGCTGGGCGCCCTGCGGCCGCGGGTGGACGAGGTCCGCGCGCTGGGCGGGCGGGCCCGGCAGTTGCTGTTCATCGCCCGGGGGACGTCCGACAACGCGGCGGTGTACGGCCGGTATCTGGTCGAGGCGTACGCCGGGCGTCCGGCGGGCCTGGCCGCGCCGTCGATCGCGACCACCTACCGGCGCCGCATGGACCTCGACGGGGTGCTCGCCGTGGCGTTGTCGCAGTCGGGCCGCACCGAGGAGATCGTCGAGACGCTGGCGTGGGCGAAGGACTGCGGGGCCGGAACCGTCGCGATCACCAACGGCGGGCCGTCGAGCCCGCTCGCCGAGGTCGCCGACCTCGCGCTGTGCACCGAGGCGGGCGAGGAGAAGGCGGTCCCGGCGACCAAGACGTACACCACCCAGCTCGCCGCCCTCGCCGTGCTCGGGCTCGGGCTCGGCGCGGAGGTGGACGCCGGGGACCTGGATCGGGTGCCGGACGCGGTGGAGGCGCTGATCGACGCGCCCGGCGACCTCGACGCCGTCGTCGACGGCCTCGCCGGGGTGGCCGGGGTGGTCGTGTCCGGGCGGGGCATGGCGTTCTCGACCGCGCTTGAGCTCGCCCTCAAGCTCAAGGAGGCGTGTTACCTGCACGCCATGGGCCTGTCCTACGCCGATCTGCTGCACGGCCCGATCGCCGTGGTGGACCGGGACACCCCGGCGATCCTGGTGGCGGCCGGATCCGGGCCGACGCTGCCCGGCACGGTCGCGCTCGCGGGACGCGTGCGGGGGGCGGGCGCGGCGGCGTACGGCGTGGGCGGCGGCGGCGCGCTCGCGGAGGCGTCCACGGCCTGCCTCAACGGCCCCGACCTGCCCGAGTGGGTGGCGCCGATGGGGCTGATCGTGCCCGGCCAGCTGCTCACCGAGGCCCTGGCCCGCAGGCTGGGCATCGACCCGGACTCCCCGCGCGGCCTGAACAAGATCACCCAGACGGACTGACGCGCATCGGCCGACCCCGTACCGGCGCTCGACCGTGCCCGGCGGCAGAGACCCCCGAGAGACCCCCGAGAGACCCCGAGAGACCCCGAGAGACCCCGGGGGCGCGGCGCGAGCCATGAGAATCATGGGAGGATGAAGTCCGGCCGAAACGGGGAAGGATGGGAACATTGCCGGAACGGAAGGTCACGATCGAGTCGGAGATCGGGTTGCACGCGCGCCCGGCGGCGACGTTCGTGCAGACCGCGGCGAAGGCGCCGATCGAGGTGACCGTCGCCAAGCGAGGCGGTGAGCCGGTGAACGCCAAGAGCATCCTGTCGATCCTCGCCTTGGACGTGCGCCAGGGCGACACCATCATCATCCGCGCCGAGGGCGAGGGCGCCGAGGAACTCCTCGACCAACTCGCCGCGATCGCCGCGGCCCCCTGAGATGGACCGGCTCGCCGGAGCCGGAGTGAGCCCCGGTGTCGGCTACGGGCCGGTGCGCCGCCTGGTGAAGCGGGCGCCCGTCCCGCAGCGCGGCGCGCGGCACGGCGGGGACGCCGACGCCGAGCGGGCCAGGGCCGCCGCCGCCCTCGAACAGGTCGCGGCCGACCTGGAGGAGCGCGGCGCGAAGGCCGGCGGCGTGGCGCACGAGATCCTCAGCGCCCAGGCGATGATGGCCCGCGACCCCGACCTGTCGGCCTCCGTGCACGAGCTGATCGGCGACGGCCTGTCCGCCGCCCGGGCCGTCTACGACTCCTTCGCCGTCTTCCGCGAGGCCATCACCCGGGCGGGCGGCTACTTCGCCGAGCGCGCCGCCGACCTCGACGACGTCCGCGACCGCGCCATCCTCCTGCTCGACGTCCTCGCCGCGGACGAGGGGACGGACGACCCGGCGCGGCGGACCGGCGTGCCGTACGTGCTGGTGGCCCGGGACATCGCGCCCGCGGACGCGGCCGTGCTGCCGCCCGGGGAGGTGGCCGCGTTCGTGATCGAGGAGGGCGGGCCGACCAGCCACACGGCGATCCTTGCGCGGGCCATGGGGGTGCCCGCGGTGGTGGCGTGTTCCGGGGCGACGCGCTTGCCGGAGGGCACGCCGGTGCTGGTGGACGGCACCGCGGGCGAGGTGCGGGTGGCGCCGCCGGAGCGGGAGGTCGCCCGGGCCAGGGCGCGGGCCGGGCCGCGGACGGCGCGGCCGTCGCGCGTGCGGGGACCCGGCAGGACGGCGGACGGCCGCGCGGTGGAGCTGCTGGCGAACATCGGCACGCCGCGCGACGTCGAGGCCGCGCTCGGCTGCGGCGCGGAGGGCGTGGGGCTGTACCGGACCGAGTTCCTGTTCATGGACCGGCGGTCCGAGCCGGGGCCTGACGAGCAGCGGGACGCCTACCGGCCGGTCCTGGAGGCGTTCCCCGAGGGCCGGGTGGTGGTGCGCACGCTCGACGCCGGGGCCGACAAGCCGCTGGCGTTCCTGCCTCCCCCGGAGGAGGAGCCGAACCCCGCGCTGGGGCGGCGCGGCCTGCGGCTGCACGAGGCCCACCCCCGCATCCTGGAGAACCAGCTCGACGCGCTCGCGCGGGCCGCGTCGGGCCTGCCGGCCCGGCTCCAGGTCATGGCCCCGATGGTCGCCACCGTGGAGGGGGCGGAGTGGTTCGTCCGGGCCTGCCGTACGACGGGCCTGACCTCGGCCGGAGTGATGATCGAGGTCCCGGCCGCCGCGGTGCGCGCCCGCGACCTCGCCACCGTGGTCGACTTCTTCTCGATCGGCACCAACGACCTGGCCCAGTACGCCTTCGCCGCCGACCGCCAGCTCGGCGCGCTGCACGCGGTGCAGGATCCGTGGCATCCCGCGCTGCTCGACCTGGTCGCCCTCGTGGCCGACGCGGGCGAGCGGGCGGGCCTGGAGTGCGGCGTCTGCGGCGAGGCGGCGGCGGATCCCGCGCTCGCCTGCGTGCTGGCGGGTCTCGGCGTGTCGTCGCTGTCGATGACGCCCACGGCGCTGTCCGAGGTGCGGGCGGCGCTGGCCGGGCACACGTTCGACCGGTGCCGCGCGGCGGCGGAGGCGGCGCGCGCCGCGCGGACCGCCGCCGAGGCCAGGGCCGCGGCGCGGGCGATGTTGCCCGCTCTGGGGGATGGATGAGTTTCCGGGGGCTGAGCTTCTCGGAGCGCCGTCGCCGATAGCGTGGAGGTCATGGTTCGAGGCACCAGGATCGCGGTCTTTCTCATGATGACGTCCCTGCTGGCGGGCTGCGGCGGTGCGTCCGCCCGCCCCGCGAAGGAGGCGGGCCCCCGCTCGGCGAGCCCGTCCGCGTCGCCGGACGTGCCCGTGACCCAGGCCGCCTCGGCCGAGACGGCGCCGGTGGACCGGCTCGCCCGGATGAGCGTGGAGGAGAAGGTCGGGCAGCTGTTCATGCCCGTCCTGTACGGCGCGCACGCCGACACCGCGCACAAGGAGAACATGGCGCAGTTCGGGGTGAAGACTCCGGCCGAGGTGATCCGCAAGTACCGGCTGGGCGGGGCGATCCTGTTCCCCTGGTCGGGCAACATCGAGAGCGTCGCCCAGATCGTCCGGCTCACCAACGGCCTGCAGCGGGCGGCCGGCGACGTCCCGCTGCTGATCGGCATCGACCAGGAGAACGGCCGGGTGGCGCGGCTGGGCTCGCTGGTGACCAAGCTGCCGCAGGCCAAGACGATCGGCGACACCGGCGAGACCCGCTGGGCGCGGGCCGCCGCGCGGGTGACCGGCGCGGAGCTGCGGGCGCTGGGCATCAACCTCGACTTCGCGCCGGTGGCCGACGTCAACGTCAATCCCCGCAATCCGATCATCGGCCCCCGGGCGTACGGCGCGAATCCGACCAAGGTCGCCAAAATGGTCGGCGCGGCGGTGGACGGCTTCCACGACGCGGGGGTGGCCGCGACGGCCAAGCACTTCCCCGGGCACGGCGACACGACCGTGGACAGCCACACCGGGCTGCCGGTGATCAGGCACTCGCCGAAGCAGTGGGACAGGCTCGACGCGCCGCCGTTCCGGGAGGCGATCGCGCGCAAGGTGGACGCGATCATGTCCGCCCATGTGATGATGCCGAAGCTGGACCGGTCGGGCGACCCGGCGACGCTGTCCAAGCCGATCCTGACCGGCCTGCTGCGTGAGCGGCTCGGCTTCAAGGGCGTCGTGTTCACCGACTCGCTGCAGATGCAGGGGGTGCGGGAGAAGTACGGCGACGGCGAGGTGGCGGTGCGGGCCATCCTCGCGGGGGCGGACATCCTGCTCATGCCGCCGAACTTCGCCCGCGCCCACGCCGCGGTGCTCGCCGCCGTGAAGTCCGGGCGGATCTCCGCCAAGCGGCTGGACCAGTCGGTCGCCCGGGTGCTCAAGCTGAAGGAGGACCGCGGCCTGTTCACCGCCAAGCCCGCCGACGCGGCGAAGGCCGAGAAGATCATCAAGTCGCCCGAGCACCTGAAGGTCGCCCGCTCCATCGGCTGAGAACGGACAACGAACCTTTTTCAACCTGCCCAGAGGGTCGGGTAGGCCATGTGGCGGTCTGCCGCGGCGATGGCCACTCAGCCTCTTCGCCGACCCGACCCGCTGTGGCGGAGTCCTCGTGTAGCCCTGGTGACCGGCCAACTCGATGGTGAAGAAGGTTCAATAGGCTTAGAGACTAGAACGTCATTCTGCCTGGAGGGTCCGTGATCAAGGGTGTGCTGATCGACTGGGGCGGCGTGCTCACGACGAGGCTGTCGGAGGCGATCGGGGCGTGGCTCGCCGCCGACCGGATCGACGTCCCGCACTACCGCGCCGTGATGACCGAGATGGTCAACGGCGCCTACGCCGAGTCCGCCGCCGAGCACGACACCGGCCCCGCCGCAGGCAACGACGCCGACCACGACTCAGGCCACGACTCAGGCCACGACTCAGGCCACGACTCAGGCCACGACTCAGGCCACGACACCGAAACCGCCGCCACCAGGGAGAACCTCATCCACGCGCTCGAACGCGGCGAGGTCGAGGTCGCCGAGTTCGAGCGCGCCCTCGCCGAGCGGCTGCGCACCCTGGACGGCGGGATCCCGGTCGCCGAGGGCATCCTGACGCGGATGTTCGCCGCCTTCCGCCCGGTGGAGCCCATGTACGACATGTTGCGGGCCGTACGGGCGGCGGGGATGCGCACCTGCCTGGTGTCCAACTCCTGGGGCGCGGAGTACCCCCGCGACGGCTGGGACGAGCTGTTCGACGGCATCGTCATCTCCGGCGAGGTCGGCATGCGCAAGCCCGAGCCGCGCATCTTCCGGCACGCGCTCGGCGTGATCGGCCTGGAGGCGGACCAGTGCGTCTTCATCGACGACATCGAGGCCAACATCACGGCCGCGCGGCGGCTCGGCATCCACGGCATCCACCACACCGACCCCGCCGTGACCCTCACCGAGCTGGAAAGACTGCTCCGCCTCACGTTCCCTCCGGTATGATCCTCGCTTTCGGAGGAGACCGGACCGACGGGCCGCCACCCACCTAGGCGGCCTCGATATCGCAATTGACATATCGCAATCGAGGAAGAATGCGCGTCTACCTGCCGTGCACGCTCCCCGCCCTCGCCCGCGTGCTGGCCGAGGGGGAGCTGGGCCCGGCCCCGCTGACCGGCTACGCGGTGACACCCGCGCTGATCGAATGGTATGTCTCCGGGGACACCGAGGAGCTGGAGTACGTCGCCCTGACCGAGGCCGCCCGCGCCTCCCTGCGCATGATCATGGACGACCGGGCGGCGGGCGCGGACGTCGCCGGTCGGCGCGTCGTCGTCGCCGCCGAGGTGCCGGACCGGAACGTGCGCATGGGCTCCGACCTGGAGGAACGGGCCCGGATCCGGATCGAGACCGCGGTGCCGCTGGCGAAGGTGGCCGCCGTGCACGTGGACGACCCCTCCGCGGCCCCGGACATCGACGCCGCGATCGCGGCGCTGCCCGCCGCCGACGAGGGCGACGACGACGCCCGGTTCACCGTGGACGGCGCGGAGGCGCACGAGCTGATGTGGTACGCCACACAGGAGATCCCCGATTTATTGGCGTGAGCGTCCGGCATGCCCGGCCGTACGCTGGTGGGGATATGAGACGTAAACACATCGTCTGGGATTGGAACGGAACGCTCTTCCACGACATCGACGCCGTCGTCGACGCCACGAACGAGGTGTTCAAGCCGTACGGCCTGTGCCCGCTCGACCCCGACGGCTTCCGCGAGGTCTACACGCGTCCGATCTGGGTGGCCTACGAGCGGCTGCTCGGCCGTCCGCTGAACGAGGGGGAGTGGGAGGAGCTCGACCGAACCTTCCACGACCACTACCACCGTCTGATGCTCACCTGCGGCCTGTCCGACGGCGCGGTGGAGATCCTGACGAGCTGGGGCGAGTCCGGCAGCACGCAGTCGCTGCTGTCGATGTGGACGCACGACCGGCTGGTGTCGAAGACCGGCGAGCTGGGCATCGACCGCCACTTCAAGCGCATCGACGGCCTGCGGGCGGGCACGCCGGGCGGTCACAAGGCCGAGCACATGGTCGCCCACGTGGCGGCGCTCGGCGTGGATCCCGAGCACGTGGTCGTGATCGGCGACAGCCTCGACGACGCCCACGCGGCCGAGCACGTCGGGGCGCGGGCCATCCTCTACACCGGCGGCATGACCCGGCGGTCGGAGCTGGAGGCGTCGGGCTTCCCCGTCGTGGACAGCCTCGCCCAGGCGATCGAGATGATCTGAGGCGGGTCGCGGCGCCGGGAGTGCCGCGGGGCCGGGGATGGCCGTACGCTGTGCTCCAGCCCCTAACCCCCCGAGGAGGCCCCCCATCAACCGCCTTGTGCTCTGGAACATCGACCTCACGCTGGTCGACGTCACGATCGTCATCCGCGACGCGTACGCGGAGGCGTTCCGCCGGGTGACCGGACGGCCGCTGGTGAAGCTCGCGCCCGCGCTGGGCAGGCCCGACTCGGAGGTGATCTTCGAGACGCTCGCGCTCAACGGCGTCGTGGCCGAGGACGACCATCTGCCGAGGTTCATCGAGGCGCTCGCCGCCGCCTTCGCCGACCGGCGGGACCGGCTCGCCGTACAGGGGCGGCAGATGCCCGGGGCCAAGGACGCGCTCGCCGCGGTGGCGCGGCTCGACGGCGTGGTCCAGTCGGTGCTCACCGGCACGATCCGGAGCAACGCCGTGCTGAAGCTCAAGGCGTTCGGCCTCGACCGGCACATCGACTTCGAGATCGGCGGCTACGGCGAGGAGGTCTACCCCAAGGCGACGCTGCTGCAGGTCGCCCAGACCAGGGCCGCCGCCCGGTACGGCTCGCCGTTCACGTCGGCGACCACCGTCCTGATCGGCGACTCGGCCCGCGACGTCCAGGCGGCCCGCATCGGCGGCGCCGCGATGATCGCGGTGGCGTCGGGCCGCGCGACCGCGGCCGAGCTCGCCGAGGCGGGGGCCGACCTCGTCCTGCCCGATCTGTCCAACCCGTCGGAGGTCGTGGCCGCCGTGGCCCGCCTCACCACTCCGGCGGGCAGCGCGACGCGCTGACCCTTCACGCGCCCCCCTTATGTGGGCGGACGCCATGACCGGCGGCCCCGTTGTGGGGGAGGGCATGATGACATCCTGGATCCGTCCGGAGAGGATGGTGACGCGGTCGGGCCGCGATCGGGGCCCGCGGTGAGGACGAGGTCGTTTGCATGGGTGAGGACACGGTCCGGGAGACGGTGGAGGAAGGCACGCTGCTGTGGGAGCCCACGGCGGAGGTGATACGCGAGGCCAAGGTCACGCGCTTCATGGAGTGGCTGGGCAGGCCCGGACAGAGCTACCAGGAGCTGTGGCAGTGGTCGGTGGACGCGCCCGCCGAGTTCTGGACGGCGGTCTGGGACCACTTCCAGGTGGTGGGCGAGCGCGCCGACGGGCCGGTGATCACCGGGACGATGCCCGGCGCGAGGTGGTTCGAGGGCTCGACGCTGAACTACGCGGCGAACGCGCTGCGCCCCCGCGACCCCGACCACCTTGCCGTGATATTTCGGGATGAGTCGGGCAATCGGCAGACGTACACCTACGCCGAGCTGCGCGACGAGGTCGCCCGGGTCCGCGCCGGCCTCGTCCGGCTCGGCGTCGGCCGCGGCGACCGCGTCGCCGCCTACGTGCCCAACATCCCCGAGGCCCTGATCGCCTTCCTCGCCACGGCGAGCCTGGGCGCGATCTGGTCCTCCTGCTCGCCCGACTTCGGCGCCCCGAGCGTGATCGACCGGTTCAGCCAGATCGAGCCGAAGGTGCTCATCGCCGTCGACGGCTACCGCTACAACGGCAAGGACTACGACCGCACCGCGGTCGTCAAGGACATCGCCGCCCACCTGCCGGGCCTGCGCGCCACCGTCTGGATCCCGCGCCTGGGCGCGCCGGGCCTCCCGGAGGGCGAGACGACCACCTGGTCCGGCCTGCGCGCCGAGCCGGGCGAGCTCGCCTTCGAGCCGGTGCCGTTCGGCCACCCGCTGTGGATCGTGTACTCCTCGGGCACCACCGGCCTGCCCAAGCCGATCGTGCACGGCCACGGCGGCATCGTGCTGGAGCACCTGAAGGCCCTCAGCTTCCACCAGGACCTCGGCCCGGAGGATGTGTTCTTCTGGTACACCACCACCGGCTGGATGATGTGGAACTTCCTCATCGGCGGCCTGCTCGTCGGCTGCACCGTGCTGCTGTACGACGGCAGCGCGTCCCCGGTGGACACGCTGTGGCGGGTGGCCGCGCAGGAGGGCGTCACCTACTTCGGGACCGGCGCGCCGTACCTGGTGGCCTCGATGAAGGCCGGGCTGAAGCCGACCGGCCTGGAGCGGCTGCGGGGCATCGGCTCGACCGGGTCGCCGCTGCCGCCCGAGGGCTTCGCGTGGGTGTACTCCAACGTCGGCTCCGACCCGCAGCTCGGCTCGTTCTCCGGCGGCACCGACGTGTGCACCGGGTTCGTCGGCGCGGTGCCGCTGCTGCCGGTGCGCGCCGGGGTGATCCCGTGCCGGGCGCTGGGCGCGAAGGTCGAGTCGTTCGACCCCGACGGGCGCTCGGTGGTCGGCGAGGTGGGCGAGCTGGTGCTGACCGTGCCGATGCCGTCGATGCCGGTGATGTTCTGGAACGACCCGGACGGCGCGCGCTACCGGGACAGCTACTTCGCCGAGTACCCGGGCGTGTGGCGGCACGGCGACTGGGTCAAGATGCTGCCCGACGGCGGCTGCGTCATCTACGGCCGCTCCGACTCGACGCTCAACCGCGGCGGCGTGCGGATGGGCACCAGCGAGTTCTACCGGGTCGTGGAGCGCTTCGAGGAGATCGCCGACAGCCTCGTGATCGACACCGGGCGGCTCGGCCAGGAGGGGCGCCTGCTGCTGTTCGTCACCCTCGCCGAGGGCGCGACCCTCACCGACGACCTGATCGGCAGGCTCAAGGCGGAGCTGCGCACCGCGCTGTCGCCCCGGCACGTGCCCGACGAGATCCGCGAGGTCCCCGGCATCCCGCGCACGCTCAGCGGGAAGAAGCTGGAGATCCCGGTCCGCAAGATCCTCCTCGGCACCCCGCCGGAGCAGGCCGCCAACCGCGACGCCCTCGCCAATCCGGAGGTCCTGGAGTACTTCACGCCGTGACGTTTCAGACCCCCTGGGGCTGACGGAACAGCCGCGAGGGGTCGTAGGCGGCCTTGACGCGGGCGAGGCGGGCGGCGTTCGCGCCGTAGTAGGCGCTTCGCCAGTCGCGCAGCTCGGGGTCGAGGTAGTTGACGTACGCGTGGTCGCCGAAGTGCGGGCGCATGGCGGCGTGCGCGGCGCGCAGCCACTGGCCGCGGCCGGTGCCGTGGGCGATGTACTGGACGCTGAACAGCGCGGCGCGGTGCGGGAACGCGGTCGCGTCGGGCCGGACCCGGCCGACCGCGCCGCGCAGCGCGTCCAGCAGCACGGCGTGGTTGCCCCGGGCGGTCACCTGGGCCGCTAAGGCCCGCGCGCCGTCGGCGGACAGCGGCCGGTACGCCAGGTGCGACTTGGCGCTGAACCGGTCCCGTCCGATCTTGCCCTTCGGGTTCTGGCCGGGCAGGTTGCCGGGCCGGTGGCACTCGGCGATCGTCCGGCCCGCGACGCCGCCCATGATCATCATGGCCTGGCGGTAGGAGACGACCCGCACCGACTCGGTCGACGGGTCGCCGATCCGGTCGGTCAGGCCCTGCAGCAGGCGCAGGCACTCGGCGCGCGCACCGAGGTACACGCCGACCAGGCGCAGGTTCGCCGTGGGCTCCTGGGCCAGTTGCAGGCTGGACCACAGCTCGTCCGGCGCCCCGGACGCCCACCCCTGCCACGCCTGGATCGCCTTCGCCGCCATGCCCATCCGCCAGCTCAGGAAGAACACGGTCACGTCGCGGGTGCGGTGGGCGCGGAAGTCGAAGGAGACGGCGACTCCGAAGTTGCCGCCCCCGCCGCCCCGGGACGCCCAGAACAGGTCCGGGTCGTGGTTGGCGTCGCAGGTGCGCAGCCGCCCGTCCGCCGTGACGATCCGCACCGATTCCAGCACGTCGCAGGTGAGGCCGTACTTGCGGGAGACGACGCCGATGCCGCCGCCGAGCGTCAGCCCGGCCACGCCCACGGTCGGGCAGGTGCCGGCGGGGATGCTCACCCCCTTGGCGATGAGCCGGTCGTACACGTCGATCAGCCGCGCCCCGGCCCCGACCCGGGCCCGGCCCCCGGCGTACGAGACGCCGTTCATCGCCGAGACGTCGATGACCAGCCCGGGGCCTGCGGACCAGCCCGCGTAGGAGTGCCCGCCGGAGCGGGAGGCGATGGGGACGCCGTGGCGGCGGGCGAAGGCCAGGCACTCGGCGACGTCCCCGGGGTTCGCGCAGTACGCCACGCCGTCGGGGCGGATGCGGTCGAAGTCGGGGTTGAACAGCGTGCGCGCGGACTCGTAGGCCGCGTCGCCCGGGCGGATGAGCCGGCCGTCGAGGCCGCGCTCCAAGGCGTTCCAGTCGGCGGCCCGGGGCGCGGCGGCGTGCGCGCTCGACGCGATGAACGCCGGGGCGCCGCCGACGGCCGCCGACACCGACAACGCGACCGTGCGCAACGCGCTTCGGCGATCCATATCGGTCTGCATGTATCTCTCCCGCGGCAGGCGTCGTTTCCGCACAATGAGACGCGTGCTCGGGGACTCGGGTTCGCGATCTTACCTTGGCAAATGGCGCAACGCGCCGTTGCGTAACTGTTACCTGCCGGGGCGTCACGTTGACGTACGTGCACTTTTCAGGTGGTATCGGGGAAGTGGTCCGCTCATTTTCGGTCAACGGTGACCGAGTGAACCGTAGGCGGCGCGTGCCGCTGGAGGTGCCGGGGTGATGGGGTGTGGGATGCTGGGCCCGTCGCCCGCTCCCGGCACGATCCGGGCCATCGCGACGGATCGGCCGACGTGACCCCTCCCGCGCCGTGAGCCAGGGGAGCGCTGACCCGTCATGAATTCTCCGGACATTTTGGGCAAACGCTCACAAAGGAGTGAGAGCGACATGCCGCTCGACGAGGCGAAAGAGAAACTACTCGCGGCCGCGGCCGACCTGTGCGCGCACGGGCCGGGCATCGGCGGCGCGGGCGGGCGGGCACCGCACGGCGACGCCGACGGCTCGGGGGGCCCGGCGGGCGCCGACGGCGACCGGTTAAGCGTCGGCGCGGACGTGATCGCGGATCGGGACGAGGCGCTGGCCCTGCTCACCCGGTACTACCGGCATGTCGCCCCCGAGGATCTGGTCGGCCGCGAGCCCGCCGAGGTGTGCGGCCCCCCGCTGGCCCACCGCAGGCTGGCCGCCCACCGCCCCCAGGGCCGCGCGCTCGTGCACGCCTACACCCCCTCCCGCGAGGCGGACGGCTGGGATCCCGGCCGCTCGGTGATCCAGATCGTCACCGACGACATGCCGTTCCTGGTCGACTCGGTCACGATGGAGCTCGACCGCCACCAGATCGGCGTGCACCTGCTCGTCCACCCCCAGATCCGGGTCCGCCGCGACCTGACCGGCCGCCTGCTCGGCCCCGAGGACGAGCACGTCACCGGTCTGGTGCTCACCGAGTCGTGGATGCACATCGAGATCGACCGCCAGGCCGTCCCCACCGTGCTCAAGCAGCTCGAAGCCGACCTGCAGCGGGTGCTGGAGGACGTGCGGTACGCGGTCGAGGACCACCGCAAGATGCGCGCCCTCGCCGTCCGCACCGCCGACGAGCTGCGCCGGGACCCGCCGCCGGTGCCCGGCGGCGCGCGGGTGATCGAGGAGACCGAGGAGCTGCTGCGCTGGCTCGCCGACGACCACTTCACCTTCCTCGGCTACCGCGAGTACCGGCTGGAGCGCGGCGAGGACGGCGACACGCTCAAGGCGCTCACCGGCACCGGCCTCGGCATCCTGCGCGCCGACCGCCCCGGCTCGGAGAGCTTCGCCGCGATGCCGCCCGAGCTGCGCGCCAAGGCCCGCGAGAAGCGCCTGCTCATCATCACCAAGGCCAACAGCAAGGCGACCGTGCACCGCCCGGCGTACCTGGACTACATCGGGGTGAAGCTGTTCGGCCCCGACGGCGAGGTGGTCGGCGAGCGGCGCTTCCTCGGCCTGCTCACGCACGTCGCCTACAGCGAGTCGATCGCCCGCATCCCGGTGCTGCGCACCAAGCTCGACGAGGTGCTGCGCCGCGCGGGCATCCCCTTCACCAGCCACGACGGCCAGGATCTCGTGGAGATCCTGGAGTCCTACCCCCGCGCCGAGCTGTTCCAGATCCCCGTGGAGGAGCTGCTCCCGATCGCGCTCGGCGTGCTGCAACTGCGCGAGCGCAAGCAGGTGCGGCTCTTCCTCCGCCGCGACGACTACGGCCGCTACATCTCCTGCCTGGTCTACCTGCCCCGCGACCGCTTCTCCACCAAGGTACGGCTCCGCCTGCAGGAGATCCTGCTCGACGCCCTCGGCGGCACCTCGGTCGACTACAGCACGATGATCGGCGAGTCCCCGCTCGCCCGCGTGCACCTGGTGATCCGCGGCGAGCGCGGCCGCCCGCTCAGCGACGCCGGCCTCGACATCGAGGAGCTGGAGCGCCGCCTCGCCGCCGTCACCCGCACCTGGGAGGACGACCTGGCGGTCGCCATCGGCGAGCTGTGCCCGCAGGAGCACGCCCCCGAGCTCGTCCGCCGGTACGGCGCCGCCTTCCCCGAGGCGTACAAGGCGGACTTCCCCCCGGACGCGGCCGTCGCGGACCTGCAGGTGCTGGAGGAGCTCGCCCGGTCCGGCGACGAGATCGCCACCGAGATGTACGAGCCGGACGACCACTACGCGGGCGAGCTGCGGCTCAAGCTCTACCGCATCGGCCCGCCGATCTCGCTGTCGAAGGTGCTGCCGCTGCTGCAGCGCATGGGCGTCGAGGTGGTCGACGAGCGGCCCTACCAGGTGGACCGGGACGGCGACGCCGCCACCAAGGACTCCTGGATCTACGACTTCGGCCTGCGCTGCCCCCGCAGCCAGGACGTGCAGCCGGTTCGGTTCCGCGAGGTGTTCCAGGACGCCTTCGCCGCCTCGTGGTACGGCCGCGTCGAGATCGACGGCTTCAACGCGCTGGTCCCGGCCGCCGGGCTGACCTGGGAGCAGGCCGAGGTGCTGCGCGCGTACGCCAAGTACCTGCGGCAGGCGGGCATCGCGTTCAGCCAGGACTACATCGAGCGGGTGCTGCTCGGGAACACGCGCCTGGCCCGGCTGCTGGCGCGGCTGTTCGAGGCCCGGCTCAACCCGGAGCGGGACGGCGCGCGCCAGGAGCTGTGCGACGCGCTGTGCGAGGAGATCCTCGGCGCGCTCGACGAGGTGGCCTCGCTGGACGAGGACCGCATCCTGCGTGCCTACCTGGAGATGATCCAGGCCACCCTGCGCACCAACTTCTTCCAGCGGGGGGCGGACGGCAAGCGCAAGCCGTACCTGGCGCTGAAGTTCGACCCCGGGGCGATCAGCGTGCTGCCGCCGCCCCGGCCCAAGTTCGAGATCTTCGTGTACTCGCCCCGGGTCGAGGGCGTGCACCTGCGCTTCGGCAAGGTCGCCCGGGGCGGGCTGCGCTGGTCGGACCGCATGGAGGACTTCCGCACCGAGATCCTCGGCCTGGTGAAGGCGCAGACGGTGAAGAACACCGTGATCGTGCCTACCGGGTCCAAGGGCGGGTTCGTGGTCAAGCGCCCGCCCGAGGGCGGTCGCGAGGAGCTGATGGCCGAGGGCGTCGCCTGCTACCGGCAGTTCATCTCCGGCCTGCTCGACCTCACCGACAACCTGGTGGACAACGAGGTCGTGCCGCCCGCGGACACCGTGCGCCACGACGGCGACGACACCTACCTGGTGGTCGCCGCCGACAAGGGCACCGCGACGTTCTCCGACATCGCCAACGCGGTGGCCAAGGAGTACGGCTTCTGGCTCGGCGACGCCTTCGCCTCCGGCGGCTCGGTCGGCTACGACCACAAGGCGATGGGCATCACCGCCCGCGGCGCCTGGGAGTCGGTGAAGTACCACTTCCGGAGCCTCGGCCACGACGTGCAGGCGACGGACGTCACCGTGGTCGGCATCGGCGACATGTCGGGCGACGTGTTCGGCAACGGCATGCTGCTGTCCCGGCACATCCGGCTCGTCGCTGCCTTCGACCACCGGCACATCTTCATCGACCCCGACCCGGACGCGGCGACCTCCTACGCCGAGCGCTCCCGGCTGTTCACGCTGCCCCGCTCGTCCTGGGCCGACTACGACCCCATGCTGATCTCGCCCGGCGGCGGGGTGTGGCCGCGCGCCGCCAAGTCGATCTCGATCACGCCGCAGATGCGCGCCGCGCTCGGCCTCCCCGACAACGTCGCGGCGCTGCCGCCGAACGAGCTGATCCGCGCCATCCTGCGCGCCCCGGTCGATCTGCTGTGGAACGGCGGCATCGGCACCTACGTGAAGGCCACGGCGGAGAACCACGCCGACGTGGGCGACAAGGCCAACGACGGCGTACGCGTGAACGCCTCCGAGCTGCGCTGCCGGGTGATCGGCGAGGGCGGGAACCTCGGCCTCACCCAGCTCGCCCGGATCGAGTTCGCGCTCGGCGGGGGCCTGGTCAACACCGACTTCATCGACAACTCGGCCGGCGTGGACACCTCCGACCACGAGGTGAACATCAAGATCCTGCTGGACCGGGTGGTACGGTACGGCGGCCTCACCGACGACGAGCGCGACCGCCTGTTCCTCGGCATGACCGACGAGGTGGCCCGCCTGGTGCTGCGCGACAACCACGCGCAGAACGTCGTGCTCGCCGCCGCCCGCGCCCAGGCGTCCGAGATGCTGCACGTGCACACCCGCTACCTGCGCAAGCTGGAGCGGGACGGGTGGGTTGACCGGGAGCTGGAGTTCCTGCCGTCGGAGAAGACGCTCGCCGAGCGCCGCCAGCGCGGGCTCGGGCTCACCCAGCCGGAGTTCGCCGTGCTGCTCGCGTACACCAAGATCATGGTGGATCACGAGCTGCTCGCCTCGGACCTGCCCGACGACCCCTACCTGGAGCCGTGGCTGGTCTCCTACTTCCCGTCGGCGCTGCGCGAGCGCTACCGCGACCACATGCGCACCCACCCGCTGCGCCGCGAGATCATCACCACCTGCGTCACCAACGACCTGGTCAACCACAGCGGGACCTCGTTCATGTTCCGCTTCGCCGAGGAGACCGGGGCGTCGGTGCCGGACATGGTGCGGGCGTACCTGGTGTCGCGGGAGGTCTTCGACCTGCCGAGCTTCTGGGCGGCGGTCGAGGCGCTGGACGGCGTGGTGGACACCGCCACCCAGATCGCGATGCTGCTGGAGGGGCGCAAGCTCGCCGAGCGCGGGGCCCGCTGGCTGCTCGGCAACCGCCGCCCGCCGCTCAACCTCGGCGCGACCGTCGAGCGCTTCGTCGCCGGGGCGAACGACCTGCTGCCGCACCTGCCCAAGCTGCTGGCCGGGCGGGACCTGGCGGCCTACGAGGAGCGGCACGAGGCGTTCGTCCGCCGGGGCGTGCCGCCCGAGCTGGCCGAGCGGGTGGCGGCGATGGTCCCGGCGTACTCCACCTTCGACCTGGTGGAGATCGCCGACACCACCGGGCGGCCGGTGCGCGAGGTCGCCGAGGTCTACTTCGACCTGGCCGACCGGCTGCAGCTCGCCCGGCTGCGCGATCGGGTGATCGCGCTGCCGCGCGACAGCCGGTGGAACTCGATGGCGCGGGCCGCGCTGCGCGACGACCTGTACGCCGCGCACGCGGCGCTCACCCGGCACGTGCTGGCGCACAGCCCCGACCCCGGCACGGCCCGGCACGCCGACGGGCACGTGAGCGGGCTGTCGCCGGAGGAGCGGCTCGCGCGGTGGACCGAGGCGAACTCCTCGGCCGTGGCGCGGGCGAGGCAGACGCTGTCGGAGATCTGGGAGAGCGACAACTTCGATCTGGCGACGCTCTCGGTGGCGCTGCGCGCGATCCGCACGCTGGTCGCGGCGAGCGGCCTGCCGTACGGCGACCGCTGATCGTCTCGCGGGCCGGGTCCCCGTGCGAGCGGGGGCCCGGCTCAGCGGGCGGTGGCCTTGGTGATCACGCCGTCGTAGCCGATCACGTCGGCCGGGGTGCCGGCGTTCTTGGCGGGCACGACGCTGACGTACTGCTGGGTCTCGACGATGCGGCGCTCGGCGAGGATCACCGGGTCGGACAGCAGCCAGCGGGCGCCCTTGGGGATCTCCAGCCGCCGGCCCTCGCCGCACTTGAGCACCGGATGCCAGGTCGTGGTGCGGTTGAGCGAGTAGAAGATCAGGGCGCCGCCGTCCTCGCGGCGCAGCGCGTAGACCGGGAACGTGGTCGCGGCGAAGATCGAGTCGTAGTTCATGCAGTCGCGTTCCTTGGCCGACTCGCGGGTGGCGGCGATCTGCGTGTAATGGCCGGTGGTGTGCGGGCCGGGGGCGATCAGCCCGGCCGCGAAGCCGCCGGTGCCCTCCTCGGCGACGGTGGCGTGCAGCGCGCCCATCAGATGCGGGCTGATCATGATGCTCTCGTCGCGGGTGGCCAGGGCGGTGGCGTACCCCTCGTCGTCGAGGGCGACCGTCGGCGGCTCGCGCCCCTTGTCCAGCAGCGAGGAGAAGCCGAGCCGCCAGCGCGCGTCCTCGCTGTCGCGGACCAGCACGAGCACCGCCGTACGGCCGCCATGCCGGCTTCCGGCCTCGCGCCGCTCGACCAGGGCGGCGAACCAGTGCGGGAAGCTCTTCAGCCGGGGCACCAGCAGCGTCGGCGTGCCCCAGGTGTAGCGCGGCGGCGACAGGCCCGCCGAGCGGTAGATCCCCGGGGTGACGGCGTACTGCCCGTCGCGGGTCAGCTCGAGCGCGAGCCGTTCCTCACCGGTGGCCCGTGCCACGTCGTCGGCGGCGAGGAACGCCGCGAGCGCGCGCGTAGCCTCCCGCAGCGTCACCGCCGGCTCGTCCGCCGCGCCGTCCGAACCCCCGGGACCCCCGGAGTCCCTGGAGCTCTCGGCCCCCGCGCCGCCGGACGCGCCCGCCGAAGGGGAACCGGACGCGGCGACCTGCCGCCCGCCGCCCGCCGAGCACGCGGCGAGCGTCACGGGCACGGCGGCCAGCAGGACGGCGAGCGCCACGCGCAGCAGCCTCTCCACACCCGCCCTCCCGTCGACCATCGACCGTCGATACGCGCCGGTCGCCCAATCGTAGTCAGCGAAACGCCCGCGCCGGTCGCCGGGACCGAGCGGGCGGCGGTTCGCGTACGCTTTACTGATGTGGCATTCTTCGACCCGGCTGAACAGATCAACGAGCTCGCGAGCACGCTGAAGACCATTCAGGACGTCCTCGACCTCGACGCGATGCGCAAGCAGATCGCCGAGCTGGAGGAGCAGTCCGCCGCGCCCGACCTGTGGAACGACCCGGAGCAGGCGCAGAAGGTCACCAGCAGACTCTCCCACCTGCAGGCGGAGCTCAACCGGGTCGAGGGCCTGAGCGGCCGCCTCGACGACCTGCGCGTGCTCTACGAGCTGGCCGCCGAGGAGGACGACGAGGACGCCCGAGCGGAGGCCGACCGGGAGCTGGCGGCGCTGCGCGCCGACATCAACGCCCTGGAGGTCCGCACGCTGCTGTCGGGCGAGTACGACGCCCGCGAGGCGCTGGTGACGATCAACTCGCAGGCCGGCGGCGTCGACGCGGCCGACTGGGCGCAGATGCTGCTGCGCATGTACCTGCGGTGGGCCGAGCGCAAGGGCTACCCGACGGAGGTCTACGAGACCTCCTACGCCGAGGAGGCGGGCATTAAGTCGGCGACGTTCGCGGTCAAGGCCCCCTACGCGTACGGCACGCTGCGCGGCGAGCACGGCACCCACCGGCTGGTGCGGATCAGCCCGTTCGACAACCAGGGCCGCCGCCAGACCTCCTTCGCCGGGGTGGACGTGGTGCCGGTGGTCGAACAGACCGACCACATCGACATCAACGAGGAGGACCTGCGCATCGACGTCTACCGGTCCTCCGGGCCCGGCGGCCAGGGCGTGAACACCACCGACTCGGCCGTCCGCATCACCCACCTGCCGACCGGCATCGTCGTCTCCTGCCAGAACGAGCGGTCGCAGTTGCAGAACAAGGCGACCGCGATGGCGGTGCTGCAGGCCAAGCTGCTGGAGCGCAAGCGCCAGGAGGAGGCCGAGAAGATGTCGGAGCTGCGCGGCGAGACCACGACCTCGTGGGGCACGCAGATCCGCAACTACGTGCTGCATCCGTACCAGATCGTGAAGGACCTGCGGACGAACGTCGAGGCCGGCAACCCGGCGGACGTGCTCGACGGCGACCTGGACGCCTTCATCGAGGGCGAGATCCGCTGGATGCGCCGCCGGGAGGCCGGCAACGACGACTAAAGGGCCCCAGGAGCGCCCAGAGAGGCCGCCAAGCGCCCAGAACGGGCCCAGAAAGGGCCCAGAAGGGCTCCCGGAAAGCCCGAGGGCTCAACGGGATGTCACGGGGTCACGGGGCGTCACACCCCGCCGTTGAGGTGCCTGAGCGCGAGCAGCGCGAAGAACAGCAGCACGGCGACCGCGATGATCAGCGGGGAGAACCCCTGCATGCCGTGGTGGTGAACCTTCTCCCGGCCCGCGCGGCAGACCGGGCACCGGCCCTCCACGACGGGTCCGGCGCACTGTGCGCAGATGAGGTGTTCGCAGCTCATGTATGTGCTCCCGCTCTTCACGGTAGTCGCTTTGCCCCGTCCTCTGCGAGACCGGAATTGTTTTGTTTCCGTTATGGACCTTCCATGCCAGTGTTCCCCCTAGACTGAGCGATGGCCAACCGGAACGTAGATCAATGGTAATGATCTACGTCCTGGCTGGTGAGTGATGGGAATACCCGGTCCTGTCACCGTCCTACCCCCTAGACTGGCATGCCGTGATGCGCCCGTGATCCATTTCGATAATGTCACCAAGGTCTACACCAACCAGAACCGCCCCGCCCTCGACCACGTATCCGTGGACGTGGACAAAGGGGAGTTCGTGTTCCTGGTCGGTCCTTCGGGGTCGGGGAAGTCGACCTTCCTCCGGCTGATCCTGAAGGAGGAGCGGCCGAACGGCGGTTCCATCCATGTCGCAGGCAAGGACCTGTCCCGCCTGTCGAACTTCAAGGTGCCGCACCTGCGTCGCCGCATCGGTTGCGTCTTCCAGGACTTCCGACTGCTGCCGAACAAGAACGTCTACGAGAACGTCGCGTTCGCGCTGGAGGTCATCGGCAAGCCTCGCCGCTTCATCCGCAAGGTCGTGCCCGAGGTCGTCGAGCTCGTCGGCCTGGAGGGCAAGGCCCACCGCATGCCGGACGAGCTGTCCGGCGGTGAGCAACAGCGGGTCGCCATGGCCCGCGCATTCGTCAACCGTCCGATGATCCTGCTGGCCGACGAGCCGACGGGAAACATCGATCCCGCGACGAGCATCGGCATCATGAAGGTGCTCGACCGCATCAACCGAACCGGCACCACGGTGGTCATGGCCACCCACGACGCTGCCATCGTCGACTCCATGCGCAAGCGCGTGGTGGAGCTTGAGGACGGCAAAATCGTCCGAGACCAGTCGCGTGGTGTGTACGGCCAGGCGTACTGATCGGCTCAAGATTCAGGGGAGTCCCAAGTGCGGGCAAACTTCATCTTCTCCGAGGTCTGGATCGGCCTCCGACGAAACCTCACGATGACCATCGCGCTCATCGTGACCGTAGCGATCGGTATGGCGCTGCTCGGCATCGGGTTGATGATCAACACACAGGTCTCCTCGGCGAAGAACTACTGGTCGGACAAGGTCGAGATCTCGGTCTTCCTCTGCGGGAAGAACAGTCCCTTCGAGAACTGCAAGAACAAGGGCGCGGTCACCCAGGCGCAGAAGGCCCAGCTCGAACAGCAGATCAAGGGCATGACCGAGGTCGAGCGGGTCGAGTTCGAGAACCAGGCCCAGGCGTACGAGATCTTCAAGCAGACCTACGCCAACAACGCCGCGTTGCTGTCGGCGGTGCGAGTCGAGGACATGCCGGAATCGTTCCGGGTCAAGCTGAAGAATCCCGAGGAGTACGGCAACGTCCTGGAGACCCTCCGCACCGCCGATGGCGTGGCGAACATCATCGACCAGCGGCAGCTGGTGGACAACTTCTTCGGTTTCCTCGGCACCCTGCGATCCTCGGCGCTGATCGTCGCGCTGATCCAGGTGTTCGCGGCCATCCTGCTGATCGGTAACACCGTGCGGCTGTCGGCCTACAACAGGCGGCGTGAGACGGGCATCATGCGCCTGGTCGGCGCCTCCAACCTGTACATCCAGGCGCCGTTCGTCCTGGAGGGCATGATCGCCGGGCTCGTCGGCGGGGTGATCTCGGCCGTCATGCTCATCGCGGCGAAGATCGTCCTATTCGACGGCATGCAGCAGTACTTCCAGTTGGCCAGCAGGATGACCTGGAGCGACGTCGCGGCCGTCATCATGCTCACGATGGTGGTCGGCGTACTGATCTGTATCATCGCCTCCTTCGTCACGCTCCGTCGCTACCTCAAGGTGTGACGGCACCCGTCCCGACGAGACGCTCGTGCCCGTCGCGAGGAGACAGGCCATGCCAGTGGCCCCGCCTCCGCGGCGGGCACGCCGCCGCCCGCGCCAAGCGCGCGGCAGCCCCCTGGAGACGTCGGTAGGCTTAGTGGCATGGCTCGTGAGATGGGGCGCAAGCTCATCGCCCAGAACAAGCGTGCCCGGCACGAGTACGTGATCGAGGACACTTACGAGGCCGGGCTGGTGCTGACCGGAACCGAGGTGAAGTCCTTGCGTGCCGGCCGGGCCAACCTCACCGACGGCTTCGCCGTGGTCCGGGACGGCGAGGTGTGGCTGCAGAACGTCCACATCCCCGAGTACAGCCAGGGCACCTGGACGAACCACGCGGCCAAGCGGGAGCGCAAGCTGCTGCTGCACAGGCTGGAGATCGACAAGCTGATCGGCAAGACGAACGAGCGCGGGCTCACGCTCATCCCGCTGTCGCTCTACTTCAAGGACGGCCGGGCCAAGGTCGAGATCGGGCTCGCCCGAGGCAAGAAGCTGTACGACAAGCGGCGTGACCTCGCCGAGAAGCAGGCCAACCGCGAGATGGCCCGCGCGATGTCCCACGCCCTGCGCCGCCGTCGGGGGGCATGACCGGTGGCCGACGAGGCGGGGCGGCCGGGTCGTGGCGAGCGGCGATCCGGGCGCGAATCCGGGCGTGATCCTGGGCCCGAATCAAGGCCCGAATCCAGGCCCGAATCAAGGCCCGAATCCAGACGCGGTTTCGGGCGCGGGAGCGGGCGTGACGCCGGGCGGGCCGGGCCGGGAGGACGGGCGCTGCGGGCCGCGCTGGCGCTCGCGCTGCTGACCCCCGCCCTCACCGCCTGCTTCGCGGAGACGACCCCGCACGAGGCCGTACAGGAGTTCCTGGTCGGCTGGCAGTCCGGCGAGGAGGAGGGCTTCGCCCGGGCGGCCGAACGCACCGACGGCGACCCGGCCGTCGTGCGGCGGGCGCTCGCCGACGTGGGGCTGCAACTCGACGCGGCCTCGTTCCGCTTCTCGCTCAAGGGCCTGCAAATGAACGGGGACAACGCGCAGGCGCAGTACCACGCCCAGGTGGACCTGGGGGAGAACAATCCGCTGTGGGAGTACGACGGCGTGCTGCCGCTGCACCTGGTGGGCAACGTCTGGAAGGTCCGCTGGTCGCCGAGCGTGCTCCATCCGAAGCTGCGGCCGGGGGAGCGCTTCGCCGTACGCACCAACCCGAACGGTCGCCAGCCCATCCTCGACCGCAAGGGCGACTCCCTGCAGGAGGAGCAGACCGTGTACGTGGCCGGGGTCTACCCGGCCCGGCTCAAGGATCCGGCGAAGGTCTGCGAGGAGCTCGCCAAAATCACCGGATTTCCGCAGGACCGGCTGCTGAGCCGCATCCGCTCCTCCCCGCCCAAGGAGCTGGTGCACCTGGCCACGTTCGGCCGGGCCAAGTACGCCCAGCTCCGCGACAAGCTGAAGATCCCGGGCGTCAGCATCTTCACCGATCAGCAGCAGGTGGCCCCCGCGCCGCCCGAGCAGATCGTCGGCCAGGTCAACGTGGTCACTCCCGAGACCGAGCAGCAGCTCGGCGGCCCGCAGCGGGCCGGCGACACCCTCGGCCGCAGCGGCCTGCAGAAGGCCTACCAGGACCAGCTCACCGGCTCCACCGAGACGCGCGTCGTCACCGTGGACATCAACACCGGCGAGGAGGTCACCGAGCTGAACTCCTGGCCCGGGCGGGCCAACACCCCGGTGCGCACCACCATCGACCGCGCCATCCAGTCGGCCGCCGAGCTGTCGGTGAGCGGCGCGGGGCCGGTCTCCCTGGTCGCCGTGGACACCGCCACCGGCGAGATCCGCGCCGTCGCCACCGAGGACATGCACCAGGAGCGCGACGCCCTCGCCGGCCGCTACCCGGCCGGGACCGTGTTCTCCTCCGTCGCCGCCGCGGGCATGCTGAAGGCCGGGGTGAGCCCCACCCACAAAGTGCCCTGCACGGGAGACCGCTCGGTCGGCGGCGCCCGCTTCCAGCAGCGCTCCGTGGGCGTCGGCACCACCCCGACCTTCCAGCAGGACTTCGCGCAGGGCTGCGTCACCGCCCTGGCGTCCATGGCCCGCCTGGTCGACGGCGGCGCCCTCACCCACGCCGCCGCCGACTTCGGCATCGGCGCGGGCTGGTCGCTCCCGCTCCGGTCGTTCAGCGGCTGGATCCCCGCCGCGACCAGCGACGCGGAGAAGGCGAAGACCATCGTCGGGCAGAGCGTCAAGGTGAGCCCACTGTCCATGGCCCTGGTCGCCGCCGCGATCGCGGACGGCACCTGGCATCCCCCCAAGCTCGTCACCTCGCCGGCGTCGCCCGATCCGACCGCCGAGGTCCCCAACCCGGTCGCCACCGCCCCCGTCACGCTCGACCCCGCGATGGTGGCCAAGCTGCGGGCGATGATGCGCGAGGGCGTCAAGTCCGGCTCCGCCCGCGCCGCCGCCGCGGGCCGCGACCCCGTGTACGGCATCGCCTCCGAGGTCACCGACACCGACAAGAAGCAGAACACCCAGTTGTCCTGGTTCATCGGCTGGCAGGGCGACCTGGCCGTCGCCGTCCTGGCCAAGAAGGGCGACCCCGCCGCCGTCGCCTCGGTGGCCGGAACGTTCTTCTCCGCCGCCCGCTCGGCGGCCTGACCCGGCCGCCGGAAAAATCCGGGCGGCCGAGCAACCATCGCCGCCTCGTTTGGCGTCTTACCAGGTGACTGAGCACCGCTTGGGGGGTTGCGGACTCAGTCGCCGTGATGAGACCAGGGCTTCATCTCGGGGGAAGCCCTGCCGTCCGGACCGGCTCGACCCTGCCGGTCGCCCCCGGGGACCAGCACGCGCCGGTTCCCGGGGGTTCGGACGTTCCCGGGGCTCTCGCCAGCGGCGGACCATCCCACGGCGTTTGCGATCGGCGCAACGGCCTGCCGCCGCCGAGCACCGCATGGTCCCCGCCCGCCTCCCTTCGTACGGCATCGGCCCGCCGGCCTGGCCCGTACGGGAATTGACTTGGCGTGCCCCGTGTTGCTAGGTGTAGGGTCGTGCTGGTCCGAGAGGACCGGCGTTGACAACTGCACAGGGGGTGACCGGTTTCGACTTTGTCAGTTCGTGTTGAGGGAAGCGGGCCGAGGACGGCGGACATAACCTCGTTAATCCTGTGACCGCACAACCAATAAGTGCCAATTCCAAGGCCACCGTGGGCAGCCAGCGCGAGCTGGCTCTCGCTGCCTAAGCGAGTAGACCCACTGTCAGCCCGGGATCGCCTCCGGCCCGGTGCTGGCATCGCTAGGAGGCTCAACCGTTCGGCCCGGCCACGGGGCTGATCGGGAAACCTCACAGTGGCTGAGCCCGTCGGCGACTAGCCTGCGTGATCGCCGGGGCTGAGAAAAGCACAGCAGGCTGCGCCCGGAGAAGCCTTGACCCGATGGCGAAGGACGCGGGTTCGATTCCCGCCACCTCCACTCGAAGGTGGGAGGCCCATGGTCGCGAGCCGTAGGCTCGCTCCCGTGGGCCTTCTCGTCGT
Source organism: Thermopolyspora sp. NPDC052614 (assembly GCF_040678635.1). Taxonomy (NCBI): domain Bacteria; kingdom Bacillati; phylum Actinomycetota; class Actinomycetes; order Streptosporangiales; family Streptosporangiaceae; genus Thermopolyspora; species Thermopolyspora sp. NPDC052614. Next base: position 153,132 of record NZ_JBFATZ010000002.1, read on the forward strand.
TCTGCCCGGGGGGCGACCCCCGGACCCTCGATGTGAAGGGGACTCCGTCCCCCTCACGCTCCCCGGTAAGGTCCTCGCTTCGCGAGGGCCCTTCTCCAATTGGCCCGGCGGGCTTGGCGGGCGGCGTTGTTTATGAGGGGGACTCCGCCCCTCACGCCTCCCGGTGAGTTCCTCGCTTCGCGAGGGCACTTCTCCATGTGGCTGGCGGGCCTCGGTGGGCGGCGTTGCTGCGGCGGACGGTCCTAAAACACCGAGTTTCCCGGGACGAACAGGCGATTCATTCGACATTGGATTGCGGCCCGCCCGAGTCTCGATCGTTAGCGGTCGGCGGTGAGGATGAGCATGATCGCCTTCGTGGCTCTGTCTGCCGAACGCCTACCGCTGTGGAGTGGACTGGGATGCGGAATCCGCGGCTCGTCGTGCTGATCGGCGCGGTGGCCGCGATCGTGGCGTTCGGCGTGTACGGAGTGGTGGTCGCCCTGGCTCCCGGCACGACCTCCACGGCGGAGCTCGAACCTGCTCCCACCCTGCGGGAGGCCGGCCCGTCCGCGTCCGCGCCGGAGCCCGATCCTGCGTTCACCACGCCCGCGCCCGATTCCACCGCGACGGTGGCACAAGTCGAGGGTCCCGAGGTCACGGCGACACGGTTCCTCGCCGCATGGCAGATCGGCGACCTTCCCGCCATGGCCACCCTGGTCGCCGACCCCCCGGCCGACTTCGCCGACCGGCATCGCGATTTCGACGCCGATCTGCGGGTCACGTCGCTGTCCCTCAGCGCCGGCGGCCTGCGCCACCAGGGCGAGGGGATGGCGGAGATGTCCTTTTCGGGGGTACGCCAGGTCGCCGGGCTGGGCCGTCCCTGGGCGTTCTCCTCGGTGCTGCGTCTCGCCCTGCGCGACGGCGGGTGGAAGGTGCTGTGGTCTCCGGAGACGATGCACCCCTCGCTCAAGGACGGGGGGAGCCTGCGGCTGGTGGAGAAGCAGGTCGTCCGCGCGGCCACGCTCACCATGGAGGGCAAGCCGTTCCCCGCCGACAGCAGGGCGGGCGACTACTTCACCGGACTGGGCACCCGGAGCGTCGAACTGTCCATCGAGGAGGTGCCCTCCGGCCGGGTGCTGGTCACCTCCCGCGTCGCGCCTGCACCCGGGAAGCGGACCACCATCTCCGGGCGGGTGCAGACGGCCGCCGCGCGGGCGCTTGACGGCGTCGCGGAACCCGCTGCGATCGTGGCCGTGGACGTCGAAACCGGCCAGGTGCGGGCCGTGGCGGACACGCTGGGCGGCAGGCAGGCGTTCATCGGGCTGTTCCCGCCCGGCTCGACGTTCAAGGTGGTGACCGCCGCCGCGCTGCTGCGCAGCGGGCTCACCCCGGAGTCGCCGGTGGCGTGCCCCGGCAAATACACGATTCCCGGCGGGCGCACCTTCTCCAACGCCGACGGCGCCGATCGCGGCACGGTGAGCTTCGCCCGGGCGTTCGCGCTGTCGTGCAACACCACCTTCGTCCAGCAGGCCCACGACCGGCTGCGCGACGACCGGCTGCGGGCCGAGGCCGCGGACCGGTTCGGGTTCCGGGAGAAGCCCGGGCTCAGCTACTGCCGCATCCGGCCGTACCAGAGCCTGGACGAGCTGGGCTCCGACGCGATCGGGCAGAACTCCGTGCAGGCCAGCCCGCTGTGCATGGCGGAGGTCGCCGCGGCGGTCGCGAGCGGCGTCTGGAGACCGGCGGTGCTGAGCGCGGAACCGCCCGCCGACTCGCCGCCCGCGGTGTCCCTCGACGAGAACGTCGCCGCGAGCCTGCGCGGCATGATGCGGGCCGTGGTGACCGAGGGTACGGCCGCCCAGGCGGGGCTGCCGCCGGACACCGCGGGCAAGACCGGCACCGCCGAGGTGGCGGGGCAGCGGTCCCACGCCTGGTTCATCGGCTACCGAGGCTCCATCGCCTTCGCCGTGTTCGTCCGCAACGGCGGGGCCGGCGGCGATGCGGCGGCCCCGCTCGCGGCCAAGTTCCTCAGGGGGCTTTAGATGGGGGCTTCAACGGTCCCCGGCCGCCCTCCAGGCGACCACCCGAGCGCCTGCGCATCGAGCGGCGTCCTCGGGCGGTCGCGGGCAGAACGCGGGTCGCGATTGTCAGCCATAAAAACATATGAATGCGATATCTAACGCCGTGCGCGCCTTTCCCTCGTGGGCGCCGTAGGCGCGGCGCCCACGAGGAGGTGGCGTTCAGTGCATGGCCGATCGGGGCGGTGATCGGAGGACGAGGGCGCTCGTCCCGTCGGGATCCCGACCTGCCCGGACGGTGGATGTAGCGGTTTTCGGGTGCTCCCCGATGACGCTGATGGGACGTGTGGCGGACCTGGTCAGTGGGTGAAGGGCTGGCCGGTGGGGCTCGTGTCTGCTGCCGAGGAGTCCGCTTATGGGCACCTGATGTCAGATCGGTCATTGTGGAAGAAGGCGCGGACGTGCCTGTTACCACCGGAGGAATGCGGCGATGCGTGTGCTTGTCGTCGAGGACGAAGGGTCCCTCGCGAACCGGATCGCCGTCTCGTTACGAGGGAGCGACATCGCCGTTGAGGTCGTTCACGACGGCGACGAGGCGTTGCGGCGGCTGGCCAAGGACGGCTTCGACGTGATCGTGCTCGACGGGGATCCGCCGTCGGCGGGCGAGGAGGAGATCTTCGGCTGGATCGCCCGAGAGCGCTCTCGCAGCCGCCTGCTCATGCTCACCAAGGCGGGCGACGTGATGGCACGCATCGAGGCCCTCTCCCAAGGCGCCGACGACTGCATCGCCAAGCCCTTCGCCGTCGCCGAGCTGGTCGCGCGGGTACGCGCCCTCGGCCGCCGCCGCGTGTGAGGCGCGTCATCCCTCCTTGAGCTCGTCGAGGGTCACGTTCACCGAGGTGGCCGAGCCGTCGGGGCGCCGGACGTCCACCTTCACCCTGTCGCCCGGTTTGAGGGTGGCGAGGACCTCCAAGAGGGCCTGGCTGGTGGGGGTGGGGGTGCCGTTGACGGCGGTGATGATGTCGCCGGCCCTGATTCCGGCCTTGGCGGCGGGGCCTCCGGGGACCGCCTCGAAGACGCCGACGCCGGCGGGCTGATTGTCGCGGCCCACGACCGTGTTCACCCGGACGCCGAGGGCGGCGCGGCGGGTGTTGACGACCTGGCCGTTCTTGATGATCTGGTCGGCGACGTCCTTGGCCGTGTTGCTGGGGATGGCGAAGCCGATGCCCTCGGCGGCGCCGCCGCCGAGTTGCGGGTCGGTGGCCGCCAGCGTGGGGATGCCGATGACCTCGCCGGCCAGGTTCACCAGGGCGCCGCCGCTGTTGCCGGGGTTGATCGCGGCCGAGGTCTGGATCGCGTTGGTGATGGTGGCGCCGGGGGAGCCCTGCTCCTGCGGCTCGGTGATGGTACGGCCGGTGGCGGAGATGATGCCGTTGGTCACGCTGCCGGAGAAGCCGAGCGGGTTGCCCATCGCGAGCACGATCTGGCCGACCTTGGACTTGCTGGAGTCGCCGAAGGTGGCGGGGGCGAGCCCGGAGGCGTTGTCGACCTTGATGACGGCGAGGTCGCCGAGCGGGAACGACGCCACGAGCCGGGCGGTCCGCGGCGACCCTCCGGTGGCCAGCGTGACCTGGAACGTCTTTGAATTGCCTACAACGTGGGCGTTTGTCACGATATGACCGTCATTGTCGTATACGACGCCCGAGCCGAGGCCGTCCGAGGTGTTGATCTGCACGATCGAGCGGAGGACGCGGTTGATCACTTCGACGTAGGCGTTCTCCAGCGCCGCCGCGGCCCCGGGCACGGGGATGGGGCTGCCGGTGGCGGTGGCCGTCCCTGTGGCGGTGGGGGTGGCGGAGGGCGACGTGGGGCCCGGCGCGCTCGTGGCCGGACTGCCTGCCGCTCCGCAACCGGAGATGAGCACGAGGGCCAGCGCTCCGGCGGGGATGAACCGATGTGTCCACATATCAAGCTGATTCCCGGCAGCAGAGGGAAGATGCCGCCCTCGCGAAAGGCGTAGCGGTGGCGGCGTCGCTCCCGCTCCCGCTTGCGAACGCGTCGCTTCCTGCGGGAGGTGCGGCCATAGTGGATAAGTTCACTTTTGTTCGTTCAGACGGCTACTGACCTGCGGCAATGCGTGCATCCGTGGCCGAAGTGTGATGGCACCCGCTCCACGAAGGGACCTTCGTGACGTAGCCTGCCCACATGGCGGAAGGCGGCGGAAACAAGGCTGGTCGCCCGGAACCCGGGCGGCCCTCCGTTTTCATTCCCTCCTACGACGCCCCGACGACACCGCTTCCCAAGATCCGGCCGGGTGACGTGCCGCCGCAGCCCGATGCGCCGAAGCCCGGCGTCCAGCGACCCGAGGACCAGAAGGGCGGCGCCGACGCGCCGCAACAGTTCCGGGTCGTGCCGCCGACGTCCAAACCTTCGTACGGGCCGATCCCCGGGGTGGTCCCGCGCGTATCTCCGGGTGTGTCCGACGACCCGAGATCCCGGCCCGCCGCCGAGCCGTCCACGCCGACGCCCCCCGGCTCCTCCGGCCCCCCAGGTCCCCCAGGCCCTCCCGGCCTTTACGCCGGGTCCGGCGCGGAGGACCCCGACACGACCGTCAACGTGCGGCGGCGTCAGGGCGTTGGACCGTTCCCGGCGCAGCCGCAGCGTCCGTTTCCGCCCGACCAACTGCGACCGAGCGCGACGACGCCGCCGACGTTCCTCGCCGAGACGGCGTCGAAGCCGCGCAAGCCGTTGAATGGGCTGCTTCTCCGCATCGGAGACATCCCGCTGCGCGCCGTCTACACCGTCGCCGCGCTCATCGCCACGATCGCCGCCGTCGTGCTGGTCTTCACGGTCTTCGCGGAGGAGGGCCCGAAGGACACGGCCAACGCCGCCCGAGCCCAGCCCACGGGGACCGGCGGCACCGCGGCCCCGAACACGGCGACCCCCGCGCCGACGGCCGTGCGACTGCCTCCGGTTCCGCGGGCGCAGACGCTGACCACGCTGTCCGGCAAGGCGGCCACGGTCATCGGCTTGGTGGTGGACGACAAGTCCGGATTCACCTATGCCCGCCTCGGCGCCCCGTGGACCAAGGCCACCTTCGCGCCGTTCACCGCCGCGCAGCGCGTCGGCAAGGGGTCGTCGCCGCGCACGATGATCGCCTCCGGACCGCTGCCCGGCGCGGCTCCCGCCGGGCTGAACACCCTCACCGAGTACCGCGACCTCGCGGCGAAGACGGCCCGCTGGACCCTGCGCTTCCAGCCGACGCCCACCAAGGTCACCTGGACCGCCTCCCAGCCGCTCGCCGGCGGCAAGGGCTGGGTGCTCGGTTACCGCGTGAGCTACCAGGTGCAGGGCAAGACGCGCACCTCCCAGGCGGTCGTCGTGGTCGCCGACACCGGCAAGAAGAAGCCCGGCGTCCTGTTCGCCACGGTCGCCGGCTCCCACAAGAGCCAGTATCGCGACCTCAACACCCTCGTCACGTCGATCCAGCGCGCTCCCTGATCGTCTCCGGCGTCTCCTCCCGCCGTGGGCCGTGCCGGAGTCGATCTGTGTCGGCCCCTCCCACCGAAAGCACTTCTAGAATATAGTTCTAACCGGTCGTTGTGGTGGGAGGAGCGTCATGGCGATAGGGCTGAGCGAGGAGCACGAGGCGCTGCGGGAGTCCGTGAGCGGCTGGGCGGCACGGGAGATTCCGTCGACGGTGGTCCGCGCGGCGGTGGGGGCCGAGAACGAGGAGCGTCCCGGCTTCTGGTCGGCCCTGGCCGGTCAGGGGCTGCTGGGCCTGCACATCCCCGAGGAGCACGGCGGATCCGGCTACGGACTGCTTGAGGTGGCCGTGGCGCTGGAGGCCCTGGGCGAGCGTGTGGCCCCGGGGCCGTACCTGCCGACGGTGCTGGCGGGCGCGGCCGTGCTCGCCTCGGACGGCAAGGCGCACGCCGAGCTGCTGCCCGGCCTCGCCGACGGCACCCTCACCGGCGCCGTCGCACTCACCGGCTCGATCACCGGGAGCCGGGACGACGACGGCGTGCTCACCATCAGCGGCGCGGCCGAGCCCGTGCTCGGCGGCGCGCTCGCCGACGTGATCGTCCTGCCGGTCCGGGTGGGCGAGGACGAGGAGTGGGTGGCGATCGACGCCGCGCGAGCCACCGTCACCCCGATCAAGAGCCTCGACGTGACCCGGGGCGTCGCGAAGGTGGAGGTGGACGGCCTCGCCGTCCCGGCGCAGCGCGTCCTGGACGGGCTGGGGCGCGCCCGGGTGCGCGATCTCGCCGCCGTGCTGTTCGGCGCGGAGGCGGCGGGCCTGGCCGCCTGGTGCGTCACCGCCGCCGCCGAGTACGCCAAGGTGCGCGTGCAGTTCGGGCGGCCGATCGGCCAGTTCCAGGGCATCAAACACAAGATCGCGCGCATGCTCGTGGCGTTGGAGCAGGCCCGCGCGACCGTCTGGGACGCCGCCCGCGCCCTCGACGCGGCGGCCGAGGGCGGTCTCGGCGGCGAGCGAGCCGACGAGCGGGTCGATGGGGGGGCCGACGAGCGCGCATTCGCGGTCGCGGTCGCCGGGGTGACGGCCCCCGACGCCGCCGTGCTGTGCGCCAAGGACGCCATCCAGACCTTCGGCGGCATCGGCTACACCTACGAGCACGACGTCCACCTCTACTACCGCCGCGCCCTCACCCTGCGCGCCCTGCTCGGCTCCTCGGCCGAGTGGGCCGACGCGGTGGCGGGCCTCGCGCTCTCCGGCGTCACCCGCGAGATGCGGCTCGACCTTCCCGAGGACGCCGAGCCGCTGCGCGCCTCGATCCGCGCGGAGATCGACGAGATCGCCCGGCTGGAGGGCAAGGAGCAAAAGCGCGCCCTCGCCGCCGCCGGATTCGTCATGCCCCACCTGCCGCGGCCGTGGGGGCGCGGCGCCAAGCCGCTGGAGCAGGTCCTCATCCTCCAGGAGCTCAAGGCCGCGAAGGTACGGCTGCCGCAGATGATCATCGGCGCCTGGGTGGTGCCCTCGCTCGTCTCGTACGGCACGCCGGAGCAGCAGGAGCGCTTCCTGCCGCCCACGCTCAGCGGCGAGCTGATCTGGTGCCAGCTCTTCTCCGAGCCCGGCGCGGGCTCCGACCTGGCCTCGCTGCAGATGAAGGCCGAGCGGGTGGAGGGCGGCTGGCGCCTCAACGGCCAGAAGGTGTGGACCTCGCTCGCCCACCACGCCGAGTGGGGCATCTGCATCGCCCGCACCGATCCGGCCAAGCCCAAGCACGACGGCATCACGTACTTCCTGGTGAACATGAAGTCGCCGGGCGTCACCGTCCGCCCGCTCACCGAGATGACCGGGGAGAACCTGTTCAACGAGGTCTTCCTCGACGACGTCTTCGTCCCGGACGAGATGGTCGTCGGCGAGGTGAACGCGGGCTGGCGGGTCGCCCGCAACACGCTGTCGAACGAGCGGGTGTCGCTGTCCGGCGGCTCGGGAACCTCCGGCGCGAGCGTCCCCGACCTGCTCGGCCTGTGCTCCCGCCTGGGCCGCGACCTCACCCCTGCCGAGCGTCTCGACCTCGCCGCCGTCGTCTGCGAGGCGCACTCGATGGCCGCGCTCAGCCTGCGCGTCACCCTCAAGCAACTCGCCGGCGCGGAGCCCGGCGCCGACGCCTCGGTCCGCAAGCTGCTGTCCACCTCGCACGCCCAGCGCGTGGCCGAGTGCGCGGTGAATCTCCTCGGCCCGGCCGCGACCGTCGCCGCCGACATGAAGCTCGGCGACGCGGGCTACTGGAACCGGGCGATCCTCGCCAGCCGCGCCATGACCATCTACGGCGGCACCACCGAGGTCCAGCTCAACATCATCGGCGAGCGCATGCTGGGCCTGCCCCGCGACCCCGAGCCCGGCAAGTGACCGGCTGAACGACCCCGGCCCGGATGCTGTGCTGTCATATGCCGTCATCTGGTGAGATGTCGGTATCGTGACCGGCGCATAGCGGTGGCGTTGGGGAGGATCGTGGCGCTTGGCGGCGGGGTCGCGCAGGTGTGGTCCCGCCGCGGCGGGCTCCTGGCCGCGATGCCCGCGCTGGTGGGTCTCGCGCTGGGGGTCGTGGCGCTCGGGCCGGGCCTTGGCCCGGGGTTCGTGCTGCGGTACGACATGGTGTTCGTGCCGGATCCGCCGATCGTCTGGCCCGGCGGGGGGTTTCCCCGGGCGGTGCCGAGCGATCTGGTCGTGGCCGTCCTCGCGTGGGCGCTGCCCGCGCAGGTGGTGCAGAAGGCGATCCTGCTGGGGATCTTCGCGCTGGGGGCCGCCGGGGCGGCGGCGCTGGTGCCGGGAGGGCGGCCGGTGCCCCGGCTGGCGGCGGCGATCTTCTATGTCTGGAACGCCTACCTCGCGCAGCGGCTGCTGCTGGGGCAGTGGGCGTTGCTGCTCGGCTTCGCGGGGCTGCCCTGGGCGGTGCGGGCGGCCGCGAAGGGCGGCGCCGGCCGCCTCGCGGTCGCCCTGCTGCCCGCCGCGGTCGGCGGCTTCCAGGCGATGCTGGTGTCCGCGCCCGCCGTGCTCGCGGTCGCCGCCACCCGGCCGGGCCCGCGTGCGCGCGGGCTGGTGGCCGCGGTCGGCCTGCCGGCGGTGTTCTCCCTGCCGTGGGCGGTGCCCGCCGTGCTGTCGGGCGCGGTGACCGACCCGGCCGGGGTGGACGCCTTCGCCGCCCGCGCCGACGGGCCGTACGGCACGCTCGGCAGCCTGCTCGCGCTCGGCGGGGTCTGGAGCGCCGAGGCCGGGGTCCCCGCCCAGGAGGTGTGGCTGCCCGCGACGGCGCGCCTGGCGGTCTGCCTGGCGGCCGTCGCCGGGTACCTGTGGCTGCGGCGTTCCCGGTCCGGTTCGTCGCGCTCCGCCGGGGGCCGCGGCGGGTACCCGTGGTGGGCCGGGCTGCTCGTCGCGGCGGTCGCGGGGCTGGGCGTCGCGTTGCTCGGTGCGCATCTGCCGGGGGTGCTGAAGGCGCTGATCGGGTGGTGGCCGGGGTTCGGTCCGCTGCGTGACGGTCAGGCGTATATCGCGCCCCTCGTCCTGCTCCAGGCCGTCGGCTTCGGCGCGCTCGTCGCCCGGCTCGTGCGCGTACCCGGTCGCGAGGACGCCGCGCGGGGCGGGGGCGCGGCGGCGGGGTGGGTGACCGGCGTGGTGGCGCTTCTCGCGCCGCTGCTGGTGCTGCCCGGGCCGGCGTGGGGGGCCTGGGGGCGGCTGGCCGCGGTGGAGTATCCGGCGGAGTGGGGGCGGGTCCGGGCGGTGGTGGACGGGGATCCCGCGCCCGGGGCGCTGGTGTCGCTGCCGTGGGGGGCGCATCGGGCGTTCGGGTGGAACGGCGGGCGGGTGACGCTGGATCCGGCGGTCAAGATGTTCGCGCGGCGGGTGGTGTGGAACGACGAGCTGATGGTGGGGCTGCCGGGCGGGGGCGTGCTGCGCGTCGGCAGGGAGGACGCGCGGGCGCGGGAGATCGGCGCGCTCGTCTCGGGGACGGGGGCGCTCACGGCCGGGCTGCGGTCGCGGGGCGTGCGGTACGTGCTGATCAGCGGACCGAACGAGAACACGTTTCGGTCTCGGCTCGCGGGGGCCGTGATCGTGTACGCGGGGCCGGAGCTCCTGCTGCTGCGGCTGTGACGTGGGGTAACGTAAAATCTCCTGGCATACTGGACGGTAAGTCCATTTATGCGGTTTCATGAATCACCTACCTTTTGTGGTGTATCGCGTTCTACTGTCGGTGGATCTAGGCGTACGCACTAGAAGGGAGAAGCCCGTTGGTGCGAGTCCTGGCGGCGCTGATCGTCGGGGCGGTGATGGCGGTCGGCGCCTCGGTGGCGGTCGTCAACGTCGCCGCGCCCAGTCCGGAGCCGCCGAACCGGCCGCTGTACAACTACGGCTCCAGGTGATCGGTGAGCGGTTGATCCGAGTCCGGTGATCGCCGTTCGCGCACCGAAGAGAGCAGTGAGCACGGAGCCTGGCGTGAGCCATGCCCGAAGCGGGCCCGAAAGGGCCGGGGGGTCCCGGGGGTCATTGTCCGATGGCAGCAGGGGAGAAGGAGACGACGTGGCCCCACCATACGCGGAAGGAGGGCTGCGCCTCCCCGGCCCTCCTGACCCGCCGAGCTCGCCCAGCCCTCTGGACCCGCCGAGCCCTCTGGGCCGGCCGAGCCCCGTGAGCCCGCCGCCCCACCACCCCGCGCCCGAGCCGGTCCTCGCGGGCGTCCGGGTCGCCCTGCTGAACTTCCGCGAGCCCCTCCAGTCGGCGGCCGGCGGCGCCGAGCAGTACGCCTGGCAGGTCTGCCGCCACCTCATCGCCCAGGGCGCCTCGGTCACCTTCGCCACCAGCCGCGAGCCCGGCCAGCGCCGCGCCGAACGCCGCGACGGCGTCGAGCTGCGCCGCATGGGCAACCGCTACCTGGTCTACCTGCTGGTCCCGCTGTGGTTGCTGCTGCGTCGCCGCCGCTTCGACATCGTGATCGACTGCATGAACGGCATCCCGTTCTTCGCCCCGCTGGTCGTGCGCCGCCGTACCCCCGTGATCTCGCTCGTGCACCACGTGCACGACCGGCAGTTCCACGCGTTCTTCCCGCCCTGGATCGCCAGGCTCGGCTGCTTCATCGAAGGACCGGTGGCCCGGCTGCTGTACCGGCGCCGCACCACCGTGACCGTGTCGGAGTCGTCCCGCCAGGAGCTGCGCGAGCGGCTGCGGTGGAAGGCGCCCATCCTGGTCATCCCCAACGGCAGCCCCGCCGTCCGGCCGGTGGGGCACGGCTACGGCGAGCCCGCGGGCGACCCGGCGATCGCCTACCTCGGCCGGCTCGTCGGCCACAAGCGGGTCGAGCGCGTCGTGGAGCTGGCCGACGAGCTCGCCGGCACGTGGCCGGGGCTGCGCGTGCACGTCATCGGGCGCGGCCCGGAGCGGCGGCGGCTCGCCGCGCGGGCGCGGGAGCTGGGCGTGGCCGACCGGGTACGGCTGCACGGCTTCCTCGCCGAGGCGGACAAGAACGCGGTGCTCGGCGCGGCCCGGCTCAACGTGACCGCCTCGGAGTTCGAGGGCTGGGGCCTCACCGTCATCGAGGCCGCCGCGCTCGGCGTCCCCACCGTCGCCTACGACGTGGCGGGGCTGCGCGACTCGGTACGGCACGGCGAGACCGGCTGGCTCGTCCGCGACGGCGAGCGCCTGGCCGACGTCGTCGCCCGCGCCCTGAAGGAGCTCGACGACCCCGTACGGCGGGCCGAGATACAACAGGCATGCCGAGCGTGGGCGGGGGAGTTCACCTGGGGCCGCACCGGCGCTAGGATGACCGCGCTGATAGCCGCTGAGCTGGATAAGAGCGGATATCGTCGGCCAGCACGGTTCCACCTCGCCCCCCGCGAGACCGAAATCACCTGAGAATGCTCCTGACCCCCGCAGAGAGCGCGCCGTGACCTTCGCGACCATCGCCCCCTCCCTGGCCGCCTGGTTCCGTCCCCTGGCGGCCGGCCGGACCGGGGAGGACCGCCCCGGCGACCTCCGGCACCGGCTCCGCCTGCTGGCGGGGTGCCTGCTCCTCGGCGCGATCGCCTTCCACACCGCGCCCGGCAACGTGATCTCCGAGACCAAGGTCGACATGGCGGTGAACCCGCTGGGCTTCCTCGGCCGGGCCGCGCACCTGTGGGATGACGCCTATTTCGGGCACCTCCAGAATCAGGCTTACGGCTACCTGTTCCCGATGGGACCGTTCTACGCGGTGCTGCGCGGGCTCGACATGCCGCCGTGGACGATCCAACGGCTGTGGATGACGCTCGTGCTGTGCGCCGCGTTCCTCGGCGTCGAACGACTCGCCCGCGCGCTGCGGATCGGCTCGCCGAACTGCCGCATCCTCGCCGGTCTCGGGTACGCGCTCGCCCCGCACGCGCTGGCGCTGATCGGCGTCAACTCCTCGGAGTTCCAGCCGAGCGCGGTGCTGCCGTGGGTCCTGCTGCCGCTGGTGTACGGCACGCGGGAGGCGATCAGCCCGCGCCGCGCCGCCGCCCTGTCCGCGGTGGCGTTCCTGTTCGCCGGGGGGATCAACGCCGCCGCCGAGCTGGCCGTGCTCGTGGTCCCCGGCCTCTACCTGCTCACCCGCTCGCGCGGGCGGCGCACGTGGGCGCTGCTCGCCTGGTGGCTCGCGTGCGTGGCCGCCGTGTCGATGTGGTGGCTGGTGCCGCTGCTGCTGCTCGGCCGGTACATCTTCTCCTTCCTGCCGTTCATCGAGACGGCCGATGCGACCACGAGCGTGACCTCGCTGTTCAACGCCCTGCGCGGCACGTCGGGCTGGCTGTCCTTCCTGCCGGTGGACGGCAGGGCGTGGCTGCCGGCCGCGTACGAGCAGGCCACCCGGCCGTGGCTGATCGCGGTCACCGCCGCCGTGGCGGCGCTCGGGGTGGCGGGGCTGGTGCGGCGCGGCACGCCCGAGCGCACGTTCCTGACGGTGAGCGCGCTGGTCGGTGTGGTGATCGTGACGGCCGGGCACGCCGACGCGCTCGCGTTCCCGTGGGCCGAGCAGGTGCGGGCGGCGTTCGACGGGCCGCTCGCGCCCTTCCGGAACCTGCACAAGTTCGACGCGCTGATCCGGCTGCCGCTCGCGCTGGGGCTGGCGGCGCTGCCGATGGCGCGGCCGAGCGGGGTCCGGCTGCGGGTGGCGGCGCTGAGCGCGGGGGTGGCCGTGCTGTCGGCGGTGCCGGTCGCGACGGCCGGGGTGACGCCGCCGGGGTCGTTCGCCGACCTGCCGTCGTACTGGCGGGACGCGGCGAACTGGCTGAACAGGGAGACCGGCCAGGGGATGGTGCTGGCGATTCCGGGGTCCAAGCGCGGCGAGTACCAGTGGGGGCGGCCGCTGGACGAGCCGATGCAGATGCTGCTGACCGTGCGCTGGGCCAACCACTCCAACGTGCCGTGGGGGTCGGCCGGGCTCGCCCGGCTGCTGCAGACGATCGACGAGCGGTTCGGCAACGGGATCGGCTCGGAGGGGCTGACGCTGACGCTGCGCCGCATCGGGGTGAAGTACCTGCTGGTGCGCAACGACCTGGCCCGCGACACGATCGGCACGGCGTGGCCGGCGCGGGTGCACCAGGCGCTCGACGACTCGACCGGGCTGCGGCGCGTCGCCGAGTTCGGGCCGCTCGTCGGCGATGCGTCCAGCGGGATCGCGTCGGGCTGGTTCGACCAGCCGTACCGGGCGCTGGAGGTGTACGAGGTGCCCGATCCGGCGCCGCTCGCCTCCGTGGTGCCCGCCGACCCGACGGTGCGGGCGACCGGCGCGCCCGAGGGGGTGCTCGCCATGGCGGAGAACGGGCTGCTCGATGGCGACGCGCCCGTGCTGCTCGGCGACGAGCCGGGCGCCTCGGCGATCCCCGACGCCGACACCGTGGTCACCGACACGCTGCGGCGGCGTCACCTGGTGTTCGGCGACGTACGCCGAAGCACGAGCGGGACCCTCACCGACGAGGAGAGCGAGCGGGAGAAGGTCACCGACCTGCTCGATCCGGCGTGGGCGGGGTTCGCGGCCACGGCCCGCCATCTCGGCGTGGCCGGCATCGCCGCCTCCTCCTCCGACGCCGGCGTCACGGCGTCGGCGGCGCGGCGCGACCCGGGGCGGCAGCCGTACGCGGCCTTCGACGGGGACCCGCGCACGAGCTGGCGCTCCGACGGGTGGAACGGCGCGCTCGGCGAGTGGCTGGAGGTGCGGTTCACCGCGCCGCTGCGGGTGCCGCGGATCATGGTCGCCTTCGAGCAGGGCGTGATCGGGCCGCCGGTGGCGGAGGTCGCCGTGGAGACCGACGCCGGGACCCGCCGGGCGGCGGTGCGGCCGACCGCCGACCCGCAGCCGGTGGAGCTGCCCGACGGGCCGACGCGCCGGCTGCGCATCCGCGTCACCAAACTCGCCCACGAGCCCGGGAACGCCTTCGGCGACCGGGTCGGCATCACCGAGGTGACGATCCCGGGGGTGCGTCCGGGGCGGACGATCGACGTGCCCGGCCCGTCGGGGTCGTCGCCGGGGGCCGTGGTCCTCACCGAGCAGGGGAGCGCCCCGGCGTGCATGCGCGGCTCGGCGGCGTGGACCTGCTCGCAGACGCTGGAGATCCTCGGCGAGGACGGGTACGGTTTCGACCGCATGTTCGAGGCGGCGCGGGACGAGACGCGCACCGTGACCGGCCGCGCGGTGCTCACCGACCCCGGTTTCGCGGCCGAGCTGACCACGCTGCCGAAGGTGTATCCGCAGGTCACCGCGTCGTCCACGGCCACCGACCATCCGGCGGTGCTGGGCCGGGCGGCGATGGACGGCGACCCGCGCACGATCTGGTACGCCCTGCCCCACGACCGGCGGCCCGCCCTCGACGTCGATCTGGGGAGAAAGCAGCGGATCTCCGGGATCCGGGTGCTGTTCCCGGACTCCCACCTGGGCAATCCGCCGGTCAAGGTGACCGTCCGCACCGACACCCACGCCGTGCAGGCGTGGGTCGGCGGCGACGGGTGGATCACGTTCCCCGAGACGCGGGCGCGCAAGCTCCGGATCGAGTTCGCCGCCGCCGCGTCCCGCGCCGTCGAGGTCGCCGAGATCACCATTCCCGGCGTGGACCCGGTGCGGTCCCTGACCGGCTTCCCGGTCCGCCTGCCGTGCGGGTTCGGGCCGACGCTCGTCGTCGACGGGCACGCGGTGCAGACCCGGATCACCGGCGGCAGGCTCGACGACGTGCTCAACGGCCGCCCGCTCGCCTACGCCGCCTGCGGTCCCGTACGGCTCGCCGCCGGCCCGGCCCGGGTGACCGTCGCCCCCACCGACCCGTTCCGCGTCAAGTCGGTGGTGCTGCGGCGGGACGACGCGACGACGACGGCGGCGAGCGCGCGGGCGGTCCCGGCGTCCGTCGAATCCTGGGCCCCCGAGGAGCGGCGGCTCCACGTGTCGGCCACCGCGCGCTCGTACCTGGTCGTCAACGAGAACTTCAACGTCGGCTGGGAGGCCCGCCTGGGCGGGACGCGGCTCACCCCGGTGCGGCTGGACGGGTGGCGGCAGGCGTGGATGCTGCCCGCCGGGGCCTCCGGGACCGTCGTGCTGCGGTACGCGCCCGACCCCTCCTACCGGACCGCGCTGCTCGGCGGGTTCGGGCTCGCCCTCGCCGTCGTCGTGCTCGTCCTCGTGCCGTCGCGGCTGCGGCGCGGCCTCCGCCGGGTGCACGCGGCGTGGGTGCGCGCCCGGTGGGTGTGGCCCGCCGCGCCGCTGCTCGGGCTGTGGATCGGCGGAGCGGCCGGGGCGGCGATCACCACCGGCGCCGCGGTCGTCTTCCTGTGGCTGCGGCGCGTGGCCACCGCCCAGCACGCGCCGGACGACAGCCGGCTGCACCGCGCCGCCCGCGCGCTGCTGTCGGAGTGGACGCCCGCGGTGCTGCTCGGCCTCGCCGGGCTCGCGGCGGCGATCGGCGCCGCCGTCGGCGCGGCGGACGGCGCTGTGGCCGATCTGGCGGCCGATCTGGCGGCCGACGCGGTGCCGCAGGTGCTGTGCCTGCTGGTGGTGGCGCGGCTGGTCGTCGCCGTGGCCGCCGACCGGCCCTCGCCGTCCGCGCCGCGCGTCGCGGACCGGGCCGAGTCGGCGGGCTCGGGCGTGTCGTCGGACGCCCTCGCCGAGGCGGCGCGGTGACGCGGACGGCGCGGACGGGGCTGCTGGTCGCGGTGGCGTTCCTGGTCACCATGGCCGTGCTGCTGCGGTCCTACGTGTACGGAAACGCGCTGATCCTGCCGCTTGAGCAGCGGCGCACCCAGCATCTGGTCGCGTCCGCCGCGAGCTACCTGGACACCGCGACGCTGCGGGTGCGCGACCGCGTGCCGGTGACGGCCACGATCAGCCTGTACGGCGACGCGGCGGCGGGCGACGAGCGCACGGCCGTGTGGGTGGAGTTCGCCACCCTGGAGACGGCGTTCGGGCAGCGCATCGACTATCACGAGCGGCGGACGGCCTTCGACCGGCGTACCGGGATGATCGTTGACTGCTGCGAGCCGTACGTGGACGACGATCCGCGCGCCCGGCAGAGCGGCCTGGCCTTCCGGCTGCCGTTCGCCGCCGAGCCGCGCGAGTACCCGATCTACGATCCGGTGCTGCGCCGCCAGGTGCCGCTGCGGTTCGAGGGCGAGGAGACCATCGAGGGCCTGCCGGTCTACCGCTACTCCTACGCGGCCGGCCCGGCGAAGGCGGAGGACCTGCCCGACGTGTTCACCCCCGAGGCGCTCGGCCTGCCGCACGCCAAGGGCACCCCCGCCTTCGTGGACGTGTCCCGATATATCCGGATTAAGCGGACGTTGTGGGTGGAGCCGGAGAGCGGCCTGCCGGTGCGGGTGCGCGAGCAGCGCACCGACACCCTGCGCACCGCCGACCAGGTGGACCGCCTGGTCGCCCTCCGGGCCGACCTCGTCACCGACCCGCTCGACGAACAGATCCAGGTGGCCGAGGCGCGCGGCTTTCGCACCTGGGTCATCCTCGTCCGGGACGTGCTGCCGGTGGTGTGCCTGGCCCTGGCGCTGCTCGTCGCCGCGTTCGCCTGGTGGGCGGAACGGCGGACGCGGCGCCGGACGCGCTCGTCAGCGGCGGCGCAGGACCAGCAGCAGGTTCCAGGTCACGATCTCGCGCAGGCCGGGTAGGTGGACCACCGCCGTCGCCCAGCGCGGGTGGTAGCGGGGCCGGGCGTCGATCAGCTCGGTCCCGGCGCTGCGGCGCGCCCAGCGCAGCGCGGCGGCGACCGACACCGGGTAGAGGCTCTCGCCGTACACGTTCTTGGGGCGGCGGCCGTACCGGCGCGTGTAGCGGGCGGCGGCCCGATGGCCGCCCAGGTAGTGCCAGGGCGAGGTCTCGTGCCCGCCCCACGGCGACAGCCAGTTCGTGAACGACAGGTAGACGATCCCGCCCGGGCGGGTGACGCGGACCATCTCCTCGGCCATGCGCCACGGGTCGGGCACGTGTTCCAGCACGTTGGAGGAGAAGCAGACGTCCACGGCGGCGTCGCGCAGCGGCAGTTCGAGCGCGCTGCCGAGCACCGCGCCCTCGGGGGCCGCGCCGTCGCGCGCCATCATCTCCCCGGCGTCGCAGTCCACGCAGATCGTCCGCGCGCCGCGCTCCCGCAGCACGTCGGTGAAGTAGCCGGGGCCGCCGCCGACGTCGCACACGAGCGCGCCGGGCAGATCCGCGTACGTGGCGAGCTGGGCGACGGTGTCGCGGGCGAGCAGGCCGTAGAAGAAGTCCGGGTCGGTCTGCTCCTTGCGGAAGGCCGACAGCAGGCGGACCGAGCGGCCGAGGGTGGCGCGGAACGGCCCGGTCGCGTCGGGGATCTGCACGGCTGCTCCTGTTCGCGTGCCAGGCCCGGAGGAGGGCGTGCGCGGGGCGTGCAGGGGAGCGTAACACCCTTGTTGCGCCTGTTTCGCGGCGCTCCTATCGTTTCGTTACTCATGGGTAGCACACCCGGGAGAGGAGGGACCGGTGGCCGCCACCGCCGAGCTCGGCCAGCCTGATCGCACCGCCTCCCCGCGCCGCCTCATCAGGCGTCCGAACCCGGTGCTGCTCGCCGGGCTCGCGCTGATCGCCGCCTCGCTCGGGCTGCGGCTGCCGATCCTCAGCGCCGCGTACTTCGTCGAGGACGACCTGCTGTTCGTCGGCGACGCGTACGAGCACGAGCTCACCTTCGACTTCCTCTTCCGCATCCACAAGGGCCACCTGATGCCCGGCGCGCTGACGCTGACCTGGGTGGAGTCCAGGATCGCGGCCTACCACTGGCCGCTGGTCGCCGGCGTCACGCTCGCGACGCAGGCGCTGGCGGCGGTGCTCCTGCTGCGCCTGCTGCGGTCGCTGTTCGGGGACCGGTGGGTCATCCTGATCCCGCTCGCGGTGTACGCGTTCACGCCGCTCACCCTCCCGCCGTTCAGCTGGTGGTCGGCGGCGCTCAACGGCGTCCCGCTGCAGCTCGCCCTGGCCGGGGCGCTTGCGGCCCAGGTCCGGTACGCCAGGGGCGAGGCAACCGGGCGCGCGGGGATCTGGTGGGCCGTGTTCGGGATGGCGTTCAGCACCAAGGGAGTGTTCATCCCGTTCGTACTGTTCGCGGTGACGACGGCGTTCCTGCGGCCCGAGTGGCGGCGCATCGGGTGGGTCCGCGCGATGCTGGCGGAGGCCCGCGGGCACCCGCGGCTCTGGGGCGGCCACGCGCTGCTGATCGCCGGGTACGCGGCGCTGTACCTGTTCCGGCTGCCCTCCGCCCAGGGGGAGGGCGCCTCGGTGCCCAGGCCGGACGTGAGCGCGGAACTGGTCGGCGGGCTGCTGGGCCGTACGTTCCCCGCCGGGATCGTGGGCGGGCCGCTGCGGTGGGCCGCCGGGCCGCCCACCGGGGGCATGTCCGACCCGCCCGCGGCGCTGGTGGCGGGCGCGTGGGCGGCGCTCGCGGCGCTGGTGCTCGCGACGCTGTGGTGGCGTCGGCGGGCGGCGCGGGCCTGGCTGATCGTCGCGCTCTACCTGGTGTTCGCCGACGCCGCGCCCACGGTGGTCGCGCGGGGGGCCAGCTTCGGGACGCTGGGCGCCGAGGCGCGGTACGTGGCCGACGCGGCGGTGGTGTTCGCGGTGTGCCTGGCGCTCGCCCTAACCGGGCTGCGAGACGAGGCCGAGCCGTACCGCCGGACCCCGCCGCGAGCGCCCCTGCGCGCGGGGGCGGCCGTGCTGGCGATCGGTGCCTTCCTGACCATGTCGGTGGTGTCGGCCGAGGGGTTCCGCGACACGCTGCAGGGGGATCGCCAACGGTCCTACCTCGACGCCGTACGCCGGTCGCTCGCCGCCGCGCCCGCCGACACCGTGATCTTCTCGCGGGCGGTGCCGGACTGGCTGGTGCTGCCGTGGAACGGCGAGCGGCGGCTCAGCCACCGGGTGCTCGCCCCGCTCGCCGACCCGGCGCTGCGGGCCCGGATGCGGGTGCCGCCGCCGTCGGAGGCGGCGAAGGTGTTCGACGACGCGGGGCGGCTCGTCCCCGCCGCCGTGGACGCCGGGTTCGCCCGGGTGCCCCCGCCGGGGGAGTGGTGCCTCTCCACGATCGACGGGGCCGTCTACTGGCCCGAGCCGCGGTTCGTCGCCCGTCCCGACATGGTGGCCGGGCTCGCCTACTCCGCCGCCCGGGCCACGTCGGTCACGTTCGAGGTGGCCGGTCGGGTCCAGCAGGTCGAGCTCAGGCCGACGCGGGACGGGCTGGTGCACTTCCCGATCCCGGCGACGGGCAAGGGCCTGCTCATGCGCGTCGACGACCCCTCGGCGGGCGTGTGCCTCAGGGGGTTCGCGTACGGGGCGGCGATTCCGCAGCCGCCGCCGCAGGCCGGGCGGGAGCCCGGCGGGCCGGACGGGCGAGGCGGCGAGCCGGCTCCTCGACGTACCGATGGGTGAGTACGGCGAGCACGATCGTGATCGTGGCCACGGCCACGAGGTTGATCGGGAAGTTGCCGGTGAACGGGCGCTGTCCGGTGAACTGGTACCAGGCGTACAGGGCCACGAACTGCCACAGGAACACGCCGTAGGAGATCCGGCCGAGGAATCGCATCGCCCGGTTGCCGAGCAGCCGGCCCACCAGCGCGCCGGGGCGCGACAGCAGCGCGGCCGGGGCCAGCAGGCCGGCGGCCGTGATCGTGTAGAGGACCAGCTCGAACAGCCCCGCCCACACCCCCTCCACGCCGGTGAACCGGGGCCCGGTCACCGGGGAGGCGGCGACCACGTACGCCAGCGCCGCGACCGACCACAGCGTGCCCGGCGAGGAGTTGACCGAGCGGACCAGGCGGCGGGCCGGGTTCGCCGGGTCGGGGTCGGCGTGTGCCCACACGGTCACCACGGCGAGCGCCATGCCGAGGGCGAAGAAGACCAGGGAGCGCGGCAGCCAGCTGTTGAGGTTCGGCAGGTAGACGGGGTAGTGGCCGAGGATCGTCCACAGCGGCGAGACCGCCGCGAGCGCGGCCAGGCCGAGCAGCAGGCGCCTGGCGCGGCGTCCCGGATCGTCGCCGCCGCGCCGGGCGAACGCCGCCAGACCGGCGGCGAGCAGCGGAAGCAGCAGGTAGAACGCGGCCTCCACGCACAGGCTCCACATCTGCGCCAGGCCCTTGGGGCCGAGGCCGACCCACCACGGGTCCAGCTCGTACGTCTGGGCGAGGAACAGCAGTTGCAGCCAGGTGGCGGGGTCGCCGAGGTGCTCGCGCGACCACAGCGTCAGGGCGACCGCCACGACCAGCCAGTACGCGGGCAGGATGCGCAGCGCCCGCTTGATCAGGTAGCGGCGGGTGTCCGGGCGGGGCTCGCCGGTCAGCGCGGCCCTGGCGTACGGGCGGTAGAGCAGCAGCCCCGACAGCGCGAAGAAGATCGGCACGGCGATGTCGCCGCGGGCGAGCAGCGAGCTGAAGAAGCCGTCCCGCAGGGCGGCGGCGGATTCGATGGCGACATGGAAGGTCAGCACGGCGAACGCGGCGATCGCCCGCACGCCGTCGAGCGCGTCGAGATGGCCCCCGTCGGGGAGGGGGCGAGAGCGCGCGGCTAATGTAGAACCTGTTTCGGTCAATTTCCATGTCCCTCGTGACGGCCGTCACTCTCCGTACTAACATATCCCGAAATGAAATCTTGTTTCAGGGTGCTCGAGACAGTTCGCCACCGCAAACCCCTACCCCTCCAGGAGGAGCGATGGGCCGCGTCATCGGGTTCGTGCTCGTAGGAGCCGGGGCGTTCCTGATCGCCTTGGCCCCACTGCTGCGATTCCAGGTCGCCGACAGGTTGATCGCCGCGCCCGCGGACCAGTACAGCGTCACCACGCTCCGGGCGGACAACGCGCGATATTTCAACGTCGGGGACCTCAAGGTGCTCGACGGCACCCTGGACATCACGGTCACCGTCAAGGGGGACGTGGAGCAGGCCAGCGGCGACCGGGTCGTCTGGGACCAGTTCACCGCGGTGAACGACGTCACCAACAACAAGCAGGGCATCTCGATGTCGCAGTTCCGCAGCGCCTTCAACAAGTACACCGGGGAGGGGCTGAACTGCTGCGGGGTCAACGTCGACAAGGAGCCGGTGGCGCTGGACGGGCAGATCTTCCTGTTCCCGTTCAACGCCGAGAAGAAGACCTACAAGGTCTTCAACTCCGTCACGGCCAAGGCGTTCGACGCCCGCTTCGTCGGCGAGGACGTCGTCGAGGGTCTGCCGGTGCACAAGTATGAGCAGGTCATCCCGCCCACCAAGACCCAGACGATCACCGCGCCCGCCTCGGTCGTCGGCGTCAAGGACAAGACCGGCGACGTGAAGGTGGACCGCTGGTACGACGGCAAGATCACCTTCTGGGTGGAGCCGACCAGCGGCGTCCCGGTCAAGCAGGAGCAGCAGCGGCACGAGGTGCTCAAGACCCAGGACGGCGTCGAGCGCAAGCCCGCGCTGGTGGCCACGGCCACGTACACGCCCGAGGCGGTGGACGAGTGGGTGCGGACGGCGACCAACGCCAGGAACCAGATCACCCTGCTGAAGACCACCATTCCGCTCGTGCTGCTCGTCGTCGGCGTGGTGCTGCTCGCCGCCGGGGTGCTGTTCGCGCTGCGGGGCGGGCGGTCGGCACGGCACGCAGCCGACTCGTGACGGCTCGCCGTACCGGCCTTCCGCAGTCGTCTGCCAGGGGTGAGACGACCGCGCCGGGTACGGCGAGCACCGAGTCGGCGGGGGCGCCGACCGGCCTGGATCCCGTCGCATCGTCCGGGCGAGATGTGGCGACCGCGCCGGATACGGCGCGTCGGCCGCGCGGGCTGATCCGCGCGCTTCGCCCCCGGCAGTGGCTGAAGAACCTCCTGGTGTTCGCCGCGCCGGCCGCCGCCGGGGTGCTCACGACGCCGGACGGGCTGCGGGACACGCTGGTGGCCTTCGCCGCCTTCTGCCTGGCCGCGAGCGGCGGCTACCTGCTCAACGACGCGGCCGACGCCGAGGCGGATCGGGAGCACCCGCGCAAGCGGCTGCGTCCGATCGCGGCCGGGATCGTGCCGGTGCGCGCCGCGCGGGCGGTCGCGGTCGCGCTCATGGCCGCCGCTCCCGCGCTCGCCGCCGCGACGGGGGACTGGCGGCTGCCCGCGGTGGTCGCCGGATACCTGGCGCTCACCCTCGCGTACACGTACCTGCTCAAACACGAGGTGATCGTCGATCTGGTGGCCGTGGCGGGCTGCCACGTCATCCGCGCGTACGCCGGGGCGGTCGCGGTGGACGTGCCGGTGACGAGTTGGTTCCTCGTCGTCGTCTCGCTCGGATCCCTCCAGATTGTCGTCGGCAAGCGCGAGGCGGAGATCCGCGACCGGGGCTCGGGGGCGACGCGGGCGACCCTGGTGACGTACACGCCGAGCTATCTGGCCCACGTCCGCGCCATGGCCTCCGGCGCGATGATCGTCACCTATTGCATGTGGGCGCTGCAGGTCCAGGGCGACGCCTTCTACGGCGTCAGCATCATCCCCTTCGTCCTGGTGGTCCTGCGGCACAACCTGCTGGTCGATCGCGGACTCGGCGAGGAGCCGGAGGAACTGGCCCTGCGCGACCGCCCCCTCCAGATCTACATGGCCCTCCTCGTCGCCCTGCTGGTGGCGGGGATCTACTTGTGATCTTCGTTGGTGACCCGCACGGAGGGCTAGTCTCTCGGTGGCGCGAATGAGGGCACGACGGCGGGAGGAGGACGGAATGGAGACACGACTCCGCCCGAGGGACGCCCGGCTCACCGGGTGGGGCCGCACCGCGCCCACCCGCGCCCTCCTGGTCTCCCCGCGCGACGCCGCCGATTTGTCCGCGCTCGTCGCGGCGGCCCCGCCGCGCGGGCTGATCGCCCGGGGCCTCGGCCGTTCGTACGGCGACGCGGCGCAGAACGCGGGCGGCGTCGTCGTGGACTGCACGGCGCTCGAGCGGCGCTGGTCGCTGGACGAGGCGGCGGGGGAGGTCACCGCGACGGCGGGCGTGAGCCTCGACGAGCTGATGCGCGCACTCGTGCCGCGCGGCTGGTTCGTCCCCGTCAGCCCGGGGACCAGGCACGTTACGGTGGGCGGCGCGATCGCCGCCGACGTGCACGGCAAGAACCACCACGTGGACTCCTCGTTCGGCGCCCACCTGCGCTCGCTCACCCTCGTCACCGCCGACGGCCGGGCGCGGGTGCTGACGCCAGGCGACGAGCTGTTCTGGGCCACGGTGGGCGGCATGGGGCTCACCGGGCTGATCGCGGAGGCGACGTTCGGGCTCGTGCCGATCGAGACCTCCCGGATGCGCGTCGACATCGAGCGCACCCGCGACCTGGACCACACGCTTGAGGTGATGACCGCCACCGACCACCGCTACCGGTACACGGTGGCCTGGATCGACCTGCTCGCGACCGGGGCGCGCCTGGGCCGAGGGGTGCTCACGCGCGCAGATCACGCCCGCCGGGAGGATCTGCCGCGCGGGGGCCGCGGGCTGGACTTCGCGCCGGCCGCCTGGCTGGCGGCTCCGCCGTACGTGCCGGGCGGTCTGCTCAACCGGCTCACCGTCCGCGCCTTCAACCAGGTGTGGTACGGCAAGGCCCCGCGCCGCCGCCACGGGCTCATCCAGCCGATCGCCCCGTTCTTCCACCCCCTCGACTTCGTCCGCGACTGGAACCGGATCTACGGGCCGCGCGGCTTCGTGCAGTACCAGTTCGCCGTGCCGTTCGGCGCGGAGGACACGTTGCGGCGCGTGGTGTCCCGGCTGTCGGCCGACGGCGTGGTGTCGTTCCTGACCGTGCTCAAGCGCTTCGGCGCGGGCACGCCGGGCCCGCTGTCGTTCCCGATGCCGGGCTGGACGCTGGCCCTGGACATCCCGGCGGGCGTCCCCGGCCTCGCCGCCCTGCTGCGCGAGCTCGACGAGTGGATCGCCGCGGCCGGCGGCCGGATCTACCTGGCCAAGGACTCCCGGATGCGGGCCGAGTTGCTCCCGGCGATGTACCCCCGCCTGAACGAATGGCGAAATATCCGGAACAAGGTGGACCCGCACGGCCTCTTCCGCTCCGACCTCGCGAGGAGACTCGACCTGTGAGAAACGCCCTGGGGACCGTGGACTCGGTGCTGCTGCTCGGCGGGCGCAGCGAGATCGGCCTCGCCATCGTGGAGCGCCTGGTCCGCGCGGGCACCCGCAAGGTCGTCCTGGCGTCCCGCCCCGAAGGCGCCGACGCCGGAGCGAACCCCGCCGCCCCGAACCGACGCGAGGACGCCGTCGCACGACTGCGGAAGCTCGGCGCCGACGTACTCCCGCTCGACTTCGACGCCACGCGGCCCGAGACCCACGGCCCGGTGATCGACGCGGCCGTGGAGTTCGCCGGAGACCTGGACGTGGTCATCGCGGCCTTCGGCGTGCTCGGCGACCAGGCCCGTTACGAGGCGGACCCGGTCGCCGCGGCCGAGTCGATCACCGTGAACCTGGCCGGGCACGTGTCGGCCGGCCTCTTCGCCGCCCGCCGCCTGCGCGAGCAGCGGCACGGGACGCTGATCGTGCTGTCGTCGATGGCGGGCGTACGGGTGCGCCGCGCCAACTTCGTCTACGGGGCGGCGAAGGCCGGGCTCGACGGCTTCGCCCAGGGATTGGGCGATTCGCTGCACGATTCCGGCGCCCGTGTCATGATCGTCAGGCCGGGTTTCGTGATCGGCCGGATGACCGCCCACCTACCGACCGGGCCGATGCCCACCACCCCGGACGCCGTCGCCAAGGCGGTCGTGGAGGGCCTGCGCGAGGGCAGGCGGGTGGTCTGGGCGCCGCCCGCGCTCCGCCTCGCCTCCCTCGCCCTGCGGGCGCTCCCGCAGACCGTCTGGCGCCGCCTGAAACGGTGACGCAGCGTAATCGCCAGCCAATTAGAACGTGTTCCAACCAACCGCTCCGGCGGTGTTACTTGTCAGTAGGTAAGGCCATCCGGTGATCGGCCGGATATGGCCAGTTAGAACACGTTGCAGTTTTGTCGGACGCGGTCGTACAGTCGGGCCATGCGGACACGTGTCACCGAGATGTTCGGGATCGAGCTGCCGATCTTCGCGTTCAGCCACTGCCGGGACGTGGTCGCCGCGGTCAGCCGCGCGGGCGGCATGGGCGTGCTCGGCGCCCTCTACTTCACCCCCGAAGAGCTCGAAATGGAGCTCAAGTGGATCGACGAACACGTCGACGGCAAGCCGTACGGCGTCGACGTGGTCATGCCCGCCTCGTACGCCGGAGCCGACCTCGGCGTGGACTCCCCGGCCGACCTGCTCGCCAAGCTCCAGGCGATGATCCCCGAAGGCCACCGCAAATTCGTCGAGGACCTGCTGGCCAAGCACGGCGTCCCCCCGCTGTCCAGCGACGCCGAACCCGGCCGCCTCCTGCTCGGCTGGACCGACGCCACCGGCCGCCCCCAGGTCGAGACCGCGCTCAACCACCCGATCGCCCTGCTCGCCAACGCCCTCGGCCCGCCCCCACGCGACATCGTCGAACAGGCCCACGTCCACGGCGTCAAGGTCGCCGCCCTCGCCTCCACCCCCCGCCACGCCGTCAAACAGGTCGAGGTCGGCGTCGACGTCGTGGTCGCCCAAGGCACCGAGGCCGGCGGCCACACCGGCGAGATCTCCACGATGGTCCTCATCCCCCAGGTCGTCGACGCCGTGGACGTCCCCGTACTCGCCGCCGGAGGCATCGGCTCCGGCCGTCAGATGGCCGCCGGCATGGCCCTCGGCGCCGAGGGCGTCTGGACCGGCTCCATCTGGCTCACCGTCGAAGAGGCCGACACCCCCAACGTCGCCCGCGACCGCATCCTCGCCGCCACCTCCCGCGATACCGTCCGCTCCCGCTCCTGGACCGGCAAACCCGCCCGCCTCCTCAAGACCGCATGGACCGACGCCTGGGAATCCGCCGACTCTCCCGGCACCCTCCCCATGCCCCTGCAGTTCATGCTCGTCTCCGACGCCCTGCGCCGCATCGGCCGCAGCGAGTCCGCCGAACTCACCACCTTCCCCGCCGGCCAGATCATCGGCACGATGAACCAGATCAAACCCGCCCGCGACGTCATCTTCGCCATGGTCGAGGAGTACATCGAAACAATGGACCGTCTCACCCGCCTCACCGGCGACTAGAGCTCAGTCCTCGACGCCGGTCGCGATGACCCGCCGAGCGTTGTCCACCCAAACGTCGAAGATCTCCCTGCTCTCTTCGATCTTGTCTTTGTGCCGCTCCAGAAGCCGCTGCTCGTAGGCGGACCGGACCGTCTTGTAGATGCCGACGAGATTGGTCTCCGTACGGCACGTGGCGTCCGCGCCGGCCACGCGTTTCTCGTCGGCCGAGGCGGGTTCATCCGCCGCCCGCGACTGCCATCGGGGATCGTTCATCGCTGGAACAGGATGGTCGTAGCCGGTGACGCCCGACCGCTGCATGCAGGAGCGCCATGCCCCGATCGCGGCACGCACCCGGCTGTCGCCCAAGGCGCTTGAACGGGACGAGACCGCCAGGCTGCGGGGGTCGGCGGGTAGATCCCTCGTATCCTTACGAATCTCCGCGTCCCCGACCACCGCGCACCCGCCCTGCGGGACGGACCGGCCGCTCGCCGTCCGCGCCACAGAGCCCTCGTATGCTTGTCTTTCTTCAACCGTTGGTTCGTGTCGGGGCGCTGACTCGGCGGTTTCCGACCTTCCTGCCGTCTCGGCGGCGCGGGGATAGCCCGATCGTGTGGAATCCTCCGGATCCAAGTATTCGAAGAGGTCGTGTTCCCGATAATCCTCGGCACGCCATGTGCGGATCGTGTCCGGGGTCCAATCCTTGAAGCCGAGCGACCTCATGCACCGTGCGACCGCGACGTCCCGCGCCTGGTCGATGAGCCTGATGCCCTCCATGGGGGTCAGGTAAGGGTCGAGCGGCATCGGCACATGACGGGAATCCTGGATTGTCAGGATCTTGTCCAGCACCGGCTCCGCGCTGCCCGGAGGCGTATCGGAGACACGTGGCTTCGGCCCCACCGAAGGTTCCATCGTCGAGTCCGCGGTCACCACGGTCGTCGCTCCGCCTGGACCGAAGAGCTGACTCAGCGCCAGCGCGGATACGCCGACCACGGCCAAGCCGAAGGTCGCGATGACGGCGGCGGAGCGACTTGCCCGTCCGTGGTTCATGCGTCCCTCCGACCGGTCGCATCCACGGAGATTATTTACATGATCCGCGGCGCGACCGCTATCCCGTGCCGGTGAGCCAGGCGGTCTCGCCTTTGTGGAACGCGTCGAGTTCGGCCGGCCGGTCGTCGCCGAGCAGGTCCTGGCTCACCGTGACGCCGCGCGTCGACTGGATCCAGGTGAGGAATCGGTAGGACGGGCGAAACCCGGCGATTTGGGCCGCGTCCACCGGGAGCGCCTCGCCCGCGTGGACGGGGCGTAGCTCGTCGCGCTCCATCAGGAGCTCGAAGCTCAGCAGTTTCCACCGTCCTTCGTCCCGGACGGCACGGGAGAAGAACCGGCAGTAGGCGTGGAAGTCGACCTCCACTCCCTTCACCGTGGTCCGGTTGAAGATCTTCGCCGGGCTCTCGACGGTCGCCCGGTCGCCCTCGACGCGCGCGTAGGCGGGGAAGACCCAGTGCTTGCTGTTCCCGGTTCGCTCCATCCACTTCTTCGTCGCCTCGACGTAGGCCTCGCCGCCGCGTCCCTCGTACCACGTGGTCCGGACGTAGGCGTCGTCGTGGAAGCAGTCGCGCATCACGTCGAACAGTCGCTGGTCGCGGGCGAAGCGTTCCCGCCTCACCAGGTCGAAGAGCTCCTCGCGGTCCAGGAGGGCCGCCAGTCGCTCGCTGTTGTCCTCGCTGTGGTCAAGGTTCACCATGGCGTCCTTTTGTTCACTGCGGATAGCCGAGCACGGCCTTGACTTCGAGGTACTCCTCGAAGCCGAACCGTCCGAATTCCCGGCCGTTGCCGGACTGCTTGTAGCCGCCGAACGGCAGGCTGCGGTCGAACGGAGCGCCGTTGAGGTAGACGCGGCCCGCGCGGATGCGGTTGGCGATTCTGCGGGCGTGGTCGGGGTCCTTCGACTGCACGAAGCCCGCCAGTCCGTACGGCGTGTCGTTGGCGATCTCGACGGCCTCGTCCTCGGTCTCGTAGTGCATGATCGAGAGCACCGGGCCGAAGATCTCCTCGCGTGCGATCCGCATCTGCGGCGTGACGTCGCCGAATACGGTCGGGCGGACGTAGAAGCCCTTGTCGAGCCCGTCGGGGCGCCCCGGGCCGCCGACCACGAGCGTCGCGCCCTCGTCGATTCCCGACTGCACGAGCGTGGTGATCTTATCCAGCTGAGCCTGGCTCACCACGGGCCCCATCGTGGTCGCCGGATCGAACGGATCCCCGAGACGGACCTGTTCGACCGCACGTCGCGCGGCGGCGTACGCGTGGTCGCGCTGCGAGCGGTGCACGAGCATCCGCGTGGGCGACTGGCAGTTCTGGCCGCCGTTGGTGTAGCACGCGTGCACCCCGGCGACGACCGCGGACTCCAGGTCCGCGTCGGGCAGGATGATGTTGGCCGACTTGCCGCCGAGTTCGAGGGCGACGCGCTTCACCGTGTCGGCCGCGAGCTTGGAGACCCTGATGCCGGCGCCGGTCGAGCCGGTCAGCGAGACCATGTCGATGTCGGGGTGCGCCGCGATGGCCTCACCGACCGTGGGACCGTCGCCGTTGACGAGGTTGAACACGCCGGGCGGCAGGCCGGCGTCGTCGATGACCTCGGCGAGCACCATGGCGCTGAGCGGCGCGATCTCGCTTGGCTTGAGCACCACGGTGCATCCGGTGGCGAGGGCCGGGGCCACCTTCGACGCGACCTGGTTCAGCGGCCAGTTCCACGGTGTGATGAGACCGCAGACGCCGATCGGCTCGCGCCGTACGATCCCGGCGCCCATCGTCTCCTCGAAGCGGTAGTCCGCGAGCACGCGGGCCGCCTCCTCGAAGTGGAACAGCGCCACCGTGGCCTGGCGTTGCGTCGAGAACGTGATCGGCGCCCCCATCTCGCGCGTCATCGTCCGGGCGATCTCGGGCAGCCGAGCCCGGAAGCCGGAGCTGATCCGCTTGAGGTACTCCAGCCGTTGCTCCACGCTGACCTGCGAGTACGTGGCGAAGGCCGCGCGCGCCGCCGCCACCGCGCGGTCGACGTCCTCGGCCGTACCGAGGCTGATCTCCGCGAACGTCTCCTCGGTCGCGGGGTCGAGGACGCCCATCGTCCGCGGCGTGGCCGGATCGACCCACGTGCCCCCGATATAGAACTGGTGCCTGGTAAACATGTCGCTCTCCAGCCTCCTGATGAGCGTGGTCATGGTGTCGCCACGGTGAGCGGGACGTCGAGGCGCGAGCGGAGCTCGCGGAACGAGATCCCCCACGTCTCCCGGACGAGGACCTCCCCTCCGGTGATCTCGAACGTGGCGACGTCGGTATAGACCCGGTCCACGCACCGCAGCGCGGTGAGCGGATAGGTGCATTCCTTGACGAGTTTCGGCTCGCCGGTCCTGGTGAACAGCGACATCAGCACGAAGACCTGCTTGGCGCCCACGGCGAGGTCCATCGCCCCGCCGACCGCCGGGATCGCGTCGGGCTCGCCGGTATGCCAGTTGGCGAGATCCCCCGACGCCGAGACCTGGTAGGCGCCGAGAACGCACAGATCGAGGTGGCCGCCGCGCATCATGGCGAACGAGTCGGCGTGGTGGAAGTACGCGGCACCGGGCAGCTCGGTCACCGGGAACTTGCCGGCGTTGATCAGGTCGGGGTCGATCGCGTCGCCCGTCGCCGCCGGACCCATGCCGAGCATGCCGTTCTCGGTGTGCAGGATGACCTCCGACTCCGGGGGGAGGTGGTCGCCGACGGTCGTGGGCTGACCTATGCCGAGGTTGACGTACGCCCCGGGGGGAATGTCGCGCGCGAGCACCCGGGCCATCTCGTCCCGTCCGAGCGGGCCGCGGTCGGTGTGCTCGACGATGCTCTCGGACACCATGCTCATGACAACACCTGGCTCATGACAGTCACCTGGCTCATGGCAAAAACCTGGCTCATGGCAAAAACCTGGCTCATAACGACACCTGCACGATCCGGTCGACGTAGATGCCCGGGGTGACCACGGCCTCGGGATCCAGCGCTCCCGGCTCGACGACGTGCCGCACCTGCGCGATGGTGGTCGTCGCGGCCGTCGCCATGACGGGATTGAAGTTGCGTGCCGTCTTGCGGTAGACGAGGTTGCCGAGGGTGTCGGCGGTGTGGGCGCTGATGAGCGCCACGTCGGCGGCGATGGGCAGCTCGAGGACGTACGTCCGGCCGTTGATCTCGCGGGTCTCCTTTCCCTCCGCGAGGAGGGTCCCGACCCCGGTGCGGGTGTAGAAGGCGCCGATCCCGGCTCCGGCGGCGCGCATGCGCTCGGCCAGGTTCCCCTGCGGCACGAGCTCGAGCTCGATCTTCCCGCTGCGGTACAGCTCGTCGAAGACCCAGGAGTCCGTCTGCCGGGGGAACGAGCACACGATCTTCCGCACCCGCCCGGCCGCGAGCAGCGCCGCGATCCCGGTGTCCCCGTTGCCCGCGTTGTTCGACACGACGGTGAGGTCCCGCGCGCCCTGCCGGATCAACGCGTCGATCAGCTCGAACGGCACGCCGGCCGTGCCGAAGCCGCCGACCAGCACCGTCGAGCCGTCGGCGATGCCGCTGACCGCCTCGTCGACACAGGTGCACAGCAGCGTCATGACGCGACGTTCTCCAGCACGACCGCCAGCCCTTGGCCCACACCGATGCAGATGGCCGCCACGCCCCAGCGTTCGCCGGACTCCACGAGCCGCGCCGCGAGGGTCCCGAGAATGCGCCCGCCCGAGGCGCCCAGCGGGTGCCCGATGGCGATCGCCCCGCCCTTGGCGTTGACGAGTTCGGCGTCCCGCAGCCCGAGCCTGAGCCAGGCGTCGATGCAGGCGATCGACTGGACGGCGAACGCCTCGTTCAGCTCGACGGCGCCGATGTCGTCCCAGGTGATGCCCGCCCGCTTGAGCGCGCCGTTGGCGGCCTCGACCGGGGCGTAGCCGAACTGCTGCGGCTCCAGCGCCATCCAGCCGCGACCGGCGATCCGCGCGATCGGGTCACGACCGATGGTCGCGGCCGCGCTCGCCGAGCCCAGCAGGACCGCGCTCGCGCCGTCGTTCAACGGTGAGCAGTTGCCTGCGGTGATCGTCCCGTTGGGCCGGAACGCCGGCTTCAGCGCCGCCAGCTTCTCCAGCGAGGTGTCGGGACGGATGCTCTCGTCCTGGACCAGGTCGGTGCCGGGGACGGGCACCACGAGGTCGTCGTAGAAGCCCTTGGCCCACGCCTCCGCCGCGAGGCGGTGCGAGCGGGCGCCGAACTCGTCCTGCCGCTCGCGCGAGATCGAGAACTTCTCCTGCAACTGCTCGTTGCACTCGCCCAGCGAGACCGTCCACTCGGCGGGCATCCGCTTGTTCACCAGGCGCCAGCCCAGCGTCGTGGAGACGGCGGTGACGTCGCCCGCCGGGAACCGGCGCGACGGCTTCGGCAGGACCCACGGCGCCCGCGTCATCGACTCCACGCCTCCGGCGATCGTGATCTCCGCGTCGCCGACCTCGATCATGCGTGAGGCCATCATGGCGGCGTCCAGCGACGAGCCGCAGAGCCGGTTCACCGTGGTGGCGGTCACCGTAACGGGCATGCCCGCCAGCAGTACGGCCATCCGGCCGACGTTGCGATTGTCCTCGCCGGCGCCGTTGGCGTTGCCCCAGAACACGTCGTCGACCAGGCCGGGATCCAGGCCCGGCGTGCGGTCGAGAAGTCCCTTCAACGCGATCGCGGCCAGATCGTCGGTCCTCGTGTCGGCCAAGGCTCCGTTGAACCGGCCGAACGGGGTCCGGACCGACGCGTACACGTATGAGCTGCTCATCGGAGCGTCTCCACTTCCTGCCCCATCTCAGGAGGCGTCCTTCGCTTGCTTGCGGATGTCCTTGCCGATGTCCCTGCGGATGTCCCCGCGGATGTCGTCGTGGGAGGAGTCGTTGGTGGCGTCGAAGAGGTCGGTCGTGTAGGTGATCGCGTCCGAAGCCGTCGTGTCGTGCCAGTGCGGCAGGACGTGCCGCCCGACGAGGTCGAGCGTGTGGCGGGCGACCTCCGGCGGCATGCCGAACGGGGCGACCCGCAGTTGGACGGACGTGACCCCCGCCAAGACGTATCGAGTGATCGTCGCGTCGATCTCGTCGGGCGTGCCCACCATGGGGAACTCGGGCTGGGCGGGGCCGTCCGCACCCATCCACAAGCCCCGTTCGGTGTAGTAGTCGGTCGCGGCCTTCAGGTGGCGCGCGGCGAGCTCGCGGGCGGTGGCGGCGTTCTCGTGGACGACGCAGAACCTGGTGGTGGCGACCACTCCCTCCGTCGCGCCCGGCCGTCCGTCGCGATACGCCCAGTAGGCGGCCGACTGCTTGATCAACAGGTCGTCGCAGTAGTTCGTCGCGCCGTAGAACCCGTCGGCGAGCGTCGCGGCGCGACGGGCCGAGGCGGCCACCTTGCCGCCCACCAGGATCCGCGGCCCGCCGCGCCGTACCGGGGGTGGGATCGCCACCGGCGCGTCGGTGCCCGCGTCGGCGGACCAGGCGTCGCGCAGCAGCTTCAGCGTGGCGTCGAAGGCCGCGCCGGCCGGACCCGACGCGGGCAGCCCGGCCCGCCCCGCGACCTCCGAGCCGCCGAGCCCGAGCCCGAGGGTGAGCCTCCCGCCGCACAGCTGGTCGAGCAGCGCGGCCTCGTAGGCCAGCTTCTCCGGGCTGTACGCGCGCAGGAGCAGCACCGCCGAGCCCAGCGCCAGGGACGTCCGTCCGGCCAGATGTGCCAGGACCATCAGGGCGGACGGGAGGTGGAACGGCTGCGCGGCCGCGTGATAGCTCTCACCCACCCACGCGGAGTCGAAACCGTACCGCTCCGCGTGGGCGAGCAACGTGACCGCGCGATCCACCTGCGGGCGGACCGGCTCCCGGGAGCTCAAATCGAGCGCGACCCCCAGCCGCATTCAGCCGGCCTTCTGTGCTTGCTTGATGACATCGTCGTAGGAGAAGTCGTTGAACGCCTTGAACATCGCGTCGGTGTAGATCTCCTTCGCCGGGAACTTCGTGATCAGTCCGGCCGAGGCCATGAAGTCGAGCGCACGGGTGGCCGCGGCGTCGTCGATCCGGCCCAGGGTCTTGTCGTCGAAGCCCTGCCCGTCCAGGCGGACCTGGAGGACCTTGACCCCGTCGGCCAGCGCCTTCTCCTCCGGGTCGGACCCGCGGGTCTCCGGGTAGAGCTTCCACAGGTCGCGGATCGCGGCCTCGGGGTTGGCCTTGGCGAAGACGAACGCCTTCGCCACCGCACGACCGAACCGCTGGAGGATGTCCTTCTTGGCCTCAAGGTTCTTCCGGGTCGTCGCGAAGCCGCCGCCCCACGCG
This sequence comes from Thermopolyspora sp. NPDC052614, assembly GCF_040678635.1. Taxonomy (NCBI): domain Bacteria; kingdom Bacillati; phylum Actinomycetota; class Actinomycetes; order Streptosporangiales; family Streptosporangiaceae; genus Thermopolyspora; species Thermopolyspora sp. NPDC052614. The sequence continues at coordinate 186,554 of NZ_JBFATZ010000002.1, forward strand.
TCCGCCGTCGCCTCGACCGGAAGCGGCGTCAGGGTGACGCCGGCGTTCTTGACGAGCTGGTACTGGATGTCCCAGAGCGCCAGCGCATCGACCTGGCCGGTCTTGATGGCGTTGATCTGCTGGGCGCCGGCGCCGATCGGCACCAGGCTGGCGGCGTTCTCGCTCATCCCGTTGAGCTTCAACGCGGTCCGGGCGAACGTCGCGCCGGAGCTCGCGACCGCGGAGACGCCGATCTTCTTGCCCTTCAGGTCGGCGATGCTCTTGACGTCCGAGCCGTCCGGCACCTGCAGGCTGTAGATCCACTTCGCCCAGTACGAGCTGAAGTAGGTCAGGTCCAGGTTCTTGCCGTGCCCGATGGCCACGGGCTCGACCGTCATGAGGCCGAGGTCGGCCCCGCCGGCGGCGACCTGCTGGGCCGCCTGGGTGGCCGACGGGAAGAGGTTGGTCGTGACCTTCAGGCCCTCCTCCTTGTAGAAGCCCTCGGCTTCCACGACGGCCATGACCGCGTAGCCGGCGTTCCAGCTCGGGGACGCCATCGCGAACGTCACCGGCGTCAGCCCGCCGGACTTGGCCGGGCCGGCGGATTCGCTCTCGGAACCGCACGCACTCAGCGTCGCGGTCACGCACAGGATGGCGAACGCACTGCCGATGACCTTCACCGCTCGTCTGGTCTTCATGGTGAAACCTTCCCTCTTACTGGTTGGGGAGTGGGTAGGTGTCTTCGTTGAGCACCCGGCCCGGCGTCAGGGAGAAGTCCAGACGCGGCGGACAGAAGATGTCGATCAGCTGGTTGGTCCCCGCGCCCACGGCCTCGCTGGTGTGGATCATGGGCGGAGGGATCACGGCCACCGAAGGACTGCCGCACCGCAGGTGCCGGTCCTCGCGCCACTCGCTGCGACGCCGGGACCACGGGGTCCGCAGGTGGTGGATGTACTCCCCCTCCACGGCGAGCGAGCACTGCTCGAAGTCGTCGTGGTCGTGCGGCGAGAGGGTGTTGGGGTCACGCGGACCGATCCTGGGCGCCAGGAAGTTGACCATGAAGGTGGTGCACCGCACGATCTGGCCCGGCCGGATGGCGTCCTGCGTCACCTGCAGGTCGGCCAGTCGGTAGGGCCGGATGCGATAACCCTCCGGCGGTTGCGGCCACGGCTCGAACGGCTTGACGTTCGGGTGCGGCTCCGCGTACGACTCCCGGTTGCGCGCCTTGTCCAGCAGGTCGGTGGACCGAGAGCTGAACAACCGCACGACGGTGCAGTCGGCGACGCCGGCGATCGCGCTGCCGCCCGGCGGGACCATCACCACCGCCTTGCCCGAGACCTGCTCGACCTCCCCCGACGCACGGACCTCGACGTCGCACTCGTCGTAGGGGAGGATCACGACGTACTCGTCCGGCTGATCATTCCGTTCCAGCACGTCGCCGGCGACCAGCGTCGTGTAGGCGAGCACGAAGTTGTGTCCGCGGAAGTACCACGTCGACGATCCGCCAGGGGGCGTCTCGTCGGGATCGCCCTTACCGAGGTCGGAGAACTCCACATCGGGCGGAGTGGCCAGGGTGGTCATCGTCTGTCCCAATCAGTCGTAGGGGGGTCTGCCTGTGCGGCAGGCTCGCTGGTTGGCCGAGAGAGTCGATCGCTTTTTTCAGATGTCTTTCGAATCGGCGGCACAATGCCGGTTCACATACCGGTTCAGTCGTCCAGGCCGAGCAGGAAGGCCGGGTTGTCGCAGAAGACCTGCCGCAGCGACCTCTCGTCCAGGCCGAGGTCCAGCAGCGCGGTCGCGACGCGGATGTAGGAGTCCACCGGCAGCGGCCGATCCTTCTGACCGAGGTCGGAGGAGATCACGGTGTGCTCCGGGCCGATCTTCTCGATCCAGTCCAGGAGGAGCCTCGGGTCCCACTTCTTGGTCCCCTCGGGGTCGTAGAAGCCGGTCTCGTGCTCGATGAACGCTCCGTAGCCGACGAGCTCACGGCACTTGGCCACGTCCGCGCCGATGACGTAGTCGGGATGGTTGAGCAACATCCGGGTGACCCCCCTCTCCTTACCCGCGGCGAAGAGCCGGGTGATCGACTCGATCTCCATGTGACCGCCGGTCACCATCGCGCCGGTCTCCTTCACCAGGTCGAGCACCTCGTAGACCTCGGGGATGAGCTCACCGTCCTCCCCGTGAACATCCACCCGGGACGACGGCACCTCAACGCTCGCCGTGGGGAAGCCGACGCCCTCCGGATGGCAGTCGATGTGCCGGCCGGCCGAGAACGTCGGGAACCACACGGCCCTGCCCCCCATGCGCAGTGACATGGCCACCGCCTGCGGGTTGATGCCGCCGACCATGCTGTTCAGGGTGATGCCGCCGAAGACCGGGGTTTTGATCTTCGCCAGCCGGTCGCTCATCGCGAGCAGGTCCATGACGGTGTTGTGGTGGTGGGACTTCACCAGCACGCCCCGCATGTTGAGCCGCTCGCCGTCCTTGCCGGCCTCGGCGTGGTCGATGCGTCGAGGGAACGGGTTCGGCCCGGAATGGCAGTGCAGGTCAACGCAGCCGTCCAGCAGCTTGATGATGGCGGGTGTGTCAGTCACGAAGTCTCCAGGCGTCGGGGGTGTTCGCATCACAGACTGAGAGTTCGCTATCCGGTCTGTCAATAGGGCGCTTTCGGCGAACGCTGCATCGAAATCCCCAGGAGAATCTTGCAGTGAGACGTAGGTCACGCTTACCCTCTGTCCGTACTACGAACTAATCGCACTCTGAGTGGACAGTGAGGGCCTATGACGGAGGACCAGGTGGACAAGCCGGAGACCGGCCGCGAGCAGGACATCCAAGCGGTGAGCAGGACCGCGCAGATCCTGGGACTGTTCGGTCCGGAGACTCCGGAGCTCTCCGTCGCGGAGACCACCCGCCGGCTCGGCCTGAACCGCACCACGGTGCACCGCTACTTCAGCTCGATGATCAGCTCCGGCCTGCTCGAACGCGTGGAGGACTCCGCACTCGTCCGTCCCGGACGGTCGATCCTGCAGCTCGGCAGCTTCGCGCTGGGACAGCAGCGCATCATGCAGATGGCGCCGGCCTACATGCGCGAGCTCGTGCTCGACATCAAGGTCAGCGTCGTGCTGTCGTTGTGGGGCACCTCCGGCCCGGTGGTCTCGCTGGTGGAGGAGGCCGAGCATCCCACCCTGGTGACGGTACGCGTGGGCTCGCAGCTCGCCCTGGACTCCTCGCAGGCCAAGGTCTTCCTGGCCTTCCTCCCCGACCAGTTCCACGCCGACCGACTCACCGGCAGCCTCCCCGAACCCCAGCGCACCGAGACGCGCGGTCGTATCGAGGCGATCCGACAGGCCGGCATCACCAGCCACGTCAACCACCGCGGCATCTGCATCGTCGCGGCGCCGGTGTTCGCGGCGACCGGGATCTGCGCCACGATCGCGGCCGTCGGCACCGAGCGGATGCTGCCGGAGGCGCTGGACTCCCGAGAGGCCACGGCGGTGAAAACCGTATGCAAGCGACTGACCAAGGAGATGGGCGGCACCTGGCCCGCGGGGACCGCCTGATCGCCGCCGGCACGACAACCGAGGCGCGGGCAGCCTGCGCTCGAACCAGGTGAGGAATGACAGACATGCCGACCAGTACCGACACCGACTGCGTGATCCGCTTGGACTCGGTGTCCATGCTCTACCCGACGAAGTCCGGCGGGACCGTCCGGGCTCTCGACGACGTCTCCCTCAGCGTCCACGCAGGTGAGTTCATCTCCATCGTCGGCCCCAGCGGCTGCGGCAAGAGCACGCTGCTGCGGATCATCATGGGCCTGTCCCGCCAGACCTCCGGACAGGTCACCTTCGGGCAGTCGGAGGACACCCACCGCAACCGGCTCGGGATGGTCTTCCAGCAGCCGCTGCTGCTGCCCTGGCGCACCGTACGGAAGAACCTGCTGACCTCGCCGGACCTGCACCAGCGCCGGGACGCCGCGACCCACGCCAAGGCCGAGGAGCTGCTGGTGATGCTCGGCCTGGAGGAGTTCGGCGACCGGTACCCCAACGAGCTGTCCGGCGGGATGCAGCAGCGGGTCGGGATCGGCCGCGCCCTCATGCACGACCCGCGCATCCTGCTCATGGACGAGCCGTTCGGCGCCCTCGACGCGATGACCCGCGACCAGATGGGACTGGACCTGCTGAGGATCTGGGACCAGGACCGCAAGACCGTGCTGTTCGTGACGCACAGCATCCCCGAGGCGGTGCTCCTCGCCGACCGCGTCGTGGTGATGACGCCGCGACCCGGCCGGTTGGCGGACGTGGTCGAGGTCGGGCTCCCTCGGCCGCGGCGGCTGGAGAACATCAACACGCCCGAGTTCGGGGAGATCGTCCTGAAGATCCGCAAGCTGCTCGACTCCGAGCACAGCGCCCACTAGGAGACCTGATGTCCACCAACACCAAGCGCCACGCGGCCGACCGAGAGGCACTCGCCGTCACGGACGGCGAGACCGCGCCGGTGGGGGCGCCCACGAGCTCGGACGCCCCGGTCCGACGCCGACGCCGCCGAGTACCGGAGATCACCTACAGCGTGCTGGTGTTCATCGGGCTGTTGGTGGTCTGGCAGGTCGTCGTGGAGCTGTTCGACATCTCCACCGTCCTCGTCCCCGCGCCCACGGCCGTCGCCGCCTCCCTGGTCGAAGGCTTCCGGGACGGCAGCCTGATAACCAACTCGATCGTCACCCTGAAGGAGGTAATGATCGGGTTCGGCATCGCGGTCGGCGCGGCACTGACCTCCGCGGTGCTCATCACCCAGTTCCGGACGGTGGAGCGCGTGCTCTTCCCGCTGCTCATCCTGACCCAGACCATCCCGAAGGTCGCCATGGCGCCGCTGCTGATCGTCTGGTTCGGCATCGGGATCAGCTCGAAGGTGCTGACCGTGGCCCTGATCGCGTTCTTCCCCCTGCTCATCAACGCCATCCTGGGATTCCGGTCCGCCGCCTACGAGCAGGTCGAGATGCTCCGGTCCTTCGGCGCGTCCCGCATGCAGGTCATGCGGTACCTGCAGATCCCGTCGGCGCTTCCGCACATCTTCGCGGGACTGGAGGTCGCCGTCATCCTGTCCGTGACCGGCGCCGTAGTCGCGGAGTTCGTGGGCAGCTCCGAAGGTCTGGGCTACCTGATCCAGGCGACCAACTTCACCCTGGACGTGGCCAGGACCTTCGCGGTGATCGTCGTGCTGTCGGTCCTCGGCATCGCACTGCACGCGGTCGTCGTGCAGCTCGGCAAGTGGCTGGTCTTCTGGACCACCACCCCCACCGACGCCGCCGGCGAGGTCTGAGCCATGACATGGGTACGCGGAAGGGCGATCGTGAACGCGCCGAAGGCGCCCGTCGCCGAGGCGGGCGCCCGGTGAGCGCGCCACGGGTCGCCATCGTGACGGGCTCGAGCTCCGGGATCGGCGAAGGGATCGCCCGCGGGCTCGCGGCCGACGGCTTCACCGTCGTGGTGAACTCGGCCACCTCGGTCGACGCCGGTGAGCGGCTCGCGGCCGAGCTCCCGGGGGCGAGCTACGTCCAGGCCGACATCGCCGATCCCTCCGACGCCGTACGCCTGGTGGAGACGGCCGTGGCGCGGCACGGCCGGCTCGACCTGCTGGTGAACAACGCCGGGGTGTCGCGGCCCGTTCCGCACGCCGACCTGGACGCGATCACCCCTGACGACTGGCATCGGATCCTCGGCGTCAACGTCGTCGGGACGTGGCAGGTCTCCGTCGCCGCCGTGAAGGTCATGAAACCCGGCGGGCAGATCATCAACATCACCTCGGTGGGCGGCTCGCGCCCCCTCGGCAGCTCGATCCCCTACTCCGTCAGCAAGGCCGCGGTCGACCACCTGACCAGGCTGCTGGCCAAGGCCGTGGGTCCGAACATCCGGGTGAACGCGATCGCCCCGGGGCCGCTGCGGACCCGGCTGACCGCGGGCAGCCTCGCCGCGCGGGCGGCGCGCACCGCGGCGATGACGCCGCTGGGCCGGCTCGGGCAACCGTCCGACGTCGCGGCGATGGTCCTGGCGCTCACCAAGGCCCCCTTCGTCACCGGCGAGGTGATCAACGTCGACGGCGGCATCAACCTCTTCACCCACCTCGACGCGCCCCGCGCCGACGCGTGATCGCGCTACCCAGCGTCCAGTAGCGGGCGGATGTCCTCGGCCAGGGAGGCGATCTGGGCGCTTTCCGCGCCGCGGACGGGCTGCAGGATGACGGCGTCGGCGCCCGCGTCGGCGAGGCGGCGCAGGGCCGCGGCGCAGTCCTGCGGGGTGCCGGCGACGGCGAGGGCGTCGATGGCGGCGTCGGTGAGGTCGGCCTTGTACCAGGAGCGGAGCTGGACGGACATGGCCGGGTGGACGAGGGCCTCGGCGATCGTGTCGCGGAGGCGGGCCCGGGCGGTGTCGCCGTCGGAGTCGACGGAGAGCCAGGTGAAGACGGTGAGGCGGTGGTCCAGGCCCTTGGCGGCGGAGGCGATGTCGCCGATGTAGTCGAGGGCGGAGCCTTCCGCGAGGATGGTGCCGTTCGCGATGCGGCGGGCCAGGTCGAGGCCCTTGGGGCCGCGTACGCCGAGGCTCACCGGGGGCGGGACGGCCGGCGGGTGGGCGAGCCGTACCCGGTCCAGGTGCACGTGGGAGCCGTGGAAGGCGACCTGTTCGCCGTCGAGGAGGCGGCGCAGGGCGACCGTGACCTCCTCCAGGGCCGCCATCAGGCTCGCCGGATGCGCGCCCACCTGCGACAGCCACTCGGGCATGCCGTGGCCCACGCCCATGAGGAACCGGCCGGGGTGCAGGCGGGCCAACGTGGCGACCTCCATCGCCAGGTAGGCCACGTTGCGTACGGCGGCCGGGGCGATGCCGAGCCCGACCCGGACGCGGCGGGTGCGTTCGAGCGCCGCGGCCACCTGGGTGAAGCCGCCCGCCAGCCCGAGATCCTCGATCAGCCAGAACTCGTCCAGCCCCGCGGCCTCGACCCGGGGCGCCAGCTCCATCATCGCCTCGGCGGGCAGGTTGTCGACTTTGACCCCCAGGTCCATGCTCACTCCCGATCGTTGGCGTCGCCGCCGGGCCCGGACGGCAAGATCCATGGTGACATCACCCCGCGGCCGGGGGACCGCTGACCTTCGCGGCAATCCTTAGTGAGGCTATGCACTCCTATTTCGTTGTCTGGCCCTTTCGGACGCGACACTGACATCGACCGATGTGCCGGCGGCGGGGACGAGGTGGTGATCATTCGGGTCGTCGAGGAGTCGGCCGGGCGCGCGCTGCGGGAGATGGGCGACGGCTTCGTCGTGGTCGACGCCGATTGGCGGATCACCTACATCAACGCGGCGGCCGAGCGCATCATCGGCGCGCCGCGCGAGCCGGTGGGGCGGCCGCTGTGGGACATCCCGTGGTTCGCCTGCGATCCCGCGCTGGAGAACGACCTGCGCAGGGTGGCGGCCGAGGGAGTTCCCGCCGAGCGGGTGGTCAAGTGCCCGTACGACCAGGACTGGCATCGCGTCCGGCTCGCCCCGCTGCCCGACGGCCTGACGATCTACCTCACCGGCGTCGCCGAGCCGCGCGCGGCGGCCGAGTGGGCGACCGCTCAGCGCTCGGCCAGGGTCGAGGAGCTGACGATCGCGCTGGCCGACGCCCTCACGGCGCGGGATGTGATCGAGGTGACGAGGGATCGGGTGCTGCCCGCCTTCGGGGCGACCGGCCTGATCGTGGCGTTCCCGGAGGGCGAGCACCTGCACATCGCCCATGTCGTGGGCTACTCGGACCGGTTCTTCGGGACGCTGCCCCGCATGACCCTGTCGGACGAGGTGCCGCTCGTCCAGGCCGTACGCGACCGCGTCGCGACGTTCATCGAGAACAAGGAGCGGTTCGAGGAGCTCTACCCGATGCTGACCGGCGTCCCCGAGCGGGGGCACCGGCAGGCGTGGGCGTTCCTCCCGCTGATCGCCTCGGGCCAGGCGATCGGCAGTTGCATGCTCTCCTTCGAGAAGCCGCACCGGTTCAGCGCCGAGGAACGCGGGCTGCTCATCGCGGTCAGCGGCCTGCTCGCCCAGGCGCTGGAGCGGGCCCGCCTGTTCGACGCCGAGCACGACCGCGCCCGGCAGCTGCAACGCGGGCTGCTGCCCCGCAGGCTGCCCCGGCTCCCCGCCGCCGTGGCCGCCGCCCGTTACCTGCCCGCCGCCAAGGAGATGGAGGTCGGCGGCGACTGGTACGACGTGATCCCGCTGTCGGCCGAGCGGGTCGCGCTGGTCATCGGCGACGTGATGGGCCACGGCGTGCCCGAGGCGGTCACGATGGGGCGGGTCCGTACGGCGGTGCGCACCCTGGCCGACCTCGAACTGTCGCCCGACGAGCTGCTCGCCCACCTCAACGACCTGGTCAACGACTTCGGCGACGAGTTCTTCGTGACCTGCCTGTACATGGTGTACGACCCGGTCGGCCGCGAGTGCGTGTTCGCCCGCGCGGGGCATCCGCCGCCCGCCGTGGTGACCCCGGACGGCGCCGTGCGCTTCGCCGAGGGCACCCCCGATCCGCCGCTGGGCGCCGCCGTCCCGCCCTTCGACACCGTCACGATGACGCTGCCGGAGGGCAGCCTGCTCGTCCTCTACACCGACGGCCTGGTCGAGTCCGCCACCCTGGAGAGCGACCAGGGCATGGCCGAGCTGGCGGACGCCCTCGCCGCCGCCGTCGCCCCGCGGGCCCACCCGCCCGAGCCCGGCCACCCGCCGGACGGCCCCAGATATCCCGATCTGGAGGTCCTCTGCGACACCCTGACGTCCACGCTGCTCCCGGCCCGGCAGCCGACCACCGACGACATCGCCCTGCTGGTCGTCCGCCCCGGCGTGCTCGACGGCGACCACGTCGCCACCTGGGACCTGCCGGAGGAGCCCACCGCAGCGGGCCTGGCCCGCCACCGCGTCCGCGCCCGGTTGGCCGCCTGGGGCCTGGAGGAACTGACCATGACCACGGAGCTGCTCGTCAGCGAGCTGGTCGGCAACGTGGTCCGGCACGCTCGGGGGCCGATCCGGCTGCGGTTGCTGCGCGGCCGGGTGCTCACCTGCGAGGTGTCGGACGGCAGCCTCACCACTCCGCGCATCCGCCGTCCCGCCGTCACCGACGAGGGGGGCAGGGGACTGCAACTGGTCGCCGCCCTCGCGCACCGCTGGGGCACCCGCTACACCGCCGACGGCAAGTGCATCTGGACCGAGCAGCTCCTGTACCCGGACCGCTGAGCCGCCGCCGGGGTCGGCGGGCGGCTACGTGCCGTTGTAGGAGGGCGGGCGCTTCTCGCGGAAGGCGCGGGCCCCCTCCTTGGCGTCCTCCGAGCCGATCACCGGCCAGCCGATGGCGTCGGAGACCTTCAGCGCCTCGGCCTCGGGCAGGCCGATCGTCTCCCGGTAGGCCCGCAGGATCGCCTGTACGGCCAGCGGCCCGCACTCGGCGATCCGATCGGCGAGCTCGCGGGCGGCGGCGAGCGCCTCGCCGTCCGGGACGACCTTGTTGACCAGACCCATCGCGAGGGCCTCACGCGCGGTGACGGCCCGGCCGGTGAGCAGCAGGTCCATGGCGTGGGCGTAGGGGATCTGGCGGGGGAGCCGGATCGCGCTGCCGCCCATCGGGAACAGCGCGCGGCGGGCCTCGAACAGCCCGAGCGTCGCCGACTCGGCGACCACCCGCAGGTCGGTGCCGACGAGCAGCTCGGTGCCGCCGGCCACGGCGTAGCCCTCCACGGCGGAGATGATCGGCTTGGTGGGCAGGGCGTCGTCCCCGCGCAGCAGGCCCTTCCAGTGGAAGTCGGGGATCTCGCTCGCGCGCTGCCGTACCCGGGGATCGTCCGACGGCGTGCCCATCGCCTTGAGGTCGGCGCCGGCGCAGAACGTGCCGGAGGCGCCGGTGAGGATGCCGACCCGGACCTCGGGCTCGGCGGAGATGTAGGCCCACGCGTCGGCGAGCCCGACCAGCATGTCCATGGACAGGGCGTTCCTCGCCTCCGGGCGGTCCATGGTCACCACGACGACGTGACCGTCCCGCTCGATCCTGCAGTGCGGGGTGCTGATCGGCAGAAGCTCCACGAGATCTCTCCGCTCACTCTTTCGGCGGCTCCCGGTCGCCGGATGGCCCCCGGTGCCCGGATAGCCCGGCCCCGGATGGCCCGGCCCCGGATAGCCCCGGATAGAACGCGTACCAGTCGGCGGGCGGGTGCCGGACGCGGGTCCGGCGTACCGGCCATGCCTGCGCATCGTCGCTATCAAGCGCTTGTTAGGCAAGCCCGTCCGGGTTACGCTGCCGCTGCATACGAGAACAGATTCTCGTTTGTTTACCCCTGTTTCGCCAGGTCTTGCCGAACTACCGATAACGTGCTTCACTTCGGCGATCCGGGGAATGTCGGCGAAGCGGACAAGGGAGTTCCGATGGGCTCGCTCGGCTTCTGGAGACTCGCGCAGGCGGACCCCGCCTGGATCGCGGCGGTGGACCCGGACGGCACCGAGTACACCGCGGGAGAGCTGCTCGCCCGCGCCAACCGCCTCGTGCACGGCCTGCGCGACCTCGGCCTGCGGCCCGGCGACGGCCTGTGCGGACTGGTCCCCAACGGCGTCGACGGGCTCACCCTCTACCTGGCCGCGACGCAGGCGGGCTGGTACTACACCCCGGTCAACTGGCACCTCACCGGGCCGGAGATCGCGTACATCCTCCAGGACAGCGAGGCCAAGGCGTTCTTCGCGCACGAGCGCTTCGCCGCCGAGGGCGCCAGGGCCGCCGAGGTGATCGCGCCGGAGCGGCGCTTCTCGTTCGGCACGATCCCCGGCTTCCGGCCGGTGGCCGAGCTGACCGACGGCCGCTCCGCCGAGCCGCCCGCCGACCGCACCGCGGGCCAGACCATGCACTACACCTCCGGCACCACCGGCCGCCCCAAGGGCGTGCGGCGCGCCCTCACCGGGCTCGACCCCGACGACGCCGCCGAGCTGGCGACCATGCTGCTCGCCCTGTTCGGCATGACCCCCGGCCGGTCGAACACGCACCTGGTCACCTCGCCGAGCTACCACACCGCCGTCACCCAGTTCGGCGGTTCGGCCCTGCACTACGGCCACACCCTCGTCTACATGGACCGCTTCGACCCCGAGGAGACGCTGCGCCTGTGCGAGCGCCACCGGGTGACGAACTCGCACATGGTGCCCACCCACTTCAAGCGCCTGCTCGCGCTGCCCGAGGAGGTCAAACGCCGCTACGATCTGTCCTCGCTGCGCTGGATGATCCACGCCGCCGCGCCGTGCCCGATCCCGGTCAAGCGGGCGATGCTCGACTGGTGGGGCGATGTGATCTACGAGTACTACGCGGCGACCGAGGGCGGCGGGACCCTCGCCACCCCGGAGGACTGGCGCAAGCACCCCGGCACCGTCGGCAAGGCGTGGCCGATCACCGAGCTGCTGATCGTGGACGACGACGGCGAGCCGGTGCCGACCGGCACCCCCGGCACGATCTACATGAAGATGGCCGGGCTGACCTTCGAGTACAAGGGCGACCCGGACAAGACGGCGGCCAACCGGCTGCGCGACTTCTTCACCGTCGGCGACATCGGCTACCTCGACGCGGAGGGCTTCCTGTACCTCTGCGACCGCAAGGCCGACATGATCATCTCGGGCGGGGCGAACATCTACCCCGCCGAGATCGAGAACGAGATCATGGTCCATCCCAAGGTCGCGGACGTGGCCGTCTTCGGCATCCCGGACGAGGACTGGGGCGAGCAGATCAAGGCCGTGGTCGAGCCCGCGCCCGGCGTCGCCCCCGGACCCGAGCTGGAACGCGAGATCCTCGCCTCGCTGGACGGGCGGCTCGCCCGGATGAAGTGGCCCAAGTCCATCGACTTCATCGAGACCATGCCCCGCGAGCCCAACGGAAAGCTGCTCAAACGCAAGCTGCGCGCACCCTACTGGGAGGGCCATGACCGTGCCATCTGAGCGGCCCACCGCCGTACCCCCCCTTGCACCCCCCGCCGTACATGCCGCCGAGCAGTCCGGGGACACGCTCGTCGCCGGGCACACGCTGGAGTTCCCCGGCGGCTACACCCGCACCACCGGCCCGGTGATCGGCCGGTTCCTCACCGAGCTGCGCGACGGCCGCCTCGTCGGCGTGCGCACCGCGGCCGGGCGGGTGCTGGTGCCGCCGCTGGAGTACGACCCGGACACCGGCGAGCCCGTCACCGGCGACTACGTCGAGGTGGGCCCGGCGGGCACGGTCACCACCTGGTCCTGGGTGCACGCCCCGCGCCCGGGGCACCCGCTGGACCGGCCGTTCGCCTGGGCGCTGATCAGAATGGACGGCGCGGACACCGACCTCGTGCACGCCGTGGACGCCGGCAACGTCAAGGCGATGCGGCCGGGCCTGCGGGTGCGCCCGCGCTGGCGGCCCGAACGCACCGGCCACATCACCGACATCTCCTGCTTCGTCCCGGAGGTGACGCGGATCGTCGCGCCGATCCGCACCGACTACCGCCTGCGGCCCGGCCGGTCCCTGACCCGCTTCCTGGAAGGCGTCCGCGACGGCGTCTTCCTCGGCGGACGCTGCCCCGAGTGCGACAAGGTCTACCTGCCGTACCGGACCTCCTGCCCCGCCTGCGGCTCCGGCATCGACGAGGAGGTACGCGTCGCCGACACCGGCACCGTCACCACCTTCGCCATCAACAACCTGCCCGACCCCCGCGCGCCGCAGGTGCCGTTCGTCTCGGCGTACATCCTGCTCGACGGCGCCGACACCGAGATGATCGCGCTCGTCGGCGGCGTCCCCGCCGACCAGGTACGGCAGGGCATGCGCGTACGCGCCGTCTGGCTGCCCCCGGAGGAACGCACGATGGCGATGACGAACGTCCGCTGGTTCGAGCCGACCGGCGAGCCCGACGTCGATCTCGACGCGGGCCGGGGAGGTGCGTGACATGCGGGAGGTCGCGGTCGTCGCGTTCGCACAGACCCGGCACAGCGGCGTCGACGAAGGGCTGAGCGAGCCGGAGATGCTGCTGCCGGTCATCCGCGCGGTCCAGGAGACCACCGGGCTGCGCCGGTTCGGCTTCACCTGCTCGGGAAGCTGCGACTACCTCGCCGGCGCGCCGTTCTCGTTCGTCTCGGCGCTCGACGCGCTCGGCGCGTGGCCGCCGATCAGCGAGAGCCACGTGGAGATGGACGGCGCGTGGGCCCTGTACGAGGCGTGGGTGCGCCTCCAGCACGGCGACATCGACACCGCCCTCGTCTACGGCTTCGGCAAATCCACCCAGACCGACCCGTACGAGTTGATGACCCTCCAGCTCGACCCCTACTACCTGGCGCCCCTCGGCCTCGACGAGATCTCCTACGCCGCCCTCCAGGCCCGCGCCTGGCTCGACGCCGGCGGCGACGAGAAGATCATGCGCGAGGTGGTACGGCGCAGCCGCGCCGCAGGCCGCGCCAACCCCGACGCCCTCGACCTGCCCGACCCGCCCGCCGACGAGGGCTACCAGGTCGAGCCGCTGCGTCCCTCCGACGTCGCCCCCGTCACCGACGGCGCCGCCGCGATCGTGCTCGCCGCCGGGGACCGCGCCCGCGAGCTGTGCGACCGCCCCGCCTGGATCACCGGCATCGCCCACCGCATAGACCCGCATTACCTGGGCATGCGAAACCTCGCCCGACCGGCCTCCGCGGCCGAAGCCGCACGAGCCGCGGGGGCCGGCAAGGGCGCGATCGACGTCGCCGAGCTGCACGTCCGCTACAGCCACGAGGAGCCCATCCTCCGCGAGGCGCTCGGCATCCCCGACGGCACGCTCGTCAACCCCTCCGGCGGCCCGCTCGCCGCCAATCCGATCATGGCCGCCGGACTCATCCGCATCGGCGAGGCGGCCCGGCGCGTCATGTCCGGCGCGGCCGTACGCGCGCTCGGCCACGCCGCCTCCGGCCCCTGCCTGCAGCACAACCTCGTGACCGTACTGGAGGGCTGATCATGGGGAACAGGTGCGCGGTCATCGGCGTCGGCCAGACCCACTACATGACCAAACGGCGGGACGTGTCGATCGCCGGGCTGGTGCGTGAGGCGGCGCTGCGGGCCCTGGAGGACGCCGGGCTCGCCTTCGCCGACATCGACGCCGTCGTCATCGGCAAGGCCCCCGACCTGTTCGAGGGCGTCATGATGCCCGAGGCGTACCTGGCCGACGCGCTCGGCGCCGCCGGGAAGCCGATCACGCGGGTGCACACGGCCGGCTCGGTCGGCGGCTCCACCGCCCTGGTCGGCGCGTCGCTCATCCAGGGCGGCGTGCACGAGCGGGTGCTCGTCGTCGGCTTCGAGAAGCAGTCGGAGTCGAACGCCACCTGGGCCCTCACCACGCACCTGCCGTTCTCCTCCTCGCTGGTCGTCGGCGCGGGCGGCTACTTCGCCCCGCACATCCGCGAGTACATTCGCCGCAGCGGCGCGCCCCCGCACATCGGCGCGCTCGTCGCCGTCAAGGACCGCCGCAACGCGCTGAAGAACCCCTACGCCCACCTGCGCATCCCCGGCATCACCCGCGAACTCGTCGAATCCACGCCGATGCTGTGGGAACCGATCCGCTACCTGGAGACCTGCCCGTCCTCCGACGGCGCGTGCGCGATCGTGCTCGCCGCCGAGCACAAGGTCACCGGCAGGCCCGCCTGGGTGCACGGCACCGCGATGCGCTCGGAGCCGATGGTGCGCGCCGGACGCGACACGGTGAGCCCGCAGGCGGGCAAGGACTGCGCCGCCGACGTCTACCGGCAGGCCGGGATCGCCGACCCGCGCCGGGACCTCGACGTCGCCGAGGTGTACGTGCCGTTCTCCTGGTACGAGCCGATGTGGCTGGAAAACCTCGGCTTCGCCGCCGAAGGCGAGGGCTGGAAGCTCACCGAGGCCGGATGCACGGCCCTCGACGGCGACATCCCGTGGAACGCCTCCGGCGGCGTGCTCAGCTCCAACCCCATCGGGGCCTCGGGCCTCATCCGCTTCGCCGAGGCCGCGCTGCAGGTGCGCGGCATGGCGGGCGAGCACCAGGTGGACGGCGCGCGGCGGGCGCTCGGCCACGCGTACGGCGGAGGCGCCCAGTTCTTCGCCATGTGGATCGTCGGGAGCGAGAAACCCTAGAAACGATCTTTAAGGAGCGTTCCCCATGGAATTCAACCACGCGGATCTGTTCGAGGGACTGGCCGACGCGATCGGGGAGCGCGTGGCCGTGGTGTGCGGCGACCGCCGCCTCACCTTCGCCGAGCTGGACGCGCACGCCAACCGGCTCGCCCACCACCTGCTGGACGCCGGCGTCACGGCCGGGCAGCACGTCGGCATCCAGCTCTACAACGGCGTCGAGTACGTGGCCGGGCTGCTGGCGGCGCTGAAGATCCGCGCGGTGCCGATCAATGTCAACTACCGGTACGTCGAGGCCGAGCTGGCGTACCTGTATGACGACTCCGACATCGTGGCGCTGCTGTACGACGTGGAGTTCGACGACCGGGTCGCGGCCGTCGCGCCGGGCTGCCCGGCGCTGCGCCATCTGATCGCGGTGGGGGGCGAGTCGGCGGTCGCGGGGGCGGTGCCGTACGAGGAGGCGCTGGCCGGACAGCCCGAGACCCGCGGCTTCGAGCCGCGCTCCGGCCAGGAGGTCTACATCATCTACACCGGCGGCACGACCGGCATGCCCAAGGGCGTCATGTGGCGTACCGAGGACCTGTTCATGGGCTTCGGCGGCGGCAACGTCGGCGGCGAGCCGCACACCCGCCCCGAGCAGGTCATCGAGACCGCCCGCGCCAACGGCCCCTTGATCATGATGGCGGTGGCGCCGCTCATGCACGGCGCGGCGCAGATGGGCACGTTCGTCGGCTGGTGGATGGGCGCGACCATGGTGTACGTGCGCCGCTTCGACCCCGTCGAGGTCCTACGCGTCATCGAACGCGAACGCGTCTTCACCGCCACCATCACCGGCGACGCGATGGCCCGCCCGCTGGCCGACGAGATCGCCAAGGGCGGCCACGACCTCTCCTCGCTCTTCGTGCTGAGCTCCACCGGCGCGATCCTCAGCGGCACCGTCCGCGACCGCCTGCAGAGCCTGCTCCCCAACACGATGATCATCGACAGCTTCGGCTCCACCGAGTCCGGCTACACCGCCTCCGCCCTCCCCGGCTCCTCTCCCGAATCCGGCCTCAAATACCAGCCCACCCCCGCCGTACGCCTCGCCGTACTCAACGAAAAGCTCCGCCCGGTAGCGCCAGGCTCCGGCGAGATCGGCACCATCGCCAAGAGCGGCCACATCGCGTACGCCTACTACAAGGACCCGGACAAGACCGCCCGCACCTTCGTCACCGACCCCGACGGCGTCCACTGGCTCCTCACCGGCGACCTCGCCCAGGTCGAGGAGGACGGCACCATCACCGTCTTCGGCCGCGGCTCCCAGTGCATCAACACCGGCGGCGAAAAGGTCTTCCCCGAGGAGGTAGAAGCCGTCCTCAAGGGCCACCCATCCGTCTTCGACGCCGTCGTCACCGGCATCCCCGACGCCCGCTGGGGCAGCCGCGTAGCCGCCGTCGTCCAGCCCACCCCCGGCACCACCCCCACCCAGGCCGACCTCGACGCCCACTGCCGCTCCCGCCTCTCCGGCTACAAGGTCCCCCGCACCTACGCCTTCGTCGACGAACTGGTCCGCTCCCCCTCGGGCAAGGCCGACTACCGCTGGGCCGCTCAAACCGCCCAGGCCGCCCGCCACGACCAGCCGACCTCCCAGGCCGCCGAGACCTGAATCACTGAGGCTTCGCACCCTGAGTGGCGGTCGCCCTGGATGGTCTGCAGCTGGATGGTCTGCAGGACGAACATGGCCTGAACCAGCGCGGTGGCACGGCCCTTGTCGGGTTAGGTGAGCAGCCCTACGCCGGGGTTGACGGGCCGGCGTTCCGGCCGCTCTTACGCCTTCTTTGCGTTGTCGCCGGTGAAGGCGACCAGGGTGCCGAGGCCGATGTAGACGAGGCCGCCGGCGATGTCGAGGCGGCGGGCGGTGCGGCGGGTGCGGCGTAGGCGGTCGGCGAGGGCGGAGGCGAGGAGGGCGTAGGTGCCGTCGCTGGCCATGCCGAGCAGGACCCAGATCAGGCCGAGGATGAGGATCTGGGGGGCGACCGGGCCGAGGGTGGGGTCGATGAACTGGGGGAGGAAGGCCAGGAAGAAGATGGCGACCTTGGGGTTGAGGACGTTGACGATGACGCCCTCGGTGAAGACGCGGCGGTTGGAGGCGTGGGGGAGTTCGCCGGTCTCCGGGGCGTGGGGGCGGCTGAGCAGTTTGCGTACGCCGAGCCAGATCAGGTAGGCCGCGCCGAGGTACTTGACGATGGTGAAGGCGGTGGCGGAGGCGGCGAGTACGGCGCTGACGCCGAGGGCGGCGGCGATGACGTGCGCGACGGAACCGGCGTGGATGCCGAGGACGGAGAGCAGCCCCGCCGATCGGCCCTGGGCCACGCTGCGCGTGACGATGTAGATGACGGCGGGGCCGGGGATCGCCATGACGGCGAGCGTCGCCACGGCGAAGACGGCGAGGGTGGATATTTCGGGCATGCGGGGATCGTAGGCCGTGGGCGCTGCGGGCCGCATTCGCATTTTCGCCGGTCAGACGGTCGCGGGGAGGTCGGGGATGGCGGCCACCAGAGCGCTGATCAGGGCGGCGGCGGGCGGCGGGTCGGGAGGCTCGCCGTAGGTGGCGGCGTAGACGTGCCTGGTCGAGCCCGGGACCTCGGCGGCGTACAGGCCGGGGCGGCGGTGCGCGATCAGGGCGAGGCCGGGGAGCAGGGCGACGCCCAGCCCGGCGGCGACCATCGCCTGCACGGCCACGTAGTCGTCGGTGGTGTAGGCGATGCGTGGCTGGAAGCCCTTCTCGGCGCACAGGTCGAGGAGGTGGCTGCGGCAGCGGTCGCATCCGGCGATCCACTTCGCGTCGGCGTGCGCGGCCAGGTCGGTACGGCCCGGCAAGGGGAGTGGGCGGACCGCGTCCCCGAAGCCCTGGTCGGTGGGGTGGTGGGGTGTCCTGGTGACCAGGTAGGCGGGTTCGTCGAGCAGGGTGGTTACGCGGACGCCCTCTTCCTCCGGGACGCCACCGAGGGGCGGGCCGTACCGGAATGCGACGGCGACGTCGATGTAGCCGGCGCGGAGCATGCGCAGGGCCTCAGGGGGTTCGGCCTCGGTGAGGCTCAGGTCGAGGCCGGGGTGGTCGCGGGCGAGGCGGGCGGCGGCGGAGGGGACGAACGTGCCCAGGGCGGAGGGGAAGGCGGCGAGGCGGACGCGGCCGGAGCGGAGGCCGACGTGGGCGGCGAGTTCCTCCTCGGCGGCGTCGAGGCGGGCGATGATCTCGGTGGCGCGTTCGGCGAGCAGGCGGCCGGCCGCGGTGAGGCGGACGCCTCGGCCCGCCCGCTGGAGGAGTTGGGCGCCCGTCTCGCTCTCCAGGCGGGCCAGGTGGTGGCTGACCGAGGGCTGCGAGTAGTGCAGGGCGCGGGCGGCGGCGGTGACCGAACCGTGCCTGGCGACGGCCACCAGGACGCGTAGCCGCACGACATCAAGCATGTATCGATCGTATCTATTGGATTGAGCGAAAGTCGGCATTGGACTGATGAAAGGTGGCGGGCTCAGCCTGGAGGCATGAGCACACTCGTCACCAGACCCGGACTCGCCACCCTCGTCGACGCCGTCACGGCGGTCGTCGCGGAGGGCGGACCACCCGGGCGCACCGCCTGGCGGGTCGCCGACGCACTGCGCGCGAACCTGCCGGGACCGGACATTCTCACCGAGGCCGAGCGGGCCGGGGACCCCGACCGGTACGTGCCGCACCTGCTGCACGTCGAGCCGGAGGCCCCGTTCACGATCCTCGGCGTGGTGTGGCGCCCCGGCCAGGTGACCCCCATCCACGACCACATCGCCTGGTGCGCCTTCGGCATCGTGCAGGGGGTCGAGCACGAGACCATTTACCGGATGGAGGGCGATCATCTCGTGGTCGCGGGCTCGACCACGAACCGCGTCGGCGAGGTCAGCGGCTTCGCCCCGCCCGGCGACATCCACCGCATGGAGAACATCGGCGAGGAGACGTCCATCTCCCTGCACATCTACGGCGCCGACATCGGCCGGCTGAGCACCAGCGTCCGCCGCGTCTACGATCTGCCCGTGCTCGGCTGACGCGGCGCCGGATCCTGGTCGTGGCCGAGCCCGGCCGCCGATGGCCTGGGCGCGCGTTCCGCTACCGGCCGGAGGCCGCCGTGCCGTACTCGGCGAGGAAGAGGGCCTCGCTGGTGGCGGTGCGGCGCAGTTCCTCCAGGTTGACGCGCTCGTTGGGGGCGTGGATCGCGGCCCCGTCGTCCTCGGCGCCGAACAGCAGGACCTCGGCGGCGGGGAACAGCCGGGTGAGGGTGGCGACCAGGGGGATGCCGCCGCCCGCGCCGATGTCGCGCGGGGGGCGGCCGTAGGCGCGCTCCATCGCGTGGTTGAGCGCGGTGCGGGCGGAGCCGCCGGGGATGGCCAGGAAGCCTGAGCCGAGGACGACGTCGTCGACGGAGGCCTTCGCGCCCCACGGGGTGACGCGGCGCAGGTGGTCGATGACGTCGTCGATGGCCTTCTTGGGGTCGCCCGCCGGGGGCACCCGTACGGTGACCCGGGCCCGTGCGACCGGCTGCACGGCGTTGACCGCGTTGGCGACGCTCGGGGCGTCGATGCCGGTGACGGTGATCGCGTACGAGGACCAGAGGCGATCGGCGATGCTGCCGGAGCCGACGAGGGAGACGCCGTCGAGGACGCCGGCGGTGGCGCGGAACTCCTCCTCCGACGGGCCGGCGCCGAGGAAGGCGCCGCGCGGCAGGCCGGGCACGCGGATGTCGCCGTTGTCGTCGTGCAGCGAGGCGAGCATGCGCAGCAGCGCCGCGAGGGCGTCGGGGGCGGCGCCGCCGAACTGGCCGCTGTGCACCGCCTCTTTCAGGGTGCGCACCTCGATGGTGAACGCGCCGAAACCGCGCAGGGAGGTCGTGACCGCCGGATCGCCGACCCTGGGGTTGCCGGTGTCGGCGACGACGAACGCGTCCGCGCGGGCGAGCTCGGGGTTGGCCTCGATGAACGCCTCCAGGTGCCCCCCGGCGTACTCCTCCTGGCCCTCGATCAGCACCTTGACGCCGACCGGGAACCGGCCCTGGAAGGCGCGCAGCGCGGCCACGTGCGCGATGACGCCGGACTTGTCGTCGGCCGCGCCCCGGCCGTGCAGGCCGCCGTCGATCAGGGTGGGCTCGAACGGCGGGGTCCGCCACAGCGCCGGGTCGCCCGCCGGCTGCACGTCGTAGTGCGCGTACAGCAGGACGGTGGGGGCGCCGGGCGGGGCGGGGGCCTCGCCGTACACGGCGGGGAAGCTACCCTCGATCGGGAAGCGCCGCACGTGCGGCAGGCCGGCCGAGCGCAGCAGCTCCTCCACGGCCTCGGCCGCCGCGAGGACGGGCTCGGCCGGATGCCCGGGGAAGGCGACCGACGGGATGGCGACCAGGCGCTTGAGGTCCTCCACCGCCTGGGGCATGCCCGCGGCGACGGCGTTCTCGATCTGCTCGGCAGTCAACGTCCACTCCGTATCTCGCGTTCGGGTTCTCTTATTGGAGCACATAAGCGTTGGAGCACATGAGCGGATGCGCCGTCCGCCGCCCGAGGTGTCCCGGAATCTCCTGACGGATTTCGTTGTCGTTACGACCGTGTATCGCGGAATCCGAACTTCTTCCGGTGGATCGCGACGCAATCATTGGCATA
Organism: Thermopolyspora sp. NPDC052614; assembly: GCF_040678635.1. NCBI lineage: Bacteria > Bacillati > Actinomycetota > Actinomycetes > Streptosporangiales > Streptosporangiaceae > Thermopolyspora > Thermopolyspora sp. NPDC052614. Next base: position 207,313 of record NZ_JBFATZ010000002.1, read on the forward strand.
ATGGCGTCGGGAAGGCACACTGTGCGGGAGAGGTTGCCGCGCGGGCGGGCGGTGTGCGGCCTGGTCGAGGAGCGCCGCCGGCGCGACGAGACGGGTGCGGACGCCGCCGCCGGTCCGCCGCGACGCCATGGCGTCGTGACAGGCAGAAGCCACAGGATGGCCGCCTCCGCGGCCGATGGGAAAGATTGCCATGACAAACCCTGACAGCATCGGTTACGACACTGGAACGATCCTGCGGGCGGCTCGGGACAACCTGTGGATGCACTTCACCCGGCAGGGCTCGTACGCCGGCGGCGAGGTGCCGATGATCGCGCGTGGCGAGGGCGCGTACATCTACGACGTGCACGGCAAACGCTACCTCGACGGCCTGTCCGGGCTGTTCGTCGTCCAGGTCGGCCACGGCCGGACCGAGCTGGCCGAGGCCGCCGCGAAGCAGGCCAAGGAGCTGGCGTTCTTCCCGCTGTGGTCGTACGCGCACCCGAAGGCCGCCGAGCTGGCGCACCGGCTCGCCGAGCTGACGCCGGGCGACCTCGACCACGTGTTCTTCACCACCGGCGGCGGTGAGGCCGTGGAGTCGGCGTGGAAACTCGCCAAGCAGTACTTCAAGATCAAGGGCAAGCCGCTGAAGACCAAGGTGGTCAGCCGCTCGATCGCGTACCACGGCACCCCGCAGGGGGCGCTGTCCATCACCGGCGTCCCGGCGCTCAAGCAGGTCTTCGAGCCGCTCGTGCCCGGCGCGATCAAGGTGCCGAACACCAACATCTACCGGGCCGAGGAGATCACCGGGATGGCGGGGTTCGACAAGGACCCCGAGGCGTTCGGCCGCTGGGCCGCCGACCAGGTGGCCAAGGCGATCGAGATGGAGGGGCCGGACACGGTCGCCGCCGTGTTCGTCGAGCCGGTGCAGAACGCCGGGGGCTGCTTCCCGCCGCCGCCCGGATACTTCCAGCGGCTGCGGGAGATCTGCGACGCCTACGACGTGCTGCTCGTGTCGGACGAGGTCATCTGCGCCTTCGGCCGCCTCGGCACCATGTTCGGCGGCGAGAAGTTCGACTACGTGCCCGACATCATCACCTGCGCCAAGGGGCTGACCAGCGGCTACTCCCCGATCGGCGCGATGATCACGAGCTCGCGGCTGTTCGAGCCGTTCCGTACCGGCACCGAGATGTTCGCCCACGGCTACACCTTCGGCGGGCACCCGGTGTCGGCGGCGGTCGCGCTCGCCAACCTCGACATCTTCGAGCGCGAAGACCTGCTCGGCCACGTCACCGCGAACGAGCCGGTCTTCCGCGCGACCCTGGAGAAACTGCTCGACCTGCCGATCGTCGGCGACGTGCGCGGCGCCGGCTACTTCTACGGCATCGAGCTGGTGAAGGACAAGTCCACCAAGCAGACGTTCAACGAGGAGGAGTCCGAGCGGCTGCTGCGGGGCTTCCTCTCCAAGGCGCTCTACGACGCCGGGCTGTACTGCCGGGCGGACGACCGCGGCGACCCCGTGGTCCAGCTCGCGCCGCCGCTGATCTGCGGCCCGCGCGAGTTCGACGAGATCGAATCCATCCTGCGCTCGGTGCTCACCCAGGCCTGGGAACGCATCTGATCGTTGTGACCGTCAACGGTCCGTCAGTAGTACGGCCGGGCGGCGTCGCGTGCCGCCCGGCCGGTCGAGATCGCTCCCTCGCCTGAAAGAGCGGGGGTTTCCTTGGAGGTATCTGATGAAGATCGGCGTGCCCGCCGAGGTGAAGAACCACGAATACCGCGTCGCCGCGACTCCGGCGGGCGTGCACGAACTCGTGCGCCACGGCCACGAGGTCAACGTTCAACGCGGCGCGGGCCTCGGCTCGCACATCACCGACGAGGACTTTCTCGCCGCAGGCGCCAAGATCCTCGACGGGGCGGACGCGGTGTGGGCCGAGTCCGAGATGATCCTCAAGGTGAAGGAGCCGGTCGCCGAGGAGTACGGGCGCATGCGCCCGGGGCAGGTGCTGTTCACCTACCTGCACCTGGCGGCCTCCCGGGCCTGCACCGAGGCGCTGCTGGAGAAGAAGGTCACCGCCATCGCGTACGAGACCGTGCAGGTCGGCCGCACGCTGCCGCTGCTCGCCCCGATGTCCGAGGTGGCCGGACGGCTCGCGCCCCAGGTGGGGGCCTTCCACCTGATGCGCTCCAGCGGCGGGCGCGGCGTGCTGCCCGGCGGGGTGCCGGGGGTGGCCCCGGCGAAGGTCGTGGTGATCGGCGGCGGCGTCTCCGGGCTCAACGCGGCGCAGATCGCCGCCGGCATGGGCGCGGACGTCACCGTCCTCGACCTGAACATCGACCGGCTGCGCCAGATCGACGCGATCTACCAGGGACGGATCAAGACGGTCGTCTCCACCCGGTACGCCATCGAGCAGGAGGTGCTCGGGGCCGACCTCGTGATCGGCGCCGTGCTCATCCCCGGGGCCAAGGCGCCCACGCTGGTCTCCAACGATCTGGTGGCGCGCATGAAGCCGGGCTCGGTGCTCGTCGACATCGCCATCGACCAGGGCGGCTGCTTCGCCGACTCCCGGCCCACCACGCACGCCGAGCCCACCTACCCGGTGCACAACTCGATCTTCTACTGCGTGGCGAACATGCCCGGCTCGGTCGCGCACACCTCCACGTACGCGCTGACCAACGCCACCCTGCCGTACGCGGTCAAGCTGGCCGGCCTCGGCTGGCGCGAGGCCCTGCGCGCCGATTCCGCCCTGGCCCTCGGCCTCAGCACCCACGACGGCGCCCTCACCAGCGAGCCGGTCGCCGAGGCCCACCGCCTGCCGTACGTCCCGGCCGACAGGGTCCTGGCCGCCTGACCGTCGCGGCTCGTCCCGGTCCGCCCAAGCTCAGCCGAGGTTGAGCCGGGCGCGCAGGTGGCGGGCGAGCGTCAGGGTCTGGCGGCCTGACCGTCGCGGCTCGTCCCGGTTCGTCCGCCGTCGTGGTGGCGGGCCGGGGCCCGCCTTGCGCCCGTGGGGGAGCGCGGATCTCTGTTAGCTCAGCCGAGGTTGAGCCGGGCGCGGAGGTGGCGGGCGAGCGTCAGGGCCTGGCGGACCTCGGCGGGGGTCGGCCAAGGCGCCGATCCCGGCCGGAGCAGGGGCAGGCTCAGCGTGGTGAGGCGTTCGACCGCGGTGACGCACAGGTCGTCGTCGGCGGCCGAACGGGTCACCGCGTCGAGCCCGCGGGTCACCTGCTCCCAGGTGCCGAGGATCTCGATCAGGTCGGCGGCGTCCAGCGGGACGCCGCCGCGACGCCCGGCCGCCGCGGCGGCGAGCTCCGCGCGGGCGGCGGGTTCGGGCTCGACCGCCGGGATGCGGACCGGCGGAGGCGGCTCGGACAGCCACCGCTCGGCCTCGCCCGGCCGCCCGAGCACGGTCAGCAGCGTGCCCAGCTCGATCGCGGCCCGGTGGTGGCCCTTCAGCGCCGCCTGACGGAACCAGTGCCGCCCGCCGTGCAGGTCGCCCCGCTCGGCGATCAGCAGCAGCCCGAGGTGGTAGGCCGACTCCGGGTCGCCGCGCGCCGCCGCCCGCCCGAACCAGTGGGCCGCCGCCCCGGGATCCTGCAGCTCGACGCAGACGAAGCCGGCCAGGCGCTCGTCGGCGACCCGCCCGGTGCGGGCGGCGCGCTCCAGCCAGTCGCGCGCGGCGCGCAGGTCGCCCCGGGCGAGGGCGAGGCCGCCCAGGCGGGAGGCCGCGCCCGGATGCTCGCCGGCGGCGGCCAGCCGGTACGTGGCCTCGGCGGCGTCGTGCTCGCCGACCGCCTGCAGCAGCAGGCCCAGGTGGTAGGACGCCTCGATGTGCCCGCCCCGCGCGGCGAACTCCCACCAGTGCCGCGCCTGCTCGTGCGCGCCCGCCGAGTAGGCGAGGAAGCCCAGGTCGTGCGCCGATCTCAGGTCGCCGTCGAGCGCGGCCACGCCGTACCAGTCGAAGGCCTCCTTCAGCGCCCCGGCGTCCTCGTGCAGCAGCGCTAGCCTGCGCGCGGCATGCCGCGAACCCGCCCGCGCGGCGCGCTCGAACCAGCGGGCGGCCGTCGCCGCGTCGCCCTTGCGCTCCAGCAGCAGCGTGCCGAGGTTCATCGCCGCCTCGGCGTCGCCCGCCCCGGCCGCGAGCTCGTACCAGCGCAGGCACTCCTCCAGGCTGCCGTGCTTCTCGTGCCAGACGCCGAGGTTGTACGCGCTGTCCACGTTGCCGGCCCGCGCCGCCCGCTCCCACCACCGGCGCGCCGCCGTGCGGTCGCCTTGCCGGGCGCACAGCCGCCCCAGTTGGTGGGCGGCGAGCGGGTCACCGGCCTGCGCCGCGCCGAGCAGTTCCGGGTCGGGCGGTTCCGCGCCGAGCAGGTCCGGGGCGGGCCGCTCCGCGGTGGACCGCCCCATGACGGGCCGTTCCGCGATGGGTCGCGCTGTGGCGAGCGGCGGCGGTGGGGCGAGCGATGGCGGTGGGGCGTAGGACGCCTCCGGCTCTGGAGCACGGGGGACCGGCACGGCCGGGTGGGCTGCGGCTTCGGGCTCTCCCCTCCAGAACCTCATGGAGTCAGGGTGACATGTGACCGTGTCGTCGCGCACGGTAATCGAGAACCGATGCGGTCTCGCCCCCCGACCGCTCCTTGAGCGCCGACCAACCCTAGAGTGCCCACCAAAGGGTGTGCTTCGCGCGGAGGTGGGTCATGACCGACACGTTGGTGCTGGGCGGCGGCGGTGTCGCCGGAATCGCGTGGATCACCGGGCTGCTGACCGGACTGGCCGACGCGGGCCGGGACGTCACGGCGGCCGAGGTGATCATCGGAACCTCGGCCGGCTCGACCGTCGCGGCCCAGCTGGGCAGCGGGCTGAGCCTGGAGGAGCTGTACGCCCGGCAGACCGTACCCGAGTTGCAGGCCGCCGAGATCAAGGCCGACGTGGACTTGGTGAACTTCGGCGCGCAACTGGCCGCCCTGCTGGAGGGCCTCACCGACCCGGCGGATGTACGGCGCGCGGTGGGCCGGTTCGCCCTTGACGCCACGACCGTGCCCGAGCCCGAACGGCGTGCGGTGATCGAATCGCGGCTGCCGTCGCACGACTGGCCCGCCCGCGCGCTGCGTATCGTCGCGGTGGACGCCGAGACCGGGGAGCCGGTGGTGTTCGGCAACGACTCGGGCGTGAGCCTGGTGGACGCCGTCACCGCGAGCTGTGCCGTACCGGGGGTGTGGCCGCCCGCGACGATCGACGGCCGGCGGTACATCGACGGCGGCATCCGCTCCGCCACCAACGCCGACTACGCCGCGGGCGCCGCACGCGTGCTGGTGATCGCGCCGCTCGGCGGCAACGAACTGCTCGGCGTCGAGAAGCCGCTGGCCCAGGCCGTCGAGGAGCTGCGCGCGGGCGGTGCCGAGGTGGCGGTCATCGAACCGGATGCGGCATCGCTGGCGGCGGCAGGCGCAAACCCGCTCGATCCGGGCACCCGCACCCCTGCGGCGGAGGCGGGGAGGGCGCAGGGACGCACCCTGACGATCGAGTGGAGCCGTGCCTGACGGCGGAGCGTGTGGTCGCGGTCGGCGCGAACCCCGCTGGGTCCGCGTACGCGCGGACCTCTCCGCGAAATCTGCTCGCCCAGCTCTCACTTCCGCCGGCGTGACCGGGACGTCAAAGCCGCGAAACGCCTCTGGGCCTTCCTAGGGGGGTCGGCATAAGGCGGCAAATCCAGCCCGCGTGTGAAATTTCCAGCTTGGCTGGGCGGCGGAAGTCACCGGAACTCGATGAAGCCGAGGTACATCCCCATCCCGCACACGTAGCGCAACCGTCCGGGCGGGCGCGGGGGGAGTTCGACGGTGGCGGGGAGGGCGGTGTCGGTGCCCTCGAAGGTCAGGGCACGGGTGCAGGACGCGCCGTCGGCGACTCGGAAGGCGATCTCGGTGGGCGTGTTCGCGCGGAGGACGACGACGCCGGGCCGGTAACCCTCGGCGGTGGCCCAGATCGTGACGGCCTGGACGCCGTCGGGGCGTACCGCGACCGTGGCCGCCGAAGCCGCCGTCGAGGCGCCGTCGGGCAGCCATCCGGCGAGGCGCAGCCCGGAGGCGGCCGTCCATAGCCCGGCCACGATCGCCGCCGCCGCGGCGACGGCGGCGAACCGCGTCGCGGCGGCCCGCCGCAGCAGCAGGCCGAGCACGGCGAAGGCGGGCGTGCTGCCGATGACGAGCCCCGCCATCGCCAGCGCGCCGCCCGCCGCCGAGCCGCTGGAGACGGCCACGACCTCGATGCTCAGCGTCACCCCGCACGGCACCAGAACCGTCGCCGCCCCCACCACGAGCGCCCGTGTCGTCCCCGGCGCCCGGCCCTGCCCCGCCGTGGCGTCCGGGCAGGTGGGCTCGTCGCATCCGGCCGGATGGCCCGAGCGCGCCCCACGGAGGAGGCGGAGGGCGAGCACCACGACGATCACCCCGGCGGCGATCAACAGCACTGCTCTGAGCGCAGGGCCGAGCCGCACCGCGCCGCCGAGCACCCCGAGCAGGGCGCCCGCGATCACATGCGAGACGAACCGTCCGGCGGCGAACGCCACCACCAGGCGCGGACCGGAGGCGGAGGGACGGGTCGGCGCGCATCCCGGCGACCGCACGAGCGCGACCAGCAGCCCCCCTTGGGCGAGGGTGCACGTGCCGGACCCCGCCACCAGGCCGGCGGCCAGCCCGCCGAAGAACAAAGCGACGGAATCCACGCTCAGCCCGTGGGGGCGATGCCGGGCCCGGTCGAAGGGGGCATGCGAACCTCGTTGCCGCAAAGTGACTTTGTTGCACCGTAATGTGACTTGTCGCGTGCTACCAGTGACAGTTGCGTTACCGAACGGCGGCCAGAGGTGGCGACGGGGCATTCGGCGGTGCAGGGATCGCCTTCGAGGCGAGAGCACCTGACCGTCGGCGTCATCGGCCGATCCGGCGGTCCGGCGTCCGATCGCCCGGCTTCCCGGCCGGTCCGATGTCAGGGGCGATCTTGGAGTGGATGGACTGGCGGCCGGTTCCAGCGCGGGCGATCTGCCGTGCGCGCCTGTCGGGACGGCCGAGCGTGATCCGCGCGGAAACCGACACGAACCAGCCACCGGTCACATCGACTCCGTCGACTGAGAGATCCCAACGGGTCCGTCAGGCCGGGGAGGGCGTCAGGAGCGGCCCTCCTTGAGCACGGAGAGGCGCTGGTAGTACTCGTCGTCGGTCATCTCGCCCCGCGCGAAGCGCTCGGCGAGGATCGTCTCGGCGTTCGCGATCGGCGACGTCGGCCGCGTGTCGCCCCACGGATTCCAGCCCCGCCGGCGCGCCCGTACGAAGAGGAAGATCAGAGCGCCCCAGAAGAGCATCCAGAGCAGCGGGATGATGGGCCAAAAGAATCCGGGTCCGCCCATGTGCGCGAAAGGCATGTCGTTTCTCCTGTCGTGAGGACGCCAGGTCGTCGTGCCTCTCACGATCCTCTCCCGAGCCGCCGCGTGCCATCGGCTCTGGGGACCTTTCGCCGCTACGGCCCGAGTGGTGCCGACGCGCCGGTTCGCTACGACGCTGGGCGTACATGGCCCATGGACCCGATCGCGGGCGTCACATCCACCGGGCTTTGACCAGGCCGGACTCGTACGCGATGACGACGAGCCGGGCCCGTTCGCGGACGCCGGGTTTCATCATGGCGCGGCTGACGTGGGTTTTGGCCGTGGCGGGGGACATGAACAGCTTCGCGGCGATCTCGTCGTTGGGCGCGATCTGCGCCAGCCGCGAACCGCCCAGCGCGACCGCTCCCAGGATGACGGGCAGCAGCGGGTCGAGCCAGCGGGGCGAGGTGCGCACGTATGCAACGTACCGGCACCTGCTGGGACGACGCCTCGTCCCGTCGTAGCACAGCGCTCTGCACCCCAGGGAGTACGCGGCCGTGCCCTCAAGGGCCGCGGCCACGGAGGAACCCGCGCGCATCAACGGTATGCCGGTACGAATTCGCCCACAGCGGTGGCCTGATGCGGACAACCCACGGGCGGATTTCTGACCTTATGAGTCATGCTGGTCTGACCTGTCGTTGGAGGTGCGCGTTGAAACGGCTCACTGTCGTCCCGATCGGTTTGGCCGTCGCCGTGGCACTCGTCACCCCGCCCGCCGTCGCCGAGACGCCGCGATGGGGCGAGCCCGTCAAGCGGCCGGTCGCCGAGGGGTACGGCGGAGCCGTGTCCACGGTGGACCTCGACGCCAGCAAGGCGGCGCTCACGGTGCTCGAACAGGGCGGCAACGCCGTGGACGCGGCCGTCGCGGCGGCGGCCACGCTCGGGGTGACCGAGCCGTACTCGGCCGGGCTCGCCGGGGGCGGCTTCCTCGTCTACTACGACGCCCGCCACCGCAAGGTGCACACGATCGACGGCCGGGAGACGGCCCCGCGGGCGATGACCTCCACCTCGCTGCAGGAGAACGGCGCGCCGATCCCGTTCGACCAGGCGGTCACCAGCGGCCTGTCGGTCGGCGTGCCGGGAAGCGTGGCGCAGTGGGACCTGGCGCTGCGCCGCTTCGGCACGATCTCGCTGCGGGAGGCGCTGCGGCCCGCGATCGAGGTCGCGTCCAAGGGCTTCACCGTGGACCAGACCTTCCACGACCAGACCGCGCAGAACGCCGACCGCTTCAAGGACTTCACCTCTACCGCCGCCCTGTTCCTGCCCGGCGGCGCGCCCCCGGCCGTCGGCACCGTCTTCCGCAACCCCGACCTCGCCCGCACCTACCGCGACCTGGGCCTGCGCGGCGCGCGCTGGCTCTACGACGGTCGGCTGGGCGAGGAGATCGTCGCCACCGTCAAGCGGCCCCCGGTCACGCCCGGCTCCACCCGCACCGTACGGCCCGGCCTCATGGAGCGCTCGGACCTGCGCGCCTACCGGGCCGTCGAGCGCCCGGCCACCCGCGTGTCCTACCGGGGCATGGACGTCTACGGCATGGCCCCGCCGTCCTCGGGCGGCTCCACGGTCGGCGAGGCGCTCAACATCCTTGAGGCGCTGCCCACGGTGGGCCTGCACGAATACCTGGAGGCGTCCCGGCTGGCGTTCGCCGACCGCAACGCCTACGTCGGCGACCCGGACCAGGTACGGGTGCCGCTGCGCGAGCTGCTGTCGGACGGCTTCGCCAAGGAGCGCGCCTGCCTGATCGGGGATCGCGCCATGGCCCACCCGGCCGCCGCCGGCGTCCCCGACGGCTCGTACGACCCGTGCCCCGGCGCGCCCGCTGCCGGCCCCCAGCCCAAGGGCGTGTCCGAGCAGCCGGAGGGCCCGGAGACCACCCACCTCGTCGTGGCCGACAAGTGGGGCAACGTGGTCGCGTACAACATCACGATCGAGCAGACCGGCGGCAGCGGCATCGTCGTCCCCGGCCGCGGCTTCCTGCTCAACAACGAGCTGACCGACTTCACCTTCGGCCCCGCCGAGAACGACCCCAACCTCCCCGGCCCCGGCAAGCGTCCCCGCTCGTCCATGGCCCCCACCATCGTCGTCAAGGACGGACGCCCGCTGCTCGCCGTCGGCTCCCCGGGCGGCGCCTCGATCATCACCACCGTGCTGCAGATCCTCGTGAACCGCTACGAGCTGGGCATGCGGCTCCCGGAGGCGCTCGCCGCCCCCCGCGCCAGCCAGCGCAACGCCGCCGCCACCCAGGCCGAGCCGGCCTTCATCGACGCCCACGGACCCGCCCTGACCGCCCTCGGCCACACCTTCACCGTCGCCCCCGGGCCGCCCACCGGCGAACTCGGCGCGGCCACCGCCCTGGAGTTCCTCGGCCGGGGCCGGATCCAGGCCGTCGCGGAGCCCACCCGCAGGGGCGGAGGGAGCGCTCTGGTCGTCAGGCCCTGACATCGCCCGTCTGCCAAGCGCAGGGGGGCCGTGATGGGCCGTGGTGGGCCGTGGTGGGCAGCGCAAGGGCCGCGGTCCGTGGAACTTCCGCGGACGGCGCGTGCGTTGAACCGGTGGCGATCCGTGCGGAAACAGGCGAGCCGGGCACCTGCGGTGCGGCGGATCCGGCCCGCACGCGCCAGAATGGCAGACGGGGATCCACCCCCCGAAACGAAAGGCCCGACATGTCGCCACTGGGGAAGTACTACGTGGGCGCGGGTATCGCGTCCCTGCTCGCACTCATGCTGCTGCCGTCGCTGGTCGCGTGGCTGATCGTGATCGTCGCGCTCGGCGCGCCGGTCGCGGCCTACTTCATGCTGGATGAGTCGCAGCGGGCGCGTCTGAGGCGCATCCGGCGGCGGCAGATCGGCCGCTGATCACGCGGTCGCGGTCTGGCGGTGTACCCGCTGGGTGACCTTGCGTTCGGCCACGAACGACAGCAGCGGAATCGTCCCCGCGAGCAGCACGCCCAGCAGGTACACCCACGACCAGCGGGCCTTGAGCCCGAGGTTCAGCGCGGTCAGCAGGTAGACGGCGTACAGGAAGCCGTGGATGGGCCCGACCACCGACACGGCGCCGCCCTCGCCGAAGCCGTACTTCAGCACCATCGCCCCCACCAGGGCGAGCAGCATGACGCCGACGACGTAGGCCATGATGCGAAACGGCTTGAGCGCGGATTCCACGGCTGATCACTACCTTGTTCGGAGATCACGCGTCCGGCGTCGGCTACGCGCGGACGACTGGTTCGGGGATCGACACACACCATATCCGCCCGCCGCGGTGGTCGCTCCGCCGACCGCACTACAACCGGTAGAGCACACTCCCCGCGCAGGCCGGACCGCGCCGATCCCGGCTGCTATTCGCCCGGCACCGCCGCGCGCTCGCCGTCCTTCCCGGTGCGGACCGGATCCGGCCCGGCGTCGTCCTTCGCGTCAGGTCCGGCCGCCGATGCCCCGGTGAGCGCTGCTCCGGTGGCGGCGTCGGCCGCTTCCTCCGGAGAGGTCGCGCCCCGCCTCCCCTGTACGGCATCGCGCACATAGCGGTACCAGACAAACACCGCGAACCCGGCGAAGATCCACCACTGCGCGGCGTACGCCAGATTGCGCCAGGTGAACGCCCCGCCCACGGTCGGCGGGGAGGTGACGATGATGCGTGGCGCGGGCGTGCCGCCGCCGATCGGCGCGGTCGCGATCACGAAGCCGTTGCGCAGCCGTTCCCCCGTCCAGATGTTGATCAGTTCGGCCGTGGACACCGTCGCCACCTTGCCCTCGGGCAGGCGCCCGCCGCGTTGCACGCTGTCGGTCGACTCCGGCGGCTGCAGCCGCCCGGTGACCGTGACCGTCCCCGTCGGCACGGCCGTGGCCGGGTCCCCGGCCGAGGCCACCCAGCCGCGGACCACCGCGACGAGGGTCCCGTCGTCCAGCCGCAGCGGCGTGAGCAGCCAGTACCCCTGCCCGCTCGCCGCACGCCCGCCCGGCCCGGCGGCGTTCGGCGTACGGTCGGCGACGAGCAGTTGCCGCGCCGCGTCGAAGGTGCCCCGGGCCGTCACCCGCCGCGCGACGGCGTCCGCCGCCATCGACGGACCGAGCGGCGCCAGCGTGGTCACGGCGACCGGGGCCGGGTCGTCGGCGGACCGCGGCCGCCCCGACTCCTCGAAGACCCCGAGCTGCCATCGCCCGAGCAGGGTGAAGGAGACCAGCACCCCGATCAACAGCAGATGGAGGCCCAGCAGCCTGGGCGCGAACAGGGTCCGAAGCATGCCTCCACGCTATCCGCCTCCACCGCCGGTCCCGGCCAAAGGCCCACCGTCGTGCCGCCACCTGGAGCCACCTGGAGCCACCTGGAGAAGGCCCGCCGGGCGTTTCTTCTCGACGGGACGTCAGTAGGGACAGTTCTGCTGGGGGATGATGGGGCGGCGCTCGATGATCTCGCGGGCCCGCGCACGGGCGAGGTTCCAGCCGGCCCACGACGCCTCGGGCAGGCCCAGGAGTCTGCCGTGGTAGACGTCCGTGAGGACGCAACTGCGGGCGGGCTCCGGCAGGCGGTCCAGGGCGGGTACGGCCTCGGCCCCCAGGTCGCGCAGGTAGCCGTAGTCAAGGCGTTCCACGCCGCGGATCCGGTGCTGGGTCTCCGCCACCCGCAGGTCGGGGTTCCAGGCGGCGAACGCCACCAGGGACAGCCCGGTCAGCAGGATCAGCGCGCGGGGCAGCCAGGTCGCCCGGCCACGCGTGAGCCGTACCGCACCGGCGACGATGACCAGCACGAACACCGCGGCCAGCCACCAGCTTGTGGCGATGACGCTGGCGCGCAGCCGGGACAGGCCGTAGGCGTCGGTGTAGAGGTTCAGCCGGTGCAGCGCCGAGGCGAGGATGACCAGGGTGAGGACGCACAGCACGCCGAGCAGGCCGGCCAGCCACCAGCGGTCCCGGCCCCGGCCGAGCGCGAGGCCGCCGCTCGCCGCCGCCACGATCGCCAGCACGAACACGCTCACCGTGACCAGCTCGAAGAAGCCGGAGCGGGCGTACTCGGCGTAGCTGAGGTTCGCCGTGCTCAGCACCCGCTCGTTCCCGCCGAACAGCACCGTGATCTGCACGGTCACGAACGCCGCGAACAGCAGGTTCAGCGCGGTCAGCGGCATCATCCACAGCGTACGGCTCGCCCGCAGCCGCATGTCCGGCAGCACCGGCTCGGCCACCGGGCGCAGCGCGACCAGGATGGAGGCGCTCACCAGCGCCGCGAAGACGACGAAGGCGAGGATCCGTATCGGCAGCGACTCGGCCCAGACCGGCGTCTGGAAAAGGTCGTCGACCAGCGAGGAGAACACGGCGTCCGCCGAGCTGAACAGCACCGCGAAGATCGCGACGAGCACGACCGTCAGGGCGGTCCCCGCGAGCAGCGGGCCCATCCGGAGGCGCGGCGCCAGGCGCTTGACCGGCTCGGACAGGAACCACGGGAGCTGGAACATCGCCAGCGGCACCGACATGCCGCCCCGGATCGCCCCCAGCCAGCCGCGCCCGCCGCCGGAGACCGCCAGCGCGGCCAGCCCGAACGCCGCCGCCAGCAGCGGGCCGACCAGCCACTCGGCGTCCCGGAACAGCGCGAACGCCACCAGCGCGTACGCGACCAGGCCGAACGCGATCGTCCACGGCGTGACGCGGTGCCGCGCGGCGGGCAGCGCCGCGAGCCCCATCAGCACCGCCACGACGACGAACCCCAGGCCCGGGGCGTTGTACGGCAGCGCGATCGCGGCCACCACGCCCACCGCGCACGCGGCGGGCAGCATCCACATGGGCGCCTTCGGCAGGACGGGCCGTGGGAACAGCGGCGGAGGCACGTACTCCTGCGGGCTCGTGCGCCTGACCCCCACGCCTCCGGCCCCGGTCGCCGCCCCCGGCCGCGGCACACCCGAACCTCCGGGGCTCTGGGCGAACGTTCCGGCGCCGACGGACCAGACGCCGGTGGAGCCGGCGCCGACGGGGCTCTCCGCACCTGCTCCGGCCGCTCCCGCGCGGGTACCGTCCAGCGTCGCGGCCCTGTCCCAGGCTCCGGCGGCCCCGGTCGCGTTGAGATCACCGGTCGCGCCCGTCGTCCTCGGTTCCCCGGCTTCAGCCCGCGATCCGGCGATCCCCTGGGCGGGGCCGCCCTGTGGCTGCCCCGGCGCGTCGGCTTGGGTGCCGCTGCGCTGCCCGAGAGCCGCGCCGAGCATCATTCCCGCGACCGTGGTGAACAGCAGCGTGGCCAGAGCGATTCCGCCGCTCTCGAAGGTCGCCGCCGTGACCAGCGCCAGGACGATTCCCCCGAAGAACCCCACGACCGCACCGAGCACGCCGCCCAGCACGGTGCGTGTGGTGAGCATGGCGGCTCCCGCGTTGGTCGCGGTCGGGGGAGGCGGGCCGTACGGCGGTGGCGGGGCGGTGGCCTGCGAGGACGGATACTCCAGGACTGCGGCCACGGAAAGGCCCGAGGCCAGCGTGTCCACGGTGCTCAGGTTCCGCTCTGCGGGGGTTCGTCCGGAACCGGACGCGCCACTGGCCACGATCTCACCGCGAGGGGTGTCGCCTTGGGGGCCCTCGCCGACCCGGCCTTGGGCATCCCCTCCGGCCCCGGATGCCATGCCACTGGCCGCGGACGCCGTCCCCTCCGGACGCCCGATGTGCGTCGGCGTGGTCGGGCTGTCGGTCACAGTCGTGTCTTCGGTGGTGTGTGCACTCCTGCTGTGACCCGCTTCGGCCTGACCGTCGGCACCCTGCGCGTTCGTGGCATCGGTGGTACGGGCCTCCGGGTGGGTTGCCGCGGGGCCGCCGTCGTCGGTCCTGCCGCCGGTGCCCTCAATCGCCGCCGGTTCCCGTGCTCCGTCTCCACGTGGCACGGCCGAACCCTCGTCGGGCCTCGCTTCGGGGATGGAAGGCTGTGCGTGTGCTCGCGGCCCGGCCGGATCCATGGCGGGAGGCGGCAGGGCGGGCTCGGACTGGTCGGTCACGATGAGACTCCTGGGTAAGTCGATGACCATGCGGCAGCCGGTGTCGCGCCCGGCAGCGGGATCGGACGCCTGGAGGGAGCCGCCGTGCATCTCGACGATCTCCTTGGCGATGGCGAGGCCGAGCCCCGCGCCGCCCGCGTCGGCCGTACGGCCGGCGTCGAGGCGGGAGAAGCGCTCGAACACGCGGATCCGCTCGGCGGGCGGGATCCCGGGGCCCTGGTCGGTGATGGTGATCTGGACGGTCTGTTCGGTCACCCTCGCCTGCAGCAGCACGACGCCGCCGGGTGGGCTGTGCCGTACGGCGTTGTCGAGGAGGTTGGCGAGGACCTGGGCGAGCAGCGCGGGGTCGGCGAACAGGGTGACGTTCACCGGCACCGAGTACTCGACGCTCACGTCGTCTCTGGCCAGCCGCGACTCCCGGACCGCCTGGCGGCACAGCGAGGCGAGGTCGAACACCTCCGGCTCGATCAGCCGCGCCCCCGAGTCGAGCCGCGACAGATCAAGCAGTTGGGTGACCAGGCGGCCGAGGCGCTCGGTCTGTGCGAGGGCGGTGCCGAGGGTCGCCCGGTCGGGCGGCGACACCCCGTCGACGACGTTCTCCAGCACGGCCTGCAGCCCGGTGATGGGGGTGCGCAGCTCGTGGCTGACGTTGGCGACCAGTTCGCGGCGCTGGCGGTCCACCTCGCCGAGGTCGGCCGCCATCGCGTTGAACGCCCGCGCGAGCTCACCCACCTCGTCCCGCGAGGTGGCCGAGACCCGCAGGTCGTACCGGCCCTTGGCGATGGTCTGCGCGGCGGCGGCCATCTGCCGCAGCGGCCGGGTCATGCCCCGCCCGAGGAGCTGTGCCATCGCCAGGCTGATCAGCCCGGCCACGGCCATCCGCGCCAAGCCCGGTACGCCGAGGTAGCGGCCGTACTCGTTGACGAGGATCGCCACCGCGACGGCGAGCAGGATGACGATGCCGAGCTTGGCCTTGATCCGCCCGAGGAAGTCCAGCGGCCTCATGCACCCACCCTGCGGACCAGGGCGTAGCCGACGCCGTGCACCGTGCGGACCACGTCCGGGCCGAGTTTGCGGCGCAGCGCCCTGATGTGGCTGTCCACCGTGCGGGTCGCCGCCGCCTCGGAGAAGCCCCAGATGTCGGCGAGCAGCCGCTCCCGCTCGTAGACCTGCCCGGGACGCTCGGCGAGCCTGCACAGCAGGTCGAACTCGGTGCGCGTCAGCGTCGCCTCCTCGCCCCGGATGAAGACCCGGCGTTCGCCGCGGTCGATCTCCAGATCGCCGATTCGCAGCACCGTGTCCTCGTTGACGAGCTGCGCGGCCCGGTCCACCCGGCGCAGCAGCGCGTGGATGCGGGCGACCAGCTCGCGCATGCTGAACGGCTTGGTCATGTAGTCGTCCGCGCCGACGCCGAGGCCGACCAGCAGGTCGGTCTCCTCGCCGAGCGCGGTCAGCATGAGGACGGGGACCGGGCGGGCCGCCTGCATGCGGCGGCACACCTCCACCCCGTCCACCCCCGGTAGCAGCCGGTCGAGCACGACGAGGTCGGGTTCCGACCGGGAGTAGGCCGCGAGCGCACGCTCCCCGTCGGCCGCGACCCGCACCTCGAACCCCTCCGCGATCAGCCGGTTCTGTACGGCCAGCGCGATGGTGGCGTCGTCCTCGACGACAAGGATGCGCCTTTGCAGTGGGTTTGCCACGCCCGTGAGCCTAGGCCGAGGTCGTGCAGAAGGATCCGGCCAACTTGTGAAGAAATCGTGCGGATCCTGGCCACACGGTCCGCCGCCCGTAGAGCGGGGCGTGTCCTGAGAGATCTTTCTGGAAGGCACACGGAGTGAGATGGTCCGCGCGGCCCTCCCGTTGTCGGCGCTCGGCGTCCGCCGGGGCTCAGCGGATCAGCTCGTACGCCCGCCGCCGCACCCTGCGCGTACGCGCCCAGAACTCGGCGGTCGTGCCGGGCCAGATGGTGGGATTGCCGCCCTTGCCGTCGAGGTACCAGCTCCGGCAGCCGCCCGTGGACCAGACGCGGCGGTCCAGCCTGCGGCGCAGGCGGCGGTTGAACTCCCGCTGCGCGCCGGGCCGCACGTCCAGCGCCCGCGCCCCGGTCCGGGACAGCAGGCGCAGGCATTCCAGGATGTAGTGCGTCTGCGCCTCCATCATGAAGACGACCGAGGTGTGGCCGAGCCCGGTGTTCGGGCCGGACAGGAAGAACAGGTTGGGGAAGCCCGCCACCGTGGTGCCGAGATACGCCTCCACCCGGTCGCGCCAGGCGTCCTGGATCTTCCGCCCGCCCCGCCCGGTGATCCGCAGCTCCGCGAGCGACTCGGTCACCTTGAAGCCGGTGCCGTACACGATGACGTCCACCTCGTGCTCGCGCCCGCCCGCGTCGAGGATCGAGCGCTCCCGGATCTCGGTGACGCGGTCGGTGACCAGCTCGACGTTGTCGCGCTGGAGCGCCGGATAGTAGACGCTCGACAGCAGGATGCGCTTGCAGCCGATGCCGTAGCCGGGGGTGAGCCGGGCGCGCAGCCGCGGGTCGGGCACCTGGCGTTCCAGGTACCGCAGGGCCGTCTCGGCCTGGCGTCGCATCAGGCGCGGATGCACGGTGAAGCCCAGCCCGCGCAGCTCAAGCCCCCAGTAGATCGCGATGCGCAGGGCCCGGTTCGCGAGCGGCACCGTCCGCAGCAGGCGGCGCAGCCTCGGCGAGGTGGCCCGGTCCGGCCTGGGCTGGACCCAGGGCGCGGTGCGTTGGAAGACGGTGAGGCGCCCGGCCCGTGCGGCGATCTCCGGGATGAACTGGATCGCCGACGCCCCGGTGCCGATCACGGCGACCCGCTTGCCGGTCAGGTCCTGGGAGTGATCCCACCGCGCGGAGTGGAAGGCCGGGCCGGTGAACCGCTCCCGCCCCGGAATATCCGGATATGAGGGGACGTGAAGCGCGCCGAAACCGGCGACCACCGCGTTCGCCGTCACCACCTGGCCGCCCGCGAGCACGACCCGCCACCGCCGCCTCGCGTCGTCGTACTCCAGTTCGGCCACCTCACGCCCGAACCGGATGTGCCGCCGCACGCCGTACCGGTCGGCGCACCACTCCAGGTAGTCCCAGATCTCCCGCTGCGGCGAGAACACCTGCGTCCAGCCGGGATGCAGGGCGAAGGAGAAGGAGTACAGATACGAGGGCACGTCGCACGAGCAGCCCGGATAGCTGTTGTCCCGCCACGTGCCGCCGAGCCGCCCGGCCTTCTCCAGTACGACGAAGTCGTGGTAGCCGGCGTCCTTCAGCCTGATCGCCATGCCGAGGCCGGCGAAACCGGATCCGATGATCACGATGCCCGCGTGCTCGGGGACCGGGCCCGCACCGCCGCCGCCAGGCTCCGCCACCGTAGCCTCCTCGTCGGCTCCCTCGCCGGCCTCCTCGCTGGTGAACCCCAGTGGGCCCAAAGGGTACGCGAAAACGCCGAGGGCGGCGATTCGCCTTCGGCGTGTGCCTTCGCGCGGGATGGTTCCCCCGTCTACGCGCGGAAGGTTCCCCGTGACGTGTGGGACGTTCCCCCGGTCAGCGGACGATCAGATAAACGACGACGGCCGCCACGACGAGCACGCCGATCACGATCGCGGGGATCAGGTAACCGGGACGGCCCTCGGCGACCTCCTCCTGCTGCTGCTGGCGCTGCGCGAAGGCCTTGAACTGCTGCGTGTTCCCCGCGGGGTCGATCTGTGGGTCAGACATGGGCATGACTCTAGCGACATCCGATGATCAATTGACAAGGTTTATGCCAGTTTGACCTTGATTGCGCTTAGGATTACCCAGGCTCCGGCCCGTCATCCCCATTCTTCCGCCTGCGCGCCCTTCGACGCCACCCACCGGACCGAAACCGCCGGGGGAGCCGAAACCGCCAGAGGAGCCGAAACCACCTGGGGAGCAGGGAGACCCGCCATGACGGCCGCCGCCCCGGTCCGCCCCCCGACTACGCGCTGCGGGGGATATGCTCGCAAATGGCGTCGGGTTCGCCGCGGTCATCCGGGTGGCGCAGATCCTTCCCTTCGGCTTCACCGGCTTCGCCTTGGACGCCACGTTCCGACCCGCTCGATCCTGGTCGTCGGCGGCGTCGGTGTGGCCCCGCGGCCACCGCGCACACGACGAGACCCGGAGGACGAAGGTGAGTGCGATGTCGACCGTCCTGGTGGCGTTCGCGACCCGAAACGGCTCGACCCAGCAGGTCGCCGAGGACATCGCGGAGACCCTGCGCGCCGAAGGCGTCCACGTCGAGTGCCTGCCCGCCCGCGACGTGCGCGGGCCGCTCAGGATCTTCGACCTCGTGGTCCTGGGCGCGCCGCTCTACAACGGCCGCTGGCACCGCGAGGCCCGCCGCTTCCTCAAATACCACCGCGACCACCTGCCTCCGATCGCGCTGTACGCGGTGGGCCCGCGTACCGAGGACGGCCTGAGCTGGCACCGCGCCCGCCTGCAGATCGACCGCGCCCTCGCCAGGTTCCCCTGGCTCGCCCCGACCACCGTCGCCGTCTTCGGCGGCGTGGACCCGCCGGGCCGCCGCAGGCGCCGCGACCTGCGGGACTGGACCTCCATCCGGGCCTGGGCCCAGCGGCTCACCCACCTGGCCACCCGGCCCGCGCCGTAAGGCCCCCACTATCAGGACGCGTCCGGCACGCGGGTGGCGGGGCTCGCCCGGCGGGGGCGGGGATCCCGCCGGGCCACGGCTCAGCCGGCGATGTTGGGTTCGACCCGCTCCCGCGTGAACCGCCCGCCGGTCCCGTCGGCGCCCGCCGTACCGGTCGGAAGCGCCCCGTCGCGCGCCAGCCGTTCGAGCAGCGCCGGGACGACCCCCCGGTACGCCGCCGGATCGACGGGGTTGAGCCAGTGCGACGCCCTGACCCGCCCTGCGATGTTCAGGCCGAGGTCGCCCAGCACCTCGTCCACGTTGTGCAGCGAGAACGGGATGATCTTCGTGCCCCGGCAGTGATGCCGGTTCGTGGCACCGTCCATGAACGCCAGTTGCGCCACGACCGCCCCGCGCATCGACTCCACGTCGGGCAGCGCCACCGCGCCGGCGAGATCGGCGGCGATCCAGGCCGCCGCCATCTCCGCGTTCAACGGGCTGAAGAACGAGGAGTTGTAGCCGTTGAAGTACAGCCCGGGAACGTCGAGCGGCAGGATCTGCCGGTAGAGCATGAAGTTCCCGCGCTCGTCGAACAGCCGCCTCTGGACGTCCTCGCCGAGGAACGGCACGCCCTGCGTGAACCCGGTCGCGCAGACGACCAGGTCGGCGGAGAGCCGGGTGCCGTCGCTCAGTTCGGCGTACGGCCGGCCATCCTCGGCGAGCAGCCGGGCGACGGTGCGATCGCGGCGCACGGTGATGGATCCGTCGGCGACCCCCTCGTAGAAACCCTCGGTCGCGAGCCCGATCGCGCCGCGAACGATGTCCTCCATGTGCCCCGGCGGCACCAGGTCGAGCTTCTTGAGGCCGAACTGCCGCACGGAGACCGACCCGATCGAGTTGATCATCCGTCGGCGGATGCCGTTGCCCGGCCCGTGCAGGAATCTCTCGAAGCCGCGCAGCCGGATGTAGCGGAACAGCGCCTCGCCCATCCGGGTCAGCAGCAGCATCTTGAAGTTGAGGAAGCCGCCGATCCTCCGTGGAACCTTCCACAGCAGCTGCCGGGCGATCACGTCGGTGCTCGCCGCGACCCGGCTGATCGGCACCGTGACGTCGCAGGCCGACTTGCCGTAGCCGACCACCAGCACGTGCTTGCCGCGCGCCTCCTCGGCGTCGTGGAAGTCGGTGCCCGCGCACAGCCGCCCGCCCGCCGCCTCGAACCCCGCCAGGCCCGGATAGTCCGGTACGGCGGGCTCGCAGAAGACGCCGTTGGCGACGACGAGACGGTCGAACGTCTCGGCCTCCTCCGGACCGCCCGCGGCGTCGCGGAACGCGACCGTCCACCGGCCGTCGGGGCCGGGCCGGGCGGCCGTCACCTCGGTGCCGAGCCGTATGGCGGGATCGAGGCCGAACTCGGTGGCGTACGCGGCGAGGTATTCCTGGATCTGCTCGCCGGTCGGCCACTCCGGATAGGACTTCGGCATGGGGAAGTCCGACAGCGAGTACTGCGCCTTCGGGCTCTGTGTGGTGAGGCCCGGGTAGCGGCGCGTGCGGCTCCAGACGCCGCCGACGTCCGGGGCCTTGTCGAACACGTGGACGTCGTGCCCGGCCTGCTTGAGCACCTTGGCCGTGGCGAGACCGGCGACGCCCGCGCCGATGATCGCGATTCGCACGGCTACCCGACCTCGGGCGGAAGCTGCAGTATGAGACCGTACTCGGCCATGATCTTCTTCATCAGCGAGATGTCCCGCGGGCCCGGCGGCAGCTCCGCGAGCGCCTGGTAGTAGCGCTCAAGGCCGGCCGGCGAGACCACCGAGATGATCCTCGCCTCGTCGTCGTACGGGTTGCGGAAGGTGTGCACCACGTCCCGCGGCAGGAACAGGTAGTCGCCGAAGTTGAGCGTGAAGTCCTCGCCGCCCAGGTGGACGTCGAGTCGCCCGGCCAGGCAGATGAACGACTCGTCCTCGCGGGTGTGCACGTGCGGAGGGGGGCCGTCGACGTGCGGAGGGACGGCGTACTCGAACAGCGAGTAGGCGTCGTGGGTGGATGTGCCGTCGGTTTTCATCGTGATCCCGAGCCCGATCGCCGAGATCGCTCGACCACCGCGCGAGGAGAGCATGTAGCCACCGCCGAGGGACACGGCCGCCTCCTTCAAGTTCGCCACTTAGTCCGGTCCAGGTGTGTCGGAGATCACAGCGTGTAGTTCCGTCAGGTGATGCGCAAGCGACCGTCCCGCTCACCGGGACTCGCATCGGCCGACGGGACGCGGCGGAGACGGTGGAATCCGGGGGGATCCGGGCGGAATTCGGATGGGATTCGGGTGGAATTCGGGCGGATGCGGCGAGGTCAGCGCCGGGTCGAGTACGCCCGGGACGCCGCCGAGGCGGCGAGCCGTACGGCCGGGCCGATGCGATCCACCCGCACCAGCGCGGTCGGTCCGGTGACGGAGAGCGCCGCGACCACGTCGCCGAGCGGCCCGAAGATCGGGGCCGCCACGCAGCTCACCCCGATGTTCCCCTCCTCGCGGTCGATCGCCCACCCACGCGGCGGAATCGCGGTCAGCTCGCGCATGATCGCCACCGTGCTGGTCAGCGTCCGCGGCGTGCGCGCCGGCATGCCCGCGGAGAGGACCGCCCCGATGGTCGCGCTATCGGAGTAGGCGAGGATCGCCCGCCCCAGCGCCGAGCAGTACGCCGGAATCATCCCGCCCACCTGGGACAACATCGGCATCGGCCGATGCCCGGTGATCTTCTCGACGATCAGGATCTGGGTGCCGTCGAGCACCCCGAGCTGCACCGTCGTCTTCGCCGCGTTGTGCAGATCCTGCAGGAACGGCAGCACGGCCTCGCGCAGTTCGTGCCGGATCGGGGCGAGGCTGGAGATCTCGAACAGCCGGTTGCCGATCCGGTAGCGGTCCCGCGGCTTGTCCAGCCAGCCGAGTCTGATCATTCGGTCGGCGATGCGGTGCGTGGTCGACCGCGGCAGCCCGCACCGGGCGACCAGGGCCGACAACGTCAGCTCACGGTGCGTGGCGTCGAAGGCGCCCAGAATCGCCGCGGCGCGATCGAGCCCGCCGAGCCCTTCGGGACTCGAGTCCCGCTCAGCGGGACTCACGGTTGGCTCCGGGGGGTCATACGAGTGAGGCTAACCCCGTCGCCGACGGCGACCAAGACTCCGTACTTCGGGAGGCCGCCATCACCGCTGGAACCGCTCTCGTCGGTGGCGGCGCCACCGGAATCGGATACGCGATCGCCGAGCACCTCGCCCGGGCGGGTCACCGCGTCGTCATCACCGGCCGCCGCCCCGACGTGCTGGAGGCCGCCGCGTCCCGCCTGCGCGCGCGGACCGGCGGCGTCGTGGACGCGCTCGTCAACGACGTGTCCGACCCGCACGCCGCCGAGGCGGCCATGCGCGAGGTCGAGAGCCGCGGCGGCACGCTCGACATCCTCGTGCTCAACGCGGGCGGCCCCCCGCCGGGCCGCATCCTCGACGTCGACGACAAACGCTGGCAGGAGGCGTTCGACCTGCTCCTGCTCGGCCCGCTGCGGCTCGCCCGGCTCGCGCTCCCCGCGATGGCGTCACGCGGCTTCGGCCGGGTCGTCTTCATCACCTCCAACGCGGTGCGGCAGCCGCAGCCCGACCTGGCCACGTCCGTGGTCCTGCGCTCGGCGGTGCACGCCGCGGCGAAGCTGCTCGCCCGCGAGTTCGCCGCCGAGGGCGTCACCGTCAACTGCGTCGCCCCCGGAGCCACCGCCACCGAGCGCCGCGCGCAGATCTTGAACAACCGGGCCACGGCCAGCGGCGTCGACTACGCGACCCTCGACGCCGAGGACACCGCGACCATCCCCGTCGGCCGGGCCGCCCGGCCCGAGGAGGTCGCCGCGGCCGTGGCCTTCCTGGCCTCACCGGCCGCGAGCTTCGTCAACGGGACGGTGCTCACCGTCGACGGCGGAAGAACGGAGACGATCTGATGGCACAGTCGGGACCCGACTTCAGCATGGCCGACTTCCTCGGCGCGATCTCGGCCACCGTACGGCCCGGCCCCGCCCGCCCGGTCGTCGTCCACGCCGACGAGCTGGAGGAACTCCCCGCCGACCAGGTCCACAATCCCACCCGCCTGCTCATCGCCGGCAGGCTGCCCACCACCACCTTCGAGATCTTCCGCCAGACCATCCCGCCCGGCCTCAGCTCCGACATGCAGCGCCACCACCACGAGACCGTCCACTACGTCATCTCGGGCGAGGGCCACAGCGAGATCGAGGACGACACCGAGACCTGGTCCACCGGCGACTTCATCTACACCCCGCCGTGGACCTGGCACCGCCACTACAACGACTCCACCGAGCGCCCGGTCGAGTTCCTCACGATCGAGAACTCCCGCCTGCTCGGCCTGCTCGGCGTCGGCCGCAGGCAGAGCGCCGGCCTGGCGACCGTCAAGGAGGCCCGCGAGCGCTTCGAGGAGGACCCGCGATGAGTGACCTGCCCGAGCACATCAGCATCTGGGGCGAGCTCGGCGACGTGGACCACGAGCTGCGCCACGTGGACGTCGGCGGCGTCCGCACCCGCGTGCTGCGGGCCGGGTCGGGTCCCGACCTGATCCTGCTGCACGGCACCGGCGGGCACCTGGAGGCCTACGCCCGCGACATCGCCGCCCTCGCCGAGAGCTTCCGCGTCACCGCGTACGACATGGTCGGCCACGGCTGGTCGGACCTGCCGGACACGCCGTACACGATCGACGTGCTCACCGCCCACCTCATCGGCCTGATGGACGCCCTCGACGTCGACGCCGCGCACCTGTCGGGCGAGTCCCTCGGCGGCTGGGTGACCGCCTGGACGGCCGCCCACCACCCCG
Source organism: Thermopolyspora sp. NPDC052614 (assembly GCF_040678635.1). Classification (NCBI taxonomy): domain Bacteria; kingdom Bacillati; phylum Actinomycetota; class Actinomycetes; order Streptosporangiales; family Streptosporangiaceae; genus Thermopolyspora; species Thermopolyspora sp. NPDC052614. The sequence continues at coordinate 231,127 of NZ_JBFATZ010000002.1, forward strand.
ACCGCGTGGACCGCCTCGTGCTCAACACCCCCGGCAACATCGCCAACAAGCCCGAGGTGATGGCCCGGCTCCGGGAGAGCACGATGGCCGCCGTCCGCACCCCCGACGACGCCACCGTACGCCGCCGGGTGGAGTTCCTGTTCCACCACAAGGAGATGGTCACCGACGAGCTGGTGAACCTGCGGCGCGCCGTCTACAGCCGCCCCGGCTTCGTCCGGGCGATCGCCAACACGCTGGTGCTGCAGGATCCCGAGGTGCGCAAGGACTTCGCCTGGGACCCCGCCTGGGTCGGCCGGATCACCGCCCCCACCCTGCTGCTGTGGACCGAGCACGACCCCACCGGCGGGCTCGACGAGGCCGCGATGCTCCTGGAGTGGCTGCCCGACGCCCGCCTGCACGTGATCGCCGACGCGGGCCACTGGCCGCAGTGGGAGAAACCCGACGAATACCTGCGCGTCCACCACGACTTCCTCCTCCTCGGCAAGGACCCGGCATGAGCGAGATCATCGGCGCCGTCGGCATCTCCCACGCCCCGTTCGCCACCATGACGCCCCCGCCGGACCCGTCCGGCCCCGGCGGTAGATTCCTGGCCGACGCCGCCCGCGTCGCCGACGCCGTCGCCCGCCTGCGCCCCGACGCCGTCGTCGTCATCGGCCCCGACCACTTCCACGCGAACTTCTACGACGCCATGCCGCCGTTCGTGCTCGGCGTCGAGGAGGCCGTCGCCTTCGGCGACTTCGGCACCCGCGCCGGCCCGCTGCCCGTCGCCTCCGACCTCGCCTGGCCGATCCGCGACGGCCTCGCCGACGCCGGCTTCGACGTCTCGCTGTCGTACTCGCTCACCGTCGACCACGGCATCGTCCAGTCCTACGACATGCTCATGAACGGCGCCGACGTCCCCCTCGTCCCCCTGGTCGTCAACACCGCCGCCCCGCCGCTCCCCGCCCTCGACCGCTGCCTCAACCTCGGCGCCGCCCTCGGCGCCACGATCCGCGCCGCCGCCCACCCCGCCCGCGTCCTCCTCATCGGCAGCGGCGGCCTGTCCCACTGGCTGCCTTCCAACGACCCCCGCGACCCGACCGTCGTCGGCCGCCGCCGCGAATCGGTCATCCACGGCCGCAAGGACGTCCGCGCCGTCGCCGAGGAACGCGAGCCCCGCGTCCGCGCCATGGGCGGCAACCCCAACGCCCCCGTCAACGCCACCTGGGACACCTGGTTCCTCAAGCAACTCGCCACCCCCGACCTCGCGCCGATCACCGCCCTGGGCGACGCGGGCGTCGAGGAGAACGCCGGCCGCGGCGGCCACGAGATCAGAACCTGGCTCATCGCCCTCGCCGCCACCGCGACCCCCCTGGTGTGGACCAGCTACGAGCCCGTCCCCGAGTGGATCACCGGCATGGGCATCGGCGCCACCTTCGACGTCGCCTGACGCCGCGGCACGCTGCTCGCCCGGGTGATCCGGCTCTGACGGGTCCTGCCATGCGCGGGGTGTGCGTCCGCGTTCCGCTCACGCCGATTCGCGCACGATCAGGTCGGTCGGCAGGATCACGTGGTCGGTGGTGCGCTCGGCCGGGGGAGTGAGCAGCAGCCGCACCATCGCGGTCGCCTGGTCGACGACCGGATGGCGGACGGTGGTGAGCGGGGGATCGGTGAACTTGGCGGCCTCGATGTCGTCGAAGCCGACCACGGCGACGTCGTCGGGGACGCGGCGGCCGGCCTGGCGCAGGGCCTGCAGGGCGCCGATCGCCATCAGGTCGTTGGCGGCGAAGACGGCGTCGAGGTCCGGGTCGTCCTCCAGGAGTTGGCGCATGGCGAGCGCGCCGGACTCACGGGTGAAGTCGCCGACGGCGACGATCGAGCGGCGGGAGGAGCCGCGCAGGGCGTCGCGGTAGCCGGTGAGCCGGTCCTGGCCGCCGATCATGTCCTGCGGTCCCGCGATCGTGGCGATGCGGCGGCGGCCGGTGGCGAGCAGGTGCTCGACGGCCCGGCGGGCGCCGCCGACGTTGTCGTTGTCGGCGAAGGGCATGTCCACGTTGACGGCCGGCCTGCCGTACGAGACGACGGGGACGCCGACGCGCACGATGGCGGCCGGGAGCGGGTCGGCGCTGTGCATGGAGACGAGCATGACGCCGTCCACGTGGCCGCCGGCGATGTAGCGCTCGATGCGGGCGTGGCTGCGCGGGGAGCTGGCGAGCATGAGCACGACCTGCTTGTCGGCCGCCTCCAGCTCCACGCTCACCGTGCGGATCACCATCGAGAACAGGGGATCGTCGGAGAACACCCGGGACGGGGGCTCGGAGGCGACCAGGGCGATCGAGTCCGTACGCCGGGTGACGAGGCTGCGGGCGGCCGAGTTGGGGATGTAGCCCAGCTCCTCGATCGCCCGCATCACGTTGTCCCGGATCTCCGGGGTGACCGTGGGCAGGCCGTTCACCACCCTGGACACGGTCGCCCGGGAGACCCCGGCGCGCGCCGCGACCGCCTCCAGCGTGGGTCGTCTCATCCTGGTCACCGCACTCCGTTTCGCCTGATGACTTCGCGATACCACAACGCGCTGTCCTTGGGGAGCCGTCGCTGGGTCTCGTAGTCGATGTACACGATGCCGAATCTGGGACGGTAGCCCTCGGACCACTCGAAGTTGTCCAGCAGTGACCATACGAGATATCCGCGGAGATCGGCGCCCGCGCGGATCGCGGCGTGCGCGGCCCGCAGGTGGCCGTCGAGGTAGGCCAGGCGGTCCGGGTCGGGGACGCGGTCGCCCTCGACGACGTCGTCGAAGGCCGCGCCGTTCTCCGTGACGAGCAGGCCGACCTGCGGATACTCGCGGGACAGGCGGATCAGCAGGGCGCCGAGGCCCGACGGGTCGATGCGCCAGCCCATCGACGTCGTCGGGCCGGTGGCGGGCTCGAAGCGGATGCCCTCGGTGCCGGGGAAGGCCGGGTTCACCGGCTCGCCGGGGTGGGCCGAGACCACGGTGGGGCTGTAGTAGTTGATGCCGAGCAGGTCCACCCGGGGGCTGATGAGTCGCAGGTCGCCGTCGCGGATGTGGCCGAGCCCGGCGTGGCGGTCCACGATCTCCAGCACGTCCTCGGGGTAGTGGCCGCGCAGGGCGGGGTCGAGGAACTGGCGGTTCATCAGGCCGTCCACCAGCCGCGCCGCCGCCACGTCCGCCTCGCCGGCGGCGTCGGGCGGGGTGATGATCGGGGCGAGGTTGAGGGTGAGGGCGATCTCCTCGACTCCGGCGGCGCGCAGCTCGGCGGTGGCGAGGCCGTGGGCGAGCAGCAGGTGGTGGGCGGCGCGGAAGGCGTCGGCCGGGTCGGTACGGCCCGGCGCGTACAGGCCGGAGGCGTAGCCGAGGAAGGCGGCCACCCAGGGCTCGTTCAGCGTCGTCCAGGTGCGTACCCGGTCGCCGAGGCGGGCGTGCACGGCCCGCGTGTAGTCGATGAAGCGGTACGCGGTGTCGCGGTTCGGCCAGCCGCCGAGGTCCTCCAGCGGCTGGGGGAGGTCCCAGTGGTAGAGGGTGACATATGGGGTTATATCGGCGCGGAGCAGCTCGTCGACGAGCCGGTCGTAGAAGTCCAGCCCTCTGGCGTTGATCGCGCCCTGGCCGTCCGGCTGCACGCGGGGCCAGGCGATGGAGAAGCGGTAGGCCCGCAGGCCCAGGTCGCGCATGAGCGCCACGTCGTCGGCGTACCGGTGGTAGTGGTCGCACGCCACGTCCCCGGTCTCGCCGCCGGCGACCTTGCCCGGGGTGCGGGAGAAGGTGTCCCAGATCGACGGGCCCCGGCCGTCCTCGGCGGCGGCGCCCTCGATCTGGTAGGCGGCCGTCGCCGCGCCCCACACGAAGTTGTCAGGAAAAATGGCCTCTTGTCCGTGCAGGTCGGCCTGGGCGAGCAGCCCCGACCGCCCCCGAATATCCGTGTCGATGATCGTTCTCCTTCCGTATCCGGTCATCCGTCCGATCCGGGGTCCCATCCCCGGCGCGATCCGCGCCCGCGCACAGGGCCACACCGGACGCCACACGCTCATGCCCCTGCCCCCCGCTCCACGCGGAGGCCATGCGGGTCCTGCAGACTCACGGGAACGCCCGGGGAACCACCGGGCCCGCCGAGCGGTACCGGCCTCACCCCTTGACCGCGCCCTGCATGATCCCGCCGATGATCTGCCGCCCGAGCAGCACGAACACGAGCACCAGCGGCAGCGTCGCGATCGCCGTCCCGGTCAGGCCCAGCGTGAAGTCCTGGACGTACCCGCTGGCCAGTTGCGACAGCGCGACCTGCACCGTCGGGTTCTCCGGCGTCAGCACCACCAGCGGCCAGAAGTAGTCGTTCCAGGCCGTCATGAACGTGAGCATCCCGAGCACGGCGGCGGCCGGCCGCGCGATCGGCAGCACCACCCGCCAGAAGATCCCCCAGGTGGTCGCGCCGTCCACCCGCCCGGCCTCGATCAGCTCGGTCGGCAAGGCCCGCGACAGGTACTGCGTCATGAAGAACACGCCGAACGCGCTCACCAGCGAGGGCATGATGACCGCGTACATCGTCCCGGTCCACTCCAGCTTGATCATCAGCATGTAGAGCGGAATGATCCCGAGCTGGGTCGGCACCATCATCGTCGCGACGGTGAGCACGAGCAGCGCGTTGCGTCCGCGGAAGCGCAGCTTGGCGAACGCGAACCCGGCCAGCGTCGAGAACAGCATCACCGACAGCGTGATCGACCCGGCCACCAGCACCGAGTTGAGCAGCGCGAGCTGGAACGGCGCGGTGTCGAACACCCGCGCGACGTTGGCGAAGAAGTTGCCGCCCGGCAGCAGCGGCGGCGGCACCTGCGCCAGCGCCGAGTTGTCGTGCGAGGCGACGACCACGCTCCAGTAGATGGGGAACGCGGAGAAGAACGCCACCGCCAGCAGCGTCAGGTACGTCAGCGGCCGGGCCGCGGCGAACCGCCTGCGCACATCCGTGATCATGGTGCTCATCAGTCGAGCCCACCCCGCATCCGCCGTACGATCAGGAAGTTGACCCCGACCACGAGCACGACCAGCAGGAACATCAGCCAGGCCGCGGCCGAGGCGTAGCCGAACTCGAAGCTTCGAAAGCCCTGCTCGTACAGGTACAGGGCGAGGGTCTGGAACTGGCGGTCCGGGCCGCCGGTGGCCATCGCGCCCGCGCTCACCTGTGCGCCGAACAGCATCGGCTCGGCGATGATCTGCATGGAGCCGATCGTGGACACGATGACGGTGAAGATGATCGTCGGCCGGATCATCGGGACCGTGATGCTGCGCAACTGCCGGAACGTGGACGCGCCGTCGATCCGCGCCGCCTCGTACAGATCACGCGGTACGGCCTGCATGGCGGCGAGATAGATCAGCGCGTTGTAGCCGGTCCACCGCCACATGATCATGGTGGCGATCGCGGCGTGGCTCGTCGCGGTGCCCGCCTGCCAGTCGATCCGGCCGAGCCCGAACGCCTCAAGCGTCGTGTTGATCAGACCGAACTCCCGGCCGAACAGCTGACTGAAGATCACCACGACGGCGACGACGCTGGTGATGTTGGGCAGCAGCAGCGTGACCCGGAAGAGGGTCTGCGCCCGCAGCGGCCGGTTGAGCAGATGGGCGAGCCACAGCGCGAACAGCAGTTGCGGCACCGCCGACAGCACCCCGATCGACAGGGTGTTGAACGCCGCGTTCCAGAAGTACTCGTCGGCGAGCAACTCGGTGAAGTTGTCCAGCCCGACGAACGTCTGCTCCGGCGACAGCAGGTTCCAGTCGTACAGCGACACCCAGGCCGTGTACGCCAGGGGGAACAGCCCAAAGGCGAAGAAGAGCAGGAAGAACGGAGAGATGTAGACGTAGGGGGAGTATTTGATGTCGAGCAGGTGCCGGCGCGAGGGTTTGGGCGAGGGCGGCCGCACCGGTGCGGCCTGCGGTCTGGCCCCCGCCTTCGGGGGAGCGGACATGGGTTTCCTTTCGGCTGCGCGGGCCCGCGTGGCGGCCGGCCGGCGGGCCCGCGAACGGCGACGGCGGGGGTTCCGGTGGGGTCCGGTGGGGGTCCGGGTGGGCGGTTCCGGGTGACCTCCGCGTCAGGTGGCGCGCTGACCGCCTACTTGATCTTCGCGACGTCCTTCAGCACCTGCTCCCAGGACTGCTCGGGCGTCTGCTTGCCCTGCTCGATGCGGGTGAGGCCGTTGCCGATCGCCGTGCGCACGTCGCCCTCCTTGGGGCCGAGGTGCTGCGGCTTGAGGTTGCGCGCGGCGTCCGAGAAGATCTTGCCGACCGGCGCGTTGTTGAAGAAGTCCTTCTTGAAGTTCTGAATGTCCGGCTGGTCGTACAGGGCCGGGATGGACGGGAAGTTGCCGATCGCCTTGAACACCTTGGCCTGGTTCTCCGGCGTGGTCAGGAACATCACCAGCTCGGCGGCCTCCTTGGGGTGCTTGCCCTGCTTCGGCACCGTCAGGTGCGTGCCGCCGCTGTTGCCGGAGCCGCCGGGGACGGCCGCGATGTCCCACTTGCCGGCCGCGTTCTTCGCCTGGTCCTGGATGTACGCGGTCATCCACGCCGGGCAGATCACGGTAGCGAACGAGCCCTTGGCGAAGCCGGTGTTCCACTCGGGCGTGAAGGCACCGATCTTGGCCGACAGGCCGTCCTGGATCATCTGCACGCTCAGGTCCCAGGCGCGCTTCACCTCGGGGTTCGTGCCGACGACGATGTTGTCCTGCGCGTCGTACACGCCGACCGACGCCTGCCCGACGATCGCCCGCATGATCTCACCGGGCCCGTCGAAGAACTTCGCGCCCCTCGGCGCCTTCTCGGTGAACTTCTTGCCGGTCTCGATGTACTGCTCCCAGGTCGGCCACAGCTTCGCCACCTCCTCGCGGTCGGTGGGCAGCCCCGCCTCCTTGAACAGGTCGGTGCGGTAGCACATGGCCAGCCCGCCGACGTCGGTGCCGAGCCCGACGATCGTCTGGCCGTCCTTGGACAGGCCCTGCTGCCACTTCCAGTCGAGGTAGTCCTTCTGCCGGTCGGCCGCGCCGTAGTCCTTGAGGTTGACGAACTTGTCCGGCTGCGCGGTGAAGGAGCTGATGTACCCGACCTCGATCGCCTCCACGTCGGCCGCGCCCGCGCCCGTGGCGATGCGCGCGGCGAGGTTGGTGTGGTGGTCGGCGAAGGCCGCCTGGCGCTCCTCGATCTCGACGTTGGGGTGCGTCTTCTTGAACTCCTCATACAGCGGCTTGAAGCCGAAGTCGCCGAACAGCCCGACCGTGAGCTTGATCTTCTCTCCGGGAGCGGCGGAGCCCTGCGTGCCCGACCCGGAACCCCCCGACCCGCCGCCGCAGGCGGCCAGCATGAGCATGGCGGCGGACATGATCGGGACGAGCAACCGGGAATGCGACCTACCCATGGAACCCTCCCTGGGTTCGCGATTATTCGATCTTGGAGAGAGCGCTCTCGCATCAGGGTCATCTCATCCTGCGTGACGGTCAAGTGATATGTAGGTAACAATTGTTGTCACATTCCCGATCGTGTGATCGTGAGAGGAGAGAGCGCTCTCAAATCTGATCTCGATCGGCGGCGGCCAAGTCGCCCAAGTCGCCCAACCGCTTGTCCGCCCGCCCCGCGGCCCGCCGCCGTGATACCGCCCCACCAGCACGAAAGCCACATCGTTGACGTGAACCGACGTCTAACGACAGACTCGCCGAAGTTGATCGCATAAACCCGGGTAGCGGGCACGACGGCAGGGCACACGGCCAGAGGACGGCGCGGACGTCACCCCGCCCGGCCCGCTCCCCGGGCGCGGCGGCGCCCGGACGGCACGCGTGCCGCCCCGCACGCCGTGAACGTTGTGAATATCGAATCGGGAGGTGGCCGATGACGAGCATCGGATGGATCGGCGTCGGCAGAATGGGAGCCGCGCTGGTCACGCGGCTGATCGAGGCCGGCCACGAGGTGAAGGTCTACAACCGCACCCGGGCCAAGGCCGAGGCGATCTCCGGCGCCACGGTCGTCGACACGATCGCCGACCTGGCCGGCACGGACGTCGTCTTCACCTCGCTACCGGACTCCCCGCAGTTCGCCGAGGTCGCCGACGCCCTCCTCGCCGCAGGCGGCTGCCGCGTCCTCATCGACACCTCGACCATCGCCCCCGACGCCTCCGAACAGGTCCGCCAGCGCGCCGCGGCCGCTGGCACGGCCCTGCTCGCCGCCCCCGTCAGCGGCAACCCCGGCGCCGTCGCCGCCGGCAACGCCACCCTCGTCGTCTCCGGCCCGCGCGAGGCGTACGACGAGGTCGCCGACCTGCTCGGCGCCCTCGGCCGGGCCGCGACGTACGTGGGGGAGGGCGAGAGCGCCCGCGTGGTCAAGCTCTGCCACAACGTGCTCCTCGGCGTCCTCACCCAGTCCCTCGCCGAGGTCACCGTGATGGCGGAGAAGGCGGGCGTGACACGCTCGACCTTCCTCGCCTTCATCAACGACTCGGTCCTCGGCTCCACGTTCACCCGCTACAAGACGCCGCCGATGGTGAACCTGGACCTCACCCCCGCCTTCACCACCGAACTGCTGCGCAAGGACTTCGACCTCGGCATCTCCGCCGCCCGCTCACTGGAGGTCCCCGTCCCGCTCGCCGCGGCCACCTACCAACTCATCCAGGCGGCCGTCGCCGTCGGACACGGCGAGGAGGACTTCGCCGCGTTGCTGGTGGAGCAGGCCAGATCGGCGGGACTGACCCTCAAGCCCGAGGAGTAGAGCGGGCCGGTTCACCGCGTACCGGCTCGTTTGGGAGGCCGTGGCCGTGAGGTACGCCGATGCGGTCCCACCGCCTTGCCGAAGGATGTCGGCCGCTCAAGGCCGAGCACACATCGGCCCCCGGACCCGCGACAACAAGAGCGCGGGATCCGGAGGCCGATGTGGGGCGATTCGCTCGGTCAGGCCGTGGACGTCGTCGACGGCGTCGGGGTGGCGCTGGGCTCCTCGCCGGGGCTGCCCTTGCCGGGCTCCTCGCTCGGCCCGCGACGGTCGAAGCGGTCACCGCGGTCCCCCCAGCGCCTGCCGGGCCAGCGGGACTCGCCGCGCAAATCGACGTCGAGGACGCTCCGAGCGGTCGCCGTGCTGCCGCTGACCGTGGCCGAGACCGCGACCCGGTGACCGACCTTCACCGCGCCGATGCCTTCACTGCTGTTGACGCGGGTCTCGCCGTTGACCACGTACTCCCGGGTGTAGCCGTCCGCGCTCTTGACGGCGATCGAGTCCTGGTCGACCGCCGTCACCTCGCCGAGCTGGGTGGCCACCGTGACCCACTGGCCCTCCTGCTCGCCGGGCACCACGAACTCGCCGTGGATGCCGCCGCCGAATATCCGAGGCCATCCGCGACCCCACAAACCGCCGCGCCCGAACCGCCTGTCCTCGCCGGACTTGGCGGACGGACTGTCGCTCGGAGTCGGACTTCCCGTCGCGGTCGCCGTCGCGCTCGGGGTCGGCGACCCGGGCGAGGGCGACAGCGTCGTGGCCGCGGCCACGCCCACACCCGCCGTCATGACCGCCACGGTGAGGGCGGCGAGGACCAGGGGCCGGGAGAAGCGTCGCCGGGGAGGCTCCGCTTCCAGAATCTCCGTCTTGCTGAAGTCGTCTTGGGCGGGGCTCATCACTCTTCCTCCGATAGGAGCTACCACTAGCAAGAGTGCCTTTGACCGCCTAAGAAGGCCGTAAGGTCCTTTTGCACTCTTTGTCCAGCTAGCCGGTCAGATCCCGATCCCGAAGACCCCCCACTCTCAAGCACTCCCACGCCCGACCCCGGACGCCGCCGTCGCCACCCCCAGCCCTCAGCCGCCCTGCGGCGCCTTCGCCTGCTCCGCCAGCCCCCGTACCACCTCAATCAGCTCCGCCGGATCGAAGGGCTTGGTCAAATAGGCGTCCACCCCGATCCCCAGCCCCCGCTTCCGGTCCTCCTCCTGGGCGCGGGCCGTGATCAGCACCACCTTGATGTGCCGGGTGGCCTCATCCCCTCGCAGCCGCGTGGCCGTCATCCACCCGTCCAGCCGCGGCATCATCACATCCAGGGTGATCACATCCGGCCGAACCTCTCCCACTCGATCAAGGCAGTCCTGCCCATCGGTGGCGGTCTCCACCTGAAACCCCTCAAGACTCAGATTCACCGCAATGAGCTGCCGGATGACCTCATCGTCGTCGACCACCAGTACACGCCCGAGAACCTCACTCACGGCCGCGAGGCTAACCCCAAAACCCCCACCTCCGCCCACCTTTCCCTCGAAGCGTGTCCCACAGTTGACCACGCGCCACATGCCGTCCCGAGTACCCCTCGGCTGCTGCTAAGGTTGAATCCGCACGAGCCCCCTTAGCTCAGGGGATAGAGCACCGGCCTCCGGAGCCGGGTGCGCAGGTTCGAATCCTGCAGGGGGCACATCACCTGAGATCGGGGCAAGCTGATGCTTGTCCCGATTTGGCGTGCTCTGCCTATGGCCAGAATGGGACGTGGCAGGGCGTTACGTGTGTCCACGGGCGGGGCCGGTCTCATACGCAGGCGGCATATCGGAGGCGAGCAGGCGGCGTAACTCCTCGTACTCGATGGGGCGGCCCAGTCGCAGGTTGGCGTATTCGGCCGCGGTGCCGTCCGCTGCGGCGAGTTCTTCACATGCCTGATGCCACTCCTCGCGTGCCCTTCGCAGGGCCAGCGCCGCCGCCGGGCCTGCGTCGGGTGACGATGACAGCTGATCGCGAAGGCGGAGGTAGTTCTGGTAGGCGTCGCTCTCTCTGGCGGTCGCGGAGCCGGCGGGTGTCGGCAGTTGCTCGCCGAGGAGTTCGAGGAAGACTCGGGATCGGGCCAGTTCGGCGAAGTACCAGGCGGTGATCGGTGGGCTCGCCGGTCCGGTTCCGCCGCGCTCCTCGTCTCCGGCCGACTCCAGATCGGGCGTCGAGGGCGCGGCGAACAGCCACACCGCCAGGTCGTACAGGCCGCTGAGCGCTCCGCCGGCGCTGATGCGCAGTTCAGGGCTCAGGGCACGCCCCCGCAGGTCCTCCGCCGATCGCATCGCCTCCAGCAGGCTGTGCCGGGCCAGTTCTTTGCTGCCGATGGTCCTGGCCAGCTGCGACAGCCCGGTGAGCGCGTTCATCTCCCAAATGAGCTGCCCTGCGGCACGGGCACGGAGTGCGGCTTCGGCGAACAGCGCGGCGGCTTCGTCGGCCTTCCCCTTCGCCGCCATCTGGTCGGCGCGGAGGACGAGGTCGCGGATGGGGTTCCCCCACGCCGGGAAGGGTGCGAACGTACGCCGCGATATCCACGAGCGCATCCGCTTGTGCAGGTTCTGGTGTCCACGAGCACCCATGACCAGCGCGAACGGATTGGGGTTGACGGTCGCGGCCTGCTCCCTGCCCCAGGCGAACCACTCCCGGAGCCCGCCGAGAGGAACGGACGCGGAGTCCTCCGCCAGCCGGTGTGCGGCGTCCGTATCGCCGCGCATCCGCATGATGAGGGCCATGCCCAGCATGGATTCTCTGCGGAGATAAGGGCTGTCATCCGGCGCGAGGAGTTCGTGGTCCAGGGTCACGGAGTCGAGCCCATGCCTGGAGAGCAGGCGGCTCCACGCGGTGTGCCTCGCCTGGGCGGCCATTCGGGGGAAGCCGAGCTCGGCGTATCGCCGGGCGCACTCCCGCCAGGCGGACAGCACCTCGTCCTCCCACCCGAGGTACTGGTAGATCTCCGCCCGCAGCCAGAGACAGGCGGCGCGCTGAATCGCCAGATACCGGGTCAGACATGCGGCGTGTCGCTGCGGAACTCGCGACAGCACCTGCGTATCGACGAGGTCCAGGGCGAACTCGGCCAGTTCGACGCGGCGCAGGGCCGCGTCGGCGGAGGCGGAACCGACTGTGAGCCTCGCATCCAGGCGCAGCATGGCGAGCAGCGTGCGATCGGGCCTGCGGGGATGGGACAGGACGCCGTCATAGAGCCATTCGCCTAGGTATACGGACACGCGCAGGGCGGCCGTTTCGTGGTCCAGGATCTCCGCGAGCCTGGAGATGGGAGGGACCTCCTGATGCTCCAGGACGGCGAGCGTGGATCTCATGACCTCGGCCACGGGGTCCACGCCGCTGGAGCCGGAGGTGTGGAAGACCCGCAGATCCACCCGCTGTTCCTCCGGCGTTTTGATGGCGGCCTGGTCGATCGTCTTGATCGTTTCCACGATCGACAAGGTGAACGCGGGCATGGCGAGCCGCGGGTCGGGATGCGTTACGTAGGCCAGCAGGAACGGCGTCCAGGCAGAGCGCAGCAGTACGTTCGCCAGTACCGAGGCTCCCGCGAGCGGAACCCGGAGCGCTGCGGGGAGGCGTGTCCCAACAAGCTCCATGAAAGTGCGGTAGACGCCGACCACGACCGACAGCGCGAGGACGGCGAGCGCGAGCAGCATCCCGCCGTACGCGGTCGCCCAGGTCGCTGTGGCCCACGCGTCGGCGATCCAGGCGCCGGCGGGGGAGAGGGCTAGCAACATCCCGGCGGCGAGGACGATGAGTTCGCCCCAGTACCGAAGCCGGATCCGGCGGCGGATCAGGCCACGCCGGGTCGTCAGCCGGACCGTCACATGCACACTGACCAGGAGCCCGGCCGCTGCAGGTATCCAGGCGGCGGACCCATCGGCCCGCGACGCCGCCCAGCCGCCCAGTACGGCCGGGAGCACGCAGGCGATGCGTCGTACCCACGAGGACAGCCGATCGGCCCGCCCGGGCGGGCGGATGACCGGGCCGTACCTGAGCATGACTCGCCGGTGGGAGAGCAGCCGGCGCAGGGCGCGCACAGAGGCGTGGTTTCCGTCGAACACGATTCCTCCCACCGATGTGGACGCTCCCGTGCGTGTGGCCGGTTAACTCATAGTGCGCCCCCAATCACGAGTACGCATCGCGCCTTTGCAGAACCATCCGGCGAGGATAGGTTCGGCGTGGCGGCGGCTGATCTGGGTGGGCGGCGAGCTAACCAGCGCGGAGGACCATGCCAAGGCGGTTGCGTGTCCGGGGCGGTGAACCGTGGACGACCCATGTCTCCCGTGCCCGCAGGCGCCTGGCGGCCGGGCGGCCGGACGACGCGGCGCGCGAATACCGGCGGGCATGCCGACTGGCCGACGACAGGGACGCGGACCCGAAGATCAGGTCCGCTCTGCGGCAGCGACTCGGACTGGCGCTGCTGAAAGCGGGCCGCGGGCAGGAGGCCCTCCGGGCGGTGACCGAGGCCTGCCACCTGCTCGACGGCGACGGCACGGCCGTGGAGCAGTACGCGCTCACCCTGGACACCCTCGGGCTGGTGCAACGGGACCTCGGTCTCCTCGCGGCCGCGGAGGAGTCTCACCGCGACGCGCTGGACGGACTTCGGCGGGCCGGTTCAAAGGAGGACATCGTCCGCGTGGCCGTCAACCTCGCCGTCGCGGTCAAGGACCGGGGCCGGATCACCGAGGCGCGCGGACTGCTGGAGGAGATCGAGCCGATGGCTCGACACGCCGGACCCCAGCCGCTCGGGCACGTGCTGATGACCCTTGGCCTGATCCATGAACTGCTCAACGACCCGGAGTCGGCCGGGCGGTTGGCCGGGGAAGCGGCCGAGGCCTATCGCGTCGCGGGGGACAGGGAGAGCGAGGCCGCCGCGACGCACAACGTGGGTCGGGCGCTGGACGCTCAGGGCAGGTACGCCGAGGCCATGGAGCGTTTCACCCACTCCCTGACGATCAATCAGGAGATCGGCGCGGAACTCGGCGTGTGCGATGACCTCGGCGCCATGGCCTCCCTCCTCCAGCTCGCCGGACGGCACGCAGAGGCCCGCCGGTTGCACGAGCGGGCGCTGGAGATCCAGCGGAGGGCCGGTTACCGGCGCGCGGTCGTCGCCACCCTCAGCGACCTTGGGCTGCTGGCGCGCGACGAGGGCGACTTCTCCCTCGCGCGCCGTCGTCTCCGGGAGGCGTTGGAAGAGGCCGAGGCGCTCGCGGAGCCCCACACGGTCTACGAGGCACGTGTCCTGCTGGCGGAGCTCAGCATGCTGGAGGAGGACTACGAACAGGCGCGCCTCCTCTATCTCACCGCGGCCGAGGCGATAGGGGACGCCCGCCGGGCCCTGCTGGACGAGGCGGACGCCGTCGCCTATTTCAGCGAATCCCGCCTCGACGCCCTGGACATGCTGGTCCGGCTGTCACTCCACCTGCACGACCGGACGGGCGCGCTGGAGTGGGCGGACGCCGCACGAGGTCAGGAGTTCGTACGCAGGCTCGCGCTGACCCACCTTCCCGGGCCGCTCGGGCCGCCGGAGGCGATCCTCGCCGAGGAGACCGAGACACGTCACCGGCTCCGCGAGCTGGAGGCGGCCCTGCGCGGCGGCGGATCCACGGACGCGGAGTTGCCGGCGGCACATCAGGAGACGCTGTCCCGGCTGCGCCGCCTTGAGGACCGGCTTGGCGAGGAGGCTCCGGAATACGTGTCGATGCGCCGTGGGGAGCGTCTCGGCTGGAACGGCATCGCCGCTCTGCTGGCTCCCGCCGGACGGAGCCGACCGCACGAGGAGGCCGAATTGACCGACGCGCCGATCGTCCCGGCGGCCGGAACCGGCGCGGACGGGCGGCCCGGGGAGACCGCCCTCGGCAGCCCGCCGACCCGACTGGTGCTGGCCGAGTACTACGTGACCGACCACGAGACATACGTTTTCGGCGTGACGGCGGAGGCTCCCGAACCGCAGGTCGTCAAGGTGGAGGTGACCCGCGCCGAGCTTCGGGAACTGGCCGCCGAGGCTCGCGCGACGTTGTCGCGTGAGCGCGCCGGTCTCGCCGGGCACCTCGCCGACGAACGGCTGGTCCGGCTGCTCTCGCCGGTGATCGCCTGGGCCGAGCCGGGAGACGTCGTCTACCTGGTGCCGCACGACGCGCTTCACCTGCTGCCGCTGCACGCCGTACCCGTCGGCGGCGAACCGCTGATCGACCGGAATCCGATCGTCCTCGTGCCGTCCGCCTCCGTGCTGCGTTACTGCCAGGCCAAGCGCAAGCTGCGCCGCCGGACCGCGCTCATCGTCGCCGATCCGCCGTCGGAACGTCCGCTGGCCTTCGCGCGGGAGCAGGCGCTGGCGGTGTCGGAGGAGTTCGGCGGCCAGGAGGTGCTGGCGGCGGCCCAGGCGTCCCGGGAGGCGTTGCTCGGCAGGCTCACCGATCCGGGAGGCGTACCGGACATCATCCACTTCGCGACCCATGGCCTGTTCGACCCCGAGGAGCCGATGCGTTCCGGTATCGAACTCGCCGACGGCAGGCTGACCGCGGAGGACATCCTCGGGCTGCGGCTCGACGTGGATCTGGTGACGCTCGCGGCCTGCGAGACGGGCGTGAGCGAACGCCGGCCGGGGGACGAGTTGATCGGCCTGACCCGGGCGTTGCTGTACGCCGGCGCCCCCTCGGCGCTGGTCGCCCTGTGGCGGGTGGACGAACTGTCGACCAGCATGTTGTTCGGCAAGTTCTACGCGGAGCTGCGGGGCGGTGCGTCCAAGGCCGAGGCCCTGCGCCGGGCCCAGCTGTGGCCGCGACCGCACGATCGCTGACGTGCTCGCGTACGCGCGCGGTGCCCGCGCACGGCTGGCCGGTGACCCGCGGGCCCTGGCCGCCATACGGCTGGAAGAGGCGCGGCTGCGTCTGGCCGCCGGCGACTTCCCCGCGGCGGCCGAACTGTTCGGAGCCCTGACCACGTGCTCCGAGCTGACCGAGGAGCAGCGGGGGATCGCGGAGGTGGGCATGCTCCGGGCGAGGCTTGTCATGGACGCCGGCGGTGAGCCGGATCTCAGCGTTCCGGCATTCGCCGACCCGTACCACTGGGCCCCCTTCGAGTTGATCGGCGATTGGCTCTGATCGCGTGGCTCTGATCGCGGACAGGAGGTCGAGTGGAACGGCGACGGCCCATCTCGGAGCTGATGACGGGCGATTTCACCGTGGCGGAAACGCGGGACCCGGAAACGGGGATCACGGTCCTGGTCGATGACGACGGTGCGCCGGCCGGGCTCGTCCGCGCGGGCCAGGCGGGACCGGCTCATGTCGTCGAGGCGGACACCCCGGTCACGGACGTGCTCGACTCGGCGGACCTGCTGCACGCACTGGTGTCGGGCACGCCGGGCCTGGTGATCGTCCGGGAAGGAGGGATCGTCGGGGTGGTCACCGCCGAGGCGATCAAGGCCGAGATCGTCGATGCCGCCTCCTCCGGCCTCGTCTCCGGGCCGCAGTTGGGAGACGCCCAGCCGTACGGCAGGCGGACCGAGGTGGGGAGCAGTCGCATCCGGTGCGCGGAGTGCGGCAAGACCAACACCTTCCGCCGCTTCAGCCAGGCCGGCCGCTACAAGTGCCAGTACGGAGACCACGACTTCGTCCCCTACTGGAACGGGTGACATGGGCGGACTGGTCGAAGCGGCGTCCGGAGTGGTCGATCGGCGGCTGCTCACCACGACGTTCCTGCCGGTCCTGCTCTTTCTGGGCGCCCTTGGGGCCGTGGGCGCGGCGGGGGCGGGGTGGTCTGAGGCGGCCGGTTGGTGGTCGGGGCTCGGCGTCCAGGTCCAGGTCACCCTCACCGGACTTGTGCTCGCGTTCGCGCTCCTGCTCAGTCGGCTCATCGCCGTGCAGCGCGTCGGGCTGATCAGGATCTACGAGGGCTACTGGGACGCCTTGCCGTACGGCCGACGCCTGGCCGAGCGCTGCAGGCTTCGTTTCGCGGCCACGGAGGACGCGAGCACCCCCGGCGATCACCGGTCGCATCTCTACCCCGCCGACGAATCCCGACTGATGCCGACCGCGCTCGGCAACATCCTGCGCGGCGCCGAGGACCACAGCCGCGACAGGTACGCCATCGACGGCGTGACCGCGTGGCCACGCCTTTACCCGACACTCCCCGAGAGCTTCCAGCAGACGTTCGCGTCCGCGGCCGGCGACCTCGACCTCATGATCACGGTCAGCGGGCTCGGCCTGGCCTTCTCCCTGCTCGGCGGAGCGCTCGCCGCCGCGCTGCTTCCGTGGTACGGAGCACTGCTGTGCTGCTGGGCCGGCCTGCTGATCGCCTGGTGGGGCTACCGCGGTGCGGTACGCGCGGCCGAGCCGTACGGCGAGTTGTTCCGCGCCGCCTTCGACGTGTATCGCTGGACGCTCCTGGACACGATGGGCCTGCGGCGGCCCGCCGAGTACCACGCCGAGGCGGAGCAGTGGCGGCAACTGGACAAGCTCTGGATCGTCGGAGCGGTTGACAGCGAGCATGTCGCCAGCCTTGGTTTCCCCGGCTCGGAGCAGGACGTGCGCACCAAGGCGGCGAGCGCCTCCCCGCCGGACGAGGACCACGATCCCCCCTCCCCAGCGGAAACGCACGCCGCCCCCGAGGCGGGCGGACGCCGCGTCCGGCCGCTACGGCTCGCTCCGTGGCTGGTGGCCGCGGCGGTCACGCTGGGCATCGTGATGGCGGGGGGAAGCCTGGCGGTCCGATCGTTCACCTCCCCCTCCGGCTGGAAGGCCGTGCACGCGCTGCGCCCGTTCCAGGTGCTCACGGCCGCCGACGTGAGCGGTCCATCCGCAGCGGCGGTGGCGGGGCGGTACACGTTGCGGCACGTGGCGGAGGGCGCGCCGGTGGACCCCGCTGTACTCGGCCCCCGACTGCCTTACGGCGTGACCGACGGAAAGGCCGTCGTCACCCTCCGACCCCGAAACGGCAGGCTCTTCGCGGACGGGGGCGCCCGGGGAACGATGGCGACGCTGCGCCTGGTGCCGCCGTCCGCCGAACGCGGCCGCCCCGCGACGCCACTGATCTTCACCGACGTCATGGTTCTCGACCTGCTCGGAGGCACCGTACCCACCGGGCTTGTGATCGCGGTCCCGGCCTGGCGCCTGCAGGAACTGCTCAGCCATGCCGGTGACAGCGACGTCTATCTCGTCACGGCCATGCGATGAGTCACCCGCCGGCCCGCCGCGGGATGCGGGAGACCGGGGTGATCCGCGTGGCCGACGTCATCGTCCGTCGCGCAGGTGTCCCGCGAGGTGGTCGATCACCTCGTGGGCGTCGGCCTCGATGCCGTTGATGAACGTGGATCTGCGGCGGCGCAGCACGGGCAGGCCCAGCGCGTACAGGCCGGGGCTGTCGACGACGACGCCGCCGTCGTGGCGCAGGCGGCCCTTCTCGTCGACGACGGGCACGTCGAGCCAGGTGTAGTCGGGGCGGAAGCCCGTCGCCCACACGATCGTGCGGATCTCGCCGCCGCGCAGGTCGAGCTGCAGACGTGCCGACTCGGGGACGCGGGTCGGCTCGTAGCGTTCCGGCGCGTCGACCTCGGCGTCGTGGCCGGTTGTCCGAGACCATTCGTCGAAGGTGTCCAGCAGGCGGTTCATCTTGAGGTCCGCGAGGGAGAACACGTTGCGCAGCCCGCCGGAGAACAGGGCGCGGCCGTCGCGGAGGGCGGCCCAGCGGCCCACCGGCTCGACGCCCATGTCGGTGAGGGCGTTGAGGTCGAGCGTGGTGCGCTCGGGGGTGCCCACGAGCTGAGGGGAGGGCAGGCGGCGGGCCCGGGTGAGGTCGTCGACCTCGTCGTAGCGCTGGTCCCAGACGCCGGAGGCGTCCATCCACCACAGCACGTCACGGCCGCGGTAGGTGCGGGGGAGCCGCACGTGTTCGCCGACCGAAAGAATCACCTGCCGCCCCGTACGACGCAGCTCGGCGGCGAGCTGCACGCCCGTCGCCGACGCGCCCACGACCAGGACGCCGCCGTCGGGAAGCCGGCCGGGCTCGCGGTAGTCGAACGGCGTCACCTGCTCGATGTGCGGCGGCACTCCTTCGCTGAGCCCCGGCACGACCGGGCGGTTGCAGGCGCCGCCGGCGATGACGACCGTCCGGCAGCGGATCTCGCCGCGGCTCGTGGTCACGTGGTAGCCGTCGTCGGTACGCCGTACCGAGGTGACGTTCGTGCCGGTGCGGACGGGGGCGCGACAGTGGGCGGCGTAGCGCTCGATGAACTCGGCGATCTCGTCCATGGTCATGTAGCCGTCGGGGTCCGGGCCCTCGTAGTGGAAGCCCGGCAGGCGGCTCTGCCAGTTGGGGGTGAGCAGGCGCAGGGAGTCCCAGCGTTCGCGGCGCCAGGAGTTCGCCACCTCGCCGCGTTCGAGCACGACGTGGTCGATCGACCGTTCGGTGAGGAAGTGACTGGCCGCGAGGCCGGTGTGGCCGGCCCCGACGACGACCGTGGTGACACGCTCGATGATGGCTCGGCCCTCTCAGGCTCAGGCGACTTCGACGGTGACGTTCGTCGGGTTCGTGAGGGCGTCGAACACGGCCGAGCGCTTCTGCGACTGGGCCACCAGGGCCTCGATGTCCGCCTTGGAGGCGTCGGCGTCGATGGTGAAGGTCACCTTGATGTCGGTGAAGCCGTTGCGGACGTCGGGGTCGACGCCGAGGATGCCGCGGATGTCGTGCTTGCCCTCGAGCGTCGCCTCGACCGAGCGGAGCTGGATGCCGCGGTTCTGGGCGACGGAGGCCACGCCGGCCGTCAGGCAGGCCGCCAGGCCGACGAGGAGGTACTCGATCGGCGTGATGCCGTTGTCCTCGGCGGCGAAGACCTCGGGGTGGTCGGCGTCGAACACCGCCTCGGTGCGGTGGGCCCGCTCCTCGCCGAGGCCGTAGAACTCTTTGACGGTGGAGGTGCTGTGCACGCCGTGCTGCCACTTGGAGGTCGCCCGCCACACGAACTGCGCGGCCTCGGGCGCGTTCTTCAGCACCTCGCGGGCGTCCAGCAGCGCCTGAACGTTCACTCCGTTGGAGACCGTGGTCATGGCCCACCCCTCGATCGAATTACCGATATTCCCAGTAGGTATTTGACCATAATCCCACTTCGGGGGCTACCATGACCCTCATGTCTCAGCCAGCCACGAAGTTCGCGGCCGGCTCGGTCGGCACTGTGGAAACCCGGTATCTCGACCTGCCGGAGCCGGTACGCCTCGATTGCGGACGCGAGTTGCACCCGGTCCGCGTGGCCTACGAGACCTACGGCACCCTGTCGCCCCGGCGCGACAACGTGATCCTCGTGTGTCACGCGCTCAGCGGCGACGCCCATGCCGCCGGGGTGGCCAAGGCGTCGCCCGAGGCGGGCACCCGCGACGGGTTCGGGGCCGAGGACCGCGACGGCGCGGGCGGCAAGGGGCTCGGCTGGTGGGACGGCATGATAGGCCCCGGCAAGGCGTTCGACACCGATCGGTTCTTCGTCGTGTCCACGAACCTGCTCGGCGGCTGCCGCGGGACGACGGGGCCGTCGTCGATCGACCCGGCGACGGGCCGGCCGTACGGGCCGGACTTTCCCGTGGTCACGGTCGCGGACATGGTGCGGACGCAGCGGGCGTTCCTCGACGTTCTGGGCATCGAGCGGCTCGCCGCGGTGGCCGGGGGGTCGCTCGGCGGGATGCAGGCGCTGGAATGGGCGGTCATGTACCCCAACCAGGTCGACGCGATCGTGGTGATCGCCAGCACGCACGCGCTCCATCCGCAGGGCGTGGCCTGGAACGCGATCGCGCGCGAGTCGATCATGCGGGATCCGGCGTGGCAGGGCGGACGCTACTACGGCACCGGCCGTACGCCCGACGACGGCATGGGCGTGGCGCGGATGGTCGGCCACATCACCTACCTGTCCGCGCCCGCGCTCGACGAGAAGTTCGGGCGGCGGCTGCAGTTCGCCGACGACATCCGCTACACGGTCACCGAGCCGGAGTTCGAGGTGGAGAGCTACCTGCGCCACCAGGCCGCCTCGTTCGTCAAACGCTTCGACGCCAACACCTACCTCTACACCTCCCGTGCGCTGACGTACTTCGATCTCGCGCGGCAGCACGGCGGCGGATCGCTCGAGCGGGCGCTCGAAGGCGTCCGAGCGCGGACGCTGCTCATCGCCTTCAGCTCCGACTGGCTGTATCCGCCCGCCGCGTCGGAGGAGATCGAGCGGGCGCTGCGCGCACTCGGCAAGCCGGTCGAGTTCCAGGTGATCGACGCGCCGTACGGTCACGACTGCTTCCTGCTGGAGGAGGCGCGGCAGACGCCCATCATCCGACGGTTCCTGGCCGAGGGCCGGGCCGCGTGACGCCGAAAAAGAGAACCCGACGAAGAGGACCCGACGAAGAGGACCCGAGGAAGAGGACTTCTGTGACCGAACGGTTCCCCCATGCCGAGCAGGCCCGCGAGTTCGGGTTCGAGACCCGGCAACTGCACGCCGGGCAACGGCCCGACCCGAACACGGGCGCCCGTGCCGTGCCCATTTTCCAGACCACCAGCTACGTCTTCGAGGATCCGGAGTCCGCGGCGGCGTACTTCAACCTGCAGGAGTACGGGAACACCTACTCGCGCATCATGAACCCGACCGTCGCGGTGTTCGAGGAGCGGGTGGCGAACCTCGAAGGCGGCAGCGGTGCGGTCGCGTTCGCCAGCGGGATCGCCGCGCAGGCGGCGGCGCTGTTCACCCTGCTGCAGCCGGGCGACCACGTCGTCGCCTCCTCGGCGCTGTACGGCGGTACGGTGAACCAGCTCAAGCACCTGCTGCGCAAGATGAGCGTGGAGCTCACCTGGGTCGATCCCGATGATCCGGACGCGTGGCGCAAGGCCGTACGCACGGACACGAAGGCGTTCTACGGCGAGACGATCGGCAACCCCGCCGGGAACGTGCTGGAAATCGAGACGGTGGCGGCCATCGCGCACGAACACGAGCTGCCGCTGATCGTGGACAACACGTTCGCCACGCCGTACCTGTGCCGCCCGATCGAGTGGGGCGCCGACATCGTGATCCACTCGGCGACCAAGTTCATCGGCGGCCACGGCACGAGCCTCGGCGGCGTCGTCGTCGACTCCGGGACGTTCGACTGGTCCAACGGGCGCTTCCCCGTGGTCGCGGACCCGTCGCCCGCCTACCACGGGCTGCGGTTCCACGAGACGTTCGGCGAATACGGCTACCTGATGAAGCTGCGGGCCGAGACGCTGCGCGACCTGGGCGGGGCGCTCTCGCCGTTCAACGCCTTCCTGCTGCTGCAGGGGCTGGAGACGCTGTCGCTGCGCATGGAGCGCCACGTCCAGACCGCGCTGGCGGTCGCGGAGTTCCTCCGATCGCACGAACTGGCCTCGAACGTGACCTACCCCGGCCTGCCGGACAGCAAATACCGCCCGCTCGTGGAGAAGTACCTGCCGCGCGGCGCCGGCGCCGTCTTCTCCTTCGACTGCGCGGGCGGCCGGGCCGGCGGGCAGAGCCTCATCGGCGGCCTGACGCTCTGGTCCCACCTGGCGAACGTCGGAGACGTGAAGAGCCTGGTCATCCACCCCGCCAGCACGACCCACCGCCAGTTGAGCGACGAGGAGCTGCGCGCGGCCGGCGTCGGCCCGGGGACGGTGCGGCTGTCGGTTGGCATCGAGTCCGTCGAGGACCTCATCTGGGATCTGGAGCAGGGATTCGCCCGGGTCGCCGCGGCGATCGGAGAGAAGGCGGGGACGGCATGATCGACCTTGAGCGCTACCAGGACCCGCTGACGATCCAGCGCGTGATCCACTCCGCCAGGACGATCGCGATCGTCGGGCTGTCGGGCAACGAGCTGCGGGCCAGCCACTTCGTCGGCTACTACCTCAAACGGCACGGATACCGCGTGATCCCCGTGAATCCCCGCGAGACGGAGATCCTGGGGGAGACCAGCTACCCGAGCCTGCTCGACGTGCCCGTGCCGGTGGATCTCGTGGACGTCTTCCGCGCGCCGGACGCGCTGCCTGCCATCGCGCGGGAGGCCGTGGAGATCCGCGCCGGCGCCCTCTGGTGCCAGTACGGGGTGATCAACGAGGAGGGCGCGCGGATCGCCGAGGACGGCGGCGTGCCTGTGGTGATGGACCGCTGCCTCAAGGTCGAGCACGCGCGGTACCTGGGCCGGATGCACTGGCTCGGCTTCAACACCCGGCGGATCACGTCCATGCGCGGCGGGCTTCAATAGTCACCCGGCCGGAGGCAACCCCGCCCCCGGCCCGGTAGGTGAGGGGTCGCGCGTCGATCAGCCGAGGATGAGCGGGAGTTTCGCGGCCAGTTCGCCCAGTTCGGCGCGCTCGGCGTCGGTCATGGGGCGGCGTCCGGTGCCGATCAGCAGCGCGTCCTCGTTGGAGAAGGACGAGGGGAACGCGGCCCCCGCGATCGTCTCAAGCATCTCGCGGGACCGGGCGAGGCCCTCGGCGGGCGGCCGTGGCGCGTCCGGCAGGTGCGCGATCAGGTCGAGGTGGTGCAGCGTCCATTCCAGGACGTACGCGGAGAGGTAGTCGGCCACGGTGAGGACCTGGTCGCGGGTGCCGACCCGGAGGTCCGGGTCGGCGAGTTCGGCGGCGCGGCCGGCGGCGGAGCCGAGGTCGTCGAGGTGGAACTTCAGGAGCCAGGGCTCCTGGTAGGCGGCGGCGAGTCGCACGGTCAGCGCGTCGAGCGGGTCGTCGCCGGTCGGGGACGTCGCGGTGACCTCCCAGTAGGTCACCGCGTCGCGGGTCGGCTCCGTCTCGGCCGGGGTTGCGAGGGTGATCAAGACGTCCTGGGCGTCGATGATCAAATGGCACACCAGGTCGCGTACGAGCCAGCCGGCGCAGCCGGACGGCCGCGCGAACGCCTCGTCCGGAAGGTCGGCGACCGCCGTCCGCAACGCCGACCAGGAGCGTGAGAAGAGCCGCATTGACGGCAGGCTAATGCGCTCCCGCGACGGCGCCAAACGGGGGGCCAAACGGGGGGCGCCAAACGTGGGGGCGACAAACGCAGGCCGTGCCGCGACGCCGGTGGGACGGGGAGGGAGTGGCCCTCGAACGAGGGCGGGCGCACGGCCCGCTCCCCGGCGGTGAATTTCGGCGCGGAGTCCGCCGGAAATGCCGTTCGGGCGGCGATGGCCCGGAGCGAAGTGCCGATGTTCGCCGTGTCGGCGAGTATCACCGCGGCATCACAGGGGCATCACAGGGGCATCGCCGCCGTCATCGTCCGACGTGGTCAGCCCCGGTCGGGGGCGGTGATCTCGTCGAGTTCGGCGAGGGCGGCCTCATCCGGGACCCACGCCGCCGCGGCCGCGTTCGCCTTGATCTGCTCGGGGCGGGTGGCGCCGGCGATCACGGACGCGACCGTGGGCTGGGCGAGCAGCCCGCCGATGGCGACGTCGAGCAGGGTCACGCCCTGCCGCCGGGCGAAGTCCTCCAACTTCTCCACCATGTCGAAGCGGGCGTCGGTGAGGTACTCCGGCCGGGCGGCCAGCCGCGCGCCCTGCGGCACCTGCTCGCCACGGCGGTACTTGCCCGTCAGCAGGCCGTTCGCCAGCGGGAAGTACGGCAGCAGGCCGATGCCGTGGTGCTCAAGGGCCGGGATGAGCTCCTGGTCGGCGCTGCGGTCCAGGAGGCTGTACTCGTTCTGCGCGCTGATGAAACGCTCATGGCCCGCGCTGCGCGCGATCCACTCGGCGTCGGTCACCTGCCAGGCGGCGAAGTTGGACGAGCCGATGTAGCGGACCTTGCCCTCGCGTACCAGGTCCGACAGCGCCGAGAGGGTTTCCTCCAGCGGCGTCGACGGGTCGGGCCGGTGCAACTGGTACAGATCAATCCAGTCGGTACGCAGGCGGCGCAGCGAGCGCTCGACCGCCTTGCGGATGTACCGCCGGGAGCCGCGCGCACCCCAGTCGGGGCCGTTCGCCCCGCCGAGGTCGCTGCCGAACTTCGTCGCCAGCACCACCTGGTCACGCCGCCCGGCAAGCACCTCGCCGAGGTAGTCCTCGGACTCGCCGTAGCTGTCGGCGGTGTCGATCAAATTGATGCCGACATCGAGGGCCGCGTCCACCACCGCGCGGGTCGCCTCCACGTCGATACGCCTGCCGAAGTTGTTCGCGCCCAGACCGAGCGTCGATACCACAAGCCCGGAATCGCCCAGCCGCCGATATGTCATGTCGCTCATGTCGCCCGTCCCTCATCGCGGTGATGCGCGGGTCTCCCGGCCTCTTTTCTGCCGGAAAGTTCGGTTTCGCCAATCAAGGCGAGCCTAGTCACCGCGTTCGCACGGCGATCGGGCGGCCTCCCCCGAGAGCCGACCGAACCCGGTACGGCCCTGCCGAACACGGCGGCCGTCCGAAGAGCAGCGGCCGTGCGACGGCCGTCAGGAACGCAGCAGCCGGGCGCCGGGGACGTGCAGCGCGCCCGCCTCCCACCGCACGTCCCGCAGGTCGGGGACGACGACGGCGGCCTCGGTGTCCAGGGCGCGTACGCCGACGCCGACGACGCACGCGGCCCCGGCGGCGTGCCCCGCCTTCACCCCGGCGGCGCTGTCCTCGAACACCACGGTCTCGTGCGGCGGCAGCCCGAGCGCGTCCGCGGCGGCCAGGTACCCCTCCGGCTCCGGCTTGCCCGCCGTGATGTCGTCCGCGGTGATCAGCGTCGGCGGCTCCGGCAGACCGGCGGCCCCGAGACGCGCCCGCGCCAGCCGCGCCGACGCGGAGGTCACCACCGCCCACAGGTCCGCGGGCAGGCCGCGCATCAACGCCCCGGCGCCGGGGATCGCGACCACCCCGGCGGCGTCGTCGATCTCGTACCGCTCGATCTTCTCCACCGAGACGGCGCGCTCGCGGGGATCCTCGATGAACGAGGCGATGGTGTCGGCCGACCGCCGTCCGTGCATGACGGCGAGCACATCGGCCGGTTCCAGGCCGTACTCGACCGCCCACCGCGTCCACACCCGCTCGGCGCTCGCGATCGAGTCGACCAGGACGCCGTCGCAGTCGAAGAGCACCCCACGGCAGGGGATGCGCAGCACCGGCGGATCGACTGGTTCTGACATCACGACTCCATGACCGCCCTCAGGCACGTGTGATCATCACGGACAGCCTCGATGGCCTGTGCGTACGCATCGAGACGGGAACGATGGTCGGCCGCGACGAGATCCTCCACGAAATTCGGCGACGTCGCCGCCGGGACCGGCGACCTCTCCGAGGATCTCATGTCCGGGTACGCGGACGAAAATCGGGCGGCCACTCCGCCTGGCCGACGTGGCGACGATGGTCCGCAGGTCAGGAGGTCTTTCGCCACTAACAGGGACGTTCGGATGACGGGAGGGTGGGAGAGGTTCGCCCCGAAGCGGACCCGACAACGGACGAGAAGGGGAGGACGACGCGATGAAGGCGATGGTTTACCGGGGTCCCGGCGAGCGGTCCTGGGAGGAGGTCGCGGATCCGGCGATCGCGGAGGACACCGACGCGATCGTCGAGGTGACCGCGGTGACGATCTGCGGCACCGACCTGCACATCCTCAAGGGGGACGTGCCGGCGGTGCAGCCCGGGCGGATCCTGGGCCACGAGGCGGTGGGCACCGTGGTGCGGACCGGTGGAGCCGTGCGCACGGTTCGGCCGGGGGACCGTGTGCTCGTCTCCTGCGTGTCCGCGTGCGGCCGGTGCCGGTACTGCAGGACGGGGATGTTCGGGCAGTGCCTGGGCGGCGGCGGATGGATCCTGGGCCACCGCATCGACGGTACGCAGGCCGAGTACGTGCGCGTCCCGTTCGCCGACACCTCCACCTACACGATCCCGGACGGCGTCGCGGACGAGTCCGCGCTCATGCTCGCCGACATCCTGCCCACGTCGTACGAGGTCGGCGTCCTCAACGGCGACGTACGGCCCGGCGGCACCGTGGTGATCGTCGGAGCGGGTCCCATCGGCCTGGCCGCGGTCATGTCGGCCCGGCTGTTCACCCCGAGCCACATCGTCGTCGTGGACCCGGCCGCGCCCCGCCTGGAGGCCGCCAAGCGGTTCGGCGCCGACGTGGTCGTCGGAGCGGGCGACGATCCCGCCGCCGCGGTCGCCGAGCTGACCGGCGGCCTGGGCGCCGACACGGCCATCGAGGCGGTCGGCATCCCCGAGACCTTCGAGCTGTGCACCCGCCTGGTCCGCCCGGGCGGCCGGGTCGCGAACATCGGCGTGCACGGCAGGCCCGCCGTTCTGCACCTGGAGGACCTGTGGATCCGTAATCTGACCATCACCACGGGTCTGGTGGACACCTACTCCACCCCGACCCTGCTGGCGATGGTCGCGGCGGGCCGCCTCGACCCCTCCGCGTTCCTCACCCACCACTTCGCCCTGGCGGACATGGACGCCGCGTACGAGACGTTCGCCAACGCGAAGGACACGGGGGCGCTCAAGGTCGTCCTGTCCAAGGAGCCCGCCTCGGCCTGACCGCGGATCTCTCGCCCGGCGCGCCACGGCGGAGTCGGCTCGTGTCCGGCCTCATCCATCCGCGAAGCCGAAGTCGGCCCCGGGACCATGCGCCCGGGGCCGGATTCGCGCCCGCCCGCTTCGTGAGGCGCTGTGGTATGGATAGATCGTTCGTCGCGAGAGGGAGCCGCCATGCCGCGAATCAGCCCACTCGATTCCGGAGATCCCCGAGAGATCGGCGACTACCGGCTGAAGGGGAGGATCGGTAGTGGCGGCCAAGGAGTGGTCTACCTCGCCGTGGATCCGTCGGGGACCGAGGTGGCGGTGAAACTGCTCACCGCCCACATGCCCGCCGACGGGTCGGCGCGGCGGCGGTTCCACGCCGAGATCGAGGCCATGCGCAGGGTCGCGCCGTTCTGCACCGCCCAGGTCCTGGACGCCGACTTCGACGGCGACCGGCCGTACATCGTGAGCGAGTACGTCGACGGCGCCTCGCTTGAGGCGTACATCGCCGAGCACGGCCCCCGGTCCGGCGGGGCGCTGGACCGGATCGCGGTCGGCACCGCCACGGCGCTGGCCGCCATCCACCACGTCGGCGTGGTCCACCGTGACTTCAAGCCGCAGAACGTGCTGATGGGCCCGGACGGGCTGCGGGTCATCGACTTCGGCATCGCCCGCCTGATCGACGAGTCGGTCACGACCAGCAGGGTCATCGTCGGCACCCCCGCCTACATGGCACCGGAGCTGATCTCCGGAGGCCGGGCGGGGCCCGCGTCGGACATGTTCGGCTGGGCGGCGACCGTGGCGTACGCGGCGACCGGCCGGATCACCTTCGACGCCGACAGCTATCCCGCCGTGCTATGGCGGATCATGAACGGCGAGCCCGACCTGGAGGGACTCACCGGGCTCCTGCGCGATCTCGCCGTGGCCTGCCTGGCCAAGGACCCCGACAAGCGCCCCACGGCGGACGAGGTGCTGCACGCCCTTCGCGGCAGCGCGGCACCGGCCGGGAACGTGCCAAAGGCGCCGCGACCCGCCCCCGGCCCGCCGGTCCCGGCGATCGAGGAACCCGGGCCGGCCGAGCCCCTTCCGCCGGACCAGCCCGCCGCCGAACCGGCCGTCGCCGAACCGGTCGCGCCGCAGCCCCCGGTTTCCGCCGGAGCGGAGCCGCCCACGGGCTGGACCGTACCGGAGGAGCCGGTCGCGGGCTGGACGGTACCGGAGGAGCCGGTTGCGGTACCGGAGGAGCCGGTCGTCGAGGTCGAAGAGCCCGTCGCTCCGACGCCGCCGCCCGGCACGAAGCTGCCGCCCGGCGCGACGCTGCCGTCGGTGACTCCCCTGCTCCGTGACCGGGGCAAGGCCCTGGTGGCGGTCGGGGCGGCGCTCGCGGTCACCGGGATGACCGTCGGCGTCCTGATACTCACCTCGCCTGGCAGGGGAGAGGACTCGACGGCGCGAAGCCCTCTGATCGCCGCGCCGTCCACACCCCTGGGGTCGTCGTCGATCTCGGCAGAGACCTCGAATGGGACCCAGAACGGGACCGCGAGCGAAACCTCGGACAAGACCCCGAGCGAAACCGCGAGCGGAACCCCGGACAAGACCCCGAGCCCGTCCCCGTCGCCCACCCGGACCAAGAAGAAGTCGAAGCCCGCCCCCAACTTCGCCGGCACCTGGACGGGCAGCCTGCGCCGTCTGGCCACCGGCACCGTCGGCCCGGTGATCATCCAGCTTCCGAAGGCCGCCGCAGAGGGCAAGCGCTCGTCCTCGATGGGCTGGGGTGCCGGATACCGCTGCACGGCGACCATCACCCGGATCTCCCGTACGGACAAGCAGATCTCCATGCGGCTCAGCGGTGTCAGTGGCCGCGCCGGATACGCTGGCTGCTTCGGCGGAATCCTCGTGCTGACCGGGCTCAAGGGCGACCGGGCCACCGTCCTGGTTCTTAACGCCGACGGCAGCACCAGGATGGCGGGCTCGGCCCGGCGCTGACCGCGCGGCGGCCAGGCGCGCGCCGGGCGGCGGCGGAGCCGGACGGTGATAAGGCAGGCGTCGTCGTGTCGGACAGGCCGTGGGCGAGCGGTCGATCTCCTCGCGCAGGCGGTCGATGGTGACCGCCGGCCGGTTGACGACGGCGTCGGACGCGTGCGTTGCCTGCCCGGTGGTGCTCCTTGCCGGTGGGTTGCGGGTACGGCGGGGCGGATCCCGGCGTCACCGCGTCAGGTACCGCTCGATGAGCGTGAGGAGACGGTCGGAGTCGACGGGTTTGGTGACGTAGTCGCTCGCCCCGGAGGCGAGGCTCTTCTCCTGGTCGCCCGGCATCGCCTTCGCGGTGACCGCGATGATCGGCAGCTCGGCGTACCGGGGCATCGCGCGGATCGCCTCCATGGCCTCGTAGCCGTCCATCTCCGGCATCATCACGTCCATCACCACCAGATCGACCTCGGGGTGCACGACGAGCGTCTCGATGCCCTTGCGGCCGTTCTCGGCGTGCAGCACCTGCATGCCGTGGATTTCCAGGATGCTGGTGAGCGCGAACAGGTTGCGCATGTCGTCGTCGACGACGAGCATGGTCCGCCCGGTGAGCGATTCGCTCACCTCCCGCGTGGTCGGCTCGGTCACCTGCTGCCGGCGCACCAGCGGCACCACGTCGCCCGGCTGCTCGGCGGTGAGGTGCAGCGCGATGCGCTCGCGCAGTTCGTCCAGGCTCGACAGCATCTCCACCGGGTGCGCGTCCGACTGCAGCGCCTGCTCCTCGACGGGGCTCATCCGCCAGTTGCTGTAGGCGAGCACCGGCACCCCGCCCAGCGCGGCGTCGGCGTCCATCGCCTCAAGCAGCTCGAACCCGGCCCGGCCGGACATGTCGAGGTCGAGCACGATGCAGTGGCAGGGCTGGGCGGCCAGCGTGCACGTCGCCTCCTGCACCCCGCTGGCGGTGAGGATCTCCACCGCCGGGAGCGTCCCCACGTCGCGGCCCGCCAGGTCGGCGATGACGCTCTCGGCGACGAGCGACAGCAGGCCGTGCGCGCGCTCCTCGATGACGAGCAGCCGCCGCGTCGCATCGGGCTGTTCCTCCGGCGGCGGCTGCGCGGCCGGGCCCTCGGTCTCGTCCGGTACGGCCTCGCCGCTCTCGATGCCCACGCCGCTCTTGCCGCCCTCGCCGCTCTCGCCGCCGAGGGCGAGGACGTCGCGGGTCGGCGGGGTGAGGTCGGGCCGGGCGATCGGCAGGTACAGCGTGAAGACGCTGCCCTGCCCGGGCGTGCTCTCCACGGCGATGGCGCCGCCGAGCAGGTGGGCGATCTCCCGGCTGATCGACAGGCCGAGGCCGGTGCCGCCGTACTTGCGGTTGGTGGTGCCGTCGGCCTGCTGGAACGCCTCGAAGATCGCCTCAAGGTGCCGCTCGGAGATGCCGATGCCGCTGTCGATGACGCGCAGCGCGAGCGCCGGGCCGTGCCGCCGCACCGGCGGGGGCACCTCGGCCTCCGGCGCGGGCTCGATGCGCAGTTCCACGCCGCCGGTCTCGGTGAACTTCACCGCGTTCGACAGCAGGTTGCGCAGCACCTGCCGCAGCCGCGAGTCGTCGGTGAGCAACTCGTTCGGCACCCCGGGCGCGGTGGTGACGCGGAAGTCGAGGCTCTTTTGCGTGGTCATCGGCTGGAAGGTCGCCTCGACGTACTCGAGGAGGCGGTGCAGCGGCACCCACTCGGGGTTGAGGTCCATCTTCCCGGCCTCGACCTTCGACAGGTCGAGGATGTCGTTGATGAGCTGCAGCAGGTCCGAGCCCGCCGAGTGGATGATCTCGGCGTACTCCACCTGCTTGGGCGTCAGGTTCCTGGTGTGGTTCTGCGCCAGCAGCTGGGCGAGGATGAGCAGCGAGTTGAGCGGGGTACGCAGCTCGTGGCTCATGTTGGCGAGGAACTCGCTCTTGTACCGGGAGGCGAGCGCGAGCTGCCGGGCGCGGTCCTCCAGCTCCTGGCGCGCCTGCTCGATCTCCAGGTTCTTCGCCTCGATGTCGCGGTTCTGCGCGGCGAGCAGCGCCGCCTTCTCCTCCAGCTCGGCGTTGGAGCGTTGCAGCTCCTCCTGCCGCGTCTGCAGCTCCTCGGAGCGGGCCCGCAGCTCGGCGGCGAGGCGCTGGGACTCCTGCAGCAGCTCGTCGGTACGGGCGTTGGCGACGATCGTGCTGAGGTTGACGCCGATCGTCTCCATCACCTGCTCCAGGAAGGACCGGTGGACGGGCGTGAACGGGGTGATCGAGGCGAGCTCGATCACGCCGAGGACCTGGTCCTCCACGATGATCGGCAGCACGATCAGCGAGACGGGCGTGGTGTCGCCGAGCCCCGAGGTGACCTTGACGTAGCCGGGCGGCACCCGGTCGAGGGAGATCGTGCGCTGCGCGCGGGCGGCCTGGCCGACGAGTCCCTCGCCCATCTGGAAGCGGTCGCGGGAGTCCCCGGCCGGGTAGCCGTACGCGCTGATCAGCCTGAGCCCGAGGTCGTCGTTGAGGAAGAACGCGCCGAACTGCGCCGACACGAGCGGGGCGAGCTCGTTCATCACCAGGTCGGCGACGACGTCGATATCGCGGTGGCCCTGCATGAGGCCGGAGATGCGGGCCAGGTTGCTCTTGAGCCAGTCCTGCTCCTGGTTGGCGCGGGTGGTCTCGCGCAGGGACCCCACCATCGAGTTGATGTTGTCCTTCAGCTCGGCGAGCTCGCCCTTGGCCTCGATCGCGATCGAGCGGGTCAGGTCGCCCTGGGCGACCGCGCTGGTCACCTCGGCGATGGCGCGGACCTGGCGGGTGAGGTTGCCGGCCAGCTCGTTGACGTTCTCGGTGAGCCGCTTCCAGGTGCCGGAGACGCCCTCGACCTCGGCCTGGCCGCCGAGCCGTCCCTCCGAGCCGACCTCGCGGGCGACGCGGGTGACCTCGGCGGCGAAGCTGGACAGCTGCTCGACCATCGTGTTGATGGTGGTCTTCAGCTCCAGGATCTCGCCCCGGGCGTCCACGTCGATCTTGCGGGTGAGGTCGCCCTTCGCGACGGCGGTGGTGACCTGGGCGATCGACCGCACCTGGTTGGTCAGGTTGTCGGCCATCGAGTTGACGTTGTCGGTGAGGTCCTTCCAGGTGCCGGCCACGTTCCGTACGCGGGCCTGGCCGCCGAGCTGGCCCTCGGTGCCGACCTCGCGGGCGACGCGGGTCACCTCGTCGGCGAAGGCGCTCAGCGTGTCCACCATCGTGTTGATGGTCTGGGCGAGCGCGGCGACCTCGCCCTTCGCCTCGACGGTGATCCGCTGTGACAGGTCGCCGCGCGCCACGGCGGTGGCCACCTGGGCGATCGAGCGCACCTGGCCGGTCAGGTTGGAGGCCATGACGTTGACGTTGTCGGTCAGGCCCTTCCAGGTGCCGGAGACGCCGCGCACGGTCGCCTGGCCGCCGAGGTTGCCCTCGGTGCCGACCTCGCGGGCGACGCGGGTGACCTCGTCGGCGAACGCGGAGAGCTGGTCCACCATTGTGTTGATGGTCTCCTTCAACTCCAGGATCTCGCCCCGGGCGTCCACCCGGATCTTCTGCGACAAATCGCCTTTCGCGACCGCCGTCGTCACCTCGGCGATGGAGCGCACCTGGGCGGTGAGGTTGTCGGCCATGACGTTCACCGACTCGGTCAGCGCCTTCCAGGTGCCGGAGACGCCCTTGACGTCCGCCTGGCCGCCGAGCCGTCCGTCGGTGCCGACCTCGCGGGCGACGCGGGTGACCTCGTCGGCGAACGCGGAGAGCTGGTCCACCATCGTGTTGATGGTCTCCTTCAGCTCCAGGATCTCGCCCTTCGCCGACACGGTGATCTTCTGCGACAGGTCACCGCGCGCCACCGCCGTGGCCACCTGGGAGATGTTGCGCACTTGGGAGGTGAGGTTCCCGGCCATGTAGTTCACCGAGTCGGTGAGGTCGCGCCAGGTGCCCGCCACGCCCTTGACGTCCGCCTGGCCGCCGAGCCGCCCCTCGGTGCCGACCTCGCGGGCCACCCGGGTCACCTCGGCGGCGAAGCTGGACAACTGATCGACCATCGTGTTCACGGTGGTCTTCAGCTCCAGGATCTCGCCGCGGGCGTCAACAGTGATCTTCTGGGACAAATCGCCGCGCGCCACCGCCGTCGTCACCTCGGCGATCGAGCGCACCTGGTCGGTGAGGTTGCCCGCCATGGCGTTCACCGACTCGGTCAGGTCCTTCCACGTGCCGGACACGCCCGGCACCTCGGCCTGGCCGCCGAGCCGTCCCTCGGTGCCGACCTCGCGGGCCACCCGGGTCACCTCCGAGGTGAACTGGGACAACTGGTCCACCATGCCGTTGAAGACCGAGGCGATCTCCCCGAGGACGCCGTCGGCGTCGTCCGGGAGCCGGGTGCCGAAGTCGCCGTCCCGCACCGCCGTCAGACCCGCGAGCAGCCGCCGCAACTCCGGCTCGTCGATGCCGCCGTCGCCGTGTGCCGTCCAGCCGCGCCCCTCGGGACGCGAACCACTCGTAACCTTGTCGCTCATGCCTGCCGCTGTCTCAACTTCCGATATCGCAAACGCCAACGGTCACCGGGGGCAAAGTCCCTGGACGTCACCCCACGGGATCTTCGACCGACTCAAGGGGCCTCCGCCGTACGGGGAGGTCGACGAGCCCTACTTCCCCAGCTCAGGGGGGTCCAAGCAGGCGGTTCACCATCGGCTGGAGGACGGCGCGGCAGATTGGGTTCATCGAGCGGGGTCACGTCGCCGGACATGATCGTCCGGCGCGGACGAGGCGGTGGCGGCATGCGGGCTCGACCGGTCGGCAAGCGTTCCGATCCGCTGCTCGCGGGCGGCCTCGGTGAGCACGGTCAGCATCGCCGTCACCGCCGGGAGGCGGAAGGGCGGCGACGGGGTGGCGGCGTACAGGCGGCGGCGGGGAAGCGAAGGACTGGTCGGCCGCAGCACCACACCGGGATGCGTGGGCGTCCGCGCCAGGGTGGGGACGAGCATGATGCCAGAGCCTCCCGCGACCAGGGCCTGCTTGCCGTTCCAGTCCTCGCAGAAGAAGCCGATGCGCGGGTTGCCGCCCAGGGCGTTGGCCAGTTGCGGGATCGGTCCGAGGCAGTCGGGGTGGCCGCCCTCGACCCACACCTCCTCGCGCAGGTCGCACAGCCGTACCCGGGCGTGGCGCGCCAGCGGGTGCCCGGCGGGCAGGGCCACGTGGAACTCCTCGTCCAGGAGCGGGATCAGGTCGAGCCCGTCGAGATCCGCCGGGTCCAAGGGCTCGGGCGCCACGGCGTGCCGGGCGGCGGCCAGGTCGGCGTACAGGCTCCACGCCGTGATCAACGCGAGGTCGACGCGGCCGTTCCGCAGCGCGGCGAGCGGACCCTCGGGGTCGGGTTGCGTGAGGGTCACGCTGACGCCGGGGTGGACGCGGGCGAAGCGATGAATCACCTCCGGCATGAAGGACGTGTTCGCGCTGGAGTGGGCGGACAGGCGCAGGTGCCCGGACTCCAGGCTGGTGAACGTGCCCAGCCGTGCCTCGAGCGCCCGCAGCCGGGCGAGGATGTCCCGTGCCTGGTCGACCGCGATCCGCCCGGCCGCGGTCGGCGTGACCCCGCGGGGGACCCGGCGGAACAGGCTCACGCCCAGTCGCCGCTCCAGGCCGCCGATCTGGCGTGACACCGCGGGCTGGGTCATGGACAGCGCCTCGGCCGCCGCCGAGAACGAGCCCCGCTCCTCCACCTCGACCATCACTCGCAAGGTCCAGGGATCAAGCATGCACCGAGT
The DNA here is from genome assembly GCF_040678635.1 of Thermopolyspora sp. NPDC052614. Classification (NCBI taxonomy): domain Bacteria; kingdom Bacillati; phylum Actinomycetota; class Actinomycetes; order Streptosporangiales; family Streptosporangiaceae; genus Thermopolyspora; species Thermopolyspora sp. NPDC052614. The sequence continues at coordinate 266,077 of NZ_JBFATZ010000002.1, forward strand.
TTATGGGAATCGAGGAAATCGGCGATTTTGAGCATGTCCGTATGCGATCCGACGGTGGTCCAATTTGATGGCGCCCACCTGCCATGAGGCTTTTCTCTACTTGTCAAGCCGCTGGCATCGGCCGGCATGGCCATGCACATAAGGCATGGGACATATGAGTGACCTGCAGTTGTGCTTATGGATGGTTCTCCGGATGCTGGTTGCAGGGGCTACCGAGGGCCGGACGCCCGGCACGGTTGCCTGCGGCCGGATCCATTCGAAGGTACGGCGAGTACGGCAGCAGGAGAACGACGACCGGCCCCGTGACCCGATCGTCGACGAGTCGCGCGGCCACGGCATGACCGCGTGACCCGACACGCCGGACCCCGGAGAGCCGCCCGGCTCCGTCGCTCAGTCCCACCGACGATCCGACGACATGATCGTGATTGGAGTTCGTCCATGTCCGTCATCCGTATTGTCCGCTTCACCGCCGACCCCGCCGACACCGAACGCCTGCTCACCCGCCGCGCCGAGCTGATCGACGCGGTCAGGGCGGCGTTTCCCGGGCTCACCGAGACGCGACTCGCACGGCTCGGCGACGACAGATGGGTGGACGTGTGGCGCTGGGACTCGGCGGCCAGCGCCCACGCGGCGACTGAGGGCGCTCCCGCCCTTCCGGAAACCGCCGCCGCTTTCGCACTCACCCGCGACGTCACCTCCGAGCAGGCCGAACTCGTGGACGAGCGCTGACGCTTGGCCGTGGTCCGTCCGCCCGGCGATGACGCGTCGTTCTCCGGATCTCAATCAGCGGTACGACCGGCTCGGCACGCGGGACCCCGAAACGCGCGCCGAAAGTGTCGGCAGGGACGGTGAGCGTCCCCGCCATGAATCACTGGGCGAGCGCCGCCTGCCGGTGACCCGGTCCCCGGTGGTGCGGCGTCACCGGGAACCGGGACGATTCCGGGCGGTCAGGCCGCGCCCGCGGTCGGGGTGAAGTGGGCGGCGTCGTCGCCCTCGATGAGGTAGCTCTTCTGACCGTCCACGCCGACGGGGACGTCACCGGCCACCGTCACGCGGTGGAGCTTGCGCGGGAGGTCGCCGTAGTCGTCGGGTGCGTAGTGCTGGGTGATCTGGTTGTCGAAGATCAGCAGGTCGCCCGGCGACCAGCTCCAGCGGAGGATGTTCTCGGGACGGACCACGTACGACTGGAAGATCTGCAGGATGGCCTGGCTCTCCCGTGAGTTCAGCCCCACGATGCTCTGGGCGAACCCGTTGATGAACAGGCCGCGCTCCCCTCTGTCGGGGTGCACCCGCACCACCGGGTGCGCGGTCTTCCACTTCCGCGAGGTGAAGACCTGGTGGTACTCGTCCCCCCTCTGGGTCCTGGCCGGGCGGATGTAGTCGTTGTCGTTGGTGTGCACGGCCCAGAGCCGGTCGGCGAACTCGCGCAGTTCCCTGGGCAGGTCCCGGTACGCGGTGGCGGCGTTGGCGACCAGCGTGTTTCCGCCGTACGGGGGGATCACGAGCGCACGCAGTGTGGTGATCTTCGGGGGAGTGCGGATGAAGGTGACGTCGGTGTGCCAGTGGTTGGACCGGATGCCCTCCTCCCCGTCCACGGAGAGGATCTCCGGCCTGCCCTCGACCGACGGCACGGTGGGATGCGCGCCGGTCAGCGGGCCGAACCGGGAGGCGAAGCCGATCTGGTCGTCATCCGTCAGGTCCTGGCCGCGGAAGCCGAGCACCTTGTGCTCCAGCAGCGCGGCCTTGATCTCGGCGAAGACGCCGTCGGACACGTCGCGCAGGTCGACGCCGACGACCTCGGCGCCGACCCTTCCGCCGATCTTGCGGATGTCGAAACCGGAATCACTGGACATTTCGCTTCTCTCCTTGGGTTCTGATGGTGATGTGGGCACGGACATGTCTCTGGAGGTTCAGTCGGAAATGTCTTCGGCCGCGGAGCGGACCGCCTGACCGACCGTGGCGCGCAGGGCGGCGTACTCGGGCAGGGCGCGCAGCCGGTCGGGTTCCACGCCCGTGCGCGGCAGGCCGACGTCGAGGTCGAGCGCGATTCGGCCCGGGCGCCGGGTGAGCACGACGACCCGGCTGCCCAGGAACACCGCCTCGTCGACGCTGTGGGTGACGAAGACGCAGGTACGGCCGCTCGTCGCGATCACGTGCCGCAGGTCCTCCTGGAGCCGCTCGCGGGTGAGCGCGTCCAGCGCGGCGAACGGCTCGTCGAGCAGCAGCAACCCCTCCTCGCCCGCCAGCGCCCTGGCGATGGCCACGCGTTGCTGCTGACCACCGGAGATCTGCCAGGTCCGCCGCTCGGCGACGTCGTGCAGGCCCACCCGTTCCAGCAGCTCCGGGATCCGTCGGGCCCGCTCGGGCCTCGGGACTCTGGCGTACCGCAGGGCTAGGTCCACGTTGCCGCCCACCGTCTTCCACGGGAACAGCCGGGGCTGCTGGAAGACCACCGCGGCGCCCCTGCCCGGCACCGGCTCCCGGCCGCCGATCCGGACGGTGCCCGCGGTGGGCCGCTCAAACCCGGCGATCAGCCGCAGCAGGGTGCTCTTGCCGCAGCCCGAGGCCCCGACGAGCACCAGGAACGACCCCGCCTCGACGGTGAGGGAGATCGGCCCGAGCGCGGTCACGGCGCCCCGGCCCGTGCCGTAGACGTGCTCGACGTCACGCACGTCCACGGCGGCCGTCACACCGGTGTCCCGGCCTGATCCCGGATCCGACGACCCGGCCGACCGCCCGTCCAAGTGCCGGTCCGACCGTGCGGTGGCGTCAGGACTCGAGGGCACCGGGCAGCCCCTTGTTGTAGATCGCGTTCTGTACGGCGGCCAGGTCGGGCACGGCGTCGATCTTCTGCTGGTCCTTGAGGAACCGCGCGGCGCTGACCAGGTTCTGCGCCAGGCCGCCCGGCTTGCCCGGCGTGCCCAGCCACTCCTCGCCGGCGAGGTCGGCCGGCTTGAGGAACACGCCCTGGCTGAGTTGCCTCTTGGCGTCGGCCGGGCTGAGGTTCAACTCCTTGCCCACCGCCTCGGCGGCGGCGTCGAGGTCCTCCGCGATCAGGTTGAGCGCCCTGGCCTCGACCTTGCGCCAGGCGTCCACGGCCTCGGGGTGCGCCTGGACGAACGCGGTGGACACCACGCCGAGATCCAGCGTCGGCTTGCCGGCCGTGGCGACCTCACGGCTGGTCACCAGCACCTTGCCGGTCTTCCTGACCTCGTCCAGGGTCGGCAGCCAGGTGTACGTGGCGTCGATGTCCCCGCGCGCCCAGGCCGCGACGATGTCCTGAGGCTCCAGGTCCACGAGGGTGACCTCGGACTCCTTGACGCCCGCCCGGTCCAGCACGGCGAGCAGGCTGTAATGGGCCGTGGACGCGAACGGCGTGGCGATCTTCTTGCCGCGCAGCCCCTCGACCGAGGTGACGCCCGAACCGTTCCGCGCGACCAGCGCCTCGTTGTCGCCCGCGACGTCCAGCACGAACGCCACCTGGTACGGGATGTTCAACGGCGCGGAGAGCCCGCGGGCCACGGGACTGGAGCCGATCGCGGCGATGTCGACGCTCCCCGCCACGAACGCGGTGTTGATGCTGGCCCCGGAGTCGAACTTGGTCCACGTGATCTTGTAATCCGGCAGCGCCTCCTCCAGCCAGCCCTTGTTCTTGACGATCAGGTCCCCGCTGGGGAACGCCTGGTAGGCCAGGCGAATGGTCTTGGCCTGCGCGCCGCCGCCCGCACCACCGCCGCCGCCGCCGCTGGCGGTGCCGTTCCCGCACGCCGTGAGGACGGCGGCCGTGGCGACGGCCAGGATCACCGATAACGGGTGGCGCAAACGTGATCGTCGTGACATGGCTGGGTTCCTTTCGTGCCGGGTCGCAGGGGTGTGCGGGTCGTGCGGGTGTGCCGGGGACCTGCTCAGGTGCGGCCACGCCAGGGGATGAGGCGGTTCTCGGCGATGCGCAGGGCGGCGTCGATCAGCAGGCCGGACAGGCCGATGGCGAACAGGCCGAGCACGACCACGTCGGTCTGCAGGTAGCGCTGGGCGTCGCGGACCATCCCGCCGATTCCCGGCACGCCGTTGATGGTCTCGGCGGCCACCACCGAGGAGTACGCCAGCCCGACGGCCAGCCGTACGCCGGTGAAGATCTCCGGAAGGGCGCTGGGGAAGACGACGTCCTTGATGACCTCCCACCGAGAGGCGCCCAGCGCGCGGGCCGCCTCCACCAGTCCTGCGGGCGCGCCGTACACGGCGGCGGCGGTGGCCACCGCGACCGGCGGCAGGGCGGCGACGGTGAGCAGCCACAACTTCGGCGTCTCGTCGATGCCGAACCAGATGATCAGCAGACTGAAGTACGCCAGCGGAGGCAGCGCGCGGACAAAGGTGACCACCGGCTCGGCCACCACACGGATCCACGGCACCATGCCCATGACGACGCCCAGCACGAGTCCGGCCGCGGTGCCCAGCACCGAGCCGATGAGGATGCGCCGCAGGCTGATCCCGAGGTGCTCGGCGAGGTAGTACCCGCTGTAGCCCCGGATGCCGTCGTGGATGGTCGAGGTGAGCACGAGCTGGTCCCACACGGCCTTGGGCGACGGGATGAAGGACGGGTTCCGCGTGGTGACGGCGGCGAGCTGCCAGAGCGCCAGCAGCACCGCGACCGCCGCCACCCGCACCACGATCCGGCGCGTCCCCCGCCGGCCCGGCGTACCGGCCGTGCGTGGGCCGCCCGCCGCGATCGGCTGTCCCGTCCGCCGAACGGCGGTGTCGGGCTGTGTGTACACCAAGGAGGGCTCCTTCGGCGGATTACCTGTATTTCCTACTATATAAGACGGGATTATCCCCGGAAAGCTCTCGGGGCCGCCTCTGTCCCCGGTGTCGCCCATCGCCCGTGCGGATCTCGACGCGGGGCCGCGGGCGGTCGCCCGGCTGCGTACGGGGCGTACCGTCCCCGGGCCTCCTGCCCCCGTCGGCGCTCCTGATCGGCTAGCGTCAGGGTGAATCCGCCCTAATCCGCCATTCGGCCCTGACGCGCCCCGGTTCGCCGTATCGACCAGCGAATTTTCACCACCGGCGGGACACCGTCTTCCGCTCGTGCCTGCCCTGCGAGGCGGAAGTGTGAAACGTACACGTGTAGGGCGGTTCAAGGGAAGTGGCGGCCAGAACCTGATTGGTACCCTCGTGATGTGGCGGGGTCTGTTGCGTTGCGAATGGCGGGCTTCGGCGTCCCTGCTCCGAGATCGTTCCCGACGACCGATTCAGGTGGGACGGCCGGATGCTGAACGTGGGGCGGTCGCAGGAAGAGGTCCGGCAGCACAACCTCGGGACCCTGCTGCGTCATGTGCATCTGGGCGGCGCGATCTCCCGCTCGGAGCTCGCCGACCGCATGGGGCTCAACCGCAGCACGATCATGGCGTTGACGGCCGAGCTGACCTCGGCGGGCCTGGTGCGGGAGGAGCGGCCCAAGGACACCGGCCGGGCGGGGCGGCCGTCGCTGGTGGTGCGGCCGGACCCGCGGGTGTACGTGCTCGCCTTCGACGTCCGCGTGGACCTGCTGGTCGCCGCCCGGGTCGGGCTCGGCGGCGAGATCCTCGACCGCCGTGAGGCGGTACGGCGGCGCGCGGGGGCCGACCTCGACGACGTGGTGGACGTGCTCGCGAGGTTCGGGCGCGAGCTGCGCGGCAAGGCGGGTCCCGGCGCGGTGTGCGCCGGCGTGGGCGCGGCCTACTGCGGGATGATCCGTCCCGGCGACGGCATGGTGCGTTTCGGGCCCAATCTGGGCTGGGTGGACCAGGCGTTCGGCACCGAGCTGGGGTTACGGCTCGGGCTGCCGGTGCTGGTCGGCAACGAGGCCCACCTGGGCGCGGTGGCCGAGCACCAACGCGGCGCGGGCATCGGCTTCCAGAACCTCATCTACCTGCACGGCGACGTCGGCGTCGGCGGCGGGATCATCGTCGGGGGCAAACTGCTCGACGGCGACGGCGGGTACGGGTGCGAACTCGGGCACATGATGGTGAACCCGTACAACGGACGCCCGTGCGGCTGCGGATCGCGGGGCTGCCTGGAGGCGGAGGTCGGCGAGCAGGCCCTGATCGACTCCGCGGGGCGCTCAGGCGAACTGGAGGGCCGCGACGGCTGGTACGAGGTCGTGAAGGCCGCCGACCGCGGCGACGCGGCGGCCCGCGCCGCCTTCCACCGCATCGGCGACTGGCTCGGCATCGGCGTCGCGAACCTGATCAACCTGTTCAATCCCGGCCTGGTCGTCTTCGGCGGCATGCTCCGCGAGGTGTACCCACGCGCCGAGGCCCACGTCCGCGAGCGCATCGCCGCCAACGTCCTGCCGATCTCCCGCCAGGCACGGCTCGACGTCTCGGCCCTCGGCGACGACGCCACCCTCGTCGGAGCCGCCGAACTCGCCTTCTCCCGGCTCCTGGAGAACCCCGTCGAGGCGCTCGCCGAGATGCGCTCCTACCGCCCTCCGTCCCAGGAACTCACCGGCACGACGTGCCGCTCCTGAAAGACACCGGGACCCTGATCCGGACGCTGATGCGAAGGGCGCACGGATCGACACGCGAGACGACCAGCAGACCTCGCTGCGCCACCTCGTTCTTTGGTACGGGCACGAGCGCCCCGACCCGTACGACATCGCCCTCCGAATCGCCATGGAACTCGGCCTTCCGCTCGCCCCGCACGAGAAGGCGGAGTTCAGCAGACCTCGACGTTCTCCAGGACGCCGAGGGCGTCGGGGACGAGCACGGCCGCCGAGTGGTACGTGGTCACCAGGTAAGAGATGATCGCCTTGTCGTTGATACCGGCGAATCGGACCGAAACGCCGGGTTCATGCTCATCGTCCAGCCCGGTACGGCGTAGCCCGACGACGCCCTGCTTCTCCGTGCCGGTGCGCATCACGATGATCGAGCTGCGGCCGTCGGCGGTGATGGGGATCTTGTCGCAGGGCAGGATCGGCACGCCGCGCCACGCCATCACCCGGGTGCCGTCGATCTCGGTGGTGCCCGGGTACAGCCGTCGCTGGGTGCATTGGCGGCCGAAGGCGGCGATGGCCCGGGGATGTGCGAGGAAGTAGTGGGAGCTGCGGCGGCGGGAGAGCAGTTCGTCGAGGTCGTCGGGGGTGGGCGGGCCGGTGCGGGTGTGGATGCGCTGGGAGAGGTCGGCGTTGTGCAGCAGGCCGAATTCGCGGTTGTTGACGAGCTCGTGTTCCTGGCGTTCGCGTAGGGCCTCGATGGTGAGGCGCAGCTGCTGCTGGGTCTGGTTCATGGGCTCGTTGTAGAGGTCGGCGACGCGGGTGTGGACGCGCAGGATCGTCTGGGCGACGCTCAGCTCGTACTCGCGGGGTTCGAGCTCGTAGTCGACGAACGTGCCCGGCAGGACGGCCTCGCCCTGGTGCCCGGCGGCCAGCGCGATCTCCGCCTCGCCGTACCTGTTGACCGGACGCTTGACCGGAGGCCGTGCGGAGAGGCCGGTCAGATGCCGCCGCAGAGCGTCGAACCGGGTGCGGAGCTCGTCGAGGGCGGCGCGGGGGAGCAGCAGGACGATGGCCGAGGTGAGGGTGCGGGCGGACGTCTCGCCGGGGTCGGTGAGGTCGCCGAGGTGGTCGCCGTCGGCGAGGACCCGGACGAGGCCCTCGCCGCCGTACTCCCTGCCGCCCGTCCGGGCGACCTTGCCGTGGGCGATCAGGACCACCTGGGCGGGCGGTATCCGCTGGTCCGGGGCGAGGTTCTGCTGGACGAAGCGGCTCGCCAGGGCGTCCAGGACCCGGTCGTCGCCGAACCCGCGCAGCGACGGCAGTTCGCGCAGTTCGGCGGGGATGACCCTGACCTGGGCGCCGGTGGAGACGAAACTCACCCGCCCGTCGCCCGGCGTCAGGGTCAGGCGCCGGTTCACCCGGTAGGTGCCGTTCACCTCGACCCAGGGCAGCGCCCGCAGCAGATGGCGCGGGGTGATCTCCCGCATCTGCGGCGCGGTCTTGGTCGTGGTCGCGAGCCGCCGGGCGGCGGCCGTGCTCAGGCTCAGCCGGGCGCCCTCGGCGGGAGCAGGGCTCATGCCACCTCCAAGGACGCGGATTCGACGGACGGCTCAGGTTTCGGTGGGCGCGGCCCCGCGGGAAGCACGACGGATGACGGCGTGGCGGGCGACGCTCCCGGCCCGAGCGCGAACGCCGTCGCCAGGAGACGGGCGGTGGCGGTGCCGAGGCCGGTGGGGCCCTGGGTCCAGCGGGCCGCCGGAGGATGGGACAGCTCCTCCTCGACGTAGCGGCGGGTCCGCTGGTGCCAGCGCAGCACCGCGGCCATCCAGTTCTCCAGGTCGGTCACGTACGCGGCGACGGACTCGCGGACGTCGTCGCCGGCCGCGACGCGGTCCAGCAGGGCGGGCAGGTCGGTGGCCGTGATCTGCTCGAACTGCCGCATCCGGGACGTCATCAGCGCGTCGACGATCGCGATCGCCTCATCGGGGCCGCAGTCGAAGAAGTTCTGCATGACCAGGACGGAGTTGTGGAACTCGCCCTCGTACTCGATCTCCTTCTTGTAGGAGAACAGGTCGTTCACCAGGCATCCGTAGTCCTGCGCGGCGTTGGTGATGCCGAGGAATTCCCGGCTCCGCCGCACCTCGGCGGGGATGCACCGGCCTGGGGCCAGCCGGGCCAGCGCCATCGTCATGTCGGAGCCGAAGGTCCTGCGGCGCATCTCGATGTAGTCGACCGGGTCGGGTACCCGGTGGTGCGCGAGACCCGTCAGCTCCCAGGTCCAACTGTCGATCATGTCCTCGACCGCGGCGCGGAACGCCCTGCGCGCCTCCATCGGCAGCGGCCCTGCGGTACGCGGCCACAGGTCGGCCAGGCCGCGTTCGATCGCGTCGCGCGGCAGATCCGGATAGGACGACAGGTCGAGCGGCATGAACGTCTTCAGGCGCCGGTTGGCGAGCTTCGCCCCGGTCAGGTCGCGTGCCGTGCCATAGACCCGGGGGTAGTAGTCGTCGCCGTAGGTGCCCCAGGCCAGCCAGTTCGTCCCGCGGATGAGCTCGTCGGCGGTGGCGTCGGGCGCGATGCCCGACGCGCACAGGGCCAGGTCCATGACGACGAGCTGCCGCCGCGTCCACACGGGGGTCGCGGGCAGGCCGTGCACCGGGTCGAAGAAGCCCATCGCGGCGCACCACTCCACGACGGCGACGCGGGCCCGGTCCAGGTGCGGGTTGTCCCGCACCTGAAAGGGCATGTACGGCTGCGGCGGCCGTACCGAGACCGGCGTGTAGGGGACGTGGGCGTGGTTGCGCAGGCCGCCGGGACCGGTCAGATGGGCGCGCGAGACGTTGAGGCCGAACGCGCCCGCGGAGCCGCGGGTCTTGGTGTAGCGGCTGGACGCGGTGTGCCAGGCGTGGCCGCCGGCCTGCCAGTCCTGCAGCCCCTTGACGTATCGCAGCACGCGTTCCTGCTCGTGCGGCGCGACGCCCTCCTCGGCGAAGAGCGCCGGGAGCTCGCTGAGCGTCGTGTACTCGAACAGGTGCAGGCGCGAGGTGAGCAGATCGTTGGTGATCTCCACCGCCCGGCCGGTGTCGCAGCCGAAGAAGCGCTCGCAGACCAGCACGCAGTTCGACAGCTCGCCCTCCTGGCCCACCTCGCGCTCGTAGGAGAACAGGTCGTTGCGCAGGTGCACGGCGTCGGCGAACGTCTCGGTCAGCACCCGGATCGGGCGGGTCCCGGCGAGCCGGGCGGGCAGCTCCGCCCCGGCCGCGTGCTCGACCAGGGCCGCCGACCAGGGGGCGCCGCCGACCTTGCGGCGCTCCTCGATGTACTCGATCGGGTTGGAGACCGCGCCGCTCTCGATGTGGAACAGCTCCCACATCGACTCCTGCGTCAGGTCCCGCGTCACGTGCCCGAACCGCCGCCGCCACGCGTCCGACATGGCGGGGACGGTGCGCGCCCACAGGTCGGCGAGCCCGCGCTCCACCGGGTTGCCGGGCTCGGGCGGATCGTCGGCCATGAAGGCGTCGAGCCGGTCCAGGTAGTCCTGGGCGCCCGTGATGTCCGGGCTGCGCTTGAAGGTCTCCAGGAAGTGGTCGTCGAAGAAGAACACCCAGACGTACCAGTCGGTGATCAGGTCGAGTTCGTCGGACGTGCAGTCGGGGTGCGTGTAGGCGCACATGAGGCCGTAGTCCATCGCGTCCAGCCGCTGCTCGTCCCAGATGTCCGGGTCGTCGAGCATGCCCATCTCGGCCGCCCACGCCCGGGAGTGGGCGCGGGCGGTCTCCAGGTGGGGGTTGAGCCGCGGCGGGTACGGCAGGTAGAAGTCCGGCAGCCGGTAGTCGGCCATCACAGGACCTCGACGCTTTCCAGGATGCCGAGGGCGTCCGGCACCAGGACGGCGGCCGAGTAGTAGGTGGTCACCAGGTAGGAGATGATCGCCTTATCGTCGATGCCCATGAACCGCACCGACAGGCCCGGCTCGTACTCGTCCACCAGCCCGGTACGGCGCAGCCCCACGACCCCCTGCTCCTCCGCGCCGAGCCGCATCACCATCATCGAGCTGAGACCGCCGTCGGTGATCGGGATCTTGTTGCAGGGCAGGATCGGCACGCCCCGCCACGCGGGCGCCTTCTGCCCGTTGAACTCCACGCTCTCCGGGTAGACGCCGGCGTGGTTGCACTGGCGGGCGAACGCGGCGATGGCCTTGGGGTGGGCGAGGATGACGCCGGGGCGCTTCCACACCGTGGCGAGCAGCTCGTCGAGGTCGTCGGGGGTGGGCGGGCCGGTGCGGGTGTGGATGCGCTGGGAGAGGTCGGCGTTGTAGAGCAGGCCGAACTCGCGGTTGTTGACGAGCTCGTGCTCCTGGCGTTCGCGCAGGGCCTCGATGGTGAGGCGCAACTGCTGCTGGGTCTGGTTCATGGGCTCGTTGTAGAGGTCGGCGACGCGGGTGTGGACGCGCAGGATCGTCTGGGCGACGCTCAGCTCGTACTCGCGGGGTTCGAGCTCGTAGTCGACGAACGTGCCCGGCAGGACGGCCTCGCCCTGGTGCCCGGCGGCCAGCGCGATCTCCGCCTCGCCGTAGGCGTTCGTCGCGTGGTCGGGGTTGGTCTGGTACTCCAGGACGTGCGCCTGCAGGCTCTCCGCCTGGTCGAGCAGCTGCTCGTACGCCTCGCGCGAGAGGGCGAGCACGGTGCAGGCGGTGACCGCCTTCACGGTGAAGCCCCACTGCCCGCCCGCGCCCGTCAGCACCTGCTCGCCCACGTAGTCGCCGTCCGCGAGCACGCCGAGCACCACCTGGTTGCCGTACGCGCCCTCGGCCAGCTTGTCCACCTTGCCGTGCGCGAGCAGGATCAGCTCGTCCAGCGGCGCGCCCGCCTCGACGATCACCTGGCCCGCGCCGTACTCGCGCTGGACGAACAGGTCGGCGAGGTTCGTGAGCACGTCGGCGTCGCCGTAGCCGCGCAGCGCGGGCAGCTCGCACAGCTCGGCGGCGATCACCCGCACCTCGGCGCCGGTGGAGACGAAGGTCACCCGGCCGTCGCCCATCTGGTAGGTGAGCCGCCGGTTCACCCGGTAGACGCCGCCGATGGCCTCGATCCAGGGCAGCACCCGCAGCAGGTGCCGCGAGGTGATCTCCTGCATCTGCGGCGGGGTCTTGGTCGTCGTGGCCAGGTTGCGCGCGGCCCTGGTGCCGAGGCTGAGCCTGCCCTCCTGGGAGTCGTTCGGCGCGCCGTTGGGGGAGGCGGGCAACGTGGTTTCGGTCATGGCGGACACCATCCGTCTGTTATCGGCCGTAGCCGGGTTTATGCGGGCATGGGTGGATAAGGGGGCGTAGGTGGATCAGTGGGTGGATCAGTGGCGCGACGGCTGCGGCTCTCGCGCGGATACGGGTTTCAGCACACTTGAGGGAACTTCACGGCACATCAGGGCACCCCAAGGGCACTTCAGCGCGCTTTAGGGCGTTCAGCGCATTCAGGGCATTACAGGCATTCAGGGCACTTCAGCGCACGCGGTCGGTCAGGTGGCCGGCGAGCAGCGTCAGGGCTTGGCGCGCCTGCGGGGCGATCGGGCAGTCGCGTAACGCGTCGAGCGCCTGCCCGGCCCGGCGCTCGATGAGCGCCTCGACGTGGGCGAGCGCGCCGGTGTCCAGGATGATCTGCCGGAGTTCCGCAGCGACCTGCTCGTCAAGCGCGCTGTTGCCGTACCAGGTGTGCAGCAGTTCGCGCTGGGCGGCGTCGGCCAGGGCGAACGTCCGCGCGATCAACACGGTGTGCTTGCCCTCGCGCAGGTCGTCCACGACCGGCTTGCCGGTCACGGCGGTGTCGCCGAAGACGCCGAGGATGTCGTCGCGGAGCTGGAACGCCTCGCCCAGCGGCAGGCCGAACCGGGAGTACGCGTCCAGCAGCGTGGGCTCGGCTCCGGCGAGCGCGGCGCCGATCTGCAGCGGGCGTTCGACGGTGTACTTGGCGGTCTTGAAGCGGGTCACCGCCATGGCCTCCTCGACGCCCTGGTGGCCGGTCTTGTGCGACAGGATGTCCAGGTACTGCCCGGAGATCACCTCGATGCGCATGCGGTAGAACAGCTCCCTGATCTCGCGCAGGCGCACCCGGTCCGTCTCGATCTCGCCCATCAGCTCGTCGGCCCACGCCTGCGCCAGCACTCCGAGGAGGATGGCCGCGCTGTCGCCGAAGGTCCTTCCGGAGGTCCTGTCGGGTGAGCGCGCCAGGCTGCGGTGGATCGTCGGACGGCCGCGGCGCAGGTCGCTGCCGTCCATGATGTCGTCGTGAATGAGCAGACCGGCGTGGTAGAGCTCCAGGGCCGCGCCCGCGGTGATCGCCGCCTCGTCATGCTCGCCGTCGCCGCCGGCGCCGCGCCAGCCCCAGTAGCAGAGCGTGGGCCTGATGCGCTTGCCGCCGTCCACGACGAACTCCCTGAGCAGCCGATGCCCCTCGGCCACGTCGAGGTCGGCGACGGGAAGGGGATGAGCGTCGAGGAAACGGCCCAGCCGTTCGTCCACCCGCCCCCGCACCCGATCGGTGATCTCGGCGAATGGAGTCCCGACCACCTCAGCCGTCATTCCAGCCTCCCCTCGGTGTGACGTTCCGCACCCGAAAAGATACTCAACCAATACGAGAATTTGAATAGCCGTTCTGTTTGTTGGCGAATTGTCGTTGATGGGGGATTTGATCAAAAGGTGGCGCGGAAACATTCGCCGACGGGATTGCGTCGTCGGCTCACCGGTCCGAGATCATGATTAATCCCTCCGAATCTTCCTCGGTACGCGTTTCGCGCGGGCGACGCGCCGATCCGGACGGGACGCCGCCGCGGAGGCCGGCAGCCCACCGAGGCCGGCCGTTTGGCCGCAGGCCGTGCCAAGGAGTGGTGCCAAGGAGTGGTGCCAAGCAGCCGTGCCGAGGAGCCGTGCCGGGCCTCGTCGTCGGGCGGGCACGCGGTGTCGGCCTGCGGGGCCGAAGGCGTACGATCACTCACCAGGCAAGCCGGTTCGGCTGAATCGGAAATAGGCGACGGGTGAGCGGTCGTACGGACGACGGAATTCTCACCGGCCGCCGATGGTCGGAAGGTGAGGAAGAAACGTGAAACGAGCGGCGGCGGGAACGTCGCTGGGCCTGGCCATCGGCGACGCCATGGGATATCCCACGGAATTCCTCGGCGTGCAGCAGATCACCGCGAAGTACGGCCACTGGCGCACGATGGACCTGCCGGTCTCCTCGGGACGGGCCTACGTCACCGACGACACGCAGATGACCCTCGCCCTGGGCGAAGGGCTGATCGAGGCGCTCGCGTCCGGCCCGCTCACGGCGGACGGGATGGTGCCGCCGGTCCGCGACCGCTTCGTCGAATGGTGGCGATCGCCGGAGAACGACCGCGCCCCCGGCATGACCTGCCTGCGCGCCTGCGAAAAGCTCAGCGAGGGCGGCCCCTGGCAGGCGGCCTCCCAGATCGGCTCCAAGGGGTGCGGCGCGAACATGCGGGTCGCGCCCGTCGCCCTCGTCCCCGGCCTCGACCAGCGGCATCGCTCGGCGGCCGCGCAGTTGCAGGCCGCCCTCACCCACGGGCACCCCACGGCGCTGGCCGCGAGCGACCTGACCGCGCACGCCGTCCTGCTGCTCGCCCAGGGCATCGACCTGCCCGATCTGCTGCCCGCCCTGCGCGCCCACGCCGCCGCGTCGTGCACCACGTACCACGCCGACTGGCTGGGGGACCTGGCCGAGCACGCGCAGGACCCCGACCGCGCCGCCTACATCGCGCGGGGCTGGGACGACTGCCTCGCCGTACTGGACCGTCTGGAGGCCGCGCTGGCGGCGCCCGACCTCGAAGCCGATCCCTGCCTGGCGACCGGCGAGGGCTGGATCGCCGAGGAGGCCCTCGCCACCGGCCTGTACTGCTTCCTGCTCCTCCCCGGCGACCCGCCGGCCGTGGTCCGCCGCGCCGCCTGCTCCTCCGGCGACTCCGACTCCATCGCCGCCCTGGCCGGCGCCTTCGCGGGGGCTTACCACGGCGCGGACGCGTGGCCGGACGAATGGACAAAGCCCATCGAATACCGCGAACGCCTGCTGCGATTGGCGGCCGCCTGGGACATCTGACCACCGTGAGTTCGGCGGGGACGCCTCCCTGCGTTCCCGCCGAATGTCCAGCGCCGAACGTACAACGCCGAACGTACAACGCCGAATGTACAACTCGGTTAAGCCAGATATGGACCATCCGATATTCGGAACATCACGGAGCGATACCACATTCACGGGGCGCGGCTTAGAGTGATCGGCCCGGGGTTACCTTTCTCGGGGATCCGACAGGGGTGGTGACACGTGGGGATCCGGGTGGGGAACGTGATTGTTCTGCTGTGCCTGGCGATATGCGGCATGGCGGCACCCGCAGCGGCCGATCCCGATGAGGGGGATGTTCAGGCGGTTTACTGTCTGGCCACGGATCGCCGGGCGCGGCTGGCCGAGGCCGCGTTCGATCTGAACCTGGCCAAGCGGGTCCCCGGCAGCGCCGACGGCCTGCTCGTGGACGGCAGGACATACACGATCGAGGAGTGGCGGGCGAAGTCGCCGGCCGATTTCCGGCGCGCGTGCCGGGCGCTCATGGCCACGGTCCCGCAGCTCGCCCCGGCCGAAGAGCAGAACTGGTTGATCTCATTGCTGAATACGCTCGCGTCGCTCGCCGCCGGCGCGGCGCTCACGCTCCTGGCCCAACGGGTGGAGTCGAATCGCAGCCGGCGCGTGGCCGAGGCGGAGGCGCTGCGGCAGGCGCTCAACGGCTTCCTGCAGCAGGCTCAGGACTACGTCGATCAATGGGCGGCCAACCCGCGTGTCGCACACGCATCGGTGGCGGCGAAGCGTTCCGAACTCACGGCGGAACTCCGCAGGTTTCTGGATTTCCGGCGTTATAGAAAACGCATCGAGCGCCTGCTGGCCGACCTCCCGCTGGGAGAGGACCTGAACACGGAGTATCCCGGCGACCCGGACTTCCAGCAGCGGAGCGGGCATGGCGTCGAGCAGAGGCGCCTGCTGGCCGAGACCGCCGTCTCCGTCGAGGCGCTGATCCGCGATCACCGGTTCGGCGTCCTGGGGTGGCCTCGTCGCGGCCGGAAGCCATCGCGGGAGGCGATCGGCCGCTCCGCGCCGGAGGTCCTGGCGTGATGTTCAACGCGTTCGGCATACCGATCAGGACCGCTCTCCGCCCGGGGAGTGAACAGGTGCTCTACCGCGAGAGCGAGCCGCTCTGCCCGTGGCGTTTTCACGGCCACGAACTCCTTTACGCGGATGTCGACGACACCGCCGCAGCCTTCCAGCACTTCGTCGAGGACGGTCCCGGGGTGATCGACATCCTGGAAAAAGGGCACCTGGTCGTGGTCAACGGAGTGGAGGGCAGCGGAAAGACGACGTTGATCCATCGTTGCGTCGACCACATGCGCGACAAACTCGCCGAATGGCGGAGCCAATCCGGCCAGGACGCGACGCCCGCACCCGGGGGCCTGTGGAGTATCAAGCCACGTGTGCCGGGAATATCCGTGGTGGATCTTAGCCGCGAATCGCGAAAGGTTGCTTACGATGATAATGGGCGACTTTGCCCCCTCAGCGCCATAAATCAGGCCATCTTCAAGAAGGTTGCACGAAGTGTGCAGAGCGACATGGAGCCCCATGACGAGCGGATCCAGAACATGCTGGACCGGCACGGATCCAAGCTGACCGACATGTACGAGGAGTTCGCCGAGGTGCTGCGCGACAGGAACTCCTTCGCGCTGATCATCTTGCCCTTCATACCGTTGGGGAGCGAGCGAGTACATCGGGACTACCTGCGTGCGCATCTGACCTTCAGCGCCCCCCGAATCGTCTTCTTCGCCGAGACCGTCGGAACCGGCCTCAAGGACATGATGGAGGTGGCACCCTCCGATCAGGACCGGCAACTGGTGACCCACCTGTCCATCGGGAAGTTGAAGAATGGGGATTGTGACCGTTTCATCGGCGCCCGGACGGGACACGCCCATCAGCGTCCCGACCACGTCCGCGTAGCCCCCGCGGTCATCGCCAACGCCTCCAAGGACATTGAAAATAGAACGGTGCGCTGGCTCCAGATCGTCTTCTATAGCCTCTCGAAAGCCGCGATTGGGGACAACCGGGACGAGATCGGCCCTGATGATTACCAAAGATTCGAGAAGCAGAGGCGCGACGGACTCAGACGTCGGCCGCTTCGACGCGGAAGGGATCGCGACAGTGAACCCTGAGGACAACCCGTTTCCGTTCAGTCCCACCGCGCGACTGACCGGCTTCGATGATTTCCCGGGCGCACGTCAGCCCGTCGGTCATACCGTGGAGACCGAGGCCGTGCGGATCATTCGCGAACAGGTACGGGGCTATCTCGGCGATCATCATGCCGACGGGCCGGAGAAGCGCGCCGACGGGTCCGTGAGACGGGTGAGCGGCCGGGCCTTGGCGCTGGTGGGCGACTATGGCAGCGGCAAGAGCCACATCGCCTACAGCGTGGCGAAAATGCTCAGGGATGCTCGGTCGGTGCCCGTGATGTGGCTGATCGACGAACCGGTCCTCGACTTCGGCACGCTCTACAGCGACCGCCTCGTCAGCGATCTGAACAACCAGAAGGCCGAGTTCTACGAGATTCTGATCGACTACTACTCCGACGTGACCGCGGACAGCCTGGAACGGACCGACAAGGACGTGGCCGCGGGGTTACGGGGCCACAACCTCGACCCGCAGGCGGTGATCGAGGCGTACACGCTTTCCGAGGCGGCGATCCGCCGGGATCTCGAACGGCGTCTCAAAGGCATCACCGACCATGGAAAATTCTCCGCCGCGCTCGCGATGCTCCAATTCCCCGAGTTCCAGGACGCGGTCTGGGAGTGGCTGATGGGCCATCCGCCGGACGACATCCTGGTCGAACGCGGCATCGACCAGCCCATCGCCGGCGTGACCGCGGTATTCGACGCGCTGGCGGTGTTCGCCTTCCTGTACGGCCAAGCGGGCAGGCGGTTCGCGCTCATCATCGACTCGGTGGAGAAGTCGCTCGACTGGCCCCAGGACCAGCGGATCGCCTTCATGCAGGGCTTCGAAAGGCTGGTGAGCGTCTACGTCAGCGTCGGCGGCCTGCTGGTGTTCTGCGTGCTTCCCGACGCCCTGGCCGAGTTCCCGGAGAGCCTGCACGAGCGTATCCGGCCGATCCGGCCGACCTCGCTGACGAACGTCGAGACCTGGCAGCTCGTCAGCCACTACCTGCGCGGCCCGGCGTCCGTCCCCATGACCGGGAGCGACGCCGGGAAGAGTGCACCCGTCCCGCCGACCCCCGCCGTGCCCGACGTCACGCCGTTCACCCCGGAATCGGTCGAGTACATCCGCACGCTGGCCGGCGGCGTGCCTCGTCGCGTGCTGAAGCTGTGCCACCACGCCTGGCAGGTCGCGGCGCGCCGCCCCGGGCCCGAGCGCCCGATCGACGACGTGGCGATCCGCACCGCGGTCCGCGAGGCGTTTCAGACCGCGACCCGGGAGCACGTCCGCGCCACGATCGAGGAGGTGCTGGAGACGGGACCGTGGCGTTATCAGACGAGCGCGGAACGTTTCGCCAACCGGCGGGGCGGCCCTGCCACGGAGGCCGACTTCTGGATACCGGTCGGGCGGTCGGGCGCCACCATAGCGGTGATCAGCAGCGACTCGATCCTCCTGAACCGCCAGGTCGACCACCTGAAGGATCTCGTCGACGCGGTGCGGGCCGACGCCGGGAACTCGCCCGTCATCGTGCTCGCCGTCGTCAACGGATACCTCGCCGCCGCCTTCCGGGAACCGTTGGCGAACGTCGTCGGCACCAAGCCGATCGTCTACGACGAACGCCGGTTCCGTACCATGCTCCGCAACGCGATTCAGGACGCGGTGGCCCGGTTGGAGAACGCCGGGCGGGACGACGCCCTCGCGCTTTTGCAGGACCGCCTGCAGGGCATCGCCTACCAGCAGACGAACATGCTGGAGTATCTGCAGCGCATCGACGGCAGGGTGGAGCGGTTCGACTCCGCGTCATCCGCCCGGCTGAGCGAGATGCTGCGGCTGATGTCCGGGCAGGGGGAGGGCGCGGCGCGCGGTGAGTGGGCGGCGGGCGCGTCCCGGCGGTTACCGGAGGAGATTCAGCGCCACTTCGACCGCGCGTTCGACGCGGTCGGCCTGATGAGCGGCGTGCCCACCCTGTTCCGGGACGCCTTCGACCCGAAGGCCGCGGCGCGCGGGCGGTCGGAGGTCCATCCGCGCAGGCTGGGGTTCACCGCGGAGCAGTTTCAGGCCGTCGGGGTCGCCGTACTGCTGGAGAAACTGCTGGAGGCGTTCCGCGACGGCGTGGGCGAATGGCTTCGCGACGCCCAGTCGAGTGCCAGCACGTCGGGTGAGGGCGCGTCGGGTGAGGGCGTACGGTATCCCAGCCCCGCGCAGGAGCGGTCATTGCAGGTCATGTGCCGCACCTATGAGATCACGGCGGAGATGCTGCCGGTGTTCCGGCTGGAGAGCCTGGCGGCGTTCGGTATCGCGGGCCGGGAATCGGAGCCGCTCGAACAACGATCCCGATCGTTTCGCCGGGCCGAGGCCGAGGACGCGCTCAGCCGGCTCGGCGACCGCGTGTTCAAGTCCACGTTGTCATGTCTGCGGGTGAGCTGACCGGGCTCCACGTCCCTTTCCTCGAGGGAGGGCGGTGCGGGCGGTCGGGCTCGGCCGGCTGCCGATGGGTCTCACCCGTTTCACCGGCTTCACCGCTTTCGACGGTTTCGACGTTTTCGAGGGCCTCTGCGAACGTCGGCCGGAACCGCGTCCTGGCCGATTCCCAGCGGTCCCAGACGGCGTTCGACACGATGTTGAGCACGTTGACGGTGAGGATCGCCGGTGCCACGACGCTGACCGCGTAGGGCAGTCGTGGCGCCAGGAGCAGCGCGAGGATGACCGCGGTGATGCCGTTCTGCTGCGCCAGGGCGAGATGGACCCGGTCGCGCGTCGGCAGGCGCCGGGCGATGAGCAGGGCGGCGACGATCTGGGCCGCGAAGGCGGCCGCTCCCAGGACGACGCCGAGTTTGAGATCGACCCCTCCGGCCAGCAGCATGCCCAGGGCGAACGTGGCCAGGAAGTAGGCGGCGTCGATGGCCTTCTCCATCCAGGCGTCCAGGCCGGGCCGGAAGAAGAGCCCGATGAGGGCGATGCCCAGCATGAGGAACTGCCACGCGGCGAAGAACATCAGCCCCACGAGGACGGCCGCGGCCACGATCTGCACCGTGGGTGAGGGTTCCCGGGTCGCGGGTCTGTTTCGGCCCCGGCGTACGAGGGTCCAGACCACCCAGGCCACCGCGGCGAAGAGCAGGTTCATCAGCAGGCCGAGGGCCCAGGAGTCGATGCCGCCTCCCGGCGCCACGTCGCCGTCCAGGGCGAACATCATCAGATAGACCGTGAGCAGCGCCGTGACGGGATCATCGAACGAGGCCCAGGCGAGCAGCAGCGACTTGGCCCGGGGGGACATCCGCGACCGGCCCCTGATCGCCGCGACGGACAGGGGGTCGATCTGCGCCACGGCCACGCCCAGCAGCACGGCGGCCCGATCGCCCGAGACGAGGTACATGACGCCGGCGATCAGTGCCGTCTTCAGCAGCACGCCCACGGTGACCGCGGCGAGCACCAGGCGTAAGTCCGTGACCGCGCTCCTGGGGATGCCGGAGGCGCTGCCGTAGAGGCCCAGCGCCAGCAGCACGCTGACGCCCCACATGTACGGCGAGGAGGCGCCGATGTCCCCCGAATCCACGCCCGTCGCGACCGCGAGGCCCGCGGCGGCCACCATCAGCGACGCCGTCAGCCGCCCGATGGCGGTTTTCCCGATCCAGGTGAGCACGCTCATGCCCTTGTCGCCTCCCGGCGGCATGCGCCTGTGAGCCATCGGCGGCGCGAAATTGTGTCGATGACAATGCTAGACGCGTCGCGGGCGGCGGTCACGACTTGAGCGAAGACCGAGAGAATTATTCTGGGCGATGTCCTGCGTGGGCGAATAAGCGAAGCTCACGGGGTCGGGAGATCGTACGGCTCATTTCATTCAACGTGTGACAAAGTATGGCGCACTCGTTCGACGAGCCGCCGAAGACGGGCCTCGGCGTACCACACCTTGTCCTGCATCAGGGTCACGCCGACCAGGAAATCGCCCGACCCCGGCTGAAGCCAGTGCACGTACAGCGCGCCGGCCTGCACGTCGAGAACGAGCCGGTCTATGGGTCCGTCGATAATCAGTCGCAGTGCGTGGCGAAGACGGGACATATCACTACGCAGCCGGGAGGCGATGTCTTGATATAGCGTTCTACGTGAGGTTATGGCGATATCGGTGAACCAGCGGCCGAGTTGCGGATCGTCGAAAACGTCGCCGACGTGTACCGGCGACCAATTCCGGTAGAGCGCCGCATAATGAAGATCGTCCGGGCCGACGCTGTAGGCCCAGTCGTTGAACAAACGCGTCTGCAGCTGCTCGCGCAGACCGCTGTCGGACCAGGTACGCGGGGCCGACGGCGGGTTCACGTCCCCGGGATCCGCCGGGGACGGCGGGATATCGCCTCCCGGGTGCTCGCTGCCGAGCCGGAACTCGTTCTCGCGAATCTCGTTCGCCAGGTGGTTCATGCGCAGGTCCATCGCCTCGGCGCGCAAGGGCGGGAGGGCGGCCCCGACGACGTACTCGCCCGACCGGATCCGGCCGCAGTAGAGCGCTCCGGAGCCGACGGACTGCACCACCGTGCGGATCACCTCGCCGGTGTTGAGGGCTCGAAGGGAGAGGTCGAAGTCCTCCACGCACACGATGAACTGACGCGCGGCGTGCCGATATCGGTCGCGGGTCTCCTTCGGCGGCATGCGCAGCAGCGTCGCGCACTCGTCGTGGTCGAAGGTGTCGACGGAGAAATCGAAGACGCCGGTCCCGTAGTGGGCGATGTACTGCGGCCCGTGCGGCGCGCTCAGCGACGCGCCGCAGTAGCGGATCAATCCGTCGTACCCGGCGTGGACGTGGGGTTCCCGCACCAGGTACGGCGCTCGCCGCCGGTCGTCGGTGGACGTGTTCACGGTCGTCGGTTCCTTTCCCGCGCCGGTGGAGTCGATCGTCGAGTCATGCGAGCCGTGCCCCCCGCTCACAGTCCGGGTATCTCAAGGTCGATGTCCGACCGCGCCGACGAGGCGGGACCTTCGCGCCGGCCGGCCATCCGCTCCGTGGTGTCCTCGAGGTTGCGCGCGATGAGGTTCAGGTTCGGATGGTTCGGCATCGCCGAGCCGCGGTAGCCGGCGTGCGCCTGCCGCTCCAGGTCGGCGGCTCGCTCAGGCTCGCCCGCCGCCACCAGGGTGTTGGCGAGGTTGACGGCGGAGGCGAGCGTCCAGGGATGCGACCAGCCGAGGTCGATGGAGAGCGCCTCCAGGCTCTCCTCGCCGCGGCGAAGGGCCTCGGGGAGGTCGCCGGAGGCGCGGAGGTAGACGGCCAGGTTGACCTGGCAAATGTGGGTGTAAGGGTGGGTGTCGCCCAGGGTGTCCTTGAGCAGTCCCAGGCATTCCACGGCCTGGGAGACGGCCTCGTCGTGCTTGCCGAGGGCGTGCAGGTCGGCGGCGAGGCTCGCGGCGCAGGCGATGCTGAGCAGGAACCGGTCGCCGTGATGGGCGTGCAGGTCCCGCAGGGTGCGTTCGTCCCGCTCCCGGGCCTGGTACGGCCGCCCCAGCCGCCGTTCGGTGATGGCCAGGCCGCTCTCCGCCCGCAGCACCTCCATCCCGGGCCCGTCCCCGGTCCGCAGACCGCTGGACCCCTGATGGTTCAGCGCCTGTTTGAGCAGCTCGTAGGACTCGTCGTTATCGCCGAGATCCCGGTGGAAGCGGGCGATCATGGTGGCGGTACGCCAGGCCGCCGGATCGTTCTCGCCGGCGGCGGCGACCCGCAGCGCGAACCGGCGCTTGGCGAGCTCAAGCGCGCGTGGCACATCGCCCATCAGCGCTTCGGAGATCGCGAGGTTGTGCATCGCCTCCCCGGTGTTGGGGTGGTTCGGGCCGAGGAGCTCGCCGAGCGCCCGCAGCACGGCGCGATCCTCGGCGCGTGCCTCCTCGAACCTGCCCAGGCCCCGGAGCGCGGCGGCGTACGCTCCGGCGGTGAGCAGGGTCCGGGGGTGGTTCTTGCCGAGGACCTCCCGCTGGGAGCGGAGGGCGTTGCGGCTGTAGCGCTCGGTGTCCTGGTAATCGCCCAGTTCCCGGAACGCCCGCCCGAGCAGGTTGAGCAGCCGGAGGTACAGTTCCCTGTCGTACTGCGCCGCCGCCCAGCTCTCCTCGGCGCGCAGGCCGATCGTCCTGGCGCGTTCCCGGGCGATTTTTTCGCCGCGGCCGAGCAGCCAGTCCATCTGGTTGATCACCCACTGGCGCACCGTCCGCCGCTCGTCCCGCCACGGTTCGAGCGCGTCCAGGTGCAGGTCCAGCTCGGCGTACATACGCCGCGACTTCTCGTCCTGGGCGTCGTCGGGATCGGCCGGGGCGTACGCCGCCAGCACGCCGCGCAGCTCCTCCACCCGGGGGCCGAGGCGGTCCCCCATCCGCTCCCGGAGCAGTTCGGCGAGGAGCCGGTGCAGGAGGACGGGCTGCCGCTTCCCGTCGAACTCCACCCTGGCCAGGCCATACCGCTGCAGGCTTCGCAGCATCACGTCCACCATGAGCGGGTCCCGCAGCCCTTGCCGGGCCAAGGGCAGTTCGGCGAGCGTGGCGCGGGATTTGAGCAGGCGTCGGGAGACGCCGAGCGGGGAGAGCAACGCGCACGCCTCGAGCAGCCAGATCGTCGCCTCGCCGCCGATGTTCTCGCGTCGCAGGGCCTCGCCGCCGATGTCCGCGGGCAGGGTTTCCAGCGCGAGCTCCAGCATGACGCGGGCGAGGGGGGCGACGCCGTACCGGTTCTGCAGCTCGCCGCGAATCCGGTCGAACTCGTCGGTGAAACGCGCGACCGCGTTCGCCAGCGCGTCCTGGGGGGCCGTGTTCCCCTGCTCCAGCCTGAACGCGAAGGCCGTCACCCAGGCTCCGGCGAGGTCGACCAGGAGCGGTATGTGGCGCACCCGGTCGGCCACCTGCTCGGCGTACCGGGACAGGAACCGGGCGTCCTTGGCCGCCAGCACCGCCGTGGCCTCGGTGCGGGTGAACGGGGTCAGCGGCAGCTCGCGGGCGGCGGGGAGCACGTCGGCGGTCCGCGACACGACGATCACATGGCGGTCGGTCCCGACCTCCGGAAGGAGGTCGGGCAGATTCGCGATCTTCTCGACGTTGTCGTAGACGAGCAGCCATCGCTTGGCGTCGTCGCTCGACAGGTGGCGGAGCGCCGCCTGGCTGGCGTCGGCGCCGGTCGGTATGCGCAGCGCGTGCGCGAGGCGGGCCAGACCCTCGCGGATGCCCTGCTCGCCTTCTCCCGGCAGCCACCACACGATGTCGTACGCCGGGGCGAACCGCGCGGCGTACTCCATGGCCAGCATGCTCTTGCCCATGCCGGGCTCGCCGGAGATGAGGCACGGGCGGTGGCCGGACCCGTCCACGGCGTGCAGGGCGTCGCGCACCTCTTCGAGGAAGTCGTCGCGGCCCACGAAGCGTGCGCGGTGCCTGAGGCGCCCGACCTCCGGCGGATTGCCGGGGAATCTCGGGCCGATGGGGACGCCCCTGGCGGACACCCCGCCGATGGACGGCCCGCCGATGGCCAGGTCACGGCGGAGGGCGGTGACGGCCTCCGGCTCGGTCAGGCCGTGCAGGGTGATCCGCGGGATGCCGGAGAGCTCGTCCGGCACCGGCAGGTCGTCCACGACGGCGAGGCGCAGGTCCGCGGTGGCCATGCCGCGCAGGCGGCTCGCGGACTCCGCATCCAGGCCGGCGGGGGAGAAGACGATCGTGGCCGAGCCGGGGGCGGGGCTCTCGCCGCTGTATCGGTCCCACCGTATGGTGCGGACCCGGACGCCGAGACGCCCCAGCTGCCCGGCGGCCCACTCGGCCCACACCCGGAACCGCGGCACGTAACACACGGTCACCCGGCGAAGCGGCCCGAGTTTGCCGTCGCTGAGCCGGCGCGCGAGCCGTTCGTAGGCGGGGCGCAGACCGCCAGTCTCGCCGTGCGGTTCGGTCGCGACGGCCAGCGTCTCGGTGAAGGCGTACTGCGGGTGGTAGGGGATCTCGGCGTAGTGGGGCTTTCCGTCCACGGCGAACCGGGCGAACCGTTCCTCCGCGATCGACCTGACCAGCCCCAGGGCCTTGCGCGCGGCCTCGTCGGCCTTGATGCCGAGCGCGACGACGGTCACCGGGCGCGTGGCGTCCCGCCGGATGTGGTCGGCCATCGCCGCCGCGCCCTCGATCGCGCGGGCGTTCAGCGGGAAACAGGCGACGACGACATCGGTGAGGCCGGAGACGGGCGGCGCCGGAGCGGCTGCGCCGTTGGGCGCGTCGATCAGCACGAAGTCGTGGTCCGCCGAGGCGTCGCCCTGCTCGACCGTGATGAGATCGGTCAGCCGGGTGATGTCGCGGGTGATGTCGTCGATGTGCAGGAGGTCCACCCGGCCGGGCGAGTCGGCCGGGCCGTAGCGGAGGCGGACGACGCCGGCGGGGTTGTGGTCAGGGTTGTGGGCAGGGTTGTCGGTGGGGTCGTCGGCGGGCAGGTACGGGCGGAGGTAGTCGCGCGCCCGGATCGCCGACGGATGCGCGTCGACGATCAGCACCTTCTGACCGGACTCCGCCAGGACAAGGGCCACGTTGATCAACGCGGTGGTGCGGCCGATATTGTCGCTCGTCGAGCAGAACGTGAGGACACGGGCGGCTCGCGGAGTGCCGGTATTCATGACCACTCCAATTCTGCATAACGGCGCGTACCGAAAATGGCGGGAACCGCTGAAGAACCTGCCGTAAGACTCGCCGACCGAAACTTAGTATAGGTGCTCAACTCGCTACGGCGAGCAACATACCGTACGCAATCGAGACCCGTCTCCTGAAGCGATCACCCGTCGCCGTCGGAGTCCTGGCCGATGGCCTCCTCGTAGTCGTTGGAAAATGCGTCGGGTCCTTCGGTCAGTTCCCGCCGGATACGTCGAAGCGCCACGGCGAGCACCGACTCCGGGCACGCGGCCACGGCATCGAGATCGATGCGCGTGAGGTCCACGAGGTCGGAGACGAGCGTGTCGGAGGTGGGCAGACCGGTCGCCCCGGCTTCTTCTCCAGGTTCCATCGACTAGGTCTCCCTGCGGGCGTCCGTGCGTAGGCGAGAGCGCCATCATGATATCCCGAAGGCGTACGCAATAGAGGGGCGGCGACAAGGGTACGAATTTTTCTCTTGACGGTTAGTTAATGCGTTGAACTACTCTTACTACCCCAAAGTGGACATGCCGGGTGCTGATTGGTCGCCGAACCGCAGGGGAAGGGTAAACCGGGAAACGAGACGTATGCCGCCTCACGGGAGCGACGTAACATGGCGCACGCGCGACATGAAAGGGCCATGGAATGGCCGCACACTCTGGACGTCGACGCCCTGCTGGCGGACGGCTGGACTCCGCGCCCATTTCGCAGTTTCATTCTCAAGATCCACGGCCGATGCGATCTGGCGTGTGACTACTGCTACTTCTACCGGGGCGCCGATCAGAGCTGGCGCGCTCAGCCCAGGACGATGTCCCGCGCCGTGGTCGAGCAGACGGCGCGACGCGTGGCGGAGCACGTCCGGGCGCACCGGCTGCCGCGGGTCAACGTCGTGCTGCACGGCGGCGAGCCGCTGCTCGCCACCCCCGGCCTCACCGCGTACGCCGTGCGCACGATCCGCGAGCAGGTCGGCACCGCCGCCGAGGTAAGGGTCTCGGTGCAGACCAACGGCCTGAGGCTGGACGACGAGCGGGTACGCCTGTTCGCCGAACTGGGCGTGCGGATCGGCGTCAGCCTCGACGGCGACCGGGACGCGCACGACCGGCATCGGCGCACGCCCGGCGGCCGCGGCACCTTCGAACGGGTGGCGGCGGCCGTCCACCGGCTCTCCGCAGGCCCGCACCGGCGGCTCTTCGCGGGCCTGCTGTGCACCATCGACCTGCGCAACGACCCCGTGCGCACCTACGAGGCCCTGCTGCGGTTCCAGCCGCCCGCGGTGGACTTCCTGCTGCCGCACGGCAACTGGAACTCCCCGCCGCCGCGCCGGCTCCCCGGCTCGCCGGACACCCCGTACGGGGACTGGCTGATCGCCGTGTTCGACCGCTGGTACGACGCGGCGGCCAAGGAGACGGGGATCCGCCTCTTCGAGGAGATCATCAACCTGCTGTGCGGCGGAGTCTCCACCGTGGAGGGGATCGGGCTCGCCCCGATCCGGTACCTGGTGATCGAGACGGACGGCTCGATCGGGCAGGGCGACGCCCTGAAGGTGGCGTACCCGGGGGCGCCCTGGAC
This sequence comes from Thermopolyspora sp. NPDC052614, assembly GCF_040678635.1. Lineage (NCBI taxonomy): Bacteria > Bacillati > Actinomycetota > Actinomycetes > Streptosporangiales > Streptosporangiaceae > Thermopolyspora > Thermopolyspora sp. NPDC052614. The sequence continues at coordinate 292,972 of NZ_JBFATZ010000002.1, forward strand.
GGGCTTCCACGTCGAGACGACCCCCTTCGACGCGGCCCTGTTCGCGGCTCCGTTCGTCGCCCGGCAGATCGGCGTGGCAGCGCTCGGGCCCACCTGCCGCGGGTGCGGGCTGCACCGGGTGTGCGGCGCCGGCCACTACGCCCACCGGTACCGGGCCGGGGACGGCTTCGCCAATCCCACGGTGTACTGCCCGGACCTCTACAAGCTGATCACGCATGTGCGCGCCCGCGTCGCCGCCGACGTGCTACGGCCGCGCGGATGACGCCGACGACACCGGCGACGCCGATGGCATCGCCCGCCCCCGAGCCGCACACCCTGCCGGGCGAGCTGTTCGACCTGCTCGCCGCCGGAGGCGGAGGCGCGCGGGCGGTCCACGCGCTCGCCGCCGGCGAACGGAGCAGGCGGCTGCTCGTGCTCCGCGACGTCGTGGCCACGGCACGCGCGGGGCACGCCGACGCCGAGGTGACCGGACGCGCGTACGCGCTGCTCGGCGAACTGGCGCGGGCCGCCCCCGCCGCGCTCGACGAGGTGATCTCCTATCCGGCCGTCGGCGCCTGGGCGCTGATCACCCTGCGCAGGCTGGTCCGGGGCGACCCCGAGGCCGACCCCGCCCGGCTGGCCGCGATCGCCGCCGCCGTCGCCGCCCGCGGCCGGATCCCATCGACGATCACCGTGCGGGCGACGCGCGACGGCGTGATGCTGCCCTCGCTCGGCCTGGCCAGGTTCCCCGGCGCGTACCCGGGACAAGAGGCGGTCGTCCGGGTGACGCCCGCGACAACCGTCGTCGTCCTCGGCGACCGAACGGTGCCGGTTCCACGGTCGCCGCGCGTCGAGGACGACGACTGGCTGGGCCTGTGCCGGATCGCCGTCGGCGCCGCCGACCGGGCCGCCGAGCTCGTGCTCGACGACGTGGATCCCTACCGGTTCCCCGCGTTCCCCACGCGCGGCCGATGCGCGCCGCGTCTCCCGGCGGACCGGGTGGATCGCTGGCGCCGCGTCATCGGCGCGGGCGACCGGCTGCTCACCGGCCCGCTCGCGTACGCGGCGGACGAGCTGCGGGCCGGCACCCGGATGCTCGTCCCCCTCGTGTCCCCCCGGATCGTCAGCGCCTCCTCCTCGCTGAGCATCGGCTGCGTCGCGCTCTCCCTGCCGCCGTCGCCGCTCGCCGCGGCCCGGACGCTCATGCACGAGATGCAGCATGGCAAGCTCTCCGCGCTCATGACGCTGTTCCCGCTCATCGCCGAGCCGACGGACGAGCGGTTCTACGCGCCCTGGCGGGACGACCCGCGCCCGCTCGCAGGACTGTTCCAGGGCGCGTACGCCCACCTGGGGATCGCACGGTTCTGGGCGCGGCGGTGCGAGGTCGAGACCGAGCCGGAGGCGGCGCTGTACGCGCAGACCGAACTCGCCCGCTGGCGCCGGGCGGCCCTGGAGACCACCGAGGTCCTGCTGCGCACCCGGCGGTTCACCGCGCTCGGCGAACGCTTCCTGCGCGGCATGCGGGCGAGTCTCACGTCGCTGGCGCGGATCCCGGTCGCCGCGGCGGCCGAGGCCGCGGCGGCGGCGCTGTCCGCCCGGCACCGGACGCGGTGGCTTCGCGCGCACGGCGCGGACGCGGATGCGAGCGAGGGCCTTGGCTTCCGTCCGGCTTCCTCCGCTCCCCGCTCGGATGAGGGTTGACGGCCGTCCCCGGGGCTCACGACTCGTACAGCGGGGTGCTCAGGTAGCGTTCGCCGGTGTCCGGGAGGATCACGACGACGAGTTTCTCCCGGCTGGCGTCGCGGCGGGCGACGGCCTCGGCGGCGCACAGGGCCGCCCCGCCCGACACGCCCGCGAGAATGCCCTCGGTGCGGGCGAGCTTGCGCGCGGTGGCCCTGGCGTTCTCCACGTCCACCGTGATCACCTCGTCGCAGATCGCGGTGTCCAGCACCTCGGGGATGAAGCCGGCCCCTATGCCCTGGATGCCGTGCGGTCCCGGCTGCCCGCCGGACAACACCGGCGACTCGGCGGGCTCGACGGCGATCACCCGCGCCTCCGGCTTCTTGCCCTTCAGGAAGCGCCCGACGCCGGTGATCGTGCCGCCGGTGCCGACGCCGGCCACGAGGATGTCCGCCCGGCCCTCGGTGTCCTCCCAGATCTCCTGGGCGGTGGTACGCAGGTGCACGTCCGGATTGGCCGGGTTGGCGAACTGCTGGGGCATGAACCAGCCGTTCGCCTCCGCCAGGCGGGCCGCCTCCGCCACCGCTCCGGTCATGCCCTCCGCCGCCGGGGTGAGGACCAGGTGCGCGCCGTACGCGGCGAGCAGGGCGCGGCGTTCCACGCTCATGCTCTCGGGCATGGTGAGCGTCAGGCGATAGCCCTTCGCGGCGGCGACCATGGCGAGCCCGATGCCGGTGTTGCCGCTGGTGGGCTCCACGATGTGCGCGCCCGGGGCGAGGCGGCCCGACTCCTCGGCCGCCTCGATCATCGCCAGGGCGATGCGGTCCTTGACGCTGCCGCCCGGGTTAGCCGACTCCAGCTTGGCCACCAGGCGGCCGGGCAGGCCCGCGCCGAAACGCGACAGCCGTACGAGGGGGGTGTGGCCGATCAGGGACAGGACGTTCGGGTGAATCGCGGGCATGGTCAGCTCCTGAGGGGGGTGCGCGCGCCGTTCGGGGTGGCGGCCGGCGCGGGTACGGCGGACGGGGTGAGGGGCGTGATCAGGGAGGGCGGCGCGGACACGCGAGCCCCGGCGGGAACGTCGGAAAGGACGAGGGCGTGGGCGCCGATCGTCGCGTCGTCGCCGACGTACACCCGCCCGAGAACGGAGGCCCCCACGCCGATCGTCACCCGGTTTCCGACGACCGGGTGACGCGGGGTGCCCTTGGCGTCGGCGCGGTGGCCCCGCCCGCCCAACGTGACCTGGTGGTAGAGGGTGACGTCGTCCCCGATGACGGCCGTCTCGCCGATCACGACCCCGGACCCGTGATCGATGAACAGCCGCCGTCCGACGCGGGCTCCGGGGTGGATCTCGATGCCGGTCACCGTACGGGCGATTTGCGAGATCAGGCGCGGCACGAACGGCACGCCACGCCGGTGCAGCAGGTGGGCGAGGCGGTGTGACCACACTGCCCACACCCCCGGGTAGAGCACGGCTTCCGCTACGCGGGTGCCGTAGAGGGCGGGGTCACGACGGCAGGCGGCACGAAGGTCTGCGAGCATGGGTTTCCCTCGATGGGCGAGGTAGACAGGGGAAGGCCGGCGTCGGCCGACAGGTCCGTTGCAGGTGAACGGAGAGGGGAGGAGCCGCCCGGCACACGGCAGATGGAACGCCAGTTCAGCGGCCGGGACACCCTTCATCGAAAACGCGCCGGACGTGGAACCCGGTCATGGGCGTCGCGAACCGGGATCCGGCGAGACGCCGCGGCGAACGCGTATCTGCCACCGGACCAACGTAAGGACGCCGAGCCTGCCCGCACCACCGCCGCACGTCATCCCATCGCAGGACTTTGGACCGCGGCGGAAATGACCTTCGGCTCTGGCGGTCGTATCGAACGAGGCCCTGGCACCGGTCGCGGCGCGAGGCCGTCTCCTCATCGGCGGCGGTCAGCCCCCCTACGCAGCCCCTTGCCTAGCCCCTGGTCGGCGTCCGACGGCGGCGTGCAGGTCGGCCGGCAGGGCGGGCAGGGTGAGTTCCTCGCGTCCGGCGGCAGGGCCCGGTGCTCGGCGGCGAGCGTCTCCTGCATGCCCCGTGATCCGTTGGACCGATCGCACGAGAATCCCCAGATCACCGGGTCAGGGCATTCCCGGCGTCGCCGATCAGGCCCTGCGGACTAGGACCGGGAGCCGTCACGCAGCCGGGCGGCGATGGCTTCGGCGGCGAGCCGGATGGGTGGGGCGAGTTTGGCCGGCTCGACGCGGACGGTGTGCACGACGGCGCCGACCGCGGCGACGGGCCGTCCGTCGTCGTCGAGGATGGGGGCGGCCACCGAGCAGGTGCCCAAGGTCATCTCCTCGCGGGTGACGGCGTAGCCGCGTCGTACGACGCGTTCCAGGTCGGCGCGCAACCGGCCGGGTTCGACGATGGTGTAGCAGGTCGGCCGGGGGAGGGGGCGGGCGAGGTAGTCGCGAAGGAAGTCGGGGGTCTCGTGCGCGAGCAGGGCCTTGCCGACTCCGGTGGCGTGCAGGGGCAGTCGGCCGCCGATGCGGGAGGTGATCGGCACGGACCGGTGGCCGGAGAGCTTCTCGACGTAGAGGGCGTCCTCGCCGTCGCGCACGGCGAGGTGCACGTTCTCCCGGGTCGCCTCATAGAGGGACTGCAGGAACGGCAGGGCGGTCTCCCGCAGCCGGACGTGCAGCGGACCGAGCAGCCCGACCTCCCACAGCCGGATCCCGACCTCGTAGGCGCCGTCCTCGCATCGTTGCAGGCCCCGCCACGCTACAAGCTCGTTGACCAGACGGTGGGCGGTGGTCAGGGGAAGCCCGGAACGGCGGGAGATCTCGGTGAGCGACAGGCGCGGGTAGTTGATGTCGAAGGCGTCCAGAATCGTGAGGACGCGTGAGGTCACCGACCGGCCGGGCTGGCTGGTACGTCCTGCCATGGGGGCCTCCCTACAACGCCGCTGCCACCGCATAGGGAGGCAACAGCGTACAGGCGGGGAGGGCTGTGCTCTAGTCGCCTGCCGGGCGGAAACCCGCCTCCGCCGCGGCAGGCGCGAATCGTCAGACGTCCGTCGTCGCCTTGGCCTTCTGGATCTGCTCGTAGACGTGGCCGCGTAGCTCGGTGAAGCGCGGCAGGGCGCGGGTGGTGAGTTGGTCGCGATCGGCGGGCAGGTCGATCTCCAGATCCTCCTGGACGACGGTGGGCGAACTGGACAGGACCACGACCCGCCGACCGAGGTACACGGCCTCGTCGATGTCGTGCGTGACGAACAGGATGGTCATCGAGAATTCGGCCCAGATCCGGCGGATCAGGTCCTCGAGGTCGGCGCGGGTCTGGGCGTCGACGGCGGCGAACGGCTCGTCCATGAGCATGATGTGCGGCTCGTAGGCGATGGCGCGGGCGATCGCGACGCGTTGCTGCATGCCGCCGGAGAGCTGCCACGGGTACGCCGCGGCGGCGTCGGCGAGCCCGACCGCGTCGAGGGCCTGCGCCACGAGATCGCGCCGCCGCGACTTGGGCAGCTTCTTCTCCTTCAGCGGCAATTCGACGTTAGCGGCGACGCGCAGCCAAGGGAACAGGCTGCGGCCGTACTCCTGCAGCACCACCGCCATGCCCGTCGGCGGCCCGGTGACCGGCCTGCCCTCCAGCGTGACGGTGCCCGACGTCGGCGCGAGCAGCCCGGACACGCATTTGAGCAGGGTGGTCTTGCCGCAGCCGGAGGGGCCGACCAGGCAGACCAGCTCGCCGGCGTCGACGCGGAAGGTCAGGTCGCGCAGGGCCTCCACCGACCGGCCGTGCCCGTCGTAGACCTTGTGCAGTCGTTCGACTTCGAGCATCGGAGGTGCGCCTCTCCCATCAGGTGTCACGCGCCGCGGCGCGCATGCCGAAGTACCAGAACAGGACCCGGCGTTCGATGATCTGGAACAGCTTGGCCAGGGCGAAACCGAGCAGGCCGAGCAGGATGGTGCCCGACCACATCTCGGGGATGGCGAAGGTTCGCTGGAACTGGATGATCGCGAACCCGAGGCCCTCCCTGGCGGCGAACATCTCGCTGATCACCATCAGGATGATGGCGATCGACAGGGCCTGCCGGAGGCCGGTGACAATCTGCGGGCCCGCAGCGGGCAGAATCAGGTTACGCAGTCTGCCGAACCCGCCGAAGCGGTAGGAACGCGCGGTGTCGAGCAGGACCGGATCGACGGCGCGCACGCCCTCGACGGTGTTGAGGAGGATCGGCCAGAAGGCTCCGAACGCGATCACGATGATCTTCATCGTGTCCCCGATGCCGGCGAAGAGCATCAGGATCGGCACCAGTACCGGCGGCGGGATCGCACGGGCGAACTCCAGGCCGGGCTCGGCGATGCCGCGCACCAGCCGCGACCGGCCGATCAGCACCCCGGCGCCGATCGCCACGACGGCGGCGAGTAGGTAGCCCACGGCCAGGCGGACCAGGCTCGGCAGCACGTCGACGGCGATCCTCTCCAGAGTCCACACGTCGGCGAAGGCGGCGAGGATACGCCGCAACGGAGGCAGGAAGGTGTTCGTGCTCCCCTCCGAGAGCCACCACCAGGCGGCGATCAGCAGCACCGGGAGCGCCAGGGTGACGGCCACGCGCCGCAACAGGCCGATCACGCGACCGCCTCCCCGCGTACCGACGGGTGCCAGGACAGCACGCGGCGCTCGACCCATCGGGCCAGCGTGTTGACCGCCAGGCCGACGAAACCGGTGACGACCACCAGGGCGTACAGGGTGGGCACGGCGTCGCCCGACTGCGCGAGGGCGATCTGCTGGCCCAGCCCGGGCGCGCCGATGATCAGCTCGCCGGTCACGGCGAGCACCAGCGCGACCGCCGAAGCCAGTCGCAAGCCGGTCATCACGTACGGCAGGGCGGTCGGCCAGACGACATACCGGACGCGGCCCCAGCGGCTGAACCGGTAGGACCGGGCGGTGTCCCGGGCGACCGGGTCCACGTCCTGGACCCCATACAGGACCTGAATGAGAATCTGCCAGAACGACGCGTAGACGATGAGCAGCAGTTTGGAGCGCAGATCGGCGCCGAACAGCAGCACCGCGAGGGGGATCAGCGCCACCGACGGGATGGGACGCAGGAACTCGATCGTCGAGTGGGTGGCCGCGCGCAGGAACGGCGTCATACCGATCACCACGCCGACGGTGATGGCCGCGAAGGCCGCGATGGCCAGCCCGATGGCCCAGCCGCGCAGCGTCTCATACAGGGAGAACCAGAACAGCGGTCGGCTCGCCTCCTCGATCAGCGCGGCGACGACCTGGTGCAGCGGCGGCAGGTACCGCTCCGCCACGAGGCCGAGCCGGGGCACGATCTCGAACAGGGCCAGCAGCAGGACGACGCCCGTCGCGTACTGCGCCCACTGCGGAAACCCGGCGCGGGCTTCCGCAGTGGGGCGCGGCGCGGTGACGGTCATGGCAGCAGCGTCGTGAGGTCGGGCTTGGTCTCCACGATGCCGTCGGACACGGCGAGGTCGACGAGCACCTCCAAGGCCGCGGTGTCGATGGTGGACGGCCACTGCGGCAGCGTCAGCGCCCCGGCCTGCTCGGCGGTGATCTTCGTGTAAGAGGTCAGGATCGCCCTGGCCTCGTCCGGATGGGCCTGGGCGTAGGCCAGCGACTCGTTCATCGCCTCGGTGAACCCCTTCGCCAGTTCCGGGTTGTCCTTCGCCAGCGTCGAGGTGGTGAAGTAGGCGGCGATCGGCAGGTTGGGGGCGGTGTCGACGAAGTTCCACGCCACCACCCGGGCGCCCTGTGCCTTGGCCCCGGACAGGAACGGCTCCACCACCCACGCGGCGTCAACCTCGCCGGCGGTCAGGGCGGCGGCCATGTCCGGGAACGCCAACTCGGTGAACCGGACCTTGTCGGGGTCGCCGCCGGCCTTGCGCACCGACGCGCGCACCGTGGTGTCGCCGATGTTCTTCAACGTGTTCACCGAGACGGTCTTGCCCTCCAGGTCCTTGGCGGTCCGGATCGGGCTGTCCTCCTTCACCACGACGGCGCCGAAGTCGGCGCCGTCCTTGCCGGTCGACGAGTTCCCCGCATTTGTGATCTTGACCGGCAGGCCCTTGCTCGCGGCGGTCACCAACGAGGTGATGTTGGAGAACCCGAACTGGAACTGTCCGGAGACCACACCCGGAATGACCGCGGCGCCTCCCTGGGCGGCCACGAGTTCCAGGTCGATTCCGCGTTTGGAGAAGAAGCCTTTCTGCTTGCCGAGATAGATCGGCGCCACATCGACGATCGGAATGACTCCAACCGTCACTTTGCGCGCGGCCGAAGACTGCTGCGCGCTGTTGTCGGCCGCCGGTGACGCGCAACCGGCCAGACCCAGCACCGCCGCCGCGACCAGCGCGGTGAGTGTTCGGCGCATGGTGCACCCTCCGAATTTCATGAAACATCTCACAAAAGAGACGTCAACCTAGTCGTAACGAAGTGCCGACATGTTCGGCCCGATCGCGCCGTGGACCCTAGAGACCACTTCCACTGGATGAAAGTCGCCCGCTCGGATCGAATCCCCGCCGAAATCGACGGGCGGCGGATCGGATGCCGGTCCGCCGCGGGCCCATGCTTCCGGCCGTACGGCCCGCCCGAGCCGCGGCTCATCGGGACGGGTGAGGCGGAATGTGGAGAGGCGAGAAGTCGTTCAGACCGACAAACTCAGGAGAAGCCCGGTAATGATCTCCGGCTGGAGGGTCAGAAAGCTGTTCATGGTCGGATCCGCCCACGAACGCGGCAGACGCTTGAGGCGGGCGACCTGCTCGGGGTCCGTGACGGCGCGGACGACGCCCGTGGCGATGACCTGCCAGCCCAGCCGTGAGGTCGCGTCGACCTCGTCGGCCTCGTACGCGACCACCGTCGGATACGGCAGTTGATCCGCGATGGCGGCGGCGATCCTCGACGTTGACCGGGAGCGGATGACGATCAGGCCGTCGTCCACCACGTGATCGACGAGGCAGACCGTCGGCAGCGCCCGGTAGGTGAACACCACGCGCCCGAACGTCGCCGAGGCCAACAGCGCGAGGGCGTCCTGCGGGGCCAGTTCGACGGGCGGACGCGTTCGCACCTGCCACTCGGCGTTCCGGCCCGCCCCGTGATCCGCCGATGCCCGCGAAGCTCGCACCTCGACCTCCTCCACGTCCGCCGGAACGGACGCCCGAAGTGCCCGGTGCCTGTCGTCCGTCCCGGGAGCGGTCTTGCCCACGCCGCCGCAGTAACCCAGACCAATGTGCCGCCGCTTGATCGTGTCCGAACAGTGCCGAAGGACCCGACACACCGCGTCGGCGTGCGCGACGTCGCGTCGATGGTCATTCCGGATGCGGCCGTGGCCCGTCGACGGGCCACGGGCCGGACGCGTCCTGGGAAGGGGCCGGAGGCCCCGCGCGGGCGGTTTCGGCGTGCCGTTCCGGCCCCGGCCGCCTGTCGATCGGTGGTGCGTCACCTACCAGCGGTCCACCTACATCACATTCGGCGGCCCGCTGTCGCTCACTGCGGCCAAGCAGTGCCTCCGCCTGTGCCGGCACCAACCGCACGGTTCGACACCCCTCACGAAGAGCGACGAAGCGAAGGTCACCTCAAGCGATCGGGCGAGAACCAACCCTGCCGCATCGTCAAGGACCGTTACCCATGGAGCGGTACGTCGCCAGTGATCTCGATGTCTTTCATGACTGCCGCTCCGCCTGGGCGCGTTTCTTGCAGGCCAGGCCGGCGAGGGTCTCCCAAACCACCCGGTGGGCGTTGTTGACGGTCAGGTCGGCGTGGTCGTACGGCGGGGACACCTCGACGACGTCGAGCGCCACCAGGTTGGTCTCCAACGCGATGCGGCGTACGGCCCTGAGCAGGTCCACCGGGGCGAGACCACCGGGCTCCGGCGTCCCCGTGCCGGGCGCGAAGCCCGGGTCGAGCACGTCGATGTCGACGGAGAGGTAGATGCCGTCCTTGCCGTCGCTCGCCTCGGCGATGACGTCGTCCATGACCTCCTTGATGCCGCGCTCCCAGATCTCCTGCATCAGGTGGTGCCGCATGCCCTGCTCGCGCATCCACTCCTGCACGTCGGCCGGCGGCCAGTAGCCCCGCAGCCCGACCTGGATGAAGTCCTTGCCGAGGACCGCGCCCGACTCGATCAGCCGCCGCATGGGCGTGCCGTGGCTGGCCAGGTTGCCGTACAGGATGTCCGCGGTGTCGGCGTGCGCGTCGAAGTGAATCACCCCGATCCGGCCGTGCCCATGATGCGCGGCGACCGCCGCCACACTCGGCCACGTGATCGAGTGATCGCCTCCGATCACGACGGGCACGATGCCCCGGCTGGCCACGTCGAACACCCGCTGGTAAATCGCCTCACGCGACGGCTCCCACATCCCCGGCGAAACGATCGCGTCCCCGTAGTCAACGGCCACCAGGTAGTCGAAGATCTCGATCTCCAGGTCAAGGTGATAGGTGCCCGGATCGTACGCGTCGGCCCGCAACGCCCGCGGCCCGAACCTGGCCCCCGGCCGATTGGTCGTGTTGTCATCCCACGGAGCCCCCACCACCGCCACATCGGGCCGCCACTCGTCAAGCTGCTCCGGCTCGGTCACGTACGGCCGCAGCCCAAACGTCGGCACCCCCATGTACGAGGACGTCTCAAGCTGGGCCCGCATGCCGGGCGGAAGAGTGGGCCGATCACCGGTCATCATGTCGCCTTTCATCAGGTCATACGCCCCGAGTCCGACCGTCACGTCCGATAGTCCGCGGAGCGACGGGTGCCCTCGTATTCTCGTCGACGCCCCACGGTCAGGTACCCGGGCCCGCCGTGAGTGCGAGGGAGCCCAGGCGCGCCCGCGAGACCGCGCGACCGTTCGACGCCTCACCAGTGGGCTGGATCCGCCGATGACGCGGAGCCCCGGTATCGCATTGTCGGCAGATCGAACCACACCACCGTGCCGTTTTGCCCGGTGCCGCACAGCCGTGCCTGCCGCGCCCCACATCGTCCTGATGTCAACTTCGCGACGATGAGCAAACCCCGGCCGCCGACCTCCAGCGCCTCGACTTGGTCCGGCACGACGAGCGGACGTCGCATCAGGGACTCGATCAGTTCCGCGCCGGTGCCGGCATCGGCGACCTCGATCCTCCACGGTACGCCGCCGATGTGAAGAATGCGCAGCTCATACGGCCCCGGAGCATGGCGGACCGCGTTGCTGGTCAGCTCGGTGATCACCACATCCAGGTCACTGATCGACTCTGCGTCGAGGGCCGGGTGAGATATCTGGTCGCGGAGCAACCGGCGAGCGCGGCGGACGGCGTCGTGAACCGGAAGCGACCAGGCGGCTATACGCGGACGTGTGGATCCGGGGTCGCCATGGATGGTGGGTGGCGGGGTTTGCCCGAAGAGCATCGTCGCTCCTAGGAGAAGAGAGGCGGTCCTGCTTCACTCACATCCTGGGAACGAGCATGGCAACACGTAGAGTCGCGAATCATATACTGTTCGCGTTCGAGCCCGATCGGTACGGCCGATCAGCTCGACCTATATCACTTCGCGGACATCGGACCGCCGGTTACCGTGCCTGTACAAAGACCTCGGTCGTGGGAAGGTCGGCATGAACGTCAGCCGTGCGAACGAGCAGCGCATCGACCCCGCCGTCTGGGAAGGCCCGCAGATGCGCCAGGCATTGGCCATCCGGGACATGGCCGCCGTCTATCGGCTTCTGCAACGGGTCGGGGTCACCCAACGACGTATCGCAGCGCTCACCGCGCAATCCCAATCGGAGATCTCCGAAATCCTCAACGGCCGGCAGGCGATGGCGTACGAGGTGCTCGGGCGGATCGCCGAGGGCTTGGGCATCCCCCGTGGCTACATGGGTTTGGCCTACGACCCGTGCTCGGAACGCCAGGCCGCCTCGGCGGTGCCTGACCAATGGAACGGCTTCGACGAGGAGCAGCAGGCACAGCGCCTGCTGGCGCACGCGGCGCAGGTGACCATCGGCGCGACGGTCGTCCGCCCAGATGACTGGGCGAACCCTGTGGTCTGTCCCGAAACACCTCTGCCATCTCGGGTCGGTCGAAGCGACGTTGAGCACATCGAGGTGACAACCGGAACGCTGCGCAACCTGGACTACCGGTACGGAGGAGGTTTGTGCCGGGACGCGGTGCTGGCGCAGCTGGCCCGGTCCCAGCGCCTCCTGTCCGCCGAGTGCTCGGAACAGGTCGCTCGGCTGCTGCATCGCGCGCTGGCCGATCAGCACAGTCTCGCGGGCTGGACCAGCTTCGACGTGGGCATGTACGGCGCGGCCCGAGCTCACCTGGCCCGAGCGCTTGAGCAGGCCAAACACGCTGGGGAACCGTCCCTGGCGGCCAACGTGCTGTACCGGATGGGCCGGGTCCAACTGCACTGCGGGCGTCCACTTGAAGCGTTGCGATTCTTTCAACTCGGCCAAATCTGTGCGCAGGACGCCAGCTGTGAGCGCACGGTGGCGATGCTCTGCGCGAACGAGGCGTGGGCGTACGCCCTCCTCGGTGACGCGGGCCTCGCGCTGAAGTCGCTTACCCGGGCACGGGACGAGTTCGCCCGCGCATCCGGTCAACGGGTTGCTCCCTGGCTGAGCTTCTTCGGCGTCGCCGACCTCGACGCGATGAGCGGCATGGTCTTCGCCGCTCTCGGCGGTGATCACCTGGAGGCCGCGGTGGGTCGCCTCACCAGCGCGATTCAGGGCCGCGATCCCGGGATGGCGCGATCTCGCGTGTTCGAACAGACGACACTGGCGACGGTGAGGCTCAAAGCAGGCGACCTGCACAGCGGGCTTAAGGAAGGGCATCAAGCCGTCACGTCGGCGGTCCAGCTCCATTCGGTTCGAGTCGTCGAGCGTCTGGCGCCTCTGCGGGCAGCGGCCGTAGAGCGCTCAGACAACGCCGACTGCCGGGATCTCGCGCACCGTATCTCGACGGTGCGTGCCGCATGACGGCCACCTCCGATCGCGCGAGCGGTCTCAACAGCCGTCGGCTTCATCACCTGCTGACCGCCTTCTGCGCGCAGGTCGGTCTCGACCCCGATGGCGCTGAATTGATCAAATTCACCAACAATGCGGTCTTCCGTCTTCGCCACGCTCCTGTGGTCGTCCGCATCGCCGGTTCAACCGCCGCGCGGGCGCGGGTGGGGACCGTAGTGAAGATCGCGCACTGGCTTGCGGAACGGGACTTCCCTGCGGTGCGACTGGCGGAGGGCTGTGATCAACCGCTGCGCGCGGACGGCCAACTGGCCACAGTGTGGGAGTACGTGCCTGAGGCGGCGCCCCGCCCCACCGGCACCGATCTGGCGGCATTGCTCGAACTCCTGCATGCCCTTCCGGATCCGCCACCGGACATTCCGCCCTGGCGACCCCTCACGGAAATCCGTCAGCGGCTCGCCGAGCCGGAGGATCTTTCTCCTGACGATCACGCCTTCCTGCTGTATGAGAGCGACCAGATCGAGCAGCGGCTCGCGGCGCTCGACTACACACTCGCCCCGGGAGTCATTCACGGTGACGCGTTCCTGGGCAATGTCATCGCCGGCCCAGGCGGACCCGTCCTGTGCGACTTCGACAGCACCACCATCGGCCCACGCGAATGGGACCTGACCCCGATCGCGGTCGGCAGGTTGCGGATGGACTACCCAGACGATGAGCACGAGTCGTTCGCCAAGCGCTATGGGTTCGACGTCACCGGCTGGGACGGTTTTCCGGTACTGCGGCGTCTACGCGAACTCAAACTCGTGACCAGCGTATTGCCCATTCTGCGCAGCAACCCAAGCCTCCGGCCGCAGTGGGAGCATCGCATGCGTACCTTCCGGGCTGGGGACATGACCGCGAGGTGGCAGCCGTACCGGCGCGGCGGGGCCTGAGGAATCTGAGGTATCCACAGGCAGAGTCAAAGGCGGTGGTCGCCGTCGTACGACGATCGGCCGGGCCGTGCCCAAACGAGATCACCGGCTCAGCTCTGTACGGCGTGCGGCCGGGTGATGTCACGGATGAAGGGGTTTAGGCGGGCGAAGCCGTCCTGGCGCTGGTAGGGGAAGTACGGGTAGGGCGGCGTGAGGGCGCTGGCATGGTCGAGTCTGGCGATCTGGTCAGGGGTGAGGGACCAGCCGACGGAGGCGAGGTTCTGGCGTAGCTGGTCCTCGTCGCGGGCGCCGATGATGACCGAGGAGACGGTCGGGCGGCGCAGCAGCCAGTTGATGGCGATCTGAGGGATGGTCTTTCCGGTCTCCTTGGCGATCTCGTCGAGGGCGTCGACGATTCGGTACAGGTGGTCGTCGTTGGCCGGGGGGCCGTAGTCGGCGGTCTGGTGGAGGCGGCTCCGGGGTGGCAGCGGGTGGCCGCGCCGTACCTTGCCGGTGAGGCGGCCCCAGCCGAGGGGGGACCAGACGAGCGCGCCGATGCCCTGGTCGCGGGCGAGTGGCATGAGCTCCCACTCGTAGTCGCGGCCGATGAGGGAGTAGTAGACCTGGTGGGCGATGTAGCGGGGGCGGCCGTGGCGGTCGGCGGCGGCGAGGGACTTCATCAGCTGCCAGCCGGAGAAGTTGGAGACGCCGGTGTAGCGGACCTTTCCGGCGCGTACGAGGTCGTCGAGGGTGGCGAGCACCTCCTCGACGGGGGTGCCGGCGTCGAAGGCGTGCAGTTGGAGCAGGTCGATGTGGTCGGTGCCGAGGCGGCGCAACGCGTCCTCGCACGCCCTGAGCAGGCGGGCGCGGGAGGTGCCCGCGTCGGAGGGGCCGTCGCCCATCGGCAGGCCGGTCTTGGTGGAGATGATGACCTGGTCGCGTCTGCCCTTGATCGCCTCGCCGAGGACGCGTTCGGACTCGCCCTCGGAGTAGACGTCGGCGGTGTCGAACATGGTGACGCCCGCCTCCAGGCAGATGTCGACGAGGCGGCGGGCCTCCCGGGCGTCGGTCGTGCCCCACGCGCCGAACAGGGGGCCTCGTCCCGCGAAGGTGCCGGTGCCGAAGCTGAGCACGGGAACGTGGAGGCCCGACTCGCCCAAACGCCGATATTCCATCAGTTGATCCTCCCGGGTGCGTCGTTTGGCGATCGATGTGGCCGTGTTGCCACAGCCGAGCATTAACGGTCCTGTGGTCCCGTTAACATGAGTGAGGTTAGCAGGATTCGACCGTTAAAGGAACTGGAGACCCGTTATGGCCGAGGTGGAGCCGGGAAGCGTCCGTCCCGGGGGGCGTACGGCCCGTGTGCGCGCCGCCGTGCTCCAAGCGGCCGGTGACGCGTTGGCGGAGCGCGGCTTCGACCATCTGGATCTCGCCGACGTCGCCCGGCGCGCGGACGTCGGCAAGACCACGGTCTACCGGCGCTGGGGGACCGTGCCCGGCCTCGTGGCCGACCTGCTGACGGACATGGCCGAGCAGTCTTTGCCTCGCGCGCGGACCGGCTCACTGCTCGGCGACCTGAAGGCGCATGCCCGCCTGGTCCAGCGCACGCTGACCGACCCTCGGCAGGGTGCCCTGTTCAGGGCGCTGATCGCCGCCGCGACCTGCGATGCCCGCACGGCCGAGGCCCTGCACCGCTTCTACGGCACCCGTATCGCCGAATGGGCCCCCTGCGTGCAGGAGGCCGTGGATAAGGGCGAACTCCCCGAGGGCACCGACCCCCACGAAGTGGTCAAGGCCGTCTCCGCCCCGCTCTACTACCGGCTGCTGGCCACTGGCGATCCCCTCGACGAGGCCGTCGCCGACCGCGCCGCTGAAGCGGCCCTCGCGGCCGCTCGCGCCGGCGCGTACGTCCGCGGGCCGGCGCGAGGGTTGGCCGCGGGCGGCGGCGAGTGAGGCGTCCGATGAGATGAACAGCGGGTCCGGATGGTGCGCCGGGTGAGTGAGCCGGGGCCGTCGACGGGCCAATTCCGCTTATCAGGCCATGTTCCCTCATCAAAGGTACTGCCGATGCCCGGTTTGTTTTCTGCCGGGCCCCGGGACAGTGCGCACTGAGACTTGATGGTGGCTTGGACCACGAGGCCGAGACGCGTACCTACCCTGGCTGTACCCGGCGTCGGCTCGCCGCCGTGCGGTGGCGAGCAGGCGGAATGCGGAAAGGGGAACCTCAATGCTCCGGTACGCACACGTCTCCCTGACCCTGGCCTCGCTCATCGTGGCGGGCGGCACCGGTGTGGCACGCGCCGCGCCGTCGTCGCCCTCGCCGTCACCCGACTCGAAGATGAGCGCCGAGCTGAAGGACGCCGAGGGGCGGACCGTCGGCACCGTCGACGTCCAGGACGCGGGGGACGGGAAATCCAGGGTGAGCGTGAAGACGAAGGACCTGCCACCCGGCTTCCACGGACTGCACGTGCACGACAAGGGAGTCTGCGACGCCTCATCGACGGATCCGCAGACGGGCAGCCCCTTCTCCGACTCGGGTCCGCACCTGGGCTCGGGCGACCATCCACAGCACAAGGGCGACCTGCCCGACCTGCTGGTCGGCAAGGACGGCAGCGCCGACGTCTCCTACGTGACCGACCGGGTCGGGGTCGATGAACTTCTCGGCGGAGAGGGCAGCTCGCTCATGGTGCACGAGAAGCCCGACAACCACGGCAACATCCCCGAACGTTACAAGTCGAATGGGAAGAGCGGCCCGGACGCCGAGACCCTCAAGGCCGGAGACTCCGGCAGCCGCATCGCCTGCGCCGTACTGAAGCAGCAGAACTGACGGCCGCGCTGATGGCCACACCGACGGCCACCCGCGTTACCAGGGCCGGGCTCCTCCTCGAAGGGGCCCGGCCCCGCCTTGTTACCTGTGTGCCAATGGCCCGTGGCAGACCGGAGCCGGAAGGTCGCACCGATCTCCTCGCGCGTACGCCTTCGATGGCGGCTGCGCGCGCCGGGACCCCGGCCACGATCTGATCGCCAACCGCCACGGCGAACCTTCCCGCCACCGCGACGAGCAGGTACGCCCGGCCGGGCGTCGCCCAGTGCGTGACGTACGACCGGCGTCGATGGCCGGTCGGACTTTCGGCCGATGCGCGGCCGGGCACGTTCGCCCACTCGGCCGATCCGTGCGGGAGGCGGGTGGGGGCAAGGTTGTCACCATGAGTGACCTTGCGGGTGTGGGCGACAGCGTGCTGACCGGATACGGGCTGGTCAAGCGGTTCGGAATCACCACCGCCCTGGCGGGCGTGGACATCGAGATCGGCCGGACCGAGGCTTTGGCGATCATGGGGCCGAGCGGGTCGGGGAAGTCCACTCTGCTCCACTGCCTGGCCGGGATCATGAAACCCGACGCCGGTGAGGTGTACCTGCTCGGTCAGCGCATCGACGCGATAGGGGAGCGCCGGCGCAGCACCCTGCGCCGCACCCGGTTCGGTTTCGTGTTCCAGTTCGGCCAGCTTCTGCCGGAGTTGCCCGCCGAGGAGAACGTCGCGCTCCCGCTGATGCTCGGCGGCACCTCGCGGGGCAAGGCCGTACGGGAGGCACGGGCGTGGTTCGGGCCGCTCGGCCTCGCCGGCATGGAGGGGCGGCGGCCGGGCGAGCTGTCCGGCGGGCAGGCTCAGCGGGTCGCGATCGCCCGCGCGCTCGTCACCCGCCCCGCCGTGATCTTCGCGGATGAGCCCACCGGCGCGCTCGACCAGGCCACCGGCCACGAGACCATGCGCATCCTGGTCGAGGCGGCCAAGCACAACGGCGCCTCCCTGGTCGTCGTCACCCACGACCCGCAGGTGGCCCGCTGGTGCGACCGCGTCGTCGAGGTCCGCGACGGCCTGATCCTCACCCCCGGTACGGCTCCCGCCCCCACCGGCGGCCTCTCTCCGGCCCATGGGCTTCCCGGCCCCGGGACCCCGTACGACCTCGGCGAGGCGACCGAGCGCTCGGCCACGCGGGTGCTGCCCGGAGGGATCCGGTGAAGGGCCTGACGGAGCTGAGCTGGCGGCTGCTGCGCGGCGGGGGACGCCAGGGCCTGCTGGGGACCGGTCTGACGGTCGCCGCCGTGGCGGTCTCGACGGCGCTGCTGCTGTTCGCGCTCACCGCGAACCTCGCCTTCGCGGCCCGAGCCGACCGGGACGCGTGGCGTCATCCGGTCGCGGCGGACGGGGAGCCGATCGCGATCCAGGCCACGCACGAGGACTACGTACGTGACTCGATCATCACGGTCGTGGACATTGCGCCGCTGCGGGAGACCGCCGCGCACCCGCCAGGCCTGGACCGGATGCCGAGGCCGGGTGAGCTGTGGGTGTCGCCCGCGCTCGCCGCGCTGCTGCGGGAACTGCCGCCCGCGCAACTCGCCGAGCGCTTCCCCGGCCGGGTGACCGGCATGATCGGCGACGCCGGTCTCGTCTATCCGGGCGAACCGGTCGCCGTCGTGGGGCGTGCCCCCACCGATCCGGTGATGACCGCCCCCGCGAGCCCCTACCAGGGCTCCAGCGGCCCGACGAAGATCTCCGGCTTCACGGGGGAGACCGGCGACGTGCTGGTCGCGTACCGGATCCTGGCGCTGATCGCCGCCGTGCTGATGGTCGTGCCGCTGCTGGTGTTCGGGGGCGCGGCGGCCCGGCTGACGGTGGCGCGGCGGGATCAGCGGCTGGCCGCGTTGCGGCTGGTGGGGGCGACGCCGGGCCAGGTGGCGTGGATGACGGTCGCCGAGGCGATGATCGCCGCCTTCGCCGGGGCCGTGCTGGGCCTGGTCCTGTACGGCGCGGCCGTGCCGCTGCTGTCCCGCATCGAGATGGCCGGTGGCCCGTGGTACGCCGCCGACCTGTGGCCGGGGTTCCTTCCGGTGCTCGGCGTGCTGCTGGCCGTGCCGCTGCTGGTCGGGGTGTCGGCGGCGGTCGGCCTGCGGCGGGTCGTGGTGAGCCCGCTCGGCGTGGCGAAGCGGCAGTCGCCGCCGGGGCTGCGTCTCATCCGGGTGATCGTGCTGCTGGCGGTCCTGGCCGTCGTGCCGTTGGTGTTCACCAGGTCGAAGTCGGCCGCGGTGGTCGCCGTGGTGCTCGCCCTGGCGTTCCTGTGCGTCAATCTCGTCGGCCCGTGGGTGGTGGCGGTGATCGGCAGGATCACGGCGTCCTCGGCGCGGAACCCCGCGGCGCTGCTGGCGGGCCGGCGGCTCGTCGACGACCCGCGCTCGGCCTGGCGTACCGTCGCCGGGGTGGCGCTGACCGGGTTCGTCGCCGGATTCATCGGCCTGCTGAGCCCGTCGGCCGACGTGCTGGGCACGCCCTCCACGACGGACCTGACGGTCCAGGTTCCCGCCGCTCGGGCGGACGCGTTCGCGGGTCAGGCGAAGCGACGGCTCGCCGAGGCGGGCGTCGTCGAGGCCACCGTCGAACTCGGCGGCCAACAGAAGGGCAAGCGGGAACGCGATCTCCTGGTCGCCCTGCCCGCGCGGGCGTCACAGGCGCAGGTGGACACCGCCCGTACGGCTCTCGCGGGCCTGTCCCCCGGCCGGATCGCCGTCGCCCCGGCCGACCAGAACCGGCAAGGGGTGATCCTGCTGGCCGACCTCCGCACCGGAACGGTGATCGTGCTCGGCGTCTCCTTCCTGGTGGCGATCGCGAGCGCCGGGATCACGGCCGCCTCGTCGGTGATCGACCGCCGCCAGACGTACGCCCTGCTCCGCCTGGCCGGAACCCCGCTGGAGGTCCTGGACCGGGCCCGCCGGACCGAGACCCTCATCCCTCTCGCGGTGATGGGCGGCGGCTCGATCCTGGTCGGCGTGTTCTGCGCCCTGCCGTTCGTGCACGCGCTGATCGACGTGAGCGGCATCGTCATCCTGCTGACCACGATCGTCGTGGGCGTCGCCGGGATCCTGGGCGCGAGCGCGCTGTCGCGCCCGCTCCTGCGTTCGGTCACGCTCAACCCGGCCCCACGCCCGGACTGACCACGGCACACCGCCTCGCTCCGCGTCGCCGGTGAGCGGGGCGCCACCGTGTGGAGGGCGCCGGTCAGGACCTTTTGGCCGCGCGACGGCCGACGGCGGAGGACTTCTCGGCGGCGGCGCTGCGGCGGGCGACGTTCTCGACGGCGACGCTGGCGTTCCGGGCCGTGTGCTCGAGGTGGTCGTGGTAGCGGGCGAGAGCGCGGTCGATGTCCCTGGCCAGGACGGCTTCGAGGATTCCGGCGTGCTCGGTTTCCACCTCGACCCCGCGGATGTGCCGCTCGGCGGGCGTGGTGGCGTCGACCGGGCCGGACGACCAGCGCCGGTACAGCTCGGACGCGGCGAACAGCTCCTCGCACAGTGCGAGGAGACGGTCGTTGCCGCAGGCGGCGAAGAGGGACATGTGGTAGTCGCGGTGCGCGATCGCCCACGAGTCGGGGGAGGCGTGGGCGGGACCGGCCGCCTTGAGGCGGTGGTGGGCGGCGAGGATGCCGCCCTCCCAGGCGGCGTCGCCGCGTTCCATGGACAGGCGCAGGGCCGCGCCCTCGTTGATCTGCCGCAGCTCGACCAGGTCGCGGATCTGCTTGACGCTGATCGTGACGACGCGGTGCCCGCGGTTGGGCTCGACGACGGTGAGCCGCTGCTCGGAGAGCCGGGTGAGGGCCTCGCGGATCACCCCGGCGCTCACGCCGTACTCGGCGGACAGCCGGGCGGGCTGCAGGCGCTCGCCGGGCAGGAAGCGGCCGTCGAGGATGTCCGACCTGAGCTGCTCGTAGACGTCGACGCCCAGCGTCTCCGCCCCGTTGATCCGCACCATGGAATAATGATAGCAACGCTGATTTTTGAAAATCTCTTGAAGACTTAAGACTGATGTGGTCTAGTGAAACCCGTCTGAACCACTCACGTCAGCCCCGGGCGTGGCCTGTCCGGCCCGGGGGCGCTAAGGAGCATCGTGAAGATCGCCGGCTATGAACGCGGTGGCCGCCCCTCCTACGGCTTCGTCGTGGGCGACCGGATCATCGACCACACCGACGTCCCCGGCGTGACCGCGGCAAGCGTCCGGGAGCTGATCGCCGCCAGGCTGCCCGACGCCGCCGCCCTGCAGGGCATCGACGCCACGATCGGGCTGGACGAGGTCACGCTGCTGCCGCCGGTGCAGCCGGCCAAGCTGCTGTGCGCGGGCGTCAACTTCCCCACGCACCGCAAGGAGGTGAGCCTGTCGGCGTCCCGCCCCGAGCACCCGACCATCTTCTCCCGCTACATCGACAGCACCGTGGGCCACGACGTGCCCATCGTCAAGGGACCGGCGATCGAGGAGTTCGACTACGAGGGCGAGCTGGCCGTCATCATCGGCAAGCGGGCCTGGAACGTTTCCGAGAGCGAGGCCGCCGAGTACGTCTTCGGCTACTCCTGCTTCAACGACGCCACCGCCCGCGAGTGGCAGCGGCACAGCGGCCAGTGGATCCCCGGCAAGAACTTCTACCGCTCCGGCTCCTTCGGCCCCTACATCGTCACCGCCGACGAGGTGGCCGACCTCGGCAACTCCACGCTGGTCACCCGGGTCAACGGCGAGGTGCGCCAGTCGGCCCCCATCAAGGACATGCTCTTCTCGGTCGCCGAGCTGATCGCGTACGTGACGACCTTCACCCCGCTTGAGCCCGGCGACGTGATCGCGGCCGGCACCCCGGGTGGCGTCGGCAGGTTCATGGACCCGCCCGCCCTGCTGAACGTGGGCGACGTGGTCGAGGTCGAGATCGACGGCGTCGGTCTGCTGCGCAACACCGTCGCCGCACAGGCCTGACCACGGGCGGCGGACGCGCTTTGATCGACAAAATACGAGGGTCCGCCCTCGAACTGATGGAAATGATCCCCTCGGGATCGTCGATCGCGATCGGCGGCTTCGGCGTCACCGGCGTACCCATGGATTTGTGCAACGCCCTGTGCGAGCTGGACCGCCGCGACCTGCACATCGTGGCCAACAACGCCGGCATCGACCCGCAGGGCGTCGGGCGGCTCGCCCAGGAGGGGCGGATCCGGAAGTTCACCGGCTCCTTCCCGTCGAACAAGGAGTTCCACCGGCGGCTCGTCGCCGGGGAGATCGAGGTGGAGCTCGTCCCGCAGGGCACGCTCGCCGAGCGGCTGCGGGCGGCCGGGGCCGGCATTCCCGCCTTCTACACCCCGACCTCGGCGGGCACCGACCTCGCCCTCGGGGCCTATCCCGCGCGGTACGACGAGTCCGGGCGGCCGCTTGCGTACATGCCGCCGAAGGACGTGCGGGTGTTCGACGGGCGGCCGGCCGTGCTGGAGTACGCGCTGCACGTGGACTTCGCCCTGGTGAAGGCCGACCGGGCGGACCGGCTCGGCAACGTCGCCTTCCGCCTGTCCGCGCGCAACTTCAACCCGGTGGCCGCGATGGCGGCGGCGACGACGTTCGTGGAGAGCCGGCACCTGGTCGAGGTCGGCGAGCTGGCCCCCGACGACATCCACCTGCCGGGCATCTACGTCGACTACGTCGTACAGTCGCAGGAAGGAGCCGGTCGATGAGCAACGCCGCAGCCGAAGTGACCGCCGCGCCCCCGTCGGCGAACGGGTCGGCCGACCGCCTCGACACCCCCGACGGGGGCTGGAGGCGCGAGGAGATCGCGGCGCGGGCCGCCAAGGACATTCCCGACGGCTCGTACGTGAACCTGGGCATGGGCATCCCGCAGCTCGTCGCCGACCACCTCGACCCCGCCCGCGAGATCTTCCTGCACTCGGAGAACGGCATCCTCGGCATGGGCGGCGCGCCGGAGGACGAGATCGACCCGGACCTGACCGACGCGGGCAAGCGCCCGGTCACGATCGTCCCCGGCGGGTCCATCTTCGACTCGTCGGACTCCTTCGCCATGATCCGCGGCGGGCACCTCGACCTGGCGGTGCTCGGCGCGATGGAGGTCTCGGCCGACGGGGACATCGCCAACTGGACCGCGCCGGGCCGTACGCCCGGGGTCGGCGGGGCGATGGACCTGGTGCTCGGGGCCAGGAGCGTGTGGGTGCTGATGGCGCACTGCGACCGCACGGGCAACCCCAAGCTCGTGCCCGCCTGCACGCTGCCGCTCACCGGCCCCCGCGTGGTGCGGCGCGTCGTCACCAACCTCGGCGTGTTCGTGCCGGGCGAGGGCGGGTTCACCGCGCTGGAGCTGGCCCCCGGCATCTCCCGGGAGACCGTGATCCGCAACACCGGCGCGCCGGTGCGCTTCGCCGACGACTGAGGCGCACAACTGAGGCGCGCAACTGAGGCGCACAACTGAGGCGCACGGTCCGCTTCGTACCAACGAGTGAGGAGTCACATGGGCAGGGTCATGGCCCGGATCGCCGGCGCCTTCGAACACCCGCGACGCAACATCCCGGATCGGTCGCTCGAGTCCGTCTACCTGGAGATCGCCGCCGGCGCGCTCGCCGACGCCGGGCTCGCGCCCTCCGACGTGGACGCGCTGATCACCTCGGTCGTCCCGGGCGGGCCGCTGTCGCTCGCCGAACTGCTCGGGCTGGGCAACCTGCGGCACATCGACGGCACCGACCTCGGCGGGGCCACCTACGTGTCGTCGCTCGGCGCGGCGGCGCGGGCCATCCAGGCGGGCAGGTGCAAGGTCGCGCTGATCATCCACGCGGGGCTGCCCCGGCAGGGGATCGGCGTGCGCGGCGCGCCGCCGTCGCCGACGCTGCCGTTCGAGGCCGCGCACGGCTCGACGCTGATCGCACAGTACGCGCTGGTGGCGCGGCGGCACATGTACGAGTACGGCACGCGGCGCGAGGACCTGGCGCAGATCAAGGTGGCCGCCGCCTACCACGCGTCCTTCAACCCCCACGCCCTGCTGCGCGACCGGGTGACGGTCGAGGAGGTCATCGACTCGCCGCCGATCGCCGAGCCGCTGCACCGGCTGGACTGCTGCGTCACCACCGACGGCGGCGGCGCGATCGTCGTGGTCTCCGAGGAGATCGCCGCGAGCCTCGGCAAGCCGTGCCCGGGGATCCTCGCGCAGGCCGAGACCGTGCGGCACTGGAACAACGGCAACCTCGACCTCACGGTCACCGGGGCGTCCCGGTCGGGGCCGCAGGCGTTCGAGCAGGCGGGGCTGACCCCGGCGGACATCGACTACGTGTCGATCTACGACTCGTTCACGATCACGGTGCTGACCGCGCTTGAGGACCTCGGGTTCTGCGCCAAGGGCGAGGGCGCCAAGTTCGTGCAGGACGGGGCGTTGCAGGCGCCGCACGGGCGGCTGCCGTTCAACACCGACGGCGGCGGGCTCGCCAACAACCATCCGGATCGGCGTGGCGGCATGATCCGGTCCATCGAGGCGGTACGGCAGCTGCGGGGCGAGGCCCATCCGGAGCTGCAGGTGCCCGACTGCGAGTTCGCGCTCGTACACGGGTCGGGCTTCTCGCTGGGGAGCCGGGCCTCGGCGTCGACGGCGATTCTGTGCCGGGGGGATGTGAAGTGAGCAGGTTGCCGAAGGTCGCGGTGGACGTGACGCCGGAGTCGCGGGCGTTCTGGGAGGGGCTGTCGCGGGGCGAACTCGTGACGACCTGGTGTGACGCGTGCGACGGGCACGTCTGGCCGCCGCGCGACCGGTGCCCGGTGTGCATGTCGGCGGAGGTGGGCACGAAGACGCTCTCGGGCGAGGGGACGCTGTACTCGTTCTCGATCGTGCATCGCGGGGATCCGGCGTTCGCGGACGCCGTGCCGTACGTGCTGGCGTACGTCAGCCTCGACGGCGGCCCGACGATCATGGCGAACGTGGACGGCGTGCCCTTCGACCGGCTGGAGGTCGGCATGCGGCTGCGGCTGCGTGCCGCAGAGCCAGCGGGGGACGGTCCCGTCGGCGGCGCCGTATTCGAGCCGGTTTCGGGGCCGGTTGACGCGCTGGGGGAGGGCTCCGGCGTCTGACGGCCCGAGCTGAGGCGACCGAGCGGGGAGTGGATCGCCTGCCCGATCGCTTATCCGAAGACCGAGGCCGCGGCCCGGATCAGCCGAGCCGTCCGCGAGCCGGTGTCGGGGCCTGACGGCCCAAACCGAGGCGACCGAGCGGGGAGTGGATCGCCTGCCCGATCGCTTGTCCGAAGACGAGGCCGAGGCCCGGATCAGCCACGCCGTCCGGGAACCGGTCAGCCCTCCCCTGCGCGTCACCCACCTATTCGAGCACAGGACCCGATCACGCCTGCGGGCGGCCCGCGGTGGCTTCTCCGGCTGTGCCCCTGGGCCGCCCGCACCCCCGCGTACGGTCATTCGCGGGCGAGTCCGTGCAGGAGGAGCCGCAGCAGGCGGTCGGCGATCTCGTCGGTGGGGACCTCGCCCCGGTCGTCGATCCACAGGTAGCTGCTGTTGAACAGGCCCATGATGCCGCGCCGCAGGATCGGGTCCACGGGTTCGAGCACGCCCTGGTCGGCGCCCTCGTCGAACAGGCGCTGCCAGATGGCCTCGTACTCGTCGCGCAGGTCAGCCACCTCCTGGCGGCGCGGCGGGTCCAGCGCGCGCCAGTCGCGCTGGACGACGGTCCAGGCCGCGCGTCTCGTGGCGAGGTCGCGGAGCAGGTCGCGGGCGAGCAGGCGCATGCGGTCGACGACGGGGGCGTCCTGCGCGGCCAGGCGCCGGGCGCGCTCGTTGACCTCGTCGAGCAGGCCCGCGGCGATGGAGTGGAGCAGGTCCTGCTTGCTCTTCATGTGGTAGTAGAGCGCGCCCCGGGCGAGGCCGGAGGCGTCGGAGAGCTCCTGTACGCCGGTGGCGTCGAAGCCGCGCTCGGCGAACAACTCGGCGGAGACGCGCAGCAGGCGTTGCGGCGTGGTCTCCGCCGGGCCGTTCGCCTCGCCGTCCGGGTTGAGCGGGGGACGGCCGCGCCGGCGGGGGCGCGGCGAGGCGACGCCCGCCAGGTGGGCCTCTCGCGGCTCGGCGCTCATGAGCCGGCGGACTCCGCGGCCGGTCGGCCACGCTCGGGGCCGGCGAGGGAGCGGCCGATGATCTCCTTCATGATCTCGGTGGTGCCTCCGTAGATGGTCTGCACGCGGGAGTCGATGAAGGCCCGCGCGATCGGGTACTCCATCATGTAGCCGTAGCCGCCGAAGAGCTGCAAGCAGGAGTCGATGACCTTCTTCTGCGTCTCGGTGGCCCACCACTTGGCCTTGGCCGCGTCAACCACGTCGAGCTCGCCCGCGTTGTAGCGGTGGACGAGCTTCTCCAGGTGGCTGCGGGTCACCTCCACCTCGGTGACCAGCTCGGCGAGGCGGAACCGGGTGGCCTGGAAGTCCAGGATCGGCTTGCCGAACGCGGTGCGCTCCCGCGTGTAGGCGAGCGTCCACTCCAGCGCCGCCTCGGCCATGGCCAGGCCGTACCAGGCGATGGAGAGCCGCTCCGACGGCAGGTTGCTCACCAGGTGGCGCATGCCCGCGCCCTCGGTGCCGAGCAGGTTTTCGGCGGGCACCCGCACGTCGTCGAAGAACAACTCGGCGGTGTCCTGCGCGTGCTGGCCGATCTTGTCCAGCTTGCGCCCCCGGGTGAACCCCGGCGTCCCGCTCTCCACCACGAACAGGCTCAGCCCGGCCGGCGCGCCGTCCACCTGCGTCTGCGCGGCCACGATCACCAGATCCGCCTGGATGCCGTTGGTGATGAAGGTCTTGGCCCCGTTGATGACCCACTCGTCGCCGTCCCGGGTCGCCGTCGCCCGCATGCCGCGCAGGTCGCTGCCCGCCCCCGGCTCGGTCATCGCGATCGCCGCGATCGTCTCGCCGGTGCAGAACCCCGGCAGCCACCGCCGCTTCTGCTCCTCGGTGCCGAGCCGCAGCAGGTACGGCAGCACGATGTCGTCGTTGAGCGCGAACCCCAGCGCCGGCGACGTCGCCCCGACCTTCGCCATCTCCTCGGAGATCACGCACCGCACCCGGTAGTCGTCGAGCCCGGCCCCTCCGTACTCCTCCGGGATTCGGGCCCCGAGCAGCCCCTGCCTGCCCGCCGCGAGCCACGCCTCCCGATCGACCAGCCGCTGCCGCTCCCACCGCGCTAGGTTCGGCGTCACCTCGCGCTCCACGTAGGTGCGCACCACCTTGCGCAGTTCCTCGTGATCGTCCGTATAGAAGGACTCGCTCATCCCACACCTTCTTCGCGCCATCGCACGGCATCGCCAGAAATGTACCGTTCGGTCGGTACATTAACCGTCGTGTGCCGTACGTCAAGGAGTGGTCTCGCGCGAAAGCGCGCCCTGCGAGATCACGCCGGGTCGTTCGGTCGGCCGAAGTGGTCGTGTCCGCGACCTGCTGGGCGGCGGTGCCCGCCTGCCTCGGCGAGCGGAGAGGACCAGGGGAGTCCGTTCGACGCGGCGGCGCCGTACGGAAATCGTCAGTGCTCTCCCGTACGCTGTCCCGGCATGGAAGCCCCCAAGAATCCGGGTCGGTCGGGCCCGCCGGATGAGGACATCCTGATCATCCCCAACGAGTGGCGGCGGCGGATGCATCCGCGGCGCGGTGGCCTGCCCGTGAGCGTGAGACACGAGCGCGGGTTCGGCGTGGACGCGCTCCCCGCGACCCTCCGGGCCCAGATCGAGGACGTGCTCAAGGGGCCGGTGTCCGATCCGGAGCTCGCCCGGCTCGGGCTGGCGCGGTTGCGCGGCGAGGCGAGCCCGCTGGGCGCGGCGGTGGTCGCGATGGCCGCGTTCGCGTGTGATGGCGGGCGCGAGGCCGCGGAGGGGATGGTGCGCGGCTGGCCGGCCCTGGATGGCCTCGCCTTCGCCGCCTGCGCGTTCGCCGAGCTCGCGGCCATCACCATCCGCTTCGACCTTCCTTCGCCGGACGCCCCGCGCCTGCAGCACGGTGTCGTGTACGCGGCGCCTGACGAGTCGTACAACCAGCTCTGGTGGGCGGAGAACCTGGCACGCTCGCTTCGGGCGCTGCTGGCGGAGGGGGCGGAGCGGGACTACCAGGAGGCGGTGGAGCGCCTGGCGGAGCATCGGCGTACCTCCCTGCAGCGGCTCGTCGTCTCCTACCTGGTGCCGACCCGCCTGGACTGGGTGGACGAGTGCTGCGCCAACCTCGACGCCTACTTGTCGACGATGCTGTTCTGCGCGTTGGGTTCGGCCCGGCACCTCGAGCTGCTCGGCGGACGGCTGATCCCCCAGTGGTCGGACTGCACGCCGGAGGCTCTGGCCACCCTGCTGGAGGGGGTCGGCGTGGCGGCCGTACCGCTGCTGGCCACGGCCCTGGAGCAGGCCCACATCGGGAGCGAGGACCGCCGGAACCTGCTCAACGCGCTCGCCGTGATGCCATCCGACGACGCGTTCCGGATCCTGCTGGATCAGATCGGCGAGCGCTTCGCCCAGCCGCCGCTGCTGGCCGCGACCCGGCGCTTCCCGATGCGCGCGTTGCGGCTCCTCGCCCAAGCCGCCGACGCGGGGTCCAAAGACGCGGGGTCCAAAAAGTACGCGCTGGTGACAGAGCTGCTAGGGGCCCATGTACGCACCCATCCGGAGCTGACCGAGGCCGCACTGCCCACCCTGCCGGACGCGGCCCGCGCGGCCATCGAGTCGATTCGCGCGGCGAACGCCGCCCGGCTCCCGGACGCGCCCGCCGAGACGCTGCGGCCCGACCCGCTGGAGAACCTCCCGGCGAAGAAGCCGGTGATCGGCTCGTGGGTCGATCCGGTGCTGCTCCCGCAGGTGGCGCTGCGCGACCGCGCGCACGCCCTGCCGGTCGCGGCGGCCGGTCACCTGCTCACCATGCTCGCCCTGTCGAAACCGGGCCAGGTCCATCCGGGCGTCGACGCGGTGCGGGAGTTGTGCGACCCGGGCTCGCTGGCCGAGTTCTCCTGGGCGGTGTTCGAGGCGTGGCGGGCGTACGGCACACCGGCGAAGGACGTCTGGGCGCTGCGCCAGCTCGGCCTGTTCGGCGACGACGACACCGTGCGGCGGCTCGCGCCGGTGATCCGGGCCTGGCCGGGGCAGGACGGGCACGCCAGGGCGGTCATCGGCCTGGACGTGCTCGCCGCCATCGGCACCGACGTGGCGCTCATGCACCTGTACGGCCTCGCGCAGAAGGCGCCGTACAAGGGGCTGAGGGCGCGCGCCCAGCAGAAGGTCGAGCAGGTGGCGCGCAAGCTGGGACTGACCCCCGAGCAGTTCGCCGACCGGCTGGTGCCCGACTTCGGGCTGGACGCGGGCGGCGGCATGGTCCTCGACTACGGGCCGCGCCGTTTCGTGGTCGGCTTCGACGAGCAGCTCAAGCCGTACGTGGCTGACGAGGACGGCAAACGGCGGGCGAGCCTGCCGAAACCGGGGGCGAAGGACGATCCGGAGCCGGCGGCGGAGGCGTACAAGCGCTTCGCCGCGTTGAAGAAAGACGTGCGCGCCGCCGCGGCCGACCAGATCCGGCGGCTGGAGTCCGCCATGCTGGAGCAGCGCCGGTGGACCGTGCCCGAGTTCGAGACCTACCTTGCCGGTCATCCTCTGCTCCGGCACATCACCCGCAGGCTGGTGTCTCGGGCTTGAGTTCGGCACGGGCGTAGATGCATCGCCGTGCGCCGCCCGGCTCCGGTGGTGGCGTCGAGAGTGTCGGAGGGCTGTGGGAGGCTGGTCGGGTGACGTTGGAGGACCTTGTACGGCTGCGCCGAGCACGTGACGTGATGGATCGCGACTACGCGAAGCCGCTCGACGTGCCGGCGCTGGCGCGGGTGGCCCTCATGTCGCCCGGGCATTTCTCGCGCAGCTTCCGGGCGGCGTTCGGGGAGACGCCGCACAGCTATCTGATGACACGCCGGATCGAGCGGGCCAAGGCGCTGCTGCGGCGGGGCGACCTGTCGGTGACGGAGGTCTGCTTCGAGGTCGGCTGTACGTCGCTGGGATCGTTCAGTTCGCGCTTCACCGAGCTGGTCGGGGAGAGCCCGAGCGCGTACCGGGCACGCAGCCACGACGAGGGCGCGGCCATCCCGCCCTGCTTCGCCAAGATCTATACGCGACCGGTCAGGAATGGAGAAGCGAATCCCGCGCGCCCGCCCGTAGCGTGACATGCATGGACATCAAGCTCTCAACGTGCTTCATCGCCGTCGACGACCATGACAAGGCGATTCCGTTCTACCGGGACGTGCTCGGGTTGGAGGTGCGCAACGACGTCGGATTCGAGGGCATGCGCTGGGTGACCGTCGGCGCGCCGTCGCAGCCCGATGTGGACATCGTCCTCGAACCGCCACTCGCGGACCCGAACGCCTCGCCCGCCGACCGGGAGGCGATGGCGGAACTGCTGGCGAAGGGCCTGCTGCGCGCGGTCATCTTCCAGACCGACGACTGCGACGCCACCTTCGAGCGCATCAGCGCGGCAGGCGCCGAGGTGCTGCAGGAGCCCATGGATCAGCCGTACGGCGTCCGCGACTGCGCCTTCCGCGACCCCGCCGGCAACATGCTGCGGTTCAACCAGCCGCGTAAGCAGTAACCGTACGCTCGATCGCGGCCTGCTACGGAGGACGCCGGACGAACCTGGTTCGGCGTCGCCGCAGATCCCGATGATCGAGGGGCTGCGGTCGCGCAGGAGGAGCCGAGCCGTTGGGAGAAAACGACCAAAGTGTCGTTGATCTCCCCTACGGTGTGGCGGCATGGATTCCCTGACGGGTTCGGGCGCGGCTGACATGCCCGACGAGGACACCCTGATCATTCCGGACGCGTGGCGGAGGCGCCTGCATCCGCGTCGCGGCGGGGTGCCCGCATCGGCGGGGCGATCGCCGAACGGGGGCTGGCCCACCTGCGGGGAGAGGCGAATCCGCTGGGGGCGGCGGTGGTGGCGAAGATCGCCGGGGCCCCCTATCACCGGCATGAGGCCGGGGAGCGGATGGTGAGCGGCTGGGCCGCCGAGCACGGGCTCGGCTTCGCCGTGTGCGCGTACGCGGAGTTGGCCGCGATCGGGTTGGCCATGGGGGACCGGGGGAGGCTGGCCGGGGTCGTCCAGGCCTCGGCGTCCACCTACTACGTGCCCTGGTGGATGCGCGAGGAGACGGCGCGGCCGTTCCGGGTCGGGGTGGCCACGGCCGGTGAGGGGGAGTACCAGGAGATCGTGGAGCGGCTGGCGGGCTGCCGCCGTACGCCGGAGCAGCGGATGGTCGTCTCCTACCTGGTGCCGGGCCGGCTGGACTGGGTGGAGGAGTGCTGCGCGGATCCCGTCGAGCGCGGGCTCGACTGGATGTTGTGGTGCGCGCTCGGCTCCGCGCGTCACGTGGAACTGCTGGACGGGCGGTTGACGCTGGGGGCGGGCACCTGCTCGCCGGGCGTCCTGGCCACGCTGGCCGAAGGGGTCGGGGCGGCGGCCGTACCCGAGCTGGTCAGGGCCCTGGGGCAGGGGCGCGTCGGGGGCGACGCGCGGCGGGCGGTGCTCGACGTGCTCGCGGAGCTGCCAGGCGACGAGGCGTTCCGGGTCCTGCTGGACCGGGTGGCCGAGCGGTTCGTCCAGCCCGCCCTGCAGCGGGCGATGCGGCGTTTCCCGGTGCGGGCGCTGCGGCTGGTCGCGCCGGTGGCCGGGGGGACGTCGAGGAACGCCGGGGTGGTGGGCGGGCTGGGGCTGACCCCCGAGCAGTTGGCCGACCGGCTGGTGCCCGATTTCGGGCTGGACGCCGGGGGCGGCATGGTCCTGGACTACGGGCCGCGCCGGTTCGTGGTGGGATTCGACGAGCAGCTCAAGCCGTACGTCGCCGACGAGGACGGCAAACGGCGGGCAAGTCTGCCCGAGCCGGGCGTCAAAGACGATCCGGAGCTCGCGCCGGAGGCGTACAAGCGGTTCGCCACGTTGAAGAAGGATGTGCGGACCGCGGCGGCCGACCAGATCCGGCGGCTGGAGGCGGCGATGGTGTCCGGGCGGCGGTGGAGCACGTCCGAGTTCGCGGAGTTTTTCGTCGCTCATCCGCTGTTGTGGCACATCACCCGCCGGCTGGTGTGGACGGCCGAGCATGACGGCGTTTCCACCGCGTTTCGGGTGGCCGAGGATCGTACGTACGCGGATGTCGAGGACGATGTGCTGACGCTGCCGGAGTCGGCGCGTATCGGCATCGCCCATCCGGTAACGCTGGGGGAGAGGCTGGCGGCTTGGTCGCGGTTGTTCGCCGACTACGAGATCATGCAGCCGTTCCCGCAGCTCGGGCGGGCCGTACACGCACTTGACGAAAAGGAGCGGGCAAGCGGCCGCCTGGAGCGGTTCGAAGGGCTCAAGGTGCCCGTGGGCCGGGTCCTCGGGCTGGAGCGACGCGGCTGGGAGCGGGGGACACCACAGGACGCGGGCGTGCAGGGATGGATCTCCCGCCAGGTCGCGGCCGACCGCCACGTGGTGATCGACCTGGACCCGGGCATCGCGATCGGGGCAGTCGACCTGAAGCCCGAGCAGACGCTCATGTACGTCCGGCTCGGCGACCGCCCCGCCGACTACTGGCCCAGCCACGGCACCGACCGCACCTTCGGGGAACTGGACCCGGTGATCGCCTCGGAGGTCCTCGCGGACCTGACCGAACTGACCGCCTCCAACAGCTAAATCACAGCAAGCGCGTAACTGTGAGCACCTTGCGCCCGGGCTACCCAGACCCGTGACCGCCTGCAGTTGACCGACGATGGCTTGACGGCATGGCGTCCTCCGGCGGCCCGGAGAGGAAAGATGCCTGAGGCTCGTTCTGGCCTCATCTGATGCCCATTCGGACGATGGTATTACCTCATAAGCGGTATCTGGCACATGAAGAGCCCCAACCTAGACCGCGGCATGACGGTTCACGGAGTGAATGGTCATGGCGGTGATATGGGTGCTTTTGATTGAGTGTGAGAATGGCAACTGAGTGGTATGTCGGAATCGTCGCCAAAGTAAGGTGGTGATTTTTATTCTTCGGGTGGCGAAGAGGGTATGTTGATTACTATGGTCGCCGAGCGGGGGTGATGGAAGGTGGAAAGGAACGGCGGCAACGGGGAATCGGGGAGGGAAAATCGTGAACGAGGTACCTTCGCTGGACCCAGGTTCGCCTCGGGTGCGCTTCGGTGCGGAGATGCGTCGGCTGCGGGAAGCCGCAGAGCTGTCGCAGGCGGCCATTGCCGCCCGGCTTGGCTGTACCCAGACACAGGTGAGTCGGCTGGAGAAAGCCACCCGCACTCCGTCACGCTCCGACGCCGAGAAGCTGGATCAGTTCTTCGGCACAGACAACCGTGTCTCCTTCGTTCGCCTGCATCAACGGATCATTGCCCGGCCAGGCAACCCGAAGTGGTTCCAGAGCTGGGTTGACGAGGTTGAGCCAACTGCCCTGGTCCTACGTTCGTGGGATCCTCTGCTCTTCCCCGGGCTTCTGCAGACCGAGGCGTACGCCCGGCATATCTTCCGAGCTGAGCCCGGGATCAGTGACCCCGAGGTAGAAGAGTGCGTCGAAGCCCGCATGCGGCGGCAGCGGATCCTCGACCGGGACAATCCGCCCCTGGTTTACGTGATGTTCGACGCGAACGTGCTGCGTCGCTGTGTCGGCGGACCGGAGGTGATGCGCGAGCAGCTCAGCCATCTTCAAGAAGCTGCGGCACGCCCTGCCATCTCGCTGCAGCTCGTCGACCCGGAATGTCTCACCGGCATGGTGGGATCGATCTACATCGCCGAACTCCCCGACGGGCAGCCGGATGTGGTGCATTCCGACTCTCCGACTCTCGGGCAAACCACTATGGACTACGACATCGTAGGTTCCGTTTGGCGCCGCTATGAGACGATACGTCTTTGGGCTTATCCTGAACGCGTATCCCTCAAAATGATCGAGGAAGCGAGACGCGAATGGACCTAGATGCCGCAGTCTGGCGGAAATCATCGCGCTCTTCGGGTAACGGCGGCATGTGTGTGGAGGTCGCCGCCAACCTACCCGGGGTCGTTGCCCTCCGTGACAGCAAAAACCCCGATGGCCCCAAACTCCTCATCACTCTCGGCGAGTGGCGGGCGTTCGTCAGCGGTCTGAAGGCCGGTTGTTTCGACTCCCTGCCCTGACCTCCACCGTGTCGGCTGCGACAGGCATATGCCACGGCTTGAGTTGATCGAGCCGTGGCATATGTGTTTGCCTCCTCCAGCTTAGGCGGGCCAGAGGCGACGCGAGAGCTTCGGTCATCTGCTGGAGGTCGCCGCACGTCCCACGATCTCCGTGCAGGCCGTCGATCCGGAATGCCTGGCCAGCCCAAGCGTAGATCACGCCGTGACCTTGACATCGTGACCGCCATCTGGAAGCGCTATGAGGCGCTCAGACTGTGGGCTTATCCTGAACACGTATGCCTCCAAATGATTGAGGAAGCGAGACGCGAATGGACCTAGATGCCGCCGTATGGCGGAAATCATCGCGCTCTTCAGGTAATGGTGGTCAGTGCGTCGAGGTCGCCCACCTGCCCGGGGTCGTTGCCCTCCGAGACAGCAAAAACCCCGATGGCCCCAAACTCCTCATCACTCCCGGCGAGTGGCGGGCGTTCGTCAGCGGTCTGAAGGCCGGTTGTTTCGACTCCCTGTCCTGACCTCCACTGTAGGGCCGAAGCGTTCTCATCCGGTGAAACCGAGTAGGGAAGGCCGTGGCCGGGATGGCGCGGTAGTGGCCGATGGCGGCGGAGATGTTGTCCCAGCCGATCAGGCGGGATAGTCCGATCGCGAGGTTGTGGGAGGTCGCATGGCCCGGGCCCCTGGCCAGGGCTCACGCAGGTGCTCTGACGGGAGCCACAGCCAGTCCAGGTCTCTCCTGGCGCTGACCCGCTTGTTGAGATAGGCGGCGGCCGGTCCGGTCGGCATGTCAGTGTGGAAACTCCAGAACCGGCCGTCGAGCTGGTCCACCCAGAAGCCTCCCTCGGCGATCTCGAGCCTGAACAGATAGGCGTCGTTCGTCGGAACGAGCCGGTCTCCTTCCGCCAGGGACTCCAGAAGCGCCAAGGGATCGGCCTGGGGATGCGCCTCAAGGACGAACGTCTTCGTGGGCGAGCTTGGGCTCATAGAGAGTTGCTCGGCCATCTGCGCGCGACTGCTCATGACATCTCCTCGGGCTGCTCGCTGTTGCCGTCGCCAGATCCCTCGTCCGCTTTGTCCAGCTCCTCTAAAAGGTCGGTCCGGCCGGTCATCCTAGATTTTGGTAGCGGTTCCCGCTTTGGCAGCAGATGGATTTACGACATGGACTACTCTTTTATGGTCGTCGACGGTACCGATAACTGGAACTCTGGCCGTGACCTTCAGGCATTCTATGCGTGTACCGGGTAGTCAATACCAGTAAGTTCTGGGCCATGATTTACTGATGTGCGAAGGCCGTCCGGGTTTACGCGCCCGGACGGCTCCTACTACGAGAGGCCGACATGCCGGATGCCGAATACCTTTACCGCTTGGTCTGCGGCCACTTTTTCGACTTGGAGTGGAATGACTCGTCCTTCCACGCCCTGTGGTGCCGTGGCCTCGGCGAAGAGGCGGTCGCACGGCGGCTTGGGGCGCGGATGGACAGCGCGGTCGAACAGACCCTTGAGCAGTGGCTGCGTAGTCCCAATGTCGGGCTTCTCGAACAGCGTATGTGGATCGGCACCGTGGATGACTGGGTCTGGGTCCTGCCCGCCGGATGGCGTCTTCTGGATGACGAGATCCTCGCCGGGCTGTCTCGTGACGACGGACAGGTGCTGGACATCATCTGGGACATCAGCGGCAACTACCTACTTACCTACGCGACTGACGGCCGGATCCTGACCCGCTTCGACCCCTGTTTCCCCAGGGAGCGCGAGGGCGTTGATCCTCACGCTCTCGATCACCTGATGGCAGGACTGCGGTTCGAACTGGCCGACCCTGATGATCGGCCTCCCGGCGGTGAGGTCACCGTCGAAGAAAGTTTGAGTTCCGCCTTCGTCCTAGCTGGTCGCCTGGTCGGACGCCAAATCGACGATGAGTGGTTCAGTGGGATCCACACCTGCTACCACTTCAAGGCCTGATCGACCCGATAGGAGTGTTCGCAGGCTGAGTTGCGCTTAACCGAAGTGCCTTCCAGTCGCCGGTCCGGTGTCTTGTTCGCGAGGGTCGCATAAGACCCAAGATGGCCTTATCTACACATTCAGGCGAATATCGACTCCCCGGGTCTCGGCTGGGAGATTGCTGGTGTTGTCAGGGAACGCCTCAGTGTGTCGTTGATCTCCCCTACGGTGTGGCGGTATGGATCTCGCGACTGCGGGCACGCCTGCGCTGCCCGATGAGGACACCCTGGTCATGCCCGATCACTGGCACAGGCAGGTGCATGTGCGGCGTGGCGGGCGCTCTGGCGCCGGGCAGGCGCAGGATCCCGCGTACGGTGGTGCGGAGTTCTCCGCGGAGTTGCGCGAGACGGTCGAGCGCGTCCTCGGCAGCCCGGTCACCGACCCGAGCCTAGGTGAGTGTGGGCGGGCGCAGTTGCGTGGTGAGGCGAGTCCGCTGGGTGCGGCGGTGGTCGCGCTGGCCGGTCGGGCGGTGGACGGGATGTGGCCCGGCTGGGTTGCCGAGCATGGTCTTGCCTTCGCGGCGGGTGCGTTTGTCGAGCTTGTCGGCCTTGCCGCTGTGACGGACTACTCCCTGGACCAATCGATGAGGGACGGTGTCAGGTACGCGGAGCCGTTCGATCTGAAGCACGGGAGCCCTTCCTGGGACGTCGGCGTGCTGCGGTCGATGCGGGCGTTGATCGCGGCGGCCGACGAGCAGGCGTATCAGGAGGTTGTGGAGCGCCTGGCGGAGCATCGCGGCACGGCGGTGGGGCGGGTCGTGGTCTCTTATCTGGTGCCGGGCCGTACCGACTGGGTGGACGAGTGCTGCGCGGAGTACGCCTACCTTGGCCGTGTGTCGTCTCTGCTGATCTACGCCCTGGGAACGGCCCGGCACGTCGAGTTGCTCGACGGTCGGCTGACTCCGAGTACGCCGGAGGAGATCGCCACGCTGATGGACGGGCTGGGGGTGGCGGTGGCTCCGCTGCTGGCCGTCGGCCTTGCTGAATACCATTTGCACCCCGAGCGGCGACGGGGTCTGCTGGACGCGCTTGCCCTGGTGCCATCCGATGAGGCATTTCGGGTTCTGCTGGACCTTGCCGATGAGACCTTGGTGCGGGGTCCGCTGCTGACCGCGATGCGGCGCTTCCCGGAGCGTGGGCTGCGGTTGCTCGCCCAGGCGGCGGGTGGGTCGGAGGGAACCGGGGCCTCTGGCGCGTCTGGGGCAGAGAAGTCGAGGTGGGCGGCGCTTGTGGCCGAGTTGCTCGGCGCCCAGGTGCGTGCCCATCCGGAGCTCACCCGAGTCGTGCTGCCCGGTCTGCCGGAAGAGTCCCGTACGGCGATCGAGACGATTCAGCGGGCGGACGCCGCGCGGCTTCCGGACGCGTCGGTCGAGGCGCTGCCGCCGCTGCTGACCGCGCCGCCGTGGACCCGCCGCCGCAAGGTCGGCAAACCGGTCGTCATCGCCGGTTTGACGCCGCCGGCGGGGCAGGTGGTCCGGTGGGCGCCGGGCGAGCGGGAGCGGTGGGCGAAGGGCGCGTACCGGTACTCGGGCGGCAGGACCCAGGAGGACTGGGACAAGCTTCTCGAAGACGTGCAGGCGGGAGTGACTCTGTACGAGTCGCAGCGGCAGAGCCTCGTCATCGGCGGGCCTCTCGACCGGGTGCGTCCGCTGCTCGACGACTGGCAGCCGAGGGGGAGGAACTGGGCATACGACGGCGACTGGTTATGGCCCGTCGCCGCGCGGTTCGAACTGGAGGCGCTGCCGCTGGTGCTGCGCATGGCCAACCTCGTCATCGACGGCGGGTTGCTGGTCCCGTTTCTCGACGCCCGGGTGGCGGCGCTGATGGTCGAGCCGCTGATGCGGATGAAGCGGACGCGCAAACTCGTGCTCGCCTGGTTGGAACGGCATGGCGTGGAAACCGTGCCGTACCTGGTGCCGGCCGCGCTCGGCAAGCCCGGCGCGTCGCGGCGGGCCGCCACGCAAGCACTGCGGCTCGTCGCCGCCGACATCGGTCTGGCCGAGGTCGTGGAAGCCGCGCGTGTGCACGGCGACAAGGCCGCAGCGGCGATCGAGCCGATCCTGGCGATGGACCCAGTGGACGTGCTCCCGGCCAAGGTGCCCGACCCCGCGCCGTGGGCGGAACCGTGGATGCTGCCGCAGGTACGGCTGCGCGGCGACGGGTGCGCGCTGCCGACGGCGGCGGTCGGACACGTGCTCACGATGCTCACGATGTCGAAACCGGGTGAGGTGTACGCGGGGGTCGAGGTGGTGCGGGAGTTGTGCGATCCGGGCTCGCTGGCGGAGTTCTCCTGGGCGGTGTTCGAGGCGTGGCGGGCGGATGGGATGCCGCCGCAGGATGGCTGGGCGCTGCAGCAGCTTGGGTGGCTTGGCGACGACGAGACCGTACGGCGGCTGACGCCGGTCATCCATGCCTGGCCGGGGGAGAGCGGGCACAGCAAGGCGGTTGCCGGACTGGATGCGTTGGCCGCGATCGGCACGGATGTGGCGCTGATGCATCTGTACGGCATCGCCCAGAAGGCGCAGTTCAAGGGGCTGAAGACGCGGGCTCAGGAGAAGGTCGCCGAGGTGGCGGAGGGGCTGGGGCTCACCTCCGAGCAACTGGCCGACCGGCTGGTGCCCGATTTCGGGCTGGACGCCGGGGGCGGCATGGTTCTCGACTATGGGCCGCGCCGGTTCGTGGTGGGGTTCGACGAGCAGCTCACACCGTACGTGGCCGATGAAGACGGCAAGCGGCGGGCGAGTCTGCCCAAGCCGGGCGTCAAGGACGATCCGGAGCTCGCGCCGGAGGCGTACAAGCGGTTTGCCACATTGAAGAAGGATGTGCGGACTGCGGCGGCCGACCAGGTCCGGCGGCTGGAGGCGGCGATGGTTTCGGGGCGGCGGTGGAGCACGTCTGAGTTCGCGGAGTTTTTCGTCGCTCATCCGCTGTTGTGGCACATCACCCGCCGGCTGGTGTGGACGGCCGAGCATGACGGCGTTTCCACCGCGTTCCGGGTGGCCGAGGATCGTACGTATGCGGATGTCGAGGATGAAGTGCTGACGCTGCCGGAGTCGGCGCGGGTCGGCATCGCTCATCCGGTGACGCTGGGGGAGGCGCTAACCGGCTGGTCGCAGGTGTTCGCCGACTACGAGATCATGCAGCCGTTCCCGCAGCTCGGACGGGCCGTACACGTCCTCGCTGAGGAGGAGCGGGCAAGCGGTGCGCTGCGACGCTTCGAGAAGACCCGGGTAAGCCTGGGCGCGCTGCGGGGGCTCGTGCTGCGCGGCTGGGAGTGGGGCGAGCCGCGCGACGCCGGTCTGTGCTTCTCCATCGCCCGGGAGGTCGTGCCGGGTCGTTTTGTGGTGCTTGGCTGGGATCAGGGCATCCGGATCCACGACGAGGACGCGGACTCCGAGGCGACGATCACTTGTGTCTGGAACGGCGACCGCCCGGACGGCCACCGGCCGGACCGCGACACCCCGTGGACGTTCGGTGAACTGGATCCGGTGACCGCCTCGGAGCTTCTCATCGAACTGACCGAGGCGATCGCACCTGCCGACTGACCGCTGTCGGCCCGGTAGGGGCATCGGGAACCGAGGACGTCCATTGGGCAAATCTCTTCGCCGGGTGTCGGGAGGGTCGCTTCGGTACGAGTCGATGGCGCGACGCGGGCCGGTCGTGGGCCGCCGGGCAGGACGTACGGGCCACGCGGGCGTGTGGAAAGTCGTCGCGCTGAACTGCGCAAGTAACTCCAATAGTCAGAAAACAGCGAAATTGAAGTTGCTTCCCCCTAGATTGTGGCGTTATGGATCTTCCTGCTGCGGGACCGCAAGGCCTACCCGATGAGGACACCCTGGTCATTCCGCACCAGTGGCGGAAGTCGGCGCATGTACGGCGAGGCGGGCCGATCGCCGAACAGGTGCGTGCCCCCGGGCGGGGTGGACTTCCCCCGGAAGTTCGGCAGCGGGCCGAGGACGTGCTCAACGGTCCGGTGACCGATCCGCGATTGGCGGAGCGGGGGCTCGCCTGGTTGCGCGGTGAGGCGGATCCGCTGGGCGCGGCGGTGGTCGCGCTGGCCGCGTTCGG
The DNA here is from genome assembly GCF_040678635.1 of Thermopolyspora sp. NPDC052614. NCBI lineage: Bacteria > Bacillati > Actinomycetota > Actinomycetes > Streptosporangiales > Streptosporangiaceae > Thermopolyspora > Thermopolyspora sp. NPDC052614. The sequence goes on from NZ_JBFATZ010000002.1 coordinate 332,495, forward strand.
GGATTTCCGCACGGAGGGTCCCGTCGAGGAGCTCTGGGGTGGCTGGCTCCATGAGCATGGCCTCGCCTTCACCGCCTGTGGCTTCGCCGAAATTGCCGCCCTCGCCATCAAAACGGACTATTCCCTGGAGCTATCAGATACGCGGCAGGGTGTCATATCCGCCCCACCAGACGCACGAAATTATCCTCTCTGGGCTTATGGCGAGCTGCGGTCGCTCCGGGCGTTGCTGGCCGTGGCGGACGAGCGGGATCACCAGGAGGTCGTGGAGCGCCTGGCGGGGCATCGCCGCACCCCGCTGCATCGGACCGTCGTCTCCTATCTGGTGCCGGGCCGTACCGACTGGGTGGACGAGTGCTGCGCGGAGTACGACGGCGCGGGCTCCATGATGCTGATGTTCGCCCTGGGGACGCCTCGTCACGTCGAATTGCTCGGCGGGCGGCTGGTCCCCTGGGCCTGGGAGTGGCCCACGCTTCTCGGCACGGTGATCGACGGGCTCGGCACGGCGGCGGTTCCGCTGCTGCTGCTGGGACTGGAGCGGCACCCCGAGGCCGAGCACCGGCGGCCGTTGCTGGACGCGCTCGCCCTGCTGCCATCCGACGAGGCGTTCCAGGCCCTGCTCGACCGGGCTGGTGAGAACCTTGTCGAGTCCACGCTGCTGACCGCGATGCGGCGGTTCCCGGTGCGCGTGCTGCGGCTGCTGGCACGGGCGGTGGCGCAGACGTCGAAACCGGACGGGCGCGTGGCCGCGTTGCTCGGCGCCCACCTGCGCATCCACCCGGAGCTCGTACGGGCCATGCCGCCCGGACTGGACCAGGAGTCCCGCGCGGCGATCGAGGCCGCGCACCGGGCGAACGCCGAGCGGCTACCGGAAGCGTCCGCCGAGGCGCTGCCGCCGTTGCTGACCGCGCCGCCCTGGACACGGGACCGGGACGTCGTCAAGCCGGTCGTCATCCGGGGTCTCACACCGCCCGCCGAGCGCGTCATGGTCTGGGAGACCGGGGAACGGGAGCGATGGGCGGAGCTGCGGCGCGAGGAACTGGACCGGTACTCCAGCGACTACTGGGAAAGGTCCCTCACGCTCCGGCGGGAGGGGAGATTCAACCCCTACCTGGAGCCGCAGCTGTTCGCCGGCGCGCCCCTGGAGCAGGTGCGGCCGCTCATCGCGGGCTGGGAACCCGACTCGGCGATATTCCACCGCGACGCCGCGCCGATGTGGCCCATCGTGGCACGCTTCGAAGCGGACGCGCTGCCGGCGGTGGTGCGGGCGGTCAAGGCGAGTTCCGCGCACGGCGGCCTGCTGTTGCCGTTCCTGGCCGCGGAGGCCGCGTCGGTGGCGGCCGAGTGGCTGGTACGGCTGAAGGGCGACGCCCGGGGTCACGCCTTGGCCTGGTTCGAGCGGCATGGCGTGGACGCCGTGCCGTATCTGGTGCCGGCCGCGCTCGGCAAGCCGGGCGGTCGGCGGTCGGACGCCGAGGCGGCGCTGCGGCGGGTGGCCGCCAAGGCCGGCGTCGACGAGGTCGCGAACGCGGCGCGGGCGCACGGCGAGAAGGCCGCGCGTGCGATCGAGGAGATGCTGCGGGCCGACCCGCTGGAGCATCTACCGGCCAAGATGCCGGTGGTGGGCGCGTGGGCCGAGCCGGAGACGCTGCCCCAGGTGCTGCTGCGTGACCGTGCGCACGCCCTGCCGACGGCGGCGGTCGGTCACCTGATCACCGTGCTCGCCCTGTCGAAACCGGATGAGGTGTACGCGGGGGTCGAGGTGGTGCGGGAGCTGTGCGACCCCGGCTCGCTGACGGAGTTCTCCTGGGCGCTGTTCGACAAGTGGCGGGCGGACGGGACGCCGACGCGGGACGGCTGGGTGCTGCACCAGCTGAGCCTGTTCGGCGACGACGACACCGTACGGCGGCTGACGCCGGTCATCCGGGCCTGGCCGGGACAGAACGGGCACGCCAAGGCGGTCGCCGGGCTGGACGTGCTCGCCGCGATCGGCACCGACGTCGCGCTGATGCACCTGTACGGCATCGCGCAGAAGGCGCAGTTCAAAGGGCTGAAGACGCGGGCTCAGGAGAAGGTCGCCGAGGTGGCGGCGGAGCTGGGGCTCACCACCGAGCAGCTCGCCGACCGGCTGGTGCCCGATTTCGGGCTGGACGCCGGGGGCGGCATGGTCCTGGATTACGGGCCGCGCCGCTTCCTCGTCGGCTTCGACGAAGGGCTGAAGCCGTACGTGGTGGAGGAGGGCGGCAAACCGCGGGCGAGCCTGCCCAAGCCGGGCGCGAAGGATGATCCGGAGCTGGCGCCGGCGGCGTACAAGCGGTTCGCCGCGTTGAAGAAGGACGTGCGCACGGTGGCCTCCGACCAGCTCACGCGGCTGGAGACGGCGATGGTGACCCGGCGTTCGTGGCCGGTGGCCGAGTTCACCGCGTATCTGGTGAATCATCCGCTGGTCTGGCACATCGTACGGCGGCTGGTGTGGCTGGCCGAGGACGGCGGCACGGTCACGGCGTTCCGGGTCGCCGAGGACCGCACGTTCGCCGACGTCGAGGACGAGACGCTGACGTTGCCAGGGTCCGCGCTGGTGCGGGTCGCGCATCCGGTCGAACTGGGCGGGTCGCTCGGCGCCTGGTCCCAGGTGTTCGCCGACTACGAGATCATCCAGCCGTTCCCGCAGTTGAGCCGTCCCGTCTACGCCCTCACCGAACAGGAGCGGGCGAGCGGGAGGCTGCGGCGATTCGAGGACACCTTGGTGACCGTGGGCGCGCTGCGGGGGCTCGCCCGCCGCGGCTGGGAGTGGGATGAGCCGCACGACGCCGGTCTGCGCTTCTACATCGCCCGCGAGGTCGCACCGGGCCGCCACGTGGTGCTCGGCCTGTTCGGCCACGGGGTCGGCGACCCCGACCCCACCGAGAGGGAAACGATCACCTATGTCTGGATCGGCGACCGCCCGGACGGCTACCGGCCGGGCCGCGACACCCCGTGGACGTTCGGCGAACTGGATCCGGTGACCGCCTCGGAACTCCTCGCCGAACTCACGAAGATCATCGAGCCCGAGGCGTAGTGCGGTGCCCGCGAACGTTCCGGTTCAGGAGAAGAGATCACGACGATGACGGCCGACACGATCGCACGGGCGCAACGACCGCCCGCCGAGGCGCGCTTCGCCGACGAGCTGGAACGGCTGCGCGAGAGCGACAGCGCGCCCCGGCCGCCGGGCTGGGCGCTCAGCATGGCGGCGGCGCGGCGGTTCATCGTCGGGGACGACGCCCTGGGAATCCGGCGGAAGTTCGTCGGTGACGCCGCGTTGATCGATCGGGCGCTGGTGTCGCTGGCGACGAGCCGGGGGCTGATGCTGGTCGGGGAGCCGGGGACGGCCAAGTCGCTGCTGTCGGAGCTGATCGCGGCGGCGGTGAGCGGGGATTCGACGCTCACCATTCAGGGCGGCGCGGCGACGACCGAGGACCAGATCAAATACTCGTGGAACTACGCGCTGCTGGTCTCCGAGGGGCCGTCCACGCGGTCGCTGGTGCCCGCGCCGCTGCTGCGCGGCATGGCCGAAGGCAAGATCGTGCGGTTCGAGGAGATCACGCGCTGTCCGCTGGAGGTTCAGGACTCGCTGCTGTCGCCGCTGTCGGACCGAGTGCTGGCCGTGCCCGAGCTGAGCGGGCCCGAGAGCATGGTGTTCGCGCGGGAGGGCTTCAACGTCATCGCCACGGCGAACACGCGGGACCGGGGGGTCAACGAGATGAGCGCCGCGCTCAAGCGGCGGTTCAACTTCGAGACCGTGTTCCCGATCGCCGACTTCGCCACCGAACTCGACCTGGTGGAGGCGGAGGCCGCCGCGCTGCTGCGGCGATCCGGGGTCGAGGCGCCGCTACGGCGGGACGTGCTGGAGGTGCTGGTGACGACGTTCCGGGAACTGCGCACCGGCATGGCGGCGGACGGGCAGAGCATGGAGCGGCCGTCCGCGGTGATGAGCACCGCCGAGGCGGTGTCGGTGGCGCACGCGATCGGCGTACGGGGCTGGTTCCTGCGCGGCGAGCCGGGCACCGCCGCCGACATCGTCGAATGCCTGGCCGGAACGGCGGCCAAGGACAATCCCGACGATCTCGCCCGGCTGCGGCGCTACCTGGAGCAGCAGGCGCCGCGTCGCAAGGGCGCGCAGTGGAAGGCCCTGTACGCGGCCCGGCACCGCCTGCCCGGCTGATGGCCGTCACGTTCGTCGGGGTCCGGCACCACAGCCCCGCGTGCGCCCGGCTCGTCCGGCGGGTCATCGAGCGGGTACGGCCCGCCTACGTGCTGGTGGAGGGGCCCGCCGACTTCAACGACCGGATCGACGAGCTGCTGCTCGGGCACGAGCCGCCCATCGCGATCTTCAGCCACTACCGGGACGGCGAGCGGGTGCACGCCTCCTGGACGCCGTTCTGCGACTACTCCCCGGAGTGGGTGGCGATCACCACCGGCCGGGAGACCGGGGCGCAGGTGCGGTTCATCGACCTGCCCGCCTGGCACCCGGCCTTCGCCCTACGCCGCAACCGCTACGCCGACGCCGAGGAGCGCTACGCCGAGGTGACGGCCCGTCTCTGCCGCGCCTTCGCCGTCGACAACGCCGACACGCTCTGGGACCACCTGTTCGAGGCCGACCTCGCCGCCCCCGACGACCCCACCGATGATCTTGAAGACTTGGAGGAACGGCTCGCCACCTACTTCGACCTGGTACGGGGCGAGTCGGCGGCGGACCCGGACGACGTCGCACGCGAGGAGTACATGGCCCGCTGGGTCCGAGCCGCCACCGCCCACGCGAAGGGCCGCCCTGTGGTGGTCGTGACGGGAGGGTTTCACCGGCCCGCTTTGCGCGCCTTCGCCGGGAAGGTGGTCTCCCCGGGTGAGGAGGCCTGGCCGGAGGTGCCGCTGCCGCCGGGGGGCGCGGTCGCGGGCAGTTATCTGGTGCCGTACTCGTTCCGGCGGCTGGACGCGTTCACCGGCTACCAGTCCGGGATGCCCTCGCCGGAGTACTACCAGCGGTTGTGGGAGGGCGGCGCGGAGGAGGCCGCGGCGGGGCTCACCGAGACCGTCGTGCGGCGGCTGCGGGAGCGGCGTCAGCGGGTCTCGACGGCCGATCTCATCGCGGCGCGGGCGCTCACCGACGGGCTGGCGCGGCTGCGGGGGCATCGTTGGCCGAGCCGTACCGATCTGCTGGACGGGCTCGTCGCCGCGCTGATCACCGACGATCTCGAACGGCCGCTGCCGTGGACGGCGCGGGGGACCCTCGCGGAGGGCACGCATCCGGTGGTGGTGGAGATGGTCGCCGCGCTGAGCGGCGACCGGGTGGGGCGGCTGCGGCCGGGGACGCCCGCGCCTCCGCTGGTGCACGACGCGACCGCGGAGCTGGAGCGGCTGGGGCTCGACCGGGAGGGCGCGGTCACGTTGCGCCTGGCGGACGAGCGCGGCCTGGCGCGCAGCCGCGCCCTGCACCGGCTGCGGGTGCTGGGTGTTCCCGGGTTCGTACGGGAGAGCGGGCCGGAGACCGGGGCGGATCCGGTGGTCGAGGAACGGTGGACATTGTCCGGGCACGCCGACCGGCTGCCGGCGTTGATCGAAGCGGGCGCGTACGGCCCGACGCTCGCCGAGGCCGCGTCGGCCGTGCTGGAGCAGCGGGCGGTCGGGGCAGGTGGCGACGTTGGGCTGCTCGCCGGCGTGCTCTTCGACGCCGCCCTGTGCGGCCGGGCGGATCAGGTGGACCGCATCGCTGAGGCCATCGCGGCCGGGATCGCGCGGGCGGTGGAGGTGGGGGCGCTCGGGCGCGTGCTCGGCACCGTGCTCGGGCTGTGGCGGCACGATCGGCTGCTCGGCACCGCACGCAGCCCGCTGTTCGGCACCGTCGTCGACGGATGCGTCACCCGGGTGATGTGGCTGGTGGAGGGCGTACGCGGCGGTCCCGCCCCGGCCGACCTCGGCAGGCTGCACGCCCTCGCGGCGGTCCGGGACGCGGTGCTGCACGCCGCCGCCCCGCTGGGACTCAACCGCGACGCCGTGCTCGCCGTGGTCGGGCGGATCAGCGCGGACACCGCCGCCCCGCCCGATCTGCGCGGCGGCGCCTTCGGCCTGACCTGGTCGCTCGGGGTGGCGGCCGATCCGGCGCGAGCCGTACTCGGGGTGGCGAGGCCCGAGACCCTCGGCGACTGGCTCGCCGGACTGTTCGCCTTGGCCCGCGACGAGGTGCTTGCCGTCGGAACCCCCGCCGACTCGGCGGTGACTCCCGCCGATCGGGCGGTGACCGCCGCTGACCCGGCCGTGACCCCTGGCGGTGACGACGAGTCCGGCCGTAGCGAGCCCGCTCCCGTCGACGTGAGTTCGAGCGGGGCCGCCGGGTCTTCCGGCGCGGGTGGCGGGGGTCATGTTCTGCGCGTTCTCGATGAATTGATCAGTGGGTGGCCGGAGAGCGACTTCCTGGTCGCGCTTCCGGCGCTGCGGCAGGCGTTCGAGTTCTTTCCGCCGCGTGAGCGCGAGGCGATCGCCCAGCGGCTGCTGGAGCATCGGGGCCTGACCGGCACGGCGCGTGGGCTGCTGCGGACCTCCGCCGATCCGCTGCTGATCGCCGAGGCGATGGAGCTGGAGGAGAAGGTGAACCGGCTGCTGGCGGCCGAAGGGCTCATTCCACGGAAGGAACCGGCGTGACCGAGAGCCGATTCGGCCGTCTTGGCGAGAATTCGCCGGATTTAGCCGCCGCCTCCGCGTCGGCGGCATTTACCGATGCCGACGGGGTGCCGGATTCGGGGCAGGATCCCTCCGCGTCGGCGGTATCGCCTGGCGTTGACGGGATGCCGGATCCGGGGCTGGAGCGCTGGCGGCTCATCCTGGGGGAGGCCGCAGAGCGGTACACCGGGGCGCTCAGCGGGGAGGCCGCGCGTCGGGACCGCGCCCTGGAGTGGCTGTACGGACGTGACCCCGATCGGCAGCGGCGCGGAGTGCGGCGCGGTGGCGCGGGCGGTGGGGGAGACGATCACCAGCGCGGCGGCGCGGGCGGCAAAGGAGGCGATCATCGGCGCGGCGGCGACCGGCAGGGGGGAAGCGGCCCGTCGGTGCTCACCACCGTGGACTGGCTGGACGATGTGCACCGGCTGTTTCCCAAGGAGACGATCGAGCGGCTGGAGCGGGACGCGGTCGAGCGTTACGGCATCCACGAGGTCGTCACCGATCCCACCGTGCTGGCGCGCGTCGAGCCGAACGAGACGCTGCTGCGCGCCGTCCTGCGGACCAAGCATTTGATGAACGACGAGGTGCTGGCCCTCGCGCGGCGCATCGTCGAGCACGTGGTGCGCGAGCTCATGCGGCGGCTCGCGGTGGAGGTAAGGCAGGCGTTCCACGGTACGCGGTCGCGGCGGCCGAGCCGGTTGAAGAGCGCGAGGGACTTCGACTTCCACGGCACGATCCGGGCGAACCTCGCGCACTACCGGCCGGAGGAGAAACGCGTCTACATCGAGCATCCCAAGTTCCTGTCGCGCACCCGACGGCACCTGGAACGGTGGCAGCTCATCCTGCTGGTGGACCAGTCCGGCTCGATGACGAACTCGGTCATCCACTCCGCCGTCACCGCCGCCTGCCTGTGGGGCCTTCCGGGGCTCAAGACCCACCTGGTCGCGTTCGACACCGAGGTGGTGGACCTGACCTCCGACGTCACCGACCCGGTGGAACTGCTCCTCAAGGTGCAGCTCGGCGGCGGCACCGACATCGCCCGCGCGGTCACGTACGGCGCCACACTCATCGAGAATCCACGTCGCACGATCTTCGCCGTGATCAGCGACTTCTACGAAGGCGGCGACTCCCACCTGCTCGTCCGCACCGTCCGCGAGCTCGTACGGCAGGGCACGCGGGTGCTCGGCCTGGCCGCGCTCGACGAGGACGCCAACCCCGACTACGACCGCGACCTCGCACAGCGTCTCGCCGACGCCGGAGCGCACGTCGGCGCGATGCCCCCCGGGGAGCTCGCCGCCTTCGTCGCCGAGAGGATCGGCCGATGACCCGCGCCGATCTGCTCGCCCTGACCCCCGCCGCGCTCGCCGCGCTCGCCAACCGGGGGTTGGTGAAGCGTGCCGCCAAAGAGCTTGACGCCGGGATCGTCCCCGAGTTGACCCTCGACGCCGACGGCACCCTCCACGGCCGCTTCCCCGACGGCGTACAGGCGGTCTTCCCCCGGGAGGGCGGCTTCGAGAGCGCCCGCTGTACGTGCGCCGCCGTCGGCGCGTGCCGCCACCGCATCGCGCTGGCCCTCGCCTACCAGCGCCAAGCCGCCGCCGCCCCGGCCGCGGCCCAGGACGAATCCGCCGTTCCGCCCAATCCGAACGATGAGGTGGGGATCGCGGCCCGCCCGGATGACGGGCGCGGGGCGTGGGAGGACTGGTCACCCGGCGACTTCGACGACACCCTGCTGGTTCGGGTGCTGGGGCGGCGGGCGGTCGATGCGGCGCGGCGGACCCGGCGGGCGGGGTACTCGGCGCGGATCCGCCGGCCCACCGCCGACGACCCGTCGGTGCTGGTGGAACTGCCCGCCTGCACCGTCCGGTTCCTGGTGCCGGGGGAGTTGGGGTACGTGCACACCGACGTCGGTGCGGTACGGCGCGGCGAGGTCATCATCCTCGCGGTGTGGGCGTGCCGTGTGGCCGACGAGCGAGGGCTGCGGGGCCTTGACGTCCGCGTCGATGTGGGGGTCGATGTGGGGGGCGATGTCGGCGTCGATGTCGGCGTCGATGTGGGCGTCGATGCGGGCGTCGGCATGGGCGTTGACGTGGACGGGGAAGTCGCCGGGGAAGCCGCAGGGGAGGCAACCGGCGGAGCGCGCGCGAAGGCGGGGCGGGGCGCGGGGAGGTCGGGGAGGTCGGGGCTGGAAGGCGCGCTCGGCCTGATCGACCAGGTGCTGCTCGATGGCGCGGCGCACGCCGGGCCGGTGCTGGTCACCTCGCTGGGGCGGACGCGCCGAGAGTTGAGCGCCGCCGGTCTGCACTGGCCGGCCGACGCGCTGGAGGACCTCGCCGCCCAGCTCACCGCCTACCGCGAGCGCGCCGCCGCCTACGCGCCCGAACGGCTCGCCGCGCTGGTCGTCGAGACCCATGCCCGGCACCGCGCCGCCCTGCATCCGGAGGGCACCCCGCGCTCGCAGGTGCTGGGGGCCGGCGAGCGGGCGGAGACGCCGCTGCGTCAGGTACGGCTCACCGCGCTCGGCTGCCGGATCGGCGGGGCCGACGGCGAGCGGACCGCCGAGATCTACTTCGCCCAGCCCTCGGCGGGGATCGTGCTGGTGCTGAGGCGGCGCTGGGAGGTGGGCGAGGGCGAGGCGCCCACCGGGCATGATCTCGCCGGTCGCAGGTTGTCCGGCTCGACCCTGGCTGCACTCGCCACCGCCAACGTCGTTACCGAGAACGCGTCGCGCACGGCGGGGCGGGTCGTACGGATGGGCCAGGGCAGGTTGTCGAAGACGAGCGTGACCCCGGTCGGCTCGGCGTGGGCGGACCTGCCGGGCTCCCTGCTGGTACGGGACCTGGCGGCGCTGGACCGGGAAGTGGCCGCGATGCCGCCGCGCTCGATCCGGCCGCGCGTGCGGGCCGAACTCGTCCGCGTGATCGAGGCCGCCGAGGTCGCCGCGATCGGCTACGACCCGGGCGGCCAGCGCCTGGAGGCGACGATCACGGACGCCGCCGGCACGACGGCCCTGCTCAGCGCCGCGTACAACCCCTACTGCCCAGGCGCTCTCGACCGCCTCGCCGAGACCCTCGCAGGTCATCGCGCCGGCCCGCTGTACCTCAGCGCGTCCGTACGCCGGGCGCGCGGCGGCCTCGTCCTGGACCCGTTGGCGATCATGTCGGATGGCGTGGTCGTCGTCCCCGACCTGGCCCCCGGCGACGGCAGCGGGTCGCTGGACATCGGTGCCGCGCAGCAGGCCGACCCGCTCGACGCCGCCCTCGACCGAGCCTTCGCCGCCTGCGCCGACCTTGCCCATCGGGGCCTGCGCCACGTCACCCCGGGCCCGCGGACCCGGCTTGATGAGGCGGTGCGCGACCTGCGCGCCCTCGGCCTGCGCACAGCCGCGCACCTGCTCGCCGAACTCGGGACCGCACTGCATGGCGACGACCCCAAGCGCATGACACGCACCTGGGTAGACGCCTGCCTTCACCTGGTCACTGCGGCCGAGCTCCGCTGACTCGCCGGGAGGAGTGAGGGGAGCGCCAGCCCCTCGATGGGGGAGCGCGCCTCGTCAAGGGGACTGTCCGCTCCCCCAGGCGATCTCACTTGGGCGGGTCGATGCCCAGCCAGCGGTAGGCGTTGTGCCAGGTGATGTCGGTCAGCACGTCCTCGGGCAGGTCGAGGGAGCGCAGGGTGCGGCCGGCCGGGTCCTCGCGGTCCATCGCCGGGAAGTCCGAGCCGACCAGCAGCCGGTCGTGGCCGAGCAGGTCGATCAGGTAGCGGATGGCCCGTCGGTCGAACACCATCGAGTCGTAGTAGAAGCGGCGGGCGTACTCCATCGGGGACGGTCCGTCGGTGTGGGCGACGGCCCGCTCGGGGATCGGCGGCTCCTCGTTCCAGGTGCCGCCCCAGAAGTACTGGGCGCGCGGCAGCAGCAGCGGCAGGCCGCCCGCCGCGTGGCTGAACGAGACCCGCAGGTTGGGGCATTTCTCCGCGGTGCCGCCCGCGATCAGGGAGCCCGCCGCGAACATGCCTTCGACGCCGACGACGTACGTGCCCATCGTGTTCATGGGCAGCCGCTCGGTCGGGGACGGCATCGCGTGCACGAAGATCGGCAGGTCGAGGCGCTCGGCCTCCTGGAAGAACGGCAGGAAGCGCTCGTCGCCGATGGACGCGCCGAGCACCCCGGAGGCGATCTCGACGCCGTGCAGGCCCGCCTCGCGGATCGCCTTCAGTTCGGCCGCGGCGGCGTCGGGGTCCTGCAGCGGCACCATGCCGAAGCCGATGAGCCGCTCGGGGTTCGCGGCGCACAGCTCGGCGGTGAACTCGTTGACCCAGCGGGCCAGCGCGAGCCCGTCGGCGGCGGGCAGGTCGTAGCGCAGCAGCGGCGGCATCGGGGTGAGCACCTCGGCGGTGACGCCGGAGGCGTCCATCGCCTCGATGCGGCGCTCGGCCTCGAAGAACACGTCGCGGGCGCGGAACCGGGTGGCGCCGAACACCAGCAGGCGCGCGGTCTCGCCGTCGATCGGCTCCATGCGGGGGAAGCACTCGGGGGCGTCGGCCGGGTAGTCGCGGGGGAGCAGGTGGGCGTGGGCGTCGACAAGCATGGGGGAACCTCCCGGGCGGGGATCAGGAGTTGGGGTGGACCGAGACGTGGATCGGGGCCTCGCCGGGGACCTCGCCGCCGAGGGTCTCGATCGCCAGGGCGGTCTCGTCGAGGGTGAACGAGTGGGTGTGCAGCTTCTCCAGCGGGTAGCGGCGCGACTCGATGATGCCGATCGCCTCGCGGTTGGCCCGGTTGTCCACGCCGAACGCGCCCTTCACCGTGAGCGCCCGGTTGATGATCACGTCGGTCTTGAGGGGGATCTCCCGGCCGCCCTTGAGGCCGGCGAGCACCACGGTGCCGCCGTGCCGGGCGGCGAGCAGCGCGTCGGTGATCGGCCCGGCGGCCATCGGGGTCAGCTCCAGCACGGTGTCGGCCATCTCGCCGTCGGTGAGCTCGCGTACGGTCTCGACCGTGTCCTGGGCGTCGTCCCCGTCCACGACGATCGTGTGGTCGGCGCCGAACTCGCGAGCGAGGGCGAGCTTGTGCGCGTCCGCCGCCAGGCCGGTCACGATGATCTTTCCGGCGCCGGCGGCGCGGCAGGCGATGACCGCGGCGAGGCCGCGCTGTCCCGAGCCGAGGATGAGCACGGTGTCGCCGAGCCGTACGCCGCCGTAGTGCAGGGCCCAGCGCACGCCGGCGCCGAGCGGGTTGAACATCGCGGCGATCTCGGCCGGGAGGGTCTTGTCGATCGGGTGCAGGATCGAGTTCGGGGACAGGTACATGTACTCGGCGAAGCCGCCCCACAGCGACGGCGCCACGTCGACCGGGGTCACGCCGTGGCTGCCCGTGCGGTTCGGGCAGGACTGGTACTGGCCGGTCAGGCACTTGCGGCAGGAGTGGCAGGGCACGATGATCTCCACGGCCACCCGGTCGCCGGGCTTGACCCCCCACCGGGCCGCCGCCCGCTCGCCGACCTCCTCGATGATGCCCATCGGCTCGTGGCCCGGCACGAACGGCTTGGGGTCGCCCTTCGACGCCGACCCGAGGTGTCCCTTGTAGATCTCCACGTCGCTGCCGCAGATGCCGTTGGCCTCGACGCGCAGTAGCCCGTCGTCCGGCCCGATCTTCGGGCGTGGGAACTCGCGTATCTCGATCTTCCGGGGAGCTACCTGAACAGCCGCGCGTACCGTGTCTGCCATAAGAAGGCCGGCCTCTCTTCTGGTGGATCGGTCGGTGCGGCCCGGCGCGTCGCGACGCCTCGATGGCCGGTCGCGCCGCCCCGCGTCGCGCCGATCCGCGTTGTGCCTCGCAGTCAGAATGTCGAGGGGGTCGGGTGAAAGCGACGTGGATTTCACGTCGCGGAAACCAATCGCTCGCCCCGGCGGTCCACCATGGGAACATCGGCGGCCCGCCCTCGCTGCGACCCGACAGACGCTAATCAACCGTCATGTCATGGGATAACTCGCTAATGACGGGCGTACCCACTGTCGAATAGTCGCAGCCTGGATACGTCATTTGTCCCGGTATTGCGCGCGGCATCCTGCTGCCGCGATCTTCGCGTATACGCGATCCGAACCTTGTCTTCCGTCTCACAGAAGCCTGCTTTGCCGGGCGGAGAGCACACGGTCACTCTTGGCTCATCAGTGAGCCAGGCCACACTCCGGAGTGGTCGGGGGTCCACGTTCGAGGGGTTCGACCCAAGGTGTTCGACCTTCGCCTGGAGCGCTTCGCGACTACATAACGGTCACTGTGTCGCGATAACTAAAGCAGGAGGACACGAGTGAGAACGAAGACACAGCGAATAGCTGTCCTTCTGGCGGCGCTGCTGGGCGTTGCCGCATGCAGCAGCACCCAGAGTGCGTCCACGGGCGGTTCGTCGGCGGCGGTGGAGTCGCCTCGGCGCGGTGGCGAGATCACCGTGCTGGAGGACGCCGGCTTCAGCGGCGCATGGCCGACCGGGCTCGACCCGGCGACCAACACCACCGGCGGCGCGAACCTCCCCCAGATGAGCTCCATCTACGGCGGTCTGTTCGCGCTCACCGCCAACGACGACGGCTCCAACGCCAAGGTCGAGCCCAACCAGGCCGAGAGCTACGAGCTGCTCGACGGCGGCAAGACCCTGAAGATCAAGATCCGCGAGGGCATCAAGTTCACCGACGGCACCGCGCTCGACGCCGAGGCCGTGAAGTTCAACTTCGAGCGCGACCTGAAGTCCAACTGCTCCTGCGCGCCGCGCTGGCCGCTGGTGGAGAAGGACCCGATCACGATCGAGGGCACGGACACCGTCGTGATCAAGTTCACCCAGCCGAACGCCGCCGTCATCAACGGCTTCCCGGTCTCGAACGTCAACTGGATCGCCTCCCCGACCGCGCTCAAGCAGCTCGGCGAGGACAAGTTCCGGGTCACCCCGGTCGGCGCCGGCCCGTTCAAGGTCGTCAGCAACAAGATGAGCTCGGAGCTGGTGCTGCAGCGCAACCCCGACTACTTCAAGCCGGGGCTGCCCTACCTCGACAAGATCACTTTCAAGGCGATCGGCGGTGACCAGGCCGCCTTCCAGGCGCTGCTGGCCGGCCAGGCCCAGGCGTACGAGGGCATGAGCACCGTGCCGCTGCTGGAGCAGGCCCAGAACAACGACCGGCTCGTCGTCACGCTCCAGCCGCCGACGTCGCCGTACGTCGTCCAGCTCAACACCAAGACCGCACCATTCGACAACGAGAAGGCGCGGCAGGCGATCTACTACGCGACCGACTTCGACGCGATCGCGAAGGGCCTGTTCAAGGAGGCCTACCCGGTGAGCCAGTCGTTCACCGCGCCCGGCGGCCTCTTCTACAACCAGACCGTGCCCGGCTACCGCACCTACGACCTGGCGAAGGCCAAGCAGCTCGTGCAGGAGCTCGGCGGCCTCAAGGTCGAGCTCGGCACCCTGTCCTCGTACGTGGCCAAGCAGGTGATGACGGCGCTGCAGACCCAGTGGCAGCAGGCCGGCATCCAGGTCACCATCACCGACCACCAGCTCTCCACGCTGGTCGAGCAGTTCAACTCCGGCAAGTGGCAGGCCATGCTGCAGACCGCGGGCGCGTGGGACCCGGCCGCCGGCGTGGGCGTCGCCTTCCGCTTCCAGTCCACCTCGCCGTTCAGCGGCGTGAAGGACCCCAAGGTCGACGAGCTGATGAGCAAGGGCGCGTCCTCCATCGACGCGACCGAGCGTGAGCAGATCTACAACGAGCTCGGCAAGTACATCAGCGACAAGGCGTACGCGCCGTTCGGCCTGGCGTTCGCCCCGGCGAACGTGGCGGTGAAGGGCGTGTACGGACCCGGCCTCACCACCAAGATCCCGCCCTTGGTCGTCAACTCGGCGGTGCTGTGGGACAAGGTCTGGAGGAGTCAGTGACGCTCGCCGTAGAGCGGCGTAACCGGAATGTCATGGCCGGCCTGCTTGCCTCACCCAGCCTCCGGCTGGTGGGCAAGCGGCTGCTCATGGCCATTCCGATCACACTCGGGGTGAGCATCCTGACGTTCTGGGTGCTCAATCTCATCCCCGGCAGCGCGGCTCAGCAGCTCCTGGGCGCGGAGGCGACCCCGGAGCAGATCCGCGCGCTGGAGGAGGAGATGGGCCTCAACCGGCCCGCGTACATCCGGTATCTCGACTGGCTCGGCGCCGCCGTGCGCGGCGACCTCGGCCGTTCGTACGTCAGCGGGCAGCCGGTGGCCGGCCAGCTCGGCGAGCGGCTGATCGTCAGCGCCGAGCTGGTCGGGCTCGCCCTGGTCGCCTCGCTGGCGCTGGCGGTGCCGGTGGCCCTGCTCGCCGCGTACAAGCCGAACCGGCTGTTCGACCGGATCAGCATGTTCGTCAGCGTCACCGGCCTGTCCGTCGCGAACTACGTGCTCGCGCTGGTGCTGGTGCTGGTGTTCGCGGTGCAGTTCGCCATGTTCCCGGCGATCGGGTACGTCCCGTTCGCCGAGAACCCGGTGGAGAACCTGCGCTCGATGGTGCTGCCGGCGGCGGCGATCGCGTTCCCGCTGTTCTGCTTCTACACCCGCTTCCTGCGGGGCGACCTGGTCGACCAGTTGCAGGGGCAGGACTACATCGTGACGGCCCAGGCCAAGGGCATCGGCCCGTGGCAGGTGCTGCTGCGGCACGCGTTCCGCAACTCGTCGTTCGGCCTGATCACCGTCGTCGGGCTCAACCTCAGCACGCTGATCGGGTCCACGGTCATCGTCGAGTCGATCTTCGCGATCCCCGGCCTCGGCCAGCTCATGCTGCAGGCGATCAACACCCGTGACGTCCTGGTCGTGCAGGCCTGCGTCATCGTGTTCGCCGTGGTCACCGTGGTGGCGAACCTGATCACGGACCTGCTCTACGCCGTACTCGACCCGAGGATCCGCTATGGCAGCAATTGACGCCTCCTCGGCCCTGGTCGAACTCGACGCCGCGCCCCGGGCCCGCCGGGCCTGGGCGCGCAGGCTGGGCCTCTACATCCCGGCCGGGATGGTCGTGTTCGTGATGGTCGCCTGCTTCATCGGCCCGCTGGTGCTGCCGATCCCCGCGCCGGTCGGCGGGAACGTGCTGGAGTCGAGCCTCCCGTCGTTCTCGCCCGGCCACCTGCTCGGCACCGACCCCAACGGCAACGACATCCTCTCCCGGATCCTGCACGGCGGGCGGGCGTCGCTGATCGTCACCATCTCGGTGAACGTCATCGGCCTCGCCCTCGGCGGGCTGCTGGGCGCGCTGTCGGCGTACATCGGCGGGGCCGTGGACACGGTGATCATGCGACTGCTCGACGTGCTCATCGCGTTCCCGTCGCTGGTGCTCACCCTCGCGGTGGCGCAGAGCCTCGGCCCCAGCCTCACCAACACGATCCTGGCGCTGGCGTTCTTCAGCATCCCGGCCGTCGCCCGGGTCTCCCGGGCGGCCACGCTGAGCCTGCGCGAGCTGCCGTTCATGACGGCGGCGCAGCTGGCGGGCACGCCGTGGTGGCGCATGCTGCTGCGGCACATCGCGCCGAACATCGCCCCGCAACTGATCACCTTCGCCATGCTCGGCATGGGCATCGTGATCGTCATCGAGGGCGCGCTGAGCTTCCTCGGCCTCGGCATCCCGGCCCCCAACCCGAGCTGGGGCAACATGATCTCCGAGGGGCAGGCGAGCCTGTCGGCCACGCCCGACCTCGTGATCTGGCCGAGCGCGGCCCTGTTCATCAGCGTCCTCGCCTTCAACCTCCTCGGCGAGGCCCTGCGCACCCAGTGGAGTGTGAGATGAGCGGCGAACGCACTGCCCGGGGAGCCGAGGAGCTGCTCTCCTACGGCCGGCCCGCATCCGCCGCCCGCCCCGCCCCGGGCTCGGCCCTGCTGGAGGTACGCGACCTGCGGGTGCGTTTCTCCCGCGGCGGACGCCGGGTGAACGCGGTGAACGGGCTGTCCTACACGCTCAACGCCGGCGAGATCCTCGCCATCATCGGCGAGTCCGGCTCCGGCAAGAGCGTCAGCGCCCGCACGCTCATGGGGCTGCTGCCGCCGTCGGCGCAGGTGAGCGGCTCGGCGAGGTTCGAGGGCACCGAGCTGATCGGCATGCCCGAGAAGGAGATGCGAAGCTGGCGCGGCGCGAAGATCGCGATGGTCTTCCAGGACCCGTCCCGGTCGCTCAACCCGACGATGCGGATCGGCACGCAGATCACCGAGGCCGTCCGCGCGCACTCGGACATGAGCAAGAAGGAGGCCGCCGAGCGGGCGGTGGAGCTGCTCAAGCTGGTCCACCTGCCCGCGGCCGAGCGGCGCTTCTTCGAGTACCCGCACCAGCTCTCCGGCGGCATGCGCCAGCGCGTGGTGATCGCCATCGCGCTGGCGGGGGAGCCGCGGCTGCTCATCGCCGACGAGGCCACCACCGCGCTCGACGTCACCACCCAGGCGCAGATCATGGAGCTGCTCGTCGAGCTGCAGGAACGGCTCGGCACCGCGATCATCATGATCAGCCACGACCTGGGGCTGGCGGCCAGCTACGCGCAAAACGTCGTGGTCATGTACGCCGGGCGCGCCGTGGAGTACGCCTCGGCCGAGAAGCTGTTCGCCAACGTGCGCATGCCGTACACGCGGGCGCTGCTCGGCGCGATCCCGCTGCTGGAGCGGGAGTCGCACGCGCTGCTGCCGGTGATCCCCGGCCAGCCGCCGGACCCGGCCGCGCTGCCCAAGGGCTGCCCGTTCCGGCCCCGCTGCGACTCCGCCACCGAGACGTGCCTGGAACCGCCGGTCTTCGACGAGCACGAGCCGGGCCACTGGTGGGCCTGCTGGCATCCGGCGGGTGAGCAGAACGCACGCGTCGGCGCGCACGCCCGGCAGCTCAAGGACGGAGCACAACGATGACAACGACGCGCACCACGACCCGGACGACGGCCGGCCGATCCGGCGCGGAACGTCCCGTCGGCGACCGGCTTCTGCTCGACGTGCGCAACGTGGTGCAGGAGTTCGCCGTGCGCGGCCCCGGCGGCGTCAAGGGCGCCAAGGTGCACGCGGTGTCGGACGTCTCGTTCACCATGCAGGCCGGCGAGACCCTCGGCGTGGTGGGGGAGACCGGATCGGGCAAGTCCACCCTGGCCCGCTCGGTCATCCAGGCCCCCCGCCCCAAGTCCGGCGAGGTGCGCTTCCTCGGCACCGACCTGATGAAGCTGGGACGGCGGGCCCTCACCGAGGCGCGCCGCCAGATGCAGATGGTGTACCAGGACCCGTTCGGCTCGCTCGACCCCCGCTGGAAGGTGATGGAGCTCGTCGAGGAGCCGCTGCTCGGCTACGGCATGCGGTCGGCGGCCAAACGCCGGGAACGGGTCTGCGAGCTGCTCGACCTGGTCGGCATGGACCCGGGCGTGTTCGGCAAACGCCGCCCGCACGAGCTGTCCGGCGGCCAGTGCCAGCGGATCGCGATCGCCCGCGCGATCGCCCTCAACCCGGCGCTGATCGTCTGCGACGAGGCGGTGGCCTCGCTGGACGTGCTGATCCAGGCGCAGGTGCTCAACCTGTTCGAACGGCTGCGCACCGAGCTCGGCCTGTCGTACCTGTTCATCTCGCACGACCTGGCGCTGGTGAAGCAGGTCAGCGACCGGGTGGCGGTCATGCACCTGGGCCAGCTCGTGGAGGTCGGCCCGTCCGAGGAGCTGTACCGGCGGCCGCTGCACCCCTACACCTCGGCGCTGCTCAACTCGATCCCGGGCCTCGACCCGGCGACCGGGCAGGTGCGCCGGCCCGCCGCCCCCACCGGCGAGCCGCCCTCCCCGATCAACCCGCCGTCCGGCTGCCGTTTCCGCACCCGGTGCCCGCTGGCGCAGGCGCGCTGCGAGCAGGAGGCGCCGCCGATGCGCGAGCTGTTCCCCGGCCACCAAGTGGCCTGCCATTTCCCGCTCGCCCAGCCCGCCGAACAGCCGCCCGTACAGATGTCCGCCCGGCACGAGGCCGGGACCCCGAAGAACGCCGAACTCGATTGAGGCGACGCATGGCATCCGCTTTCCGCGACGCGAAAGTCATATCGCTCGCCGGGGAGCCGACAGGCATAGTGAAACCATCGCTGCCAACCGCCATGAGGCATCGCCTCGGATCTTTCTCCGGCGCGGCCGCCGTCCCGGCCGTACGAATCACGAAACGAGGCTCAAATGAGCATGACCACGCGCGCGGCAATTTGCCGTGAACCCGGAAAGCCATGGGAGATCACCGACGTTGAACTGGACGAACCCCAGGCCAATGAGGTCCGGGTCAAGTTCATGGCCGCCGGGCTGTGCCATTCCGACGACCACATTCAAAAAGGCGACGCCAAAATGCGGATGCCGGTCGTCGGCGGCCACGAGGGCGCCGGGATCGTCGAGGCCGTAGGACCCTCGGTGACCCGCGTCGCGGTGGGCGACCACATCGTGTGCTCGTTCATTCCCGCGTGTGGCTCGTGCCGCTATTGCTCGACCGCCCGGCAGAACCTCTGCGACGCGGGCAAGAACGCTTCGACCGGCGAATTCCCCGATGGCACGTTCCGCTTCCACAAGGACGGCGAGGACCTCGGCGGGCTCTGCGTGCTCGGCACCTTCTCCCAGCACGCGGTCGTGTCCGAGTTCTCCGTCATCAAGATCCCCGACGACATCCCGTTCGACGTCGCCTCCCTGGTGGGCTGCGGCGTGCCGACCGGCTGGGGCTCGGCGGTCTACGCCGCGGGCGTCCGGGCCGGGCAGACCGTGGTCGTGTACGGCGCGGGCGGCGTCGGCAGCAACGCGGTCCAGGGCGCGCGGTACGCGGGCGCGAAGAACGTCGTCGTGGTCGACCCGGTCGAGTTCAAGCGCGACATGGCCAAGGTCTTCGGCGCCACGCACACCTTCGCCACCGCCGACGAGGCGTACGAGTTCGTCCGCGAGACCACCTGGGGCGAGCTCGCCGACCACGCCATCATCACCGTCGGCATCCTGCACGACGAGGTGATCCAGAAGGCGATCGAGGTCGTCGGCAAGGCCGGCCAGGTCACCATCACCGCGGTCGGCAACGGCTCGATCAACGTGCACCCCGGCATGCTCATCGGCTACCAGCGGCGCGTGCAGGGCGCGATCTTCGGCGCCTGCAACCCGCTGTACGACGTGCCGCGCCTGCTGGGCCTCTACCGCTCCGGCGACCTCAAGCTCGACGAGCTCATCACCCGCCGCTACCAGCTGGAAGAGGTCAACCAGGGCTACCAGGACATGTTGGACGGCAAGAACATCCGCGGCGTGATCGTCCACGAGCACTGAGGAGCACCACCCCATGACTACCGCGCTCTCCGAGTCGGCGACCAACTCCCTCATCATCGACAACGCGCACCTGATCGGCGGTGAGTGGGTCCCGGCGGTCAGCGGCGAGACGATCGAGGTGATCAACCCGGCGACGCGCGAGGTGCTCGCCCGGGTGCCGCGCGGCACCGCCGCCGACGTCGACAACGCCGTACGCGCCGCCGAGGCCGCCTTCCCCGCCTGGCGGGACACGAACGCCACCGCCCGCGGCATCCTCGTCGCCAAATGGGCCGACCTCATCCAGCGGCACGAGGCCGAACTCGACAAACTGGAGTCGCAGGAGGTCGGCCGCCCGCACTGGGGGCCGTCGCCGATCCCGCGGATGCTGCACTTCATCGCCGGGCAGGCCGACAAGGTCCTCGGGCACACCATGCCGACGATGAGCCCGGACGTGATCGGGCTGACGCTGCGCGAGCCGTACGGGGTGGTGGGGAGCATCATCCCGTGGAACGCCCCCGGCCCGATGTTCGCCAACGACGTCGCCGCGGCGATCGCGGCGGGCAACACGATCGTGATCAAGCCGGCCGAGGACGCGCCGCTGACCCCGCTGGCGCTGGCGAAGCTGGCGATGGAGGCCGGCATCCCGGCGGGCGTGGTCAACGTCGTCACCGGCTACGGCAACGAGGCCGGCGCGGCCATCCCCGCCCACCCGGGCGTGCGCCGGATGAGCTTCACCGGCTCCCCGCAGACCGGCGAGCTGATCATGGCGGCCTGCGCGCGCAACCTCACCCCGCTCCACCTGGAGCTCGGCGGCAAGTCGCCGCAGGTCATCTTCGCCGACGCCGACCTCGACGCGGCGATCCCGGCGATCACGGCCGGCATCACGCTCAACACCGGCCAGGTCTGCGCCGCCGGCTCGCGCGTCGTCGTCGAGCGCTCGATCCACGCCGAGGTGGTGCGGCGCCTCGCCGAGGAGATGAAGAAGGTCACCGTCGGCCCCTGGCACAAGCCGGTCCGCATGGGCCCGCTGATCAACGCCAAGCAGCACGACCGCGTGCTCGGCTACATCAAGCTCGGCCAGGAGGAGGGCGCCGAGCTCGTCACCGGCGGCGGCGTGCCGCGGGGCGAGGAGTTCGAGCGCGGCTTCTTCGTCGAGCCCACCCTGTTCGACAACGTCGGCCCCGGCATGCGCATCGCCCAGGAGGAGATCTTCGGGCCGGTGCTCTCGGTGATCCCGGTCGACTCCGAGGAGGAGGCCCTCGCGGTCGCCAACGGCACCGACTACGGCCTGGTCGCCTCGGTGTGGACGCCCGACGTCGGCCGCGCCGTGCGCATGTCGCGCGGGCTGCAGGCCGGCCAGGTGCACGTCAACGCCGCGCTCGGCGCGGGCGTGATCGGCGCGCCGTTCGGCGGCTACAAGCGCAGCGGCTTCGGCCGGACCATGAGCGCCGACGCGGTGCTGAACTTCACCCACGTGAAGGCGGTGTCGCTCCGTGGCACCCGCTGACCGCCAGGGCGTACGGCTGCGCCTGCACATCGAGCCCCGGCACGGCGGCACGTACGCCGACTTCCTGGCGCTGGCGCTCGCCGCCGAGGACGCCGGATTCGACGCGTTCTTCCGCTCCGACCACCTGTTCGGCGTCGTGCCCGACGACCCGTCGTACCAGCCGACCGACTGCTGGACGACGCTCGGCGCGCTCGCCCGGGACACCAAGCGCGTACGGCTCGGCGCCCTCATGGGCGCGGCCACCTACCGCTACCCGGGCCTGCTCGCCACGATCGTCGCCTCCATCGACCAGATGAGCGGCGGACGCGTCGAGCTCGGCCTCGGCACCGGCTGGTACGAGCGCGAGCACAAGGCCTTCGGCATCCCGTTCCCGCCCACGAAGGAGCGGTTCGACCGGCTGGAGGAGCAGCTCGCCGTCATCACCGGCCTGTGGCGCACCCAGCCAGGGGACGGGGACGGCTTCTCCTTCGACGGCGTCCACTACCAGATCGAGCGCAACCCCTCCCCGCCCCGCCCGGTGCAGTCGCCGCACCCGCCGATCCTGGTCGGCGGCACCGGCCCGAAACGCACCCCGGCGATCGCGGCCAGGTACGCCACCGAGTACAACACCGCCCTCGGCGGCAACCTGCGCGAGCAACTGGACACCTTCAGCCGGGCCTGCGAGGCGATCGGCCGGGACCCGGCCGACCCGCGCCGCTCCTCGTTCATCCCGGTCGCCGTCGGCACGACCGCGGCCGAGACCGAGCGCCGCGCCGAGGTCATCGGCTCGGAGTTCATCCGGGCGCACTCGGTCATCGGCGAGCCCGGACGGCTCGTCGAACGCGTCGGCGAGCTCGCCGAGCTCGGCATCGACACCGTCTACCTGGCCGTCTACGACATCCACGATCTGGACCACGTCGCCCTGATCGGCGCCGAGGTCCTGCCCCACGTCACGGCGATGAAGGTCGCGGGACCGTGAACTCGCCGATGAGCACATCGCCGACATCACCAGCACGCCCGCGACAGGAACGGGGAATCCGATGAGCATCACCACCCGGGCCGCCATTGCCCGCGGTCCCCACATCGGCTGGGAGATCACCGAGCTTCAGCTCGACGAGCCGAAGGCGCACGAGGTGCGCGTGAAGTTCCACGCCTCCGGCCTGTGCCACTCCGACGACCACATCACCAAGGGCGACGCCCTGGTCCGCTTCCCGATGGTCGGCGGCCACGAGGGCTCCGGCATCGTGGAGTCGGTCGGCCCGGACGTGCGCCGGGTCAAGCCGGGCGACCGCGTCGTCTGCTCCTACATCCCGGCGTGCGGCGCCTGCCGCCCCTGCTCGACCGGCCACCAGAACATGTGCGTCAAGGGCCTCAACGCCGGCTCGGGCATGTTCCTCGACGGCACCTTCCGCTTCCACAAGGACGGCGAGGACCTCGGCGGCTTCTGCTCGCTTGGCACGTTCTCGCAGTACGCGGTGGTGTCGGAGTGGGCGGTCATCCCGCTGCCCGACGACATCCCGTTCGAGATCGGCGCGCTGGTCGGCTGCGGCGTGCCGACCGGCTGGGGCTCGGCCGTGTACGCGGCCGGCGTCCGCGCCGGCGACACCGTCGTCATCTTCGGCTCCGGCGGCGTCGGCAGCAACGCCGTCCAGGGCGCGCGGTACGCGGGCGCGAAGAACGTCGTCGTGGTCGACCCGGTCGAGTTCAAGCGCGACATGGCCAAGGTCTTCGGCGCCACGCACACCTTCGCCACCGCCGCCGAGGCGCACGACTTCGTCGTGGAGACCACCTGGGGCCAGCTCGCCGACCACGTGATCCTCACTCCCGGCGTGGTCACCGAGGAGATGGTCCAGGCCGCGGTCCTGATGACCGGCAAGGGCGGCAAGGTCACCATCACCGCGGTCGGCAAGTCCACCGAGAAGGCCGTGCACGTGCACGCCGGCTTCCTGATCAGCTACCAGCGGCAGGTCCGCGGCGCGCTGTTCGGCGACTGCAACCCGCTGTACGACGTGCCCAAGCTGCTCGGGCTCTACCGCTCGGGCGACCTCAAGCTCAACGAGCTGATCACCCGCAGGTACGCGCTGGACGAGGTGAACGACGCCTACCGCGACCTCAACGACGGCAAGAACATCCGCGGCGTCATCATCCACGAGGACTGACGTCCCCACCGTGGGCTCTCCCGGCCCGAGCACCTGGCGACCCCACTCCCCCCGGAAGGACATTACGTGACCACACCCGGCTTCGTCGCGGCTGAGGACCGAGACGCCGTCACCGCGATGCTCCGCACGCAGCTCGCCGGGCTGCCCGCGCGGTCTCCGTTCTACGCCGACCTGTTCGCCGAGCACGGGGTCGATCCGACGACGCTGGTGTCCTTGGACGACATGCGCAAACTGCCGTTCACCGACAAGCAGATGCTGCGCGACTCGCAGGCCGCGTGCCCGCCGCTCGGCAGGCACGCGGGCGTGGACATGGTCGAGGTGATCCGCGTCCACGCCTCCACGGGCACCACCGGCAAGCCGAGCTGGATCGGCGTGACCCGCCGCGACGCCGAGGCGTGGACCGAGATGGTGGCCCGGGCGTTCATGACGATGGGCGCCCGGCGCGAGGACGTCGTGCTGCACGGAGCCGGTCTGACGCTCTTCGTCGGCGGCCTGCCGATCCGCGACGCGCTGGAGCGCATCGGCTGCACGATGATCCCGATCGGCACCGGGGCCTCGGAGAAGGCGGTGCTGGCGCTGGAGTCCCTCGGCGTCACCGCGCTGCACGCCACGCCCTCGTACGTGCGCTACCTCGCCGAGTACGTGCGCAAGCTGGGGCGCGACCCCAAGGAGTTCGGCATCAAGAAGATCTTCGTGGGCGGCGAGCCCGGCGGCGGAGAGCCCGCGTTCCGGGCGCACATCGAGGCGGAGTGGGGCGCGCGGGTGACCGAGGGCCTCGGCAACGCCGACATGGCCCCGGTGATCTTCGGTGAGCCGCCGGGCGCGGGCGGCATGCGCTTCACCGGCGGGCGGCACGTGCTCGTGGAGCTGATCGACCCCGAGAGCGGGGAGCCGATCGACCCCGAGCCGGGCGCCACCGGCGAGCTCGTCTACACCTCGGTGGACCGCGAGTGCTGCCCGCTGGTCCGGTTCCGCACCCGGGACCGGGTGCTGGTCACCGGGCTCGCCAAGGACGGGGCGCCGCTCATCCGGTGCGTCGGCCGTACCGACGACATGCTGATCGTGCTCGGGGTGAACGTGTTCCCGACCGCGATCCGCGACCTGGTGCAGACCCTCGCCCCGCGCACCAACGGCGTGGTGCAGGTCGTGCTGCCCAGCCCCGGCCCGCGGGTGGAGCCCCCGCTCAACGTCGAGGTGGAGCTGGGCGACGAGCCCGGCGACCAGGAGGCGCTCCGGCGCCAGATCGAGGACATGATCCGGGCTCGGCTGACCGTGCGGGCCGCGGTCACGCTCGTCCCGCCGGGCTCGATCGAGCGCACCGAGATGAAGTCCCGGCTCACCCGCGTCTCCGGCTGACGGGCTCGGCGGCGGTACGGCCCGGCGGCACGCGTTCGCCCGCGTACCTCAAAGCCGTCCGCCCGACCGTCGGCCGGCCGAAGCGGCGCGTCTTCCCCCCCTCCGCGCGCCGCCATCCCCGGCCCGGCCCCTCCCATCGCCGGGCCGGGGAACCGTCCACGCCGGCCCGCCCGCCGGGACCGGTTCACCCGCCAGGATTGGAGCGCGAGTGCCCGACGACCTGATGTCCGACCCAATGATCGACCCCTTCGCCGACGCGAGCCCGAAGTGGATGGAGGGCCGTACCGCGATCATCACCGGAGGCGGCCAGAGCACCGCGTACCCCGGCGTCGGCTACGCGATCTCCCGCGTGCTGGCCCGGCACGGCGCGCGGATCGCCGTGATCGACATCGACAAGGACGCCGCCCAGCGCACCGTCGACCACGTCACCGGGTCCGGCGGCGAGGCGATCTCCGTCATCGCCGACGTGACCGACGACCGGGCCTGCGCCTGCGCCGTCGCCGAGGTCGTGGACCGGCTCGGCACCCCCGACGCGCTCGTCAACAACGTCGCGGCCGGCGACCGCAGCGGCCTGTTCGACACCACCCCGGAGCACTACGACCGGCTGATGACCATCAACCTCAGGTCGGCGTGGTCGATGACCAGGCACACCGTCCCGGTGCTGCCGCGCGGCAGCGCGATCGTGAACATCTCGTCGGTCGGGGTACGGCGGCGCGGCCCCGGCATGATCTACTGCGTCGCCAAGGCGGGCATGGAGAACATGACCGAGGGCGCGGCGACCACCCTCGGCCCCCAGGGCATCCGCGTGAACTGCATCGAGGTCGGCGCGATCTACGGCGCGTTCGCGGCCAAGGGCGACATGCCGCAGGAGATGCGGGAGAAGCGCGCCCAGGGCACCGCGCTCAAGACCGAGGGCACCTCCTGGGACATCGCCTACGCGGCGCTGTACCTGCTCAGCGACCGCGCCCGCTGGGTGTCGGGCCACATCCTCGCCGTCGAGGGCGGCCCGGCGCACATGTTCCCCGTCGGCGAGCCGATCACCTCGGTCCCGATGGGCGAGTGACCCCTCGGGAGCCGGTCATTCGGCCTTGGTGGGCGGGCGGACCGGGCGCTCCCCAGCGCACCGGTGATTTGACGGTAATGTCGTGGCAGCGCGCATCGTGCCCGGATTTGGCCGGTGAGAGGAGCAGACGTGGCCGCGTCCCCCGAACCTTCCCCCCGTACGGCCCCTGCTCCGGCCGCGACGGGATCAGCGGGGAGCGACCGCCTGCCCCGGAACTTCGTGATCGAGCTGGGGCGCCGGGTGCGCGTCTTCGACCGGGGGCGCACCCTGGTCGGCGGCGCTCCGCCGCGGGTCGCCCACCTGAGCGACAAGGCCCGCTCGCTGCTGCGCGGCAGGCGGCTGCGGGTCGACGGCGCGGCGGCCGAGCAACTGGCCGATCGGCTGCTGGGGATGGGCCTGGCCGATCCCGTCCTGGCCGAGCTGCCGCCGGTGGACCTGTCCGAGGTGACGGTCGTGGTGCCGGTGCGGGACCGGCCGTGCGAGCTGGACCGGCTGCTCCACGCGCTGCGGGGAAAGGTCCACGCGATCGTGGTGGACGACGAGTCGGCCGACCCCGAGGCCGTCGCCCGGGTGGCGGCGCGCCACAACGCCGAGCTGGTGCCGCTGCCGCGCAACCTGGGACCCGCGGGGGCGCGCAACGCCGGGCTGGCCCGGGTGCGCACGCCGTACGTGGCGTTCGTCGACTCCGACGTGGTGGCCGACCCCGAGGCGCTGGCCCTGCTGCTGCGGCACTTCCACGATCCGCGGGTGGCCGCCGTCGCCCCCCGGGTCCTCGGCCTCGACGAGACGGCCACGGCGAACTGGATCAGCCGGTACGAGGCGGCCCGCTCCTCGCTCGACCTCGGGCCGATCCCCGCGCCGGTGCATCCCCGGTCGCTCGTGGGCTGGGTGCCCAGCGCCTGCCTGGTCGGACGGGTGGACGCGCTCGGCGACGGGTACGCCGAGGGCATGCGGGTCGGCGAGGACGTCGACCTGGTGTGGCGGCTGGTGGAGCGGGGCCATCGGGTGCGGTACGAGCCCGCCGCCACGGTCCGGCACGATCACCGCACGCGCTTGTCCGCCTGGTTCGCCCGCAAGGCGTTCTACGGCTCGGGGGCGCACGATCTGGCGCGGCGGCACGGCCCGGCGGTGGCCCCGGCGGCGCTGGCGCCGTGGAGCTTCGCCGTACTGGGGATGCTGCTCGCGCAGCGGCGCTGGTCGCTGCCGCTGTCGGCGGCGGTGCTCGCGGTGGTGTCGGCGCGGCTGGCCCGCAAGGTGCCGCGCAGCGAGAGCCCGCAGCGGCTGGCGGCGGCCCTGACCGGGCTCGGCCTGGCGGGCGCGATCGGCCAGGGGAGCGGCCTGCTGCTGCGGCACTGGTGGCCGCTGAGCCTGGCCGGATGCCTGTTCTCCCGGCGCGTACGGCGCGCGGTCCTGCTGGCGGCGATCGCGGACGGCCTGGTGGAGTACGGCAAGCTCGCCCCCGACCTCGACCCGGTGCGCTTCATGGTCGCCAGAAGGCTCGACGACCTGGCGTACGGCGCCGGCCTGTGGGCGGGCGCGATCAAGGGACGCTCGATCCGATGCCTCCTGCCCGACCTGCGGCCGGGGACGCGCCGACCCGGCGAAGGGCGGTGACCCGCCGCGCGACCTCGGGCGGCGAACTCGGGCCGCGAACTCGGGCCGCGAACTCGGGCCGCGAACTCGGGCCGCGAACTCGGGCACGGCACCGCTCCGCAGGGCGGCCACGCCGCACCGCCGTACCGCTCAAACCGGGCGGACCACCCGGCCCGCCCGTGACGCCGGAACGCTCAGCCGGTCAGCCGGGGCGCGCGACGCCGGATCGCGGTCGAGTACTTGACCTCGCGCGCCGTCCAATGCGCCGTCGGGCGCGGGGTGCCGCCGTCGGCGACGGCCGACGGCGCGCCGAGGGCGCGTGAGATGCTGCGGGAGGTCGCGGCGAGCGCCGGCACCAGGGAGTGCGGCGAGGTCGAGCCGCTCGGCACGGTGATGCCGACGGCGGCGACGACCCGGTCCCGGGGGCCGCGGATCGGTACGGCGACGGCCATCACGTCGTGGGTGAGCTGGCCCTCCACGATGGCGACGCCCGACTTGCGCACCTCGGCGAGGAAGTGCCGCAGCGCGTCGGGGTCGGTGAGCGTGTTGGCGGTGTACCGGCGCAGCTTGGAGGCGAGCACCTCTTCCTGGAACTCCTGGGAGGAGTAGGCGAGCAGCACCAGGCCGGTGCCGGTCGCGTGCATGGGCCAGCGCCCGCCGAGCCTGCTCGGCACCGGGACGGTGTCGCGGGCGCGCAGCGACTCGACGTAGATCACATCGTGCCCGTCCGGCACGCCGAGGTGGATGTTGGAGTGGGTGGCGTGCTGCAGGTCGTGCAGGAACGGAAGCGCGATCTCGCGGAGCTGGCCGCCCTGGGGGGCCAGGGTGCCCAGTTCGAGGATGCGCAGGCCGATGCTGTACTTGCCGTCGCTGTGCCGGGAGAGCGCGCCCCAGCACCGCAGTTCGTTGACGAGGCGGTGGGTGGTGCTGAGCGTCAGGCCGGTACGCCGGCTGATCTCGCTCAGGGACAACGCCAGGTTCTCGGTGTCGAAAACGCCGAGAATGGAGAGCACACGCTGGGCCGATGTCAGGCGACTGGGTTCCGGAGCCGTATCTGCCAGAGCGGTCATCGACTCACCTGCCTGCCCGAAGTTCGTGACCTAAGTTACATGAGCGTTAACCAGGCTACACAAACGGACACTCTTTCGGTAGCAGGGCAAACGGGCTGAAATTGCCTTCCGTATCGCGGAAGTGAGGCTTCCCTTAGCGTCGACCGACTAGGCCGTTCTCAGAAATGTTCAGACTTCTTCCGTGTCACGAAAGCCCCGATTCCCTTGCCGATTCTCCGGATTTACATTGCCGTGAGCAGGGTCACAACGGGCCCTGGCCACTCTACCGGCCTCCCCCCGCCGACCGTCCCGCGGGACCGTCGGCCCACTTCACGAGCGAGGCGATGATGCGCGACGAAGCACGCCTGGAGCAGATGCGGTCCACCCTGGCCGTCGACGGCTACCACCTGAGCGTCGAGGAGGGCGACTCCGGGTTCGACGTGCGGATCACCGCTGACCCCGAGAGCTGCGCCGACTGCCTGGTCCCCAAGAAGGTGATGGTGAGCATGCTGGAGCCGATCCTCGGGGTGCCCGCCGAGGACATCCGGCTGGCCTACCCGAGCGACGCGCTGTGAAATTCCAGGACGTTCCAGGACATCACAGGGCGTTCCACGTACGTTCCGGCGCGCGGGGCCGGAGAAGATGAGAAGAGGTGTGTGAGGGATGTTCGACCGCATCCTTGACCCGACCGGGATGTCGACGGGGGCCGCGAGCGTGGCCACGGCCGCCCGGCGGGTGCCGACCCTGGCGGGCGCCCGGGTGGGCCTGCTGAACAACACCAAGCAGAACGCCGCGGAGCTGCTGGCCGAGGTCGGCAAGCTGCTCGAGTCGCGGTACGGCGCGGTGGTGACGATCCAGCGCACCAAGCCGCACGTCGCCTTCCCGGTGGACGAGCCGATGCTGAAGGAGATCGCCGCGGTCAGCGACGTGGTCGTCACCGGCGTCGGCGACTGCGGCTCCTGCAGCGCCTCCGCCGCCGCCGACGGCATCGCCTTCGAGCGCGAGGGCATCCCCACGGCGGTGATCGTCAGCGACGCCTTCGAGGTGACGGCGCGGGCGATGGCCGAGGTGCACGGCGACAAGGACTTCGACCTGCTGCTGACGCCGCACCCGGTCGCGGTCCTCAACGCCGAGCAGATCGCCCAGCGCGCCGCCGACCTGGTCGCCATCGTGGCGAACCGGGTGAGCGAGGGAGTCTGATGACCCTGCACGACGTGGCGTCGGCGGCCGCCGGCGAGCGGACCATCGAGCCCATGGACGGCCTTGAGGCCGCCCAGAAGTCCTACGAGTACATGTACGACAAGGGGTGGACCGACGGCCTGCCCGTGATCCCGGCGACCCGCGAGCGGGTGGACGAGTTCCTGGCCACCACCACCCGCCCGGCCGACGAGGTCATCGGCCGCCTCGACCACCTCAAGCGGGAGGTGACCGTCGAACTCGCCGCCATCAACGCGGTGATGGCCGGCTGCAAGCCCGAGTACTTCCCGGTCGTGCTCGCCGCGTGGGACGCGCTCATGGCCGAGCGGTCCACCGTGGGCGGCGGCTGGCAGAGCACGAGCGGCCCCGCGCCGCTGATCGTGATCAACGGCCCGATCCGGAACCGCCTCGGCTTCAACAGCACCGGCGGCGTCTTCGGCCCCGGCTTCCGCGCCAACGCCACCGTCGCCCGGACGATCGGCCTGATCGTCCGCAACGCCCTCGGCGTGGTGCCGCACGTGCTGGAGCAGGCCACCCAGGGCGTGCCCGGCCGGTGGTCGATGTGCATCGCCGAGAACGAGGAGGAGAGCCCCTGGGAGCCGCTGTCGGTGGACGGCGGGGTGGCCGCGGGCGTCGACGCGGTGTCCACCACCCTGCTGCGGACCAGCGAGTTCGTCGACAACCGGCACACCGACAACCCCGAGCTGCTGCTGGGCGACTTCGCCGACACGATCTCCCGCGCCGGAAGCTGGATCTTCCGGCACGCCGCCGCGGGCGTGGTGTTCTGCCCCGAGCACGCCCAGATGCTCGCCAAGGCGGGCATGAGCAAGGACGACGTACGCGGCTGGCTGCTTGAGCGGTGCGGCAAGCCGCTGGCCGAGCTGGCCAAGGCCGGCAAGAGCGGCCTGCACAACAACGTGCGGCGCGACGGCGGCGACACCGAGGGCTTCGCCCGCTACTTCGCCGACGACTCGCCGAAGAACCTGCCCATCATCGTGGCGGGTGCGCGCAACGCGGGCATCTCCATGGTGGTGCGGATCTTCTCCAGTTGGTCGGGGATCTCGGCCCGGATCGACCCGCCGCGTGAGGGGCAGGCCAAGTGAGCGGCGGACCGATCGGTTCCTCCGGGGCGGGTACGCCCGTCCCGGAGGCCGAGCAAGGACGGGTCGCCCTGGTCACCGGGTGCGGCAAGCCCGACGGCATGGGGCAGGGCATCGCCCGGCGGCTGGCCCGCGCCGGCCTGGCGGTGATGGTCGCCGACAAGGAGCCGGGCGGGGTGCCGAACGCCCGGCACCGGTTGCTCGGCGTCGAGCACAAGGACGGGCTGACCGACCTCGTCGACGCGCTGGCCGCCGACGGGCACCGGGTGGCCGCCGTGCTCGGCGACGTCTCCGACCCGGCGAGCGCGCAGGCGATGGTCGACGCCACGGTGGACCGGTTCGGCTCGATCGACGTGCTGGTCAACAACGCCGCCGCGCCGCAGGGGGCCGACCGCGCCGACATCGAGGACGTGCCGCTTGAGGCGTTCGACCTGGTGCTCGGGGTCAACCTGCGCGGGACGTATCTGATGTGCCGGGCGGCCGTGCCGTACATGCGGGCGCGGCGGTTCGGGCGCATCGTGAACATCGCGTCGATGGCCGGGCTGACGGCGGCGCCGTTCTCGACGGCGTACTCGGCGTCGAAGGCCGGGGTGATCGGCCTGACCCGGGCGCTGGCGATGGACGTGGCGCCGTGGGGGATCACGGTGAACGCCGTGTGCCCCGGTCTCGTGGCCACCAGCCGGGCCATCCTCGACCCGTCGCCGGATCTCGACGTGGCGGAGACGCTCCGGCGTCGCGCGGGGGCGATCCCGGTCGGCCGGGTGGGCCTCCCGCAGGACGTGGCGGCGGCGGTCGCGTACCTCGCCTCGGAGGACAGCGGCTACGTCACCGGCCAGGCGTTGCCGCTCGACGGGGGCGGCATGACCCCGTTCCCGCTGCGCCGTCCAGAACCGGTGAACGGGCCGGTGAACGGGCAGGTGGACGAGCAGGCCGCGCGGACCTGACGGCGGCCCCCTCGGGGGTGGGGCCGCCGTCGGCGACTCAACGCTCGGGTTCGCCCTCCTCGACGCGGTAGACCTTGGTCCAGGCGGCCCCGCAGCCGCAGCGCAGCGTCTCGACCAGTTCCCCGGCGTCGTTGACGGCGACGCCGTCGTGGACCCGTACGTGGACGTGCTCGTTCATGCGTAACCGACTTCCGTAGATCGTTCCTGGTCGTGAGGGCGGCCAGGGCGTCGCCCGGCGCGGGCGGGGCACGGGTCGGTCCCCCGGCGACGGGGCGTCGGGCCCTCGGAACGGGGTGGGGCGGAGGGCCGGAGTCACCAGGGGTTCCTGGTGGTTTTATCTATTATGTCCCTTTTCTTGGTGTGCTCGATGTGCGTGGCGGCTCCGGCGGGGAACTGAAGCGGAGGTGAGCGATTCTCGCGCTCGGCGCCAGGCATGCCCCCGGGGCGCCCACGGGTGGGCCTCGAGCGGCGCGCTGCACGCCCAGGGCGAGCCCCCGCCCTGCGGCGAGCCCGCTCCCGGAAGCGAGCCTCCGCCCGGCGGCGGGATTTTCCCCCGGAGCGAGCCCGTGGCGCCCGACGATCAACCCCACGCCCCCGACGCCGGTGGTGAACCCGCGAGCATGGCCCGACCCTCCGAAGACACCCCCGCCCGCCACCCTCGCACCTGGTACTCCTATGACGGCGCGGAGACCACGGCGGCGAGGCTGTTCCGGCGGGCGATGGCGCGGGCCCGTACCGGATGCTGGGAGTGGAACATCCGCGCCAACATGCTCGCCTGCGACGGCAGGTCCCTGGAGATCCTCGGCGTGGACCCCGCCCGCTTCGACCCCCGCCCCGAGGGCTGGGCGGCCGTCGCCCACCCCGACGACCTGCCCTGGGTGCTGGCGGAGATGGGCCGGGCCGTCCACGAGCGGGGCCTGTTCGGGGTGGAGTACCGGGTGCGCCGGCCCGCCGGCGGCGAGATCTGGGTGAGGGTCAGCGGCCACGTCGTGCTCGGCGACAACGGTGAGCCCGTCTCCGTCGTCGGCGCGATCCACGAGATGCGCACCGTCCAGGCGGCCCATGAGTCGATCAGGAGCGTCCTGCGCTACATGGGCGACGGCTTCATCGCGATCGACCACGACTGGAAGATCACGTTCGCCAACGCCAAGGCCGAGCACCTGCTCGGCGCGGACCGGAACCCGCTGGGCAGCCGCCTGTGGGACCTCGTGCCGACCGGCCTGCACGACCTGGAGGCCCGTCTGCGGACGGCCGTCGCCGAGGGCATGACCGCCGACATCGAGGTGCGCTGGCCCTCCGATCGCCGCTGGTACCGCCTGGTCGCGGCGCCCGCCCCCAGCGGCCTGACCATCCATCTCACCGACATCAACGACCGGCGCAGGAGGGAGGCCGAACGGTCCGCGGCCGAGCGGGCCGCCGCCGAGCGCACCGCCAGGCTGGCGGATTTGACCATCGCCCTGAGCGAGGCGCTCACGATGCAGGACGTCGTCGAGACCGCCGCCCGCCACCTGCTGCCGCCGTTCGGCGCCGGCGGACTGCAGATCTGGGAGGTTGATGACGGGGAGGGCCGCCTGATCGGTTCGGTCGGCTACCCGGCTGAGTTTTCCGCCTATATGGCACGCGAGTACACCGGGGCGGGAGTACAGAATCTTCTCGAACCGATCACCCGGCGGGAGCCGACCTTCGTCGAATCGGCCGAGGAGTTCATCGCGGAGTACCCGGAGCTCGCGTACATCCCGCAGATCAGCCGCAAGGAGGCCTGGGCGTTTCTTCCCCTCATCGCGTCCGGCCACCCGCTGGGCGCCGCCATCATCGCCTTCGACGAGCCGCACGCCTTTCCCCGAGAGGAACGCGACCTGCTCCTCACGCTCGCCGGTCTGGTCGCGCAGGCGCTGGAGCGGGCCCGGCTCTACGACGACGCGCATCGGCGCGCCCAGGAGCTCCAGCAGGACCTGCTGCCCCGCGACCTGCCCGAATTGCCCGGGGTCACCGTCGCCGCCCGCTACGTGCCGGCCGAGAAGGAGATGGAGGTCGGCGGCGACTGGTACGACGTCATCGCGTTGTCCGCCGAACGGGTCGCCCTGGTGGTCGGCGACGTGGTGGGCCACGGGGTGGCCGAGGCGGCGGCGATGGGACGGCTGCGCACGGCCGTGCGGACGCTCGCCGACCTCGAACTGCCGCCCGACGAGATCCTCGGCCACCTCAACGACATCGTCAGCGAGATCAGCGACGACTTCTACGCCACGTGCCTGTACATCGTGTACGACCCGATCGACCGCAGTTGCGTCCTCTCCCTGGCCGGCCACCCGCCGCCGGCGGTCGTGCTGCCCGGCGGCACCGTGTGCTTCCCGAGCGTCGATCCCGGTCCGCCGCTCGGCGCGGCGGACCCGCCCTTCGCCACGGTCAGCACCCACCTGCCGGAGCACAGCCTGCTCGTGCTCTACACCGACGGCCTGATCGAGTGCGCGGACCGGGACTTCGAGGAGGGCATGGCGGGCCTGGCCCACATGCTCACCGAACGAGTGGTCCAGATGCGGGCGGACCGCCCGCCTGGAGGCGATGCCGACGGCGACGGCACGGCGTCGTCCGCGGGCATCGACTGCGACGCGCTCGCCGAGGATCTTTTGCTTCTCAAGCGGGACAGCACCGACGACGCGGCCCTGCTGATCGCCTGCACGCACGTCACCCGGCCGGAGGACATCGCGGTGTGGCGGCTGCCCGAGGACGCGATCGCCGCCGCTCTCGCCCGCGACCACGTCCGCGGCAAGCTCGCCGAGTGGCGTCTGGACTCGCTCATCATGACCACCGAGCTGCTCGTCAGCGAGCTGGTCGGCAACGTGGTGCGGCACGCCAAGGGCCCGATCGACCTTCGCATGATCCGCGGCAACGTGCTGACCTGCGAGGTCTCCGACGCCAGCCTCACCACGCCGCGCATCCGCCGGGCCTCGGACTACGACGAGGGCGGCCGCGGCCTGCAACTCGTGGCCGCCCTGTCCCACCGCTGGGGCACCCGCTACACGTCCACCGGCAAGTCCATCTGGGTGGAGCAGACCTTTCCGCCCGCCGACGCCTTGGATTCGCTGGATCAGACCTTCTGACCGGGTCGTACGGTGAGCGTCCGGCGGGCCTGAAAGCGCACCCGGCGGCCACCGGCCCGGAAGACCGCGGTGGCCAGCAACGGCGCGGTATCTGATGACGGGCCCGATGCCGGGCCTGATGACGGGCCTGGTGACGGTGCTGATGACCGGCCCGAGAACGGACCCCGGGGCGGCGGGACGACGACGAAGGCGACCTCGACGGACTCGCCTGGGGCGAGGGACGCGTCCGCGTCGCCGCCGCTGATCCGCCAGCCCGACGGGCCCTGGATCCGGAAGCGCAGCCCCGTCCAGGCCTCGCCGGAGCCGTTGCGCAGATGGACCACGACCTCGTGCGGACGCCCGGCGACCGCGGTCGTGCCGCCGCTGACGTGCATGCCGTACGGCAGCCGGGGATCGGGGCCGACCGATGCGTCCATCAGGGCGTTCAACTCGGCGACGAGGTCCGGACGCTCGGCCGCCAGGTCATGCTGCTCGCCGAGGTCGGAGCCGAGGTTGTACAGCTCGAACCGCCCACGCGGCCCCGCCCCCGCGATGCCCGGGTGGAACCGCACCGCCTTCCAGTCGCCCCGCCGCAGCGCCTGCGCCTTGCGGGGACGGTTCCAGAACAGGTAGTCGTGGCCCTCGTGGACGCCGCCGGTGAGCAGCCCGCGCATGGAGCGCCCGTCGAGGTGCGCGGGGACGGGCACGCCGGCCAGGTCCGCGAGGGTGGGGAGCATGTCCCAGAACGCGACGGGCTCGTCGATCACCCGTCCGCGCCCGAGCTGCGACGGAGACCAGACGATCATCGGAATGCGGATGCCGCCCTCGTACACGTCCCGCTTGTCGGCGCGCAGCGGTCCGTTGGAGTCGAACAGCTCGGGGTCGACGCCCTTCTCCCGGTGCGGCCCGTTGTCGGCGGTGAAGATCAACACCGTCGAATCGGCCACGCCCGCCTCGCGGAGCGTGCGGACCAGCTCGCCGACCTGCGTGTCGAGCAGGGTGACCTGGGCGGCGTGCCTGCGGTTGGCCCGCGTCCACGGCCGGTTCCGGTAGATGCCCGCGTCGCCCGGCACTTCGCTGGGCGAGTGCGGCAGCGTGTTCGGGTAGTAGAGCAGGAACGGCTCGCCCGAGGCCGCCGACCGCCGGATGAACCGCTTGGCGTGCTCCAGGAAGAGGGCGGGGGCGTACCGGGTGCGGTTCAGCGTCACCGTGGTGCCGTTGTGCCACAGGTACTGCGGCCAGTACTGGTGGGCGTGCTGGTGGTCGATGAAGCCGAAGAACTCCCCGAAGCCGCGCGCGTTGGGATGGGAGGCCTGGTGGGGGACCTCCGGCCCGAACCCCCACTTGCCGATGCACGCCGTACGGTAGCCCACCAGCTTCAGCAGCGACCCGAACGTGACGTCCGCCGAGGTCAGCGAGTGCTGCTGCCCGCCCTCGGGGTTCTCGCGCACCGTCGCGTGCCCCGAGTGCAGGCCCGTCAGCAGCGTCGCCCGCGACGGCGCGCACAGCGGTGCGCCCGAGTAGGCGTTGGTGAACCGCAGCCCCTGCGCGGCGAGCCGGTCGATGTTCGGCGTGCGGATGAGTTTCTGCCCGTAGCAGCCCACCTCCGACCACCCGAGGTCGTCGGACAGGATGAGCACGAAGTTGGGCCTGGCGGGCAGCGCGGCGGCCCGCGCCTCCGCCGCCGCTCCGGTGAGCGACTCGGCGATGGGTGCGGCGAGGGGCGCGGTGACGAGTCCGCCGGTCCCGGCCAGAAAGGCACGGCGGGTGGGGGGATGGACGTTCATGGTCTCCGCTTTGATCGGGAAGTCGCCCGGAGCCTAGCGATTGATCATTAAGCGGAGGAGATTTTTGGCCGAATAGTAACCTTGTGTCCATTCTGAGAGGCCGCCGCGCCACCTTGCGGACGCCTCCGCTTCACCCCTCGCACACGCGAAAGTCTCGCCCCCATGGCGTCGTGCGCGCTCGCCCGGCCCAGCCCGGCCCGGCCATCGAGCGTCAGGTCGGCTGCCGATCGGCGGTCATGGGAGTGTCCTTGCGCCTCGCGGTGCCCCGGGCGGTGGCCGAGCCGCGGGAGGTCGCCAGCACGGAACCGCCCAGGATGAGCGCGAACGCGGCCACGATCGCCGGGGTGAGCGGTTCGCCGAGGAAGACGACGCCCGCGACGACCGCGACGGCCGGGTTGACGTAGGTGAACACGGTCGCCCGCGCCGGGCCCACCTCGCGGATGAGCTCGAAGAACACCAGGAACGCCAGGACGGTGCAGATCACGGCCAGGCCGCCGATCGCCGCCAGCGCCTGGCCGGAAGGCATCGCGGCGGGCCAGGTCAGGATCGCCGCAGGCGCGTAGACGAGCGCGGCGAGGGAGAGACAGGCGGCGGTCATCGGCATGCTCGGCACGTTCGCGAGTTTGCGGGCCGCCAGCAGCGGGGCGGTGGCGTAGCCGAGGGCGACGATGAACAACTCGACGATCGGCCAGAAGCCTCCGCCGGTGAGATGCGGCGCGGCCAGCAGCGCGACCCCGGCGAAGCCGACGAGCAGCCCGATCCACCGCAGCGGACCCAGCCGCTCCCGGTCACCGGCGATCTTCCCGACGACCACCGCGATGATCGGCACGGCGGCGACGAGCAGCCCGGCCATGGAACTGGACAGGTGGCGTTCGGCGTCGGTCAGCAGCAGCCACGGCACCATCATCTCGATGACGGCGAACAGCACCAGCGGCTTCCAGTGCCGTCGCAGCACGCCCAGCCCGCCCGCGCGCACGGCCAGCGGCATCAGGATCGCCGCGCCCACCGCGGTCCGGGCGAACACCAGCACCGGCGCCGACACCTCCTCGACGGCAACCTTGATCATCAGGTAGGGGATGCCCCAGATCACGCTCATCAGCGCGAACAGCACCCACCCTCGGCGGCTCACGGCTCACCCCCGCGTACCCGACGCCCCTCGGCCCCGCCCGTACGGCGAACCCCGCCGGGAACCATCGCGCGCGACCGGCCCGCCCCTGGGCGGCAAGCACACATGATCGACCCTTTCCCGTGCCATCGCCCGCCCGCGCCGCTCACCGAGGTGACCCCGCCGCTACACACCGGGCGAACTTCACTATCTGGTACATTCGGTACGAACAATGATTCACACCCCTCACCATCACAAGGGCCAAAAGTGAACAATTCACGATGTCCAATGCGTTCGCGCCAGGCCGGGCGCGAACGCGGACGACCGGATGCGGCACCCGCCCTTCGTGCACAGAACCGCACTGGACGCCTCCTGTCCGGGTAGGGGCCGGTAGGAGGACTCGTGACGGTTCCGAGCCGTTGAGACGGACGAGTCCGGGATGCGAGGAGGCATCATGCATCTCGTCGATCGCGAGTGCGTACGCAGGTTCTTGGAATCGCCGAATCCGGACGCCACGCTGGTGTTCGTCCGCGGGGACTGCGTCGTCCTGCCGGACGCCGAGATCGATGACGCGCACCGCGGCCTGGTCGTGGCGCGCCGCGCGGACCTCGACGCCCTGCTCGGCCGGGGCGCCCTCACCGACCAGCGACTCGACGAGGTGGCGCACCGGCTCGACAACGTGGTGCGCGACCTGGGGGCCTGAGCCCCGCCGGGTCACGACGACGGCGCCGCGGGATCGGCCGGCAGCCGCCGGGCGGCGAGACCGGCCCAGCCCAGGCCGAACGCCGTCAGCCACAGCACCCCGCCCGCCCCGAGACCGGCCGCGACGAGGCCCGCCGTACTGGGGATGAGCAATTGGCCTGTGCGGTTGCCGACCATGCGCAGCGACATGGCCCGCCCGCGCAGCCCCGGCGGGGCGGCCTCGGCGAGCCAGGCCATGGTGAGCGGCTGGCCGACGCCCAGGCCGAAGCCGATGACGAACATCAGGCAGCCCAGCGCCCACACCGGAAGCGGCAGCGGGGCCGCGAGCAGGGCCAGCGCGGCGGCCGCCGTACTGGCCACCAGGAGCCGACGCCGACCGGCCGCTTCGGCGAGGCGGCCGAGGAACAGCCGCGACCCCATCGACGCCACCCCCCGTACGGCCAGCAACCCCCCGATCGTGCCCGAGGCGAGACCGCGTTCGGTGCCGAGGGCGGGCAGGTAGACCAGGACGATGTCCACCGCCGCCAGCACCACGCAACTGGTGATCAGCGCGGATGCGATCCCGGGCGCGCGCACGATCGACCGCAGCCCGCCGGCGCCGGGCTCCCGCCGCTCGGCCGACCGGTCGGCGCGCGGCAGCAGCAGGGACAACCCGACCAGGACGGCGGCGAGCGCGATGCTCCACAGGAAGATGGGCCGGGTGTCGGGAATGGCGCGTTCCCCGCCGAAGGCCGCGATGAGCATGGGCCCGCCCACCTGGCCCAGCGAGGCCGCGAAGGTGTAGTGCCCGAAGGCGGTGGCGTATCCCCGCCGGTCGGTGGTGTTCGCCACCAGCGCCTGCTGCCCGACCACGCATCCGAGGTGCCCGACCCCGAACACCGCGCCCGCCGCCGCGAGCCCGCCGACGCTGCCGCCGAGCACCAGGAAGCCGACCCCGGACAGGGTCACGAGCGTGGCCCCGGCCGCCGCCACCCGCCACTCCCCGAACCGGTCGACCGCCTGGCCGACGGGCAGGGCGAGCACGAGCGGCGCGAAGGCGAAGCTGGCCGACAGGACCCCCAGCCAGGCCGTGGGGACGTTCAGTTCGAGCGCACGGTAGGACATGGTGGGGCGCACGATGAACGTCAGCGCCTGGATGAGCAGCGCGTGGGCCAGCAGTACACCTCGACGTCCTCCGAACATCCCGGAGATACGGGAGCCCGGCGGACGCACACCTCCAACCGCCACATCCACCCCTAACCAACACGTTCAGCTCTATAGCCTGACGTATCGCCCGGGGGCGATCTCGGCGGGGTCCGGCACGGGCCGCTGATCGGACGGATCTGTCTCGACAGGTGAGACGGGTTACAGGCGGCGGGCGGTCAGCGCGTGCCCCGCCCAGGTGATCGACAGCTCTTCGGGCATGGCCGGGTCGAGCGCCAGCTCCACCTCGCCCTTCATCCTGGTGAACAGCCGGGTCTCCGACAGGGCCCGCACCTCGGCCTTCTTCAGGCCCTGGACCTCGGCGTACAGGCGGCCGTCCTGCAGGGTAAGGGCGAGCACCGAGGTCCGGCCCGCGAAGGTGAGCCGATAGCGGCCCAGCCACGGCTCGACGCGCGCGTGGTCGATCGGCACGAAGGCGCGCTCCTCGGGAAGCGCGTAGGGCTCGCCCCGGGCGATGGCGGCCAGCGCGTCGCCGATCTCGCCGTACGGCGCGTTCTCGTAGTTCGACAACACCACGACGATCAGGCCGTCGGCGTACCGCACGGTCTGGCCGACGAAGCCGAACATGCCCCCGGAGACCTCCATCCGGTCCTCGCCGAGCACGCAACCGTATCCGTAGCCGCCCATCTCGAACCGGACGTGCGGGGTGAGCATGCGCTCCATCGCCCGGCGCGGCAGCAGGCGGCCCGCGTGCGTCCCCCACGCCCAGCGGTGCATGTCCTCCACCGTCGAGTACACCCCGCCCGCTGCGCCGAGCCAGAAGACGTCGACGTACGGCGCGCGGCTCACCCGGCCGTCGGCGCGCAGATAACCGGTGGCGATGCCGCGTACCACCTGGTCCCGCGATGGCATCAGGCTGCTCGTCATGCCGAGCGGAGCGAAGACCCGCCGCTTGAGGAAGTCGCGGTAGGACAGGCCCGACACCTTCTCGATCACCCTGCCGAGCAGGATCCAGCCGGAGTTGCTGTAGATCATCCGCTCGCCCGGCTGCGCCTCCAGCGGCAGGTCCCGGAAACGCCCGATCACCTCGTCCTCGGCGGCGGCCGAGCCGGCGAGCCGGGCGAACCAGGGGGTGCTGATGTAGTCCGGGATGCCGGAGGTGTTGGTCAGCAGGTGGTGCAGCGTGATCCGGTCGCCCTCCGGATGGTCGGACAGGTACGCGCCGAGCGGGTCGTCCACGCGCAACGCGCCGTCGTCCTCGAGGAGCAGAATCGCCATCGCGGTGAGCGCCTTGGTCTGGGACCCGATCGCGAAGAGGGTGCGCGGGGTGTTGGGCACGCCGTACTCGACGCTCGCGGGCTCATACCCCTTGCGGAACAGCACCTCCTCGTCGCGGGCGACCAGAACGGCTCCGCTGAATCGGCCGAGCCGTGCGTAGGCGGCCATTAGTTCGTGCATGCGCGCGGCGGGGCCGCGCCAGGGCGGCTGCATGCTTCACCTCCGATAGTCAACGTGGAATAACCAACATTGAAGATGGTGGTGGCTGCTATAGTCAAGCTTGAATATCGGCCGGGAGGGGGAGTCCTTGTCGTCCGCCGCGCGCCTGCTCGTGCTCGGCCTGCTGGAAGAGCGGCCCATGCACGGATACGAGATCCTGCAGCTCATCAACGAGGGCCGGCTCGACCGCTGGACGCCGGTGCAGCCCGGCTCGATCTACTACGCCCTCAACAAGCTGGAGCAGGACGGCCTCATCCGCACCGAGGCCGAGGAGCGCACGGGCGACCGCCTCAGGCGCGTCTACGCCACCACGGAGGCGGGCGGGCGGGAACTGCACCGGCTGCTGCTGAACGCGCTCGCCAGGCCGCCGCACTCCACCCGCAGCGAGATGGCGCTCGCCGCCGCCTGGCTGCACCTGCTGCCGCGTGACCAGGTGCTGGAACGAATCGGCGCGGCGCGTGAGGCCGTCCTCGCCGAACGGGCGGAGATCGCCCGGGGGCGTGCGGCCAAGGCCGGGCTGTCGCCGATCGCCGAGGCCCTGTTCGACAACGTCGAGGCGATTCTGGACGCCGACGAGAAACTCCTGGACCGCCTCCGCGATCTGCTCCAGGTCGGCTGAGCCGAACGGGTCAGAACGGATCGATCCGGTGCGTGGCATCCGGTCGATGGCGTGCGGCTGGGGCTCTGCGGATCAGCCGCCTTGCGACGTCCGGCTCCGTGCCGGCGTCGCGGCAGCCGGTCGCCGCGACCCGGCAAGAGTCTTGACTCCGCTCCTGACAACCTCGTGTAAGGGGGTCGCGTACACCCCTGCGCGCCCCGGATCCGCGTCCGATTCGTTCTCGAAGACCTCGGCCTCGGAATCGGATTCTGGGAAATATGTGCGGAAAGTTGATTGTTGTCGGTGATTGAGTCGTCACGCGATGGCGAAAAGCGGGACGTGAACATACTCGAGGAGAACGAGGAGCAAAAGGTTTCGGAGCGAGACGAGTGGGGTCGGCGGAGGTCCTTGTTGCCCGTGGGAAGCCAGGGGTGACCTCGGACACAGGCTCGGAAAAAATATCGCCGAGATTACTCGAAGCCCGTGAACCGAAAAGCCCTGACAATCGTTTGACTATTGACCTGACTTTTAGTCAAATAGAAGGGTGCGGCCTGTCAGGAACGCCCGGCCCCGCTCATGTGGGCCAGGCGGGGCGGCCCATGTGACTGGAGGTTCGCGAGATGGGCGATCACATTGACGGGCGGCCCGCTGGCCTTGTCCCGGCCTCGTACGAATCCGTCGCTTTCGGCGGTGCGGTCAGACGCGGAGTCAGGAGCGCCCGCGGCCGTCGCGACACCCATGCCGGAGCCCGCACCGCCGCCCGTCTCGACGCCTGCGTCGAATCCCGTATCGAGCCCCGTATCGATGTCCGTGTCGACGCCCGTCTCGACACCTGCGCCATCGCCCGTGGTGGTGACGCCCGCGGCGGCGATGCCCGCATCGACGGCCCTGCCGGCGGCCGTACCGGCACTCGCGCCGATGCCCGTGCCGCCTCTCCCGCCTCTCCCGCCGACGCTCCTGGCGACCCTGGCGACCCTGGCGACACGGCTGGGTGGTGCACGGTGACGGCGATTCCGGACACACCGCGCCCCACCCCCCGCCGCACCGCGTTGTCGCACACGTTCCGCCTCGACCCGGACCTCCGCTCGGTGGCGATCGCCCGCCGGCACGTGTCCGCGGTCGTCGCCGAGTGGGGCACCGCGATCGACGTCGACACCGCGATCCTGCTCACCAGCGAGCTGG
Source organism: Thermopolyspora sp. NPDC052614 (assembly GCF_040678635.1). Classification (NCBI taxonomy): domain Bacteria; kingdom Bacillati; phylum Actinomycetota; class Actinomycetes; order Streptosporangiales; family Streptosporangiaceae; genus Thermopolyspora; species Thermopolyspora sp. NPDC052614. Next base: position 375,471 of record NZ_JBFATZ010000002.1, read on the forward strand.
TCGCCAACGCGGTGATCCACGCGAGCGTCCCCGGCGAGCCGGTTTGGCTGGCGATCATCTGCTGCGGGGACCACCTCCGCGTCGAGGTGCACGACCCGGCCGGGCACGACGTCGAGTGCAAGTGCCTGACGATGGACGGCGAATCCGGGCGCGGCCTGGCGATCGTGGCGGCGCTGGCCGACTACTGGGGCTGGGAGCCGACGGCTTGGGGCAAGAACGTGTACTTCCACCTCTCCGCCGCGACGGCCGCCCAGGCGGCATAGCGTCAGGGATTTCCGGTGACTGCGGCGCTCGCCCGGGCCAAATGGCGTGGGTGGTTCGCGGCGACGCAACGCCCGCTCAGGCGGCATGGCGCCAGCGGTTCTCGGAGAATGCGGCGTTTGCCCAGATCATGTGGCGTCGGTGGTTCGCGGCAACCCGCCTCAAGCGGTATATCGTGGGCGATTCCCTGGCATACCAGAACCATTTCGCCGACGCGACGCGGAGAACGGGCGGAATGTCTTCGACGGACATCCCTGCCGCCGCGTGAAGGTGTGAGCCCCGATGGCAGGCGGCGCTCCCCGAATAAGGCCCCCCTGAATAAGCCCTCCGCCGTTCCGGCCCTCGCCGCCGCACACGCCAGCGCCTCCCGGCGACCGACGAACAGGAGCGTCTACTCCAGATGATGCGAGAGTTCCGACGACGCCCCGACGTTGAGCCTGATCTCGGTGGTGTCGTCGTCCTCGCGCAGATCGCCCACCTGCACCACGTCCGCCACCACACACGTGATGTTGTCCGGCCCGCCCGCGTCGTTCGCCATCTCGATGAGGCGCCACACCAACTCCTTCAGATCGGAGATGGTGGTCATCGCCTCGTACAGCGCCTCCGGCCCGACCACGCCGGTCAGCCCGTCGGAGCACAGCAGGTACCGGTCCCCGGCCTTGGCCTCCCGCAGCGACAGGTCGGGCTCGACGTTCCCGCTGCTCTCCAGCGCCCGCAGCAGCATCGACCGCCGGGCGTGCACGGCCGCCTGCTCGGGGGTGAGGCGGCCCTCGTCCACCAGGGACTGCACCAGCGTGTGGTCCTGCGTGATCTGGTAAAGAACATTCCCCCGAAGCAGATAAGCGCGAGAATCTCCCACGTGGGCCAGCGCGAACCGGGTACCGTCCCAGAGCATGGCGGTGAGCGTTGTGCCCATGCCCTTCAGCGACGGGTCGCGCCCGGTCATCTCGCGCAGCCGTACGTTGGCCTCCTTGACCGCCGCCTCGACGGCGGCGACGAGGTCGATGCCCTCCGGCCCGTGGTCGGGAAGGGTGTCGTCGAGCGCGGCCATCGCCGCGATGGCGACGGAACTCGCCACTTCCCCGTGGCCGTGCCCGCCCATACCATCGGCGACGGCGAGCAAGCGCGAGCTGGCGTACGCCGAGTCCTCGTTCTGTTCGCGTCGGCGACCCACGTCAGAGCCGGCGGCGTAACGAAGGGCGAATCGCGCTGTCTCTGCCATGAGGGCAGTAAATCATCGGTTGAGGCACTTCACAAGTAGTCCGCTGTAGACCATTAAACTTCTGTGAACTAGTCTGGCTGCGGACAGGGTCGGCGGACGCGGCACGCCCATGCGGCGTGACCCGCACGGCCATCGCCCCGCGCCCCGGCCCGCCCACCGTACAAGCGGGGGCGAGGGCCCTGCGAACGGCGCGTACGGCGCGACTGGCAGAGGAGATCGACGATGAAGGACGACGCTACCGTGAACGCGGGCGACATCGCCCGTCTCGCCGGCGTCGGACGGGCGGCGGTGAGCAACTGGCGCCGCCGCTACGTCGACTTCCCCCAGCCAGTCGGCGGCACGTCCTCCAGCCCACTGTTCTCCCTCGACGAGGTCGAGGAGTGGCTGCGCCGCAACGGCAAGGTGTACGACGTGTCCCTCGCCGACCGGGTCTGGCAGGGGCTGCGCGGCCTCGACGACGATCTGCGCCTGGGGGAGACGGTCGCCTGGGCGGGCACGTTCCTGCTCTTCCTCCGCCGCGACCCCGCCGCCTGGCGCGACCTGGAGCCCCGAGCCGACCTCGCCGACCGCCTGCCCGCCGCGGTCGAGGCCGCCACCGGCGACCTGCCGGGCGAGCCGGGCCGGCCCATCGGCGACCCCGCGCTGATCCGGTCGATCGCGGAGCTGGCGAGGGAGAAGGGCCCGGCCGAGGCCTTCGAGTACCTGTGCGAACGCTACGTCGAAACCCACTCGCGCCGCCTGTTCGTCACCCGCCCTGAGCTCGCCGACCTGCTGGCCCGGCTGGTCACGCCGGACGGCGGCACCGTCTTCGACCCGGCCTGCGGCGTCGGCACCCTGCTGCTCGCCGCCCACCGCCGCGCCCCCGGTCGCCTGCGCCTGGTCGGCCAGGAGGTCGGCACGGCCGTCGCCCGGATCGCCGCCGCGCGGCTGCTGCTGGGCGGCGCGTCCGGCAGGGTCGCCGCCGGCGACTCGCTGCGCCAGGACGGCTTCGGCGGCGAACGCGCCGACGCGGTCGTCTGCGACCCGCCCTTCAACGAGCGCGCCTGGGGCTACGAGGAGCTGACCGGCGACCCCCGATGGGAGTACGGCCTGCCCCCGCGCGGCGAGTCCGAGCTCGCCTGGGTGCAGCACTGCCTGGCGCACGTCCGGCCCGGCGGCCTGGTCGCCATCCTGATGCCCGGCGCCGCGGCCGGCCGCCGCGCCGGCCGCCGCATCCGGGCCAACCTGCTGCGCGCGGGCACCCTGCGCATGGTCGCCACCCTGCTGCCCGGCGGCCCCGACCTGTGGCTGCTGCGCCGCCCCGACGTCGGCGAGCGCCCGCCGTCCCAGATCCTCATCGCCGACGCGTCCGAGGACCTCGCCGTCGTCGAACGCGCCTGGGCCGCCTGCCGCGACGACCCCGACGCCGAAGCGCCGCCGGGCTGCCGGGCCGTACGGATCATCGACCTGCTCGACGACGAGGTGGACCTCAGCCCCGGCCGGCACCGGCCCGCGTACGGCGGCGCGGACCTCGCCGCCGCGTTCTCCGCCGTCCGCGACCGGTTCCGCGAGGTGACCTCCGCGCTGCCGCACGGCGTGCCCGAGGTGGACGTGCTCGCCGACGCCCCCGCGCCCCTGCCCGCGACCACCGTGGGCGAGCTCGCCAAGGCCGGGCTGCTCACCATCCACCACGCGCCGCTGAAACTCGCCACCGACGACGGCGAACTGCCCGTGCTGACCGCCGAGGACGTCGCGTACGGCACGCCGCCGTCGGGCCGCACCGCCCCCGAGGACGGCCTGGTCACCCTCGAACCCGACGACGTCGTCACCGGCTACGCCACCGGCGAGGTCACCGCCCGGGTCATCACCGAGGGCGGCGCCGTACTCGGCCCCCAGCTCAACCTCTACCGGGTGAACACCAAGCGCCTCGACCCGCACTTCCTCGCCGGCTTCCTGCGCTTCGCGAGCAACGCCCACCCGCCCCGCGGCCACTCCGGCTCCAGCCGCCTCGACGCCCGCCGCGCGCGCATTCCCCGCCTGCCGCTCGCCGATCAGCAGGCGTACGGCCGCGCCTTCCGGGAACTTGTGCTGTTGGAGGACACGTTGCGCGAGACGGCGGCACTCGGCGAACGGTTGATCCGGCTCGGCTTCGACGGGCTGTCCGTCGGCCACCTGCGACCACGTGGCTAAAGGTGTAACTTTTCCCGAGAGGTCACGGGGAGGGGCGGATGGTCATCGGCGACCGGTATGAGCTAGACGACTTCCCCCTAGGCCAGGGCGGCATGGGCGCCGTCTACGGCGGCCACGACAAGCACCTCGACCGCAAGGTGGCGGTGAAGTTCCTGCGCCTGCCCGGCGGCCCCGACGAGGAGCTGGAGCGCCGCTTCATCCGCGAGGCCCGCATCCTCGCCCGCCTCGAACACCCCGGAGCCCCCGTCCTGTACGACTTCGGCGCCCACGAGCAACGCCTGTTCCAGGTCATGCAGTTCATCGAGGGCGTCACCGTCGCCGACCTGGTCAGCGAACACGGCCCCCTCCCCGTCCCCTGGGCCGCCGCCATCGCCGCCCAGGCCTGCGCCGTCCTGTCCGCCGCCCACGCCCTGTCCATCTGCCACCGCGACCTCAAGCCCACCAACCTGATGCTCTGCCCCGACGGCAGCGTCAAGGTCCTCGACTTCGGCCTCGCCCTCCTCCGCGACGCCGACGTCGCCCAGTTCACCCGCACCGGCCAGCTCCTCGGCACCCCCGCGTACATGTCGCCCGAGCAGATCCAACGCGGCCAGGCCGGCGCCCAGAGCGACCTGTACTCCCTCGGCTGCGTCCTGCACGAGATGCTCACCGGCAAGCAGCTGTTCACCGGCCCCACCGAGTACGCCGTCTTCGAGAAGCAGGTCAAGGAACGCCCCCCGTCCGTCCCCGGCGTCCCCGCCGAACTCGCCCGCCTCATCGACGAGCTCCTCGAGAAGAAACCCGAGGCCCGCCCCCCGGACGCCAACGCCCTCTACGAGCGCCTCCAGCCCTTCGCCGTCGACCTCCCCATGCTCCCCGGCTTCCTCCACCCGCCAACGGTCCCCAGCCCCGGCCGCATGTACGCCCGCATGGTAGGCCGCGTCCTCTGCTGACCGTCCATCGCTGATCGTCCTCCGCTGGCCGGTCTCGGCCCATCCGCCCGCCGCTTGAACCTGGTCTCCACAGCAGTCCGTGTCAGGGAAATCACCAATGTGATGGCGATCGCAGGCGACATGCTGAGCGGGTTCGGTGCTACCGGAGTACTACCATGAATGGGTGACGGTGAAAATCTCGATCAGCCTGCCTGATCAGGTGCACGCCCTGGCTGAGCGCGCCGTGGCCGCCGGGCGTGCGCCAAGCCTGTCCGCCCTCGTCGCAGAGGCGATCACCCTCTGCTATGACCCAACCGGCCTGCGTACCCTCCTCGATCAACTCGACGCCGAGTTCGGGCCCGTGAGCGACGAGGTCAAGCAGGAGGTCGATGCCGAACTCGACGCGATCTTCGGCCCGGACACCACGGCTACGCCGGACGCGGCCGCGTGACCAAGCGTGGGCTGACGCTGGACAGCGGGGCGCTGATCGCGTTGGAGCGCGGGGATCCACGCATGCGACACATCCTTGATCGGGCGGAACGGCGGGGCATCCCGGTCGCGCTGCCCGTCAGCGTCCTGGCGCAATGCTGGCGAGGCACCCCTCGACAGGCGCAGTTGGCCCGCTACCTGCTCTCCGATACCGAGCACGTCGAGATCGTCGACCTGGAACAGTCGTCCGCTCTGAGGATCGGCTTGCTCGCAGGACGCTCGGGCCACTGCGATGTGGTCGACCTCCACGTCGCGGTGTGCGCCCGCGACCGAGGGCACGCGGTCGTCACGAGTGACCGGCAGGACATCGCCAAGGTCGATCCGAAGCTACAGATCATCGACGTGTGACGACGCAGAACTCGATCACCCGAGCCCTGACGGCCGTTCCGGGAACCACGCGACGGAGGCCGGCCGGAACAGCCGCCCGCCGGGCCGGTTCACCTTGTGGGAACGGCTCGGCCGGGTCGGCTGCGCTCGGGGGTCGGCCGCCGCGCGACATCCGCGGGTTCAGGACGTCGCGGTCGCGGCGGGGAAGACGCCCTGGGTGGCCTGGCGCAGGTACGCCAGGGTGTCGGCGGCGGCGTCGAGGGCCTGCCGTACCGGGGCGAGGAGGACGCCGTCGTGCTTGAGGAGACGGCCCTCGACCATGACGGTGCGGACCAGGCCCGGGTGGGCGGCCAGGACCGTGGCGGCGGTGGGCTCGACGACCGGGGCGGTGGCGACCGTGTCGGCCGCCACGACGATGAGGTCGGCGCTCTTGCCCGGGGTGATGCTGCCGGTCCGGTCGTTCAAGCCGGCCACGGCGGCACCGCCGATGGTCGCCATGGCGAGCAGGTCACGCGCGGACAGCGGCTCAGGATGCCCGGCCTGGCGGTGCTGGGCGAGGGCCGCGCGCATCTGCGTGAACAGGTCGCCGGAGGTGGCGATCTCGGTGTCGACGCTCAGGCCGGTCACCACACCGGCCGCCTTGAGACGTCCGGTCGCCGGGGTTCCCAGACCGGACATGGTCATCTCGATCAGGGGCGAAACGCTGGCCGTCACGCCCAGGTCGGCGGCGAGCTTCAATTCGTCGTCGCCGCAGCCACAGGCGTGCACGAGGGTGACGGTCTCGTCGAGCACGCCGATCTCGTGCAGGGCGCGGACACCGCCCTCATTGCTCAGGTGCATGGTGGTACGCAGGCCGAGTTCCCGGGCGAGGTCCAGATCCCGCTTGACGGCGGACATCCGGCACATCTCGGGGCCGCGTGCCGCCAGCGCCATCGTCACCCGCGCGTTGTCATCGGCCAGCTCCGCCCGAACCCGCCGGATGTCACCCGGCAGTTCGGCTTCGCTGTCCATGACCCAGCGCAGCGGATCGACCTGCGGCCATCCGTAGGCGAAGACTCCACGCATCCCGCTCTCGCGGAGCGCGGCGACCGCCGCGTCCGAGTGCTCGGGCGTGTTCTGAATGTGCGCCCAGTCGACGAGGGTCGTGATGCCCGAGTCGATCGCGCCGAGCGCGCCGAGGAGCGTGGCGGCGTGCACGTCAGCCGGGCGCATCGCCGGGCCGAGCTGCAGGAACGCGGCCTGAAGGTAGTCCATCAGGTTCAAATCGAGCCCGAAGTGCCGCGTCGCGGACTGCCAGGTGTGGCGGTGAGTGTCGACGAGACCGGGCAGGACGACCGAGCCGGTGGCATCGACGACCTCCGCCGCCTGCGGAATCTCCCGATCCGCCGGCACGACATCCACGATGCGACCGGCACGCACCACCACGCTCGCTGGCCCGTCGGGAACCGCCGGGTCCATGGTGATGACGTGGCCACCGGTGATGATCAGGTCGTTCTGGGACATCTTTCCCCCTCGATTGCGAGTAGCGATGCCGTATTTCTCGCACGACCTGCTTGTGACGCACTCAACCCGCCGCCTTGAGTCGCTCACAAGCCGCACGGCACGCCTACCCCAACTGAAACCACACCACCGTGCTCCCGACCTCGTCCCGATGAAAGCCCCACCGAGCCGCCCCAGCGCGTTCACCAGATCCAGCCCCCTGCCGCCCACCTCGTCGTCGGCCGCGTTCCGCGGCCGCGGAATCTTCAACGACCCGCAGTCCCGCACCACCAGCACGCCGCCGTCGGCGAGCGACACCGAGACGTCGAACTCCCGCTCCACGGCGTGCCGTACGACGTTCCCGGCGAGCTCGCTGGTGAGGAGAACCGCGTCGTCCAGCCGGGGATGCCCGCTCCCGAGCAACTCGGCGACGAACGCTCGCGCGGGCTTGACCTGCGTCGCCGTCGCCTTGAACCGCCGGGTGAACACCGGGGCGGCCGACAGCACATCCAGCGCGAACAACTTCCAACGAGGATCCGACTCGTCCAGCCGCTTGGCGTCGCCGTACCTGCCGCGCAACAGCCCGGCGATCCCCCCGAACACGACCGCGATACCCCGGTAGGAGGCATCTATGTTGAGGCCGACGGGGTCGAGCAGCTTATTCTGAGATTTGACCGCATTCGTCGAGATTCGCTGGATTCGGCGGAATCCGTGGACCTCATCCGTGCGATTGCGGATGGACTGTAACCGGCCCCGACCGAGGCGGACACGATGTCTAGGACCGACATGCCCCCAGTGGCCTGGCACATCAGCAGCTTCAGCCCCAGCGGCGGCAGCAACTGCGTCGAAGCCGGTCCCGTGCTGGACGGGACGGGCCGTGTCGCCGTGCGCCACAGTCACCACCCTGACGGGCCCGTGATCGTCTACACCCGTGCCGAATGGGACGCCTTCCTGGCCGGCGTCCGCAACAACGAGTTCGACTTTCACGCGTAGACAGACCCCCACCGCCGAAAGCCGCGAGGCTCCTGCGCCAACTCCGTCGTCGTCGAGGTGATCCAGCCGTCGCAGCTCGCTGCGGTGGCGTCGTCGACATGGTCCGGCTTGTCAATGAAGCCGTGGCCGGGAGCCGATGGCATCCGCAGGGCGGTGTCGCCATGTCTCGGATCGGCATCACATGGTCACGATGACCGCTGTCGGCGTGCAGGTGCGCCGATGCGGCCACCCCGTTCCTCGGAGAAGGGACCTGTGCAAGGCATCCAGGAGGAGGGCAGACCGAATCTGTCGCGCGTCCAGGTTGCGGGCGAGGAGGCGGCGTTTAGGCAACCACTAGCATGGCCGCCTGAGAGGGTTGCCGTATGTCCGGAGGGCATCTGCACAAGGCAGAGGTGGACGGGAGGGGGAGGCGCTGACATGGCGGGAACGGTCCGGCAGGGCATCGACAGCATCCAACCCCAGGAACTGGTGCGGCTCGCGAAAACAGGGAGGCTTCGGATTCCTCCCTTCCAGCGCCCCTACCAGTGGGATCGCAACGATGTCATCCGACTGTTCGACAGCATCGTGCGTGGCTACCCGATTGGGAGCCTGGTGTTTTGGCAACGTCCGGCTGCTGCCGGGAGAGTCGTGATCGGGCATCTCGTCATCGAGGCACCCTCCGTGGGCAACGCGTACTGGATGGTCGACGGTCAGCAGCGCACCATCAGCCTCATCGGCGCGTTGACAGCGACAGAGGAGACAGTTGATCCGCGTTTCCGGATATATTTTGACTTAGCGCTTGGCGAATTCATTTCGCTGCCGCGTCGGGTCCATCCCGAGGGCGAGCACCTGCCCATGAGGCTTGTTCTCGATACTGCCGGGCTGAACTCATGGTTGCGCTCTCGGCCCTATCTGAGTGAGGCGCACATTGCGGCGGCCGATCGAGTGGTGGCCGCCATCCGCGACTACGCGATCCCCATGATCGTCATTACGGGGGATGACGTCAAGATAGTGCATGAGGTCTTCAATCGGATAAACACCTCTGGGAAACCGCTGACGGGCGTGGAGGTGTTTCGCGCGCTGCGTGTGCGGCCGGACGACCAGAAGCCAAGCGACTTGCGCGCGCTCGCTGACGAGATCGGGACGTTCGGGTACGGCCCGGTATCCGAGCAGGTCGTGACGCGTAGCCTCCAAGCGATCCGGGATCCGCAGGTGGACCGCGATTTTCGCGAGGAGTTCAAGGGCCATGAGGAGCGGCGTCGTTCGTTGGCCACCACCGAATCGGCACTCGGGCATGTCATCGATTTCCTCCGTGACGAAGCGCACATACCGCACATCACATTGGTCCCTCACGTCACGCCATGTCTCCCGGTGCTCAGCAGGTTTATGGCGATATTCGGCCCGCCGAAGGGCCGAGTCGCCGAGCTCCTTCGCAGGTGGATCTGGCGAAGCGCGGTTCTCGGCTTCGGACCGCAGGATGACACGATCGCTCTGCGGCGGGCGGCGAGCGTCGTCCATACCGACGCGATCGGAAGTGCTCAGCGGCTTCTGCAACTTCTGCCCCCGCCGACTCCGTGGGCGCCCGACCTCTCTCAGACCCATCTCGGCAATGCGCAGGCGAAGCTCAATATTCTGGGGTTGCTGTCTCGAAATCCCCGGCTTCTGTCGCCCAATCAGATCGCCGAGCCGATCGATCCCGTTCGACTACTCGAAGCCGGGACCCCTCTGGCTCCGATCCTGGATGAATACAGTGGTCTTGGTGGAGGCATCGCCAATCGCATGGTCCATCCACTAGGAGAGTCCACCGCCCTGTATTTGATATTGATTCAGTTCGAATACGACGAGCGGGTGCTGAGCAGTCACTGCATTGACGAGAAGGCGATGAGCCTGCTGCTGACCTCACAGTGGTCCCAGTTTCTGGAGAGGCGTGCCGCGATCACCACTCAGGTCATCGCCGATCATGTTCAGAGTCACGCGCTGTTTGGGTTTCGTGACGGACCGGATGTGACCGCTCTATTCGATGAGGATGGCGAGTTTGACTAACAGGGCGACCGCCGGGGTCTTCCTCGGGAATCGCCGAGTGGGCACGCTCGGTTATCTCGACGGCAACACCTGGTTCGACTACGAGGATTTCGACCCCGAGCATCCTGTCCTCGGACAGGGCTTCGAGGTGAATCCGGAGAAGCGGAGGACCGCGAGCGGTTCGGTTCCGCAGTGGTTCGCCAACCTGCTCCCCGAGCCTGGCAGCGGGCTGCGAAGCCTCATCGGGAGGCAACTGGGCCGCTCGAATCCGCACGACTTCCAGGTCCTCCTGTTCATCGGCGAGGACCTGCCCGGCGCCGTTCGAGTGGTCCCGGAGTCCGACGTCACCGGAATTCCGGAACTGGCTAAAGGGACAGAACGCGAGAGCATTGGGAAGGTGCGGTTTTCGCTCGCCGGTGTGCAGGCGAAGTTCTCCATGCGCTGGGAAGGGAAGGGGCTCGTCCTCCCCATGTCGGGACAGGGCGGGGACTGGATCGTGAAGCTCCCCGACCGCCGATTCCCCGAGGTACCGGTCAACGAATACGTGATGCTGAGCTGGGCCAAACTCGTCGGTATCGAGGTGCCCGATATCAGGCTCCTGCCCGGAGCCGATCTCTCGGGTCTGCCCGAGGGATTGATCTCCGCCGAGGAGATGGCCTTCGCCGTCCGCCGTTTCGACCGATCCCCGGAGGGGCGCGTCCATCAGGAGGATTTCGCCCAGGTACGGGAGGTCTCCGTAGACACGAAGTACGAGAGGGCGACGTACACCGGGCTGGCCAGGTTCATCAAGGCCGTATGTCCTCAGGACATCGAAGAGTACCTGCGGAGACTGACCGCGATCGTGGTGATGGGCAACCTCGACGCGCATCTCAAAAACTGGACGCTGCGGTACGTCGACGGCCGTTCCGCCCGGCTTTCACCTGCCTATGACTTCGTCTCCGTCTCGTCCTATGACGAGTTCCGGGCGGAGGAACTGGCCTTCCCGGTCAACGGCGGGAAAATCGCGAAACTGGTCACGCTCGACAACTTCCGTAACCTCGCACGCCGGGCGGAACTGGACACGGACCAGGTCGCGAGGGTGGTCAAGGAGACCGTCGCGGCGCTGGTCGATACCTGGCCACAGGTTAAGCGCGAGCTGCCCGTGCCGTCCTTTGTGAGGTCCCATATGGACAAGCGTCTCGGGTCTCTGCCGTTGATCAGGATCCGCCGCTGACAGGTGTCCCTGGCCGTTCACCGTCGGGTTGTACGTGCCGGTGGCTCGGATACCACTGTGGGTGTATGGCCCGAACGCTCGGGATATGTGGACAATACGGACACGATGCGGCGTATGTGGAGGGTGTCGAGGGGAACGATGGTGTCGCTTGCCGTCGTGGGGGTCACGGCGGTGGCGATGGTCGTGATGTGGCTGATTCGGGCCGACGTGCGGGTCGATGCCCTCGATGTGGTGTTGCCGGTCGTCGCCATGATGGGGGTACTGCTGCGGGAGCGGTGGCCGGTGGTGGCGCTGGTGGTGGCGACGGGGGCGACGCTCGCCTACTATCCGTTGTCGTCGCTCGACGGGCCGATCATCTTTTTGCCGTTCGTGGCGCTGTTCACGGCCGCCGATCGGGGGCATCTGGCGGCGGCGATCGTCACGGGGGCGACGGCGGTGCTGGCGATGGGGCTGGGGGAGACCGGCGACGTCAGGCATGTGGATGACAGCGCGTTCGCGATGATCGCCGGGTGGGTGGTGGCGGCGATCGCGGGTGGGAGCGTGAGCCGTAACCGGCGCGCCTATCTGCAGGAGGCCGAGCGGCGGGTGCGGGAGGCCGAGCAGGGGAGGGAGGCGGAGGCGCGGCGGCGGGCAGGGGAGGAGCGGCTGCGCATCGCCAGGGAACTGCACGATGTGCTCGGGCACAACGTGTCCATGATCAATGTGCAGGCGTCGGCGGCGCTGCACGGGCTGAAGAAGCGGCCGGAGGACGCCGAGGCGGCGTTGCGGGCGATCAAGGAGACCAGCAAGGAGACGTTGCGCGAGCTGCGTACCACGCTGGGGGTTTTGCGGCAGGTGGATGAGGACGCGCCCACTGCGCCCGCGGACAGCCTGGCGCGGGTGGACGCGCTGGTGGAGGCGTCTGGGCTGGCGGTGCGGACCGAGGTGTTGGGGGACCTGGATCGGGTGCCCGTCGAGGTGGATTTGGCCGCGACCAGGATCATCCGGGAGGCGTTGACGAACGTCTCCCGGCATTCCGGCACTGATGCGGCGACGCTCACCATTGCCAACAAAGCTGGAAATATCCTGATCGAGGTGGAAGATGACGGGCCGGGGGCCGCGTTCACCGAGGGCAGCGGCTTCGGGCTGCGCGGCATGCGCGAGCGGGCCGAGGCGCTCGGCGGCAGGCTGGAGGCCGGGCCACGGCCCGGGGGCGGGTTTCGGGTCGCCGCCGAACTACCGCTGAACGGAGTTTCATGATCCGCGTGCTGCTCGCCGACGACCAGACGCTCGTCCGGGCCGGATTCCGCTCCATTCTCAACGACGAGGACGACATCGAGGTGGTGGCCGAGGCCGCCAACGGCGTCGAGGCGGTCGCGAAGGCCCGCGAGACGCTGCCCGACGTGGTGTTGATGGACATCCGCATGCCGGAGCTCGACGGCCTGGAGGCCACCCGGCGGATCATCGGCGATTCCCGGCTCGACGCCGTCAAGGTGATCATTCTGACCACCTTTGACCTGGACGACTACGTGTACGGCGCGCTGCGCGCGGGCGCGGGCGGCTTCCTGGTGAAGGACACCGAGCCCGACGAGCTGATCCACGCGGTCCGGGTCGTGGCGAGAGGCGACGCGCTCATCTCTCCCTCGGTGACGCGCCGCCTGATCGCCGAGTTCGCCGGCCGGGTGAAGCGGCCCGAGCCCGGCCCGGAGTTCAACGCCCTCACCGAACGGGAGCGGGAGGTCCTGGCGCTGGTGGCGGGCGGCCTGTCCAACGACGAGATCGCGGCCAAACTGGTGGTCAGCCCGGCGACCGTCAAGACCCACGTCAGCCGGATCATGACGAAACTGCGCGCCCGGGACCGCGCCCAGCTCGTGGTCCTCGCCTACGAGGGGGCGATCATCACGCCGGGCTGGCTCACCTCCTGAAGGCGTCCGCCGGGACCGTAGGCGAAGAGCGTACGCGGGCGAGCAGACGCACCCGCCCACGATCGACATCGGCGATCTGCCCCCGGGCTCGGCGACGCCCGGGCCCGACGCCGAAACGGCCGCGGGCCTGGCCTGCGGATGGGTCTCCTTCGACCGGTCTACATCCTGGGCGGTACGCCAGGAGGCACATGCCGACCGAGGGAAGTACGCCACATTCCTTCCCTGGGCCGACGCGCGGCGACCGACATTCCCGAATCCTGTTCGACATGGACACCGTCGACCTCGCCCGCCTGCAGTTCGCGCTCACGGCGGGTGCGCACTTCCTGTTCGTCGCGCTGACGCTCGGCCTGGCGACGCTGGTGGCCGTCATCCAGACGCGGGCCACACTCGGCCGCAGCACGATACATATGCGGATGACCCGCTTCTGGGGACAGCTCTACATCATCAACTACGCGATGGGCATCGTCACCGGCCTGGTCATGGAGTTCCAGCTCGGGCTGTCGTGGAGCGGACTGACCGATTTCGCGGGCAACGCGTTCGGGTCCGCGCTGGCGCTGGAGACGGTGGTCGCGTTCTTCGTCGAGTCCACCTTCCTCGGGCTGTGGATCTTCGGCTGGGAGCGGCTGAACCGGTGGGCGCACCTGTCGCTCATCTGGATCGTCACGCTGACCGCGTACGCCTCGGCGTTCTGGGTCATGGTCTCCAACGGTTTCCTGCAGAACCCGGTGGGCTACCGCAGTGAGGGCGGCGTGCTGCACGTCGTCGACTTCGGGGCGATGGTGGCGAATCCGGCGGGGCTGGTGGCGTTCGCGCACATTCTGAGCGGGGCGCTGGTGGCCGGAGGGTTCGTCATGGCCGGGGTGAGCGCCTACCACCTGCGCAGACGTACCACCGAGCAGGACTTCTTCCGCAAGTCGCTGCGCCTCGGGGTGGGGGTGTCGCTGCCGGCCCTCGTGCTGACCGGCACCTTCGGCGGCATCGGGTTCGACACCCTGCAGCCGGGAAAGGCCGCCGCGTTCACGGGGGACGCCGGGCGGATGGCCCAGGCGCAGGCCGAGATGACGGCGTTGCACGGGCCGGGCGACTACCTGCCGTCGGCGGGCTGGGTGCAAGGCGGCGGGATGACCATGTTGGTGGTGTTCGGGGTATTGCTCCTGCTGGCGGCGCTGAACGTGCTGCTGATGCTGTTCCGGCCGGTGGTGCGCGGGTTCCGGTTGTGGCACTGGACGATGACCGCGTCGATCCCGCTGCCGTTCGTCGCCATGCTGGGCGGCTGGATCTTCCGCGAGATGGGGCGGCAGCCGTGGGCCGTGTACGGGCTGCTGACGACGGCGGACGCGATGTCGCCGGTGACCGGCGGGCAGATGCTCTTCTCGCTGACCGCCTTCGTCGGCGTGTTCGCCGTACTCACCGTGATCAATTACTGGCTGCTGGCCCGGGCCGCCCGGCGCGGGCCGGACGGCGTGACCCTGGGCGGCGAGCGGCGGGCCGAGACGCCCGAGCGGCCCGACCCCGCCCTGACGTTCTGAGGAGCAGACCGTGGAAGTCTTCCTGCTGGCCTTCTTCGCGATCGGATATCTGGTGCTCGGCGGAGCCGACATCGGCGTCGGCATGGCGCTGCCCTACCTGGGGCGCACCCCCGGGGAGCGGCGGGAGGTGATCGCCGCCATCGCGCCGTTCTTCCTCGGCAACGAGGTGTGGCTGGTGACGGCCGGGGGCGTGCTCGTCGGGCTCTTCCCCAAGCTGGAGGGCGAGCTGCTGAGCGGCAACCACGTGCCGGTCGTCGCGTTGCTGGTGGCGTGGGTGGTCCGCGACATGGGGCTGTGGCTGCGCGGCCGGTTGCCGGGCCGCCGCTGGCAGGGCTGGTGCGACGGCGCGATCGTCGCCGGGAGCTGGGGACTGGCGCTGAGCTGGGGGGTCCTGCTCAGCCACGTGCTGCTGGGCATCCAGGGGCCGCTGGCGGCGCTGGCGGTGGCCGTCCCCGCGGCGCTGTTCGGCGTGCACGGGCTGGCGTTCGCCGCGCTGCGGCTGCACGGCGCCCCGCACCGCCGGGCGGCGGTGCTCTCCGGCGGCGCGGGGGAGGCGCCGACCTTCGCGCTGACCTCGGCGGCGCTCGTGGCGGTGGGCGTGCTCGCCGGGTTCCGGCTCCCGCTGGAGGCGGGTACGTCCGGTCCGCTGCTGGCGCCGGCGATCCTCGTCCTCCTCCCGGTGCTGGTGGCCACGCAGGCCTGGGTGTGGTGGACGTTCCGGCACCGCGTCGACGGCCCCTCCTACCTGTGACCGGGCCCGGGGCGTGCCTCAGCCGACGATGGTGAGCCCCATCGAGCGGGCCGTACCCGCGACGATCTTGACCGCCTGGTCCAGATCGGTGGTGTTGAGGTCGGGCAGTTTGATCGCGGCCACCTCCCTGAGCTGCGCCGCGGTCACGGTCCCGGCGTGTTGATGCCCCGGCCTCGGGCTTCCGCCGTTCAGACCGGCGGCCTTGCGGATGAGCGAGGCGGTCGTCGGCTGCTTGGTCGCCACGTCGAACGAGCGGTCCTCATAGACCGTCACCACGGCCGGGACGACGTGCCCGCGCCGGTCGGCGGTGAGCGCGTTGTAGCGCTTGCAGAACTCCATGAGGTTGATGCCGAGCGGCCCCAGGTCCTTGCCGACGTTCGCCGGGCCCGCTTCACCGGCCTGGATGTGCAGGGTGACAACCCTGGTCACCTTGTTCTTCGCCATGGCCGGTACGCTAAAGTCTCCCGTAACTGGAGACTCAAATGGATTATTCGATCGGTGAGTTGGCCGAGCTCACCGGCATACCGGTGAAAACCATCCGTTTCTACTCCGACACCGGCGTGCTGCCCGCTCCGAGCCGCACCTCCTCCGGCTACCGGCGCTACACCGACGAGCACCGCGTCCACCTGGAACTCGTCCGTACGCTGCGCGAGATCGGCATCGACCTCGCCACCATCCGCTCCCTCGGCCACCGCGACCTCAAGGAGGTCCTGGCCCTGCACCTGCGCGCGGTCGAGACGCAGATCACCGCGCTCCAGCGGACCAGGGCGGTCCTGCGCGTCACCCTCGACAAGGACGCCCCCGCCGAGGAGGACCTGCGCCGACTGCACGCACTCGGCAAACTCGGCGGCGCCGAGATGGCCGCCCTGCTCGACACGTTCATCGACGACGTGGGCGGCGACATCCGGCCGCGGCACGAGTGGCTGGCGGCGATGCGCGAGCACATGCTTCCCGAACTCCCCGCCGAGCCCACGACCGCCCAGCTCGACGCCTGGCTGGAGCTGGCCGAACTGCTCGCCGACGACGACTTCCGGCGGCGGCTGCGCGAGCAGAGCGACGGCTTCTGGGCGGGGCTCCGCGACATGGCGGCCTACCACGAGATCATCAACACGGTCATGGAGGTGGGGCTCGCCGCCGTCGAGGAGGGCATCCCGCCCGATTCGCCCGAGGCGAGACCCGTCCTCGAACGCGTCCTGGCCCTGCTGGGACAGACCCGCGAGCAGGCGGTCCGCATGTTCGACGAGCACGACTCGCGCGGCGAACGCCTGTGGCGGCTCGTCGCGATCGTCCGGGATATCGAGTACGACCCCCGCCCGGGGCAGGCGTACGCGTGGATCGAGCAGGCGGCCCGGGCGGCGACGTTCTGAACGGCCCGGCGGAACCCTCCGCGGATACGAGGAGCCCGCGGGGCCCGCGGGACCTCGCGCCCCGGAGTCGGTCAGCGCATGACGGGAAGGATCACCGCGGACGGCCGCGCCGGGTCGTGGAACACCTCCCTGGCCGAGGTGACCAGGCGCGTCGCCGCGCCCAGCGGCTCGCCCGTGCCCGGATTGCGGGCGAACCGGGGATGGGCGCCCCCGGAGACCTGCACCCGGACGCGATGCCCGGCCGCGAACCGGTAGGCCGTGGGCCACAACTCCACGGTCACCGCGCGGACGCCGTCCGCGTCGGCGGGGAAACGCTCGGGGATGACGCGCTGGATGCCGTCGCACACGTTCATGGAACGTCCCGACGGCTCCACGTCGCAGAGCCGTACGAACATGTCGGCGTGATCGTTCCCCGACCGCACGTGGAGCACCGCCCGGACCGGCCCGATCACGTCCATCGGCTCGGGCAGCGGCTCGCCGGTGAAGACCAGCACGTCGGGGCGCGATTCGAGGTCGCGGTTGTCGTACCGTCCGGCCCGAGGCCCGAGCAGCGGCCCGCCCAGCGACGGCGTCGGGTCGGCGGGGTCGTAGCGGAACCGGGTCAGCGACGAGACGTCGGGCGGCTCGGTGGACAGGCCGCCGTGCGGATGCAGGTACCAGGGCGTCGGCGTCGCCCCGGGCGGCGGCCACGCGTCGTAGTCGCGCCACTCGCCGGTGCGCTGCACGTACAGGCGCACCGGCCCGCCCCGCACCGCGTCGCGGTCGCCCTTGACCTGCGCGGTGAACCAGGTGATCGCCTCGCGCACGGCCACGCCCGCGGCCCTGGGGTCGCCGTGCGTCCACGGCCCGATCACGATGTACGGCTCCCGCCCCGCCGCGGCCAGCGCCTGGAAGTCCGCGAGCTGCCACGGCAGGAAGACGTCGTGCCACCCGGCGACCATCGACACCGGCGCGGTCACCTCCGCCAGTCGCGCGTCGTGGTCGCGCTCCACGGTCCAGTACGGATCGCCGGGTTTGCCGTGCTCCAGCCACTCCTGGAAGTAGGGAACCTGCCGTCCGGTCGCCACCAGGTCCGCCTCGGCGAGCGGCAGGCGGCGCAGCGCCGCCGCGAGCCGCCGGTCCGGACGCAGCCCCGCCAGCGCGTCGCGCAGCGGGCGCCCGGTCTGCCGGGTCATCATCGCCGTCCACGACAGCGTCGCCTCAAGCGCGAAGGAGCCGCCCGGGTAGATCTGCTCCCGGAACCCCGCCGAGGACATCGTGACGTGCATGGCCGCGACCCGCTCACCGGCGTCGGCGGCGACCGCCCACTGGGTGTAGCCGAGGTAGCTCGCCCCGAACAGCAGCAGGTTGCCGTGGAACCACGGCTGCCGTTCGATCCACTCGATCGTGGCCAGGCCGTCCGCCCGCTCCTGCGCGAACGGGTCGAGCGTGCCGCCGCTGCCGGCCGTGCCGCGCACGCTCTGCAGCACGACCTGAAAGCCGCGCTCGGCCAGCATCCTCGCGTGGAGCAGGGCGGACGGGCCCCGCCTGCCGTATGGGGTCCGGATCAGCACGGTCGGCGCGCCGGACACGCGGCGCGGCACGTGCAGATCGGCGAGCAGGTCGACTCCGTCGGGCATCGGCACCGACAGATCGCGGTGCACGTTCACGCGGGTGACCGCCGGAGGAAGACCAAGCCCCCGCGCGATCAGCCAGGTGATCATGCTCAAAGCACTCACCTCACAGTTCGTCGCCCCCTGACGACGCCGTGGACGGTCACCCCGCCGTCCGACGACGTACCCGTGGTGCCGTACGGGCCGTGTGTAAATCCCCCGGCACGGACCCGCATGTACCACAGGCCCTCACAGCGTCCCACAAGACGTGATTTCCCCGGAATAGGCCAGTACGTGGGTGTATGCCGAACCGCGCGTAACCTCCCGTCATTCGCCTGCCACGGCGGCGACCGCCACCGCTCACAGGCCGCGCGCCGGGCCGGGACCGACGCGAGCGCCGCACGGTCGACGATTAAGCGGGAGGAGGCGGCAATGCGCCATATGTCGGTTTTGCGGGAGAATGGTCGGGTACGGCGCGCGCATGGAGACATGGGACGTCATCCGGTCCCGCCGGGACGTCAGGCAGTACGACGAACGGCCGATCCCGCCCGAGCATCTCGACCGCATCCTGGAGGCGGGACGGCGGGCCCCGTCCTCACGCAACTGGCAGCCGTGGGAGTTCGTCGTCGTCACCGACCGTGCGCAGCTCGCCGACCTCGCGAAGGTGTGGCAGGGCGGCGGCCACGTCGCCCGATCGGCCGCCACGGTGGCCCTGGTGACCCGCGAGCCCGTGGACGATCTGACCAGGGACCGGGCGAACTACGACCTCGGCCAGGCGACGATGGCGATGATGCTCGCCGCGGCCGACCTGGGCATCGGCAGCGGCCACTCGACGGTCGCCGACCAGGCGCTGGCGCGCCGGGTGCTCGGCCTGCCCGACAACCGGATCTGCGCCTACCTGGTGGTCCTCGGCTATCCCGCCGACCGCCCGCTGAAGCCCATCAGGCGGCCGGACCGCAGGGCCTTCGACGACGTCGTGCACAGGGGGAAGTGGTGAGCATGCGGACGGCACCGGAGAGGCGGCACCGGAGAGGAGGCAAGGGTGAAGGCGACCATCGAGACGATCAGAATCGCCCTGGGAGGCGCCGAGGTTCACGGTGACCTGGCCCTGCCGCCGGAGGCGCGCGGCATGGTCCTGTTCGCCCACGGCAGCGGAAGCTCACGGCACAGCCCGCGCAACCAGGCCGTCGCGGCCCGGCTCAACCAGGAGGGGTTCGGCACCCTCCTGCTCGACCTGCTCACCGAGGCGGAGGAGGCCCGCGACGCCTGGACGGGCGAGCTGCGCTTCGACATCGGCCTGCTCACCGGGCGGTTGGTGGACGCCCTGGACCGGCTCGCCAACCAGCCCCGCACCGCGGGCCTCCCGCTCGGCCTGTTCGGCGCGAGCACCGGGGCCGCCGGGGCGCTCGCGGCGGCGGCGGCCCGGCCCGACCTGGTCCGCGCCGTCGTCTCCCGCGGCGGCAGGCCCGACCTCGCGCCCGACGCGCTGCCCCGGGTCCGCGCGCCCGTCCTGTTGATCGTCGGCGGCCGGGACGAGGTCGTGGTGGACCTCAACCGGAGCGCCGCCGGCCGCCTGAACGGCCCGCACGAGGTGGTCGTGGTGCCGGGCGCCAGCCACCTGTTCGAGGAGCCGGGCACGCTGGAACGCGTCGCCGAGCTGGCCGCCCACTGGTTCCGCGACTACCTGCCCCGGCGCGGCCCGGACTGAGCCCGAGCCGCCCGGGACGGGCTCACATGTTGATCATGTGGCCGGCGAGGCCGTGGATCGCCTCCTGGATCGCCTCGCTGAGGGTCGGGTGCGCGTGCACGTTGCGGGCCACCTCGTGCACGGTCAGGTCCCACTTCTGCGCCAGGGTGAGCTCGGGCAGCAGCTCGGTGACGTCCGGGCCGATCATGTGCGCGCCGAGCAGCTCGCCGTACTTGTCGTCGCTGATGATCTTGACGAAGCCGACCGTGTCGCCCAGGCCGTGCGCCTTGCCGTTCGCGGTGAAGGGGAACTTGGCCACCTTCACGTCGTAGCCCTGCTCGCGGGCCTGCGCCTCGGTGTACCCGAAGCTGGCGATCTGCGGCTGGCAGTACGTCGCCCGCGGGATCATGACGTAGTCGAGCTCCATCGTCTCCGCGCCGCCGATCGTCTCGGCCGCGATGACGCCCATCGCCTCGGCCGTGTGGGCGAGCATCAGCTTGGCGGTCACGTCCCCGATCGCGAAGATGTGCGGCACGCTGGTACGGCAGAAGCCGTCGACGTCGATCGCGCCCCGGTCGGTGAGCCGTACGCCGGTGTTCTCCAGGCCGTAGCCCTCGACGCGCGGCTTGAAGCCGATCGCCTGCATCACCTTGTCGGCCTCAAGCACCTTCTGGCCGTCCTTGCCGGAGACGGTGACCTTCACCTTCTCGCCGGAGTCGTCGATCGACTCGACCTTGGTGGAGGTCAGCACGTCGATGCCGAGCCGCCGGTAGCGGCGGGCCAGCTCGGCCGAGACCTCGGCGTCCTCAAGCGGGACGATGCGGTCGAGGAACTCCACGATCGTCACGTCGACGCCGTAGCTGTTGAGCACGTAGCCGAACTCCACGCCGATCGCGCCCGCGCCGGCGATCACGATGCTGCCGGGCAGCTTGTCGGTGAGGATCTGCTCCTCGTACGTCACGACCCGCTCGCTCAGCGACGTGCCGGGAAGCAGCCGCGTCTCGGCGCCCGTCGCGATGATCGCCGAGTTGAACGTCACGTTCTGGGTGCTCCCGTCGGCTCCCGTGACCCGCAGGGTGTGCGGATCGACGAAGTGCGCCCGCCCCTCGTACTCGGTGATCTTGTTCTTCTTCATCAGGAAGCGCACGCCCTTGGCGCGCCCGTCGGCGACCTTGCGGCTGCGTTCGAAGGCCGCCTGGTAGTCGAAGGAGATCTGACCGTCGACCTGGATGCCGAACGTCTTCGCCTCGTGCGTGAGCAGGTGCGCGAGTTCGGCATTGCGCAGCAGAGCCTTGGAGGGGATGCAGCCCACGTTCAGGCACACGCCGCCCCAGTAGCGCTCCTCGACGATCGCCGTACTCAACCCGAGCTGCGCCGCCCTGATCGCGGCGACGTATCCGCCCGGTCCAGCGCCTACCACCACGACGTCGAAGTGTCCACTCATAGGGCAAACCCTATGCGGAACCGGGGGCGGAATTCGCGCCGGGTCCGCCCGCCGGGCAACCGTGGCCGGGCGGGGGCCGAGCGGGGGCCGGGCGGGGGCCGGGCGGACTGGTGGCCGTCCTCGCGGGGGTCCTAGGCTTGCCGACCATGCGTGACCTTGGTGAGGATCCCCGGCCGGTGCGGGGCGGGGTGCGGCAGGTGTACACGATCGCGCGGGCGGCGACCATCGAGTACGCGCCCGATCTGGACGGCCTGGCGGATCCGGGGGAGATCGTCTGGGCCTGGGTGCCCTACGAGGAGGACCCGGATCGCGGCAAGGACCGGCCGCTGCTGCTCGTCGGCCGTCACCGGCGCCGACTGCTCGGCCTGATGCTGTCCAGCCGGGGCGGCGACGATCCGCGCGACGCACAGGACTGGCTGGAACTCGGCTCCGGCCCCTGGGACCGGCAGGGCCGGGTCTCCTACCTGCGACTGGACCGCGTCTACGAACTGGACGAGGACGACATCCGCCGCGAGGGGGCCGTCCTGGACCGCGCGAGGTTCCTGCGGGTCGCCGCCGTCCTGCGGCGCCTGCACGGTTGGGCCGCCGACGGATAGGCAACGGGTAGGCGACGGGAGGGCGACGGGAGGGCGACGGATAGGCCGGGGATCGCCCGGGGACGGGACGCCCTGCGACCATCCGCCCGTCTCCCGGCGGTTCGCCACCGCCACGTGCATACGCGCGCACATCGGCCGATAGGGATCGGCCGTCAGGCCGCCGGCGGAGCTCGTTCGCCTGGGGTCACGACTTTGTTGTGTCGAGTAAGCGTAATGGTGACGTTGTGTGATAGTCATTGAGCGCACTGTGATCGGCAAAGTCGCAGGGACCCCGGTCAAACGCAAGCCAGGAGGGCCTCATGGTGGCAAGCATCCTCGCCGCGCTCGCGGCGGCCGGAGTCGTGGCGATCGCCGCGCTGGTGTACCGCAGGCGCGGCCTCGGCACCGAAGACCACGAGCCCTCGGGCGCGACCGCCGGGCACGCCGGCGCGATGTTGTCGGCGCTGTTCCTGCTCTCCTTCGCCATCGCGATCGTGGTGCCGTGGACGGCCGCCGACGTCGCCCGGCAGAACACCTACACCGAGGGCCAGGCGGTGGTGGAGGCGCACTGGGCGGCCGCCCGGCTGCCCGCGCCCCTCGGCCCCCAGGTCCAGTCCGAACTGCGGGAGTACGTGCGGTTCGTGCTGAACCGGGACTGGCCGCTGATGGTGAAGGGGGAGCTCGACCCCGAAGGCGGGGCGCGCATCGACCGGCTGCGTACGCAGGTCGCCGCCTTCAAGACCGAGGACACCGACGAGCAGGAGGCCAAGGGCGCCGTCCTGGAACAGGTGCGCGGCGTGGCCGAAGCGCGCCGGGTGCGTGAGGCCGACGCGAAGGCGCGACCGCCCGCGGCGCTGCTCGCCATGACGGTCCTGACCGGAGTGGTGGTCACGGTATTTCCGTTCATGGCGGGTGCGCGACCGCGCGGGCCGGCGGTGGTGCCGCTGGTGGTCATGGCGGCGCTGCTCGGCATCGGCGTCTACATGGTCTTCGACATCGTCAGCGTGTTCGACGGCGGACTGGCCGTCGGGCCGGACGCGTTCACGTCGGCGCTCACGGAGCTGCAGCGGATATCCGGAGGCCGGTGATCATGGCTCCCCGGTGCGGACCGCGCCCCCCGGCGTCGCGGTCTCCGCTGATCGCGATCGTCGGTCTGTGCGCCGGTCTGTGTGCCCTGTCGTGCCCGGCGGCAGTGGGCGTCGCCATGGCCGATCCCGTGCCCGGCACCGGGGCGTCGGTCCGATCCGAGGTGTCGATCGACCTCCCCCGGCCGCCGGTCCGATCCGAGGTGTCGATCGACCTCCGTCGGCCGCCGGTGGAATCCGCGCCGTCGGTGGGAACCGACCTGCTGCCGATCGGCCTGCGGGTGGCGGTCTGCCTCGATGTGGGGCCTGTCGCGGGGCTGGCGGCCACCGTCGAGATCGGTGTCTGCCGTCAGCCGGCCCCGACCCCGTCGCCTCCGCCTCCCCAGCCGTCCCCTCGCCCGGTACCGGTCGCTCCGCCGCCTCCCGCGCCCAGGCCCACCACCCCGAAGCCCGAGGTCCCCAGGCCAGCGCCACCCCGTAGCGCCCCACCCGCGGCGGCGCTGCCACAGGAAGAGACGGTGCGGCGTCCGCCGCACCGGTCACGTCCCGCCAAGACGCCTCGCCCGTCGGCCTCGCCGACGCCGCCGATGTTCCGGGCGCTGGAAATGAAGCCGCGGCCGGAGCGACGACGTCCCCTATCGGCCCTCGTGATCATCGTGGTGCTCACGACGGTGATCGCCGGAGGCGTGGCGGCGGCGTTCAACGCCGCCAGGTAGCGCCAGGTAGCAGGTATCCGGGCGCGAAGGAGCCGGGCGCGGCGCCATCGCCCGCCCGGCACGGCGTGCGCCCCATCGTGGGGCGTCCTGTGGGCACGAGCGCGTCGGCGGATGCGGCGTCGCTAGAGCCAATCCCATTTACGGAAGACGACGTAGAGCGAAACGGAGGTGACCACCATGAGAAGGACGGAGATCCAGAGCCCGCTGGGCAGGCCGTAGCCGAAGAAGGGCACGTTCTGGCCGAAAAAGCCGGTGATCGAGGTCGGGACGGCGATGATCGCCGCCCAGCTCGTGACCTTCTTCATGATGGCGTTCATCCGGTTGCCCTGCAGGGTCAGGTAGGTCTCGCGGACGTTGCCGAGCAGTTCCCGCATGGACTCGTTCAGTTCGCTGACCCGCAGCACGTGGTCGTATACATCCCGGAAGTACGGGGCCATGTCGGCGCCGATCATCCCGAGTTCGCGCCTGTCGAGGCCGTCCACCAGATCCCGCATGGGTTTGGTGACACGGCGCAGCCGAAGCATCGTCTTGCGCAACTCGAAGGTACGGCGCTGCAGATGATGGCCCTGCGGCCGGTCGTCGAACAGCAGATCCTCCAGCTCCTCGACGCGGTCGTCCAGTTCCTCGGCCACCTGGAGATGCCCGTCCACCACGTAGTCGAGCAGCCCGTGCAGCAGGAAGGCCACGCCCTGACCGGCCCGCTCCCGCGCCGCGTCCCAGCGGTGCGTCACCGCGTCGATGTCGAGCAGGTCGTTCTCCCGCACCGTGACCATGGCGTTGGCGGTGAGGAACACGTCCACCTCGCAGTGGCGCAGCGTGCCGGTCGCGTCCAGCGTCAGGGCGTACACGGTGAGGAACAGGTGGCTGTCGTAGACGTCGAGCTTGGGACGCTGCTGCTCCTGCAGCACGTCCTCAACGGAGAGCGGGTGCAGGCCGAGTGCCTCGCCGATCGCCGCCAGCTCGGCCTCGGACGGCGCGCACAGGTCGAACCAGACGGTGGCGGACGGATCACGGACGTGCTCGGACACCTCGGAGACGGGGAAACCCTCCGCTTCGAGGACGCCGTTCCGGTAAAGGCGGGCGCGGGACATGATGGGTCAAGAGTAGGGCCGCGCAGCGCCGCGGCGGGAACTGCGCGTTGTGCGCGCGGGCCGCAACGCCGACCCGAATCATGACTCGCCCGACCTGTCCGACGGCGACGGCGTTGGCCTGCAACCCCCGCGTCGGCGAGGGCCGTTTCCAGAGGGCCGTGTAGCGGGAGACGGCGGTGAAGTCGCGGTCGCGGATGCGAGCAGGGGATTGGCGGGCGGGCGGTAGTCGGCGATCAGCAGGCGTCCGCCCGGTCTCAGCACCCTGAACATCTCCCGCACGGCGTCGCCGCGCCGGTCGGCCCGGGATGTGGTGCAGGGCCAGGCTCCTGATCGGGGCTGGACCGGTTCTTCGTCGCCTATCCCACGCCGGATTCCGCGCTCGCGGGCGAGCGCGCCAACGGCTCTCCGCAATAGGCGAACGCCTTTTATCCCGTAACGCCCGTCACTGATCGTCCTCGCACCCGCGATCATGCTCGCGGGCCGCGGCGTAACCTTTCTCACCAGGTGAAACGCCGGGTTGTTGGCGTGTCGAACTCCGCCGGAAACCCTTGTTTAGCACGGCGGAATCGTGGATTCTAGGTGGTGTTCACGCTTAACGCAGTATCGGGGATACACTTCTGTACGTTCCCTCATTGAAGTGTGTCAGTGCTGCTCTGAACACCCGTCACTTTTGTCATGAAGAAAGCAGAAGTCCTGTGACAGCGCCACTGCGGACCCCGGCGCCCCGCCCTCAATTACCCCTCGTCCACGACCTCGAAGAGCTGCGCGGCGAGGCCATGCGCGTTCTCGCCGCCAACTGGGCGGGCACCCACACCGTCCCGTCGCGCACGCTCTACCCGCACCAGTGGAGCTGGGACTCGGCTTTCATCGCCATCGGCAACGCGAGCTGGGTGCCGGACCGCGCCCGGCGCGAGCTGCTGACGCTGTTCGAGGCGCAGTGGCGCGACGGGCGGGTGCCGCATATCGTCTTCAGCCCGTCGGTCCCCGACGAGGCGTACTTCCCCGGCCCCGGGTTCTGGCGCTCGCACGAGGTCCCGGCGGCTCCGGCCGCGAGCACGTCCGGCATCGTGCAGCCGCCGGTGCACGCCCTCGCGGTCTGGCGGATCCACCAGGCCGCCCCCGACCGCGACTTCCTGCGCGCGATCTATCCCCGCCTCGTCGCGCAGCAGGAGTACCTGCGCACCTGCCGTCGCCCCGCCGGCGACGGCCTGCTGGCGATCGTCCACCCGTGGGAGTCGGGCATGGACAACAGCCCGGCCTGGGACGAGCCGCTCGCCGCCGTGCCGGCCGGACCGCTGCGGGACAAGCGCCGCGACCTCACCCACGTCGGCGCGGACGAGCGCCCGACCGACCTGGACTACCGGCGCTACACTGCGCTCGCCGCCGCCTACCGCGACGGCGGGTACCGTGACGACCGGCTGCTCGACGAGCACGCCTTCGTGGTCGCCGACCCTCTGATCAACGCCGCGTACGGCGCGGCGGAGGCGGCTCTCGCCGACATCGCGGCCGAGATCGGCGCCGACCCGTACCCCCACCTGGAGCAGGCCGAGGCCGTCACCCGCGCCATGATCGACCACCTGTTCGATCCGGCGCGCGGCCTGTTCCTCGCCCGCGACCTGCTCACCGGCAAGGCCCTGCTGGTGGACAGCGTGGCCGGACTGATCCCGCTGATCCTGCCCGACCTGCCCGCCGACGTGGCCGATCGCCTGATCGACACCGCGATCACGCGGTTCGGGCTGTACGCCGGGCTGCCGCCGAGCTACGCCCCCGGCGGCCCCGCGTTCGAGCGCTCGCGCTACTGGCGCGGGCCCGCCTGGATCAACACCGCCTGGCTGGTGTGGCACGGCCTGCGCCAGCGGAGGGAGGCCCTGGCCGGTCTGGTGGCCGAGAGCATCGTCCAGGTGACCGCCGAGTCGGGGTTCCGGGAGTACTTCGACCCCTTCACCTGGGAGGGGCACGGCTGCGCGGATTTCGCCTGGTCGGCCGCCCTCACGCTGGACGTCCTGAGCGCCCGCTAGGCGTGTCGCGGATGTCGTGACGCGCACAGTCGCCGTCGCGCGCTCGAAAGCGCTCTGAAACAATAAATTTCGTTCTTGGACGTCTATTACTGTTGTATCCGGGCATGTCAGGCCGCTAAAGATTTTCTCATGGAATTTCAGGGGGCCGACATGATGGATGACGAGCTGCAGGTGTATCCCCACCTCGACCTGGACGGTTCGTCCTCGGCGACCCTGTCGCGGGTGCGCGACTGGATGCGCCGCAGCCGGTCCGCCGACGACTGGACCGCGGCCGAACTCGTGGCGGCCAAGGGGGACACAACGGTCAGCGTCGTCCTGCCCGCCCGTGACGAGCAGGCCACCGTGGGCGACATCGTCGCCACCATCCGCGCCGAGCTGGTCGAGGTCGTGCCGCTCGTCGACGAGATCCTCGTCGTCGACTCCCGTTCCACCGACGACACCGCCCAGGTGGCCGCCGCGGCGGGCGCCCGGGTCGTACACCAGGACGCGGTGCTGCCCGAACTGCCGCCGCTGTCCGGCAAGGGCGAGGCCCTGTGGAAGGGACTCGCCGCGGCCGAGGGCGACATCATCGTGTTCATCGACGCCGACCTGCGCAACTTCGCCGCGCATTTCGTGACCGGCCTGGTCGGCCCGCTGCTCACCGACCCGGGAGTGGTGTTCGTCAAAGGCGGGTACGAGCGTCCGCTGATCACCCCCGACGGGGTGGCCCACCGGGGCGACGGCGGCCGGGTGACCGAACTGGTCGCGCGCCCGCTGATCAATCTCTACTGGCCGGAGCTCGCCGGGTTCGTCCAGCCGCTGGCCGGCGAGTACGCCGCGCGCCGCGAGGTGCTGGAGCGCGTCCCGTTCGTCACCGAGTACGGGGTCGAGCTCGGCCTGCTCATCGACCTGCTCGACGCCGAGGGGCTCGATGCCATGACCCAGGTGGATCTGGGCAGCCGCGAGCACAGCCACCAGTCCACGCCCGCCCTCGGCCGCATGGCCGCGCAGATCATGCTCACCGCCTGGTCCCGTCTCGAACGCCAGGGCCGGGTGGTCACGCCTGAGCCGCTCAACGCCACCCTGCTGCAGTTCGACAAGGAGCAGCACGGCCGGGCCAGGGTCAGCGACGTCAGCGTCGCCGAACGCCCGCCGCTGGCCGCCGTCCTGGCCGATCTTGCGAACGTCGCTCCCGGCGCCGGCGACCGCGCCTGACCGGCGAATACCTTCGTCGGTTTTCTTGCTGTTAGTCCGAATACAGTTCGACCGGACAATGTGATTCTCATCACGGCGATCATGTCGCCGCGTGCCGCCGTGCCCGCGGGGGCCGCCCTGCGGGCGCCGCGGGCGGGCCGGGTCCGATGCCTGCTCAAGGCCGCCCTGGCTTGGCCTTGCGGGCGGTTCACGCCCAAGTCGGCGGCGGAGGCGAGGGGGGACACGTGGTCGCCGGGCCGGTCCCATGGCCGTGATCTTGGTGGGAGGGCCGAATAAACGAAACTGTCGGAGCGTTCATCTAAAACAAGAAGACATCCACGGGCGGGGGCGTTTGGATGTCTGTATCAACCTTGGTCCCCTCCGCCACGAAGAAGGCGTGTGACATATGGAGTCCACCTACGGGAGTCTCCCCGTCCCCTCCGGGGACGAGGGCCTGTCTTCCTCGTATGGCACCAACGGCAAGAGCGTGACGTCGCCCCTGCGGGCCCTGGGCCGGTCGTCCCGGCGCGGCACGGTGATGTCGACGACTTCGTTGCGCACGATCACCCGCGTGGGTCCCGACGGGGCGCCCGTCGTCGAGGTGTACGGCGAGTTGGACCTCGTCACGGCGGAGCCCCTCCTCGAGGTGCTCGAGTCGGTGAGCGGGCACGGCTGCGCCGTCATCACCGTGGACCTGACCGGCGTGCCCTTCTGCGACCTGATCGGGCTGGAGGCCCTCGTCAAGGCCGCCGACAGGATCGCCCTGAACTGCGGCAGCCTCACCCTCGCCAACCCGCCCTCCAGCCTGCGTCGCCTGCTCCAGGTGACCGGCCTGCGGCGCCGGTTCCACCAGATCACCGGCGAGGGGGTCCGCAAGCCCGGCGTGTGACTCCACCCCGAGGGGAGGCAGGGCGGGCGTCGCCGAGAATGGCGTCGCGGTCCGTGCCGGTCCCGTTTCCACCCTGTACCGGACCTGCACCGGACCTGGATCGGACCTGCACCGGACCTGTATCGGACCACGTGCCGGACGACGTACTCTCTAAGGGTCCCACCGCGCCGTCCGGTGAGACGCCGCAAGGCGAGTCGGTCTCGGGGTGTGACTCCAGGCATGGGAGGAAGTGACGCCGTGGCATCTCGTCACATGTGGTAGTAACTGCACGTGTACGCGTCAGAGGCGAGTTGTGAGATCCACTGTGGCCGAGCTCCCTTCCCGGAGCGGCCCCGGGCGTGGTGGCGTGCGTGAAGACACAGAGATTGCTGGAACTGCTCCCGTTCGCGGTCATGGCGGCGGTGGCCTTCGTCGACATCTGGACGGGGCCGGGAGTGGGGCATCTTCCCCTGCTGTCCCTCGGCCCGGCTTTCGCCAGTGTCTCGTGCACGGTCCGGCGGACGGCGCTCATCGGGCTGCTCGCCCTGGTCCTGTGCGTCGGGCTCGCCGCGTTCAACAACATGGAATGGACCAGCAGGAACGATCTGAACATCCTGTCCATCGCCGGTGTCACCGTGGCCAGCATGCTCGCCAGCGCCGGACGCATCCGGCGTGAGCGGCAGCTCGCCAGCGTCCAGCTCGTCGCCGAGGCGGCCCAGCGCGTGCTGCTGCGGCCCGTGCCCAGGCGGGCGGGAGACCTGGACGTGGCGCTCTCCTACACGTCGGCCGCCGCCGAGGCCCGTATCGGCGGCGACCTGTACGAGGTGGTCACCACGCCGGACGGGGTGCGGGTGATCGTCGGCGACGTGCAGGGCAAAGGGCTGGAGGCGGTGGAGACGGCCGCCCTCGTGGTCGGCGTCTTCCGGCAGGCGGCGTACGACCAGGCCGATCTTCAAGGGGTGGCGACGCGTCTGGAACAGGTGCTGGCCCGGCACCTGACCGACGGCGAGCGGTTCGTCTCGGCGATCATCGCCGAGGTGACCGGCGACGGCGGCATCTCGTTCCTCAACTGCGGCCACCCGCCGCCGTTGATGCTCTACCGGGACGGCACCAGCGCTTTCGCCGAACCTCCCGAGGAATCGCTTCCGCTGGGCCTGACCGACCTGCAGTTGGAGGTGCCCAAGCCGTTCCACCTCCCGTTCGGGCCTGGCGACCGGGTGCTGCTGTACACCGACGGCGTCATCGAGGCGCGGGACCGCCGGGGCGTCTTCTACCCGCTGCCGGAACGCGCGCCCATGCTTCGAGAGCACGAACCCCAGGTGGCCCTTGACGCTCTGCGCGCCGACCTCCTCCGCCACGTCGGCAATCCCCTGGCCGACGACGCCGCGATGCTCCTGCTCCACTGGCCCGACTCCGACCGCCACACCGGGGAGCATCCCGTGCTCGGTCAGACCAAGAGCGGCTGAACCGGCGGTCACGTCGCAAAGCGACCGGGCCGGGACCATTGCATCTCCTGAGTTGACGTTCCTGCGTGACGTTGCTGAATGACGGGGCCGTCGCCTGCCCGCAGTGGGGCGGCCCCTCGCGCGTTATCCACAGAACGTGGTTCGGCCCATTGGCGAGGTACGCCGTCGCCCGATCCTGAGGCTCGTCCTGTCGTCCACGGATCAGGAGAGTCGTCGTGATCAAGGTGCGTCTCACCTCGTCGATTGAGGAGGGCGTCTGATGCCCGCCTTCCTCGGCCTTCTCACCGCACTCGGGCCGGCCGTCACCGGGGCCGCCCTCGCCCTCGCCCATCCGGCCTCGGCCCCTGCGTATACGGCCCCCGCCACCACGGCGGGGTCCTGGGAGATCTGTTCCTACGTATTCACCTTCGGCGCGAACGGCGCGCTGCTGACCGGCACGTGCGAGGGCCGGATCACCACATGGGGGTGGCGGCCATTCCGGCGGACGACCGGAGCTGGCGAGCCCGGCAAGGCGCTCAGGGACGTTCCCGAAGCCCGTGGCGGGGGCCCAGAGGGAGCGGCCGGTCGGAGCGGATATGAAGCGGAGGCGGATGGGCGGGAAGCCGATGGAAAGGGGGTGGATGGGCGGGAAGCCGATGGAAAGGGGGTGGATGAGCGGGAAGCCGATGGAAGGGGGGCGGATGAGGGCGAGGTGGATGGGGGAGAGGCGGGCGGCGGAGCGTACGGGGTTCCTGGCGTGACGCCGGATGCGAGGCCGGACGGGCGTGCGAGCGCCCGAAACACGAGCGATGGCGCGCGGGGCCGATTGCCGGGGCAGATCGCCGTGACGGCGGCGCTCGGCCAGCTGGGGACGCCGTTCTCCTGGGGCGGCGGGTCCGCCGCCGGGCCTACCAAGGGGGTCGGGCGGGGCAGCCGGACCCGGGGATTCGACTGTTCGGGTTTGACCCTCTACGCCTGGGCCAAGGCGGGGGTGAGGCTGGGCCACTACACCGGCCGGCAGTTCCGTCAGGGGCGCCGCATCGTCTCGGGCGAGCTCCGAGCGGGGGATCTGGTCTTCTTCGGCGGAGGCCGCGGAGACCCCACGCATGTGGGCCTCTATCTCCGCGACGGGGTGATGATCCACGCGCCCAAGACCGGGGATGTGGTCAAGAAGACAAACTTCGCCAAGTCGCCGTACTTCGCGGCGCGCTATCGTGGTGCGGTGCGGCCGAGCGGGTGACGCCGCTCGCTGGATGTCGCCTGATGCTTCGGGGGAGGGTTTGGCCTTCGTTGGTGAGGGGTGGGGGCCCGCCCCCCACGGACGGGCCCCTGTGTCAGATGGTCAGAGGGCTAGATCATCGAACTCGCCGTCTTTGGCACCTGAGATGAACGCGGCGATCTCGGCCTTCGTGTAGATCAAAGCGGGCCCGTAGGGGTGCCGGGAGTTGCGTACGGCCAACCGTCCGTCCGCAAGCTTCGCCACCTCGACGCAGTTACCGCTCGGATTGCTGTGACTGCTCTTACGCCACGCGACATCCTCCAGATGGCTGGCTGGGATGCCGTTGTATACCTCGCCCATCGCCTCTCCCCGGGGACGCGGATGCACGTGCATATGTAATTACGATTGTCCTTGCTCTTGCAAGATACGCCACCGAACGGTGTCCGGGAGGGGGATTAGGGCGAGAAAAAACCACAAAATCTGTCATCCGAAGGGGTGGGTCGCGCGTCCAGGGCCCGTCGGTAGCGCACAGGCGTTGCCCCGTGTCAGAGAGCAGCGGCACGACATCCGACGCCGATCGCCGGCCATCGGACGCGGTCGGCGGGAGAGGCCGCGGTGGTGGTTTCGGTCAGGGTGAGAGGTCGCGGCGCATGATGTTGAGGAAGCGACGGGTGGTGGCGGCTGACATCGCCTCCATGCACACGCGGTCCATGACCTTCATGTAGTGCTCGGTGTCCTGGCGTTTGTCCAGGTAGAGGGCGCTGGTCAGTTGTTCCAGGTAGACCACGTCGGGAAGTTCGGCCTCGCTGAAGCGCAGGATCGAGAAGGGACCTCCGGCGGCGGCGTGGCCGCCGTGGTCGAAGGGGAGCACCTGCAGGGTGATGTTGGGGTGCTCGCTCAGTTCGAGCAGGTGTCCGATCTGCTCGCGCATGACCTCGCGGCCCCCGAAATGGCGGCGCAGTACCGCCTCGTCGAGGACCACCCACAGTTTGGGGCCGTCGCAGGAGGTGATCCGCCGTTGGCGGGCCTGCCGCAGTTCCACGCGCTGCTCGATCTCCTCCTGGGGCGCGGTGGCGTGCCTCAGCAGGATGACGGCGCGGGCGTAGTCGGTGCTCTGCAGCAGTCCCGGCACGAACTGGATCTCGAAGGCGCGGATGATCGACGCGGCCTCCTCCAGGCCGATGTAGACGCGGAACCACTGCGGCAGGATCTCGTCGTACTTGTGCCACCAGCCCGGGCTGTTGGCCCGCTCCGCCCGGCCGAGCAGCGTCTCCCTTTCATCCGGATCGGTCACGCCGTAGAGGGTGAGCAGGTCGGCGACGTCGCGCAGCTTGAAGCCGACCCGGCCCAGCTCCATACGGCTCATCTTGGCGTGTGAGGCGCGGATCGCCGCGCCCGCGCGCTCCAGGCTGATGCCCCTCTGCAGGCGAAGCCGGCGCAGTTGGGCGCCCAGGATGATCCGCAGGACTGTGGGCCCGCCCGTGTAGAAGGGCAGGATGCCAGTGGGCTCGTCACCGTCCGAGTGCGCGGTCATGTCCTGTCTCCCGCCCGCAGACCCAAACGCCTAATCTGCCACAACCCGGTTCGTCACTCAATGTGCCATTACAAATGCACGTGCATCTGTCCTTGCATATGTCACGCTCTTAGACGAAGATAATCTCCCGTACGGAGCCTGCCATTACGACGCGCCACGGGGACCGTAATGACCGCCTACCCGGTACGTTGGACCGCGGAGAAGTCAATCAGGGGAAGTGTCCCCATGTGGCTTCCGGCTGCCGTCGAAGAGCCCGATCCCGCGGTGACCGAGCGGGCCTACGGCCTCGGCAGCGACAGACAGAGCGCACGGGTGGCTCGCGAGTTCACGCTTAAGACGCTGCGTGACTGGGGTTTGGAAGATCTCGCCTTCGACATCGAACTCGTGGTCAGCGAGCTGGTGACCAACGCGCTCAGGCACGCGGTTCCCCATCTCGCCCCTGCCTGGCCGATCAAGGTGCGATTGCTGCACCATGCCGCTCACGTCGTCTGCGTGGTGCATGACCCGAGCGACAACGTCCCGGTCATCACGGAAGAGGATGAGTTCGCGGAGTCGGGTCGCGGGCTGCATCTGGTGGAGGCGCTCAGCGTCGCGTGGGGATGGTCGTTGATCCACCGCGGCAAGGTCGTCTGGGCGGCCTTCTCCGACGTCCGCTGATCGAAGGCAAGCGACACCCCAGCAAACGGCACCCCAGTAAACGGCACCCCAGTAAACGGCACCCCAGTAAACGGCACCCCAGTAAACGGCTTCGACGAAGCCCTTGAAGGGCACACCCAACGCACAGGCCGCCACCAAGGGCGCGATCAACGCCGTGATCTACTCGCCGGCCCACACCCTGATGGACCGCCGCGTCCGCGGCAACGCCGTCGCCCCCACCCCGGTGGGAACGCAACCGATTTCGGCCACGTGAGTCCGCGCCTGGACGCCCGCACCGAGTCGGGTGCGCCCAGGCGCTGATGCACCATCCGATAGGCCGCTTCGAAGGGGCCCGTCAGGCCATCTTGTAGGCCTGGGCGATGAGTTCGTAGGAGCGGATGCGGGCCGCCCCGCCGTTGATGTTGGTCGTGAGCATCAGCTCGTCGGCGCCGGTTCGCTCGCGTAGCTCGTCCAGGCCGCGCCGTACCGTCTCGGGCGAGCCGAACACCACATTGGAGAGCCAGCCGTCGACGATCTCCTGTTCCAGGGGTGAGTAGGGGTAGGCTTCCGCCTCCTCGGGGGTGGGGACCGGCCCCGGCATGCCGAGCCTCAGGCGCAGCATCGACAGGGCGCCGGTGCGCGCCAGCCGCAGCGCCTCCGCGTCGGTGTCGGCCGCGACCGCGCCCACGCCGATCAGGGCGTACGGACGGTCGAGGACCTCGGAGGGGCGGAACGACGAGCGATACAGCTCCAGGGCGGGCACCGTGTTGGCCGCGCTGAAGTGGTGGGCGAAGGCGAACGGCAGCCCCAGCAGACCGGCGAGTTGTGCGCTGAAGCCGCTGGAGCCGAGCAGCCAGATCGGCGGCCGGCCGACCCCGCGGGCGTTGGCCTCCCCTGGGATGGCGTGGATGCGCCGGTAGGGATGCCCCTCGGGGAACTCGTCGTCCAGGAACGCGGTCAGCTCCGCCACCTGCTGGGGAAAATCGTCGGGATCCACATCCGCCGCACGGCGCAGGGCGCGGGCCGTGGCCGGGTCGGTGCCCGGGGCACGGCCCAGGCCGAGGTCGATGCGGCCCGGGTGCAGCGCGTGCAGAGTGCCGAACTGCTCGGCGACGACCAGGGGTGCGTGGTTGGGCAGCATGACCCCGCCGGAACCGACGCGGATCGTACGGGTGTTGGCGGCCAAATGGGCGATGAGGACGGCCGGGGAGGAGCTGGCGACCCCCGGCATGCCGTGGTGCTCGGCCACCCAGAACCGGTGATACCCCCACTCCTCGGCCCGTTTGGCGAGCTCCGTGCTGACGGCCAGGGACTCCGACGGCGTACTGCCCACGCCGACGGTCGCGAGGTCAAGGACGGACAGGGGCACCTCTGCATCGCCCCGGGCGAGGCCACGGATCTCGTCACTCATAACCCGCACAACCGGGCTCATACGGAGGCTTATTCCGGGGCTTATTCCGGGGCTTACTCCGGGGCCTATTCAGGTCGATGTCGCCCGTCCCGGAACGGGCCAGAGAGCGCCGCCGGGGCCTGCGGGTTCAACCCGACGGCAGCGGGCAGGGACGCCTGAGACCTCGGACCGGCGGCGCGGCCGCCTTCCGGGAGTGTTTCCGCCGAAAGCAGCCGTAAGCGTAAGAAGCCGTAAGCGTAAGAAGGAGACCCGACATGAGCGAGCGGAAGTCCGACGACGGTCGGCCGCAACCCGACCGTCGGCCGCGCGACCCGGAGGAACTCACGGCCGATCCGGACTTCGCCGAGGAGCACACGCCCTCCGACACCGACCCGCCCAACGCCAAGGCGTCCGACGGCGCCCCCGACGAGCGGTGGGACAAGCCCACCGAGGTCTGACGGGCCCCTCCCGGGGTAGGGCGATCGGCATGGGTATGGGAATCGATCCGAAGGCATTGGACGACGAAGATCTTCTTCGCGAACTCGGGCAACTCCACCAGACGCGTACCGAGACGCTGCTGCACGGCTCCGACGACGCGCTGCGCAACCACAACGAGCGCATGAGCGAGTTGGAGGCCGAGTACCTGCGCCGCTACCCCCAGCGGCACATCGACGCCGAACGACTGCGCGAAGGGGCGCGCCAGCGTGGCTGAACGCCGAGATGACCTGCGCGACGTGCAGGCGATGTCCGACACCGAGACCGTCGTGTACGAGGCGGTCGCCTCCTGCGCGGTGGACGACGTGTCGCCGCGGCTCTCCGACATCGTGGAGATGACCGATCTGGCGGAGGACGTGGTGCGCGAGTGCCTCGACGACCTCGTCGAGCACGGTTGGCTGGTGGTCCAGGGCGACAGGTACGCGCTCGGCCCGCACGACTGGGGTCTGGAGTACTGAGCGGCCCTGACGCCTTCTCCCGCACCGGCCGTGTGCTCCGCAAGGGTGAAGCGTTCACCTCATGCCCGACCCCGAGCGCACGATGACGCTCGATGCCGCGAGGATGACGACCTCAGGGCGCGAGCCCGGCACGCAGGACGCGTCGGCCTCGCCCGCCGAGGTCCGCGCCGGGATCGACGCCATCGACCGCCGAACCGACCCTGCTGCTCGCCCGCCACTGTCGCCTGCGGAGGGCCCACCGGGGCCGGACGCGCGGACGCCGCGCCGGTCGGGTGACCGGCGCGGCGTCCAAAGTGTCGGCGTGAGAAGCGGGACGAAGATCAGGCGCAGGCGGTGACGAGCTTCTGGGTCTGCTCCGACGCCTGCTTGCTGGCCTCAAGAATCTTGTTGGCCGATCCGGCGAGGTCGGAGGTGTCCACCTTGAGACTCCCCCACGCGGTCGCCATCGAGCTCAACGTGGTCTTGAGGTCGCCGTCGGCCTCACCGGCGAGCTGCTCCAACTCCGTGCCGAGCTTCTTCGCGGCGGCGTTGAACGCGCTGAAGTCCCCGGAGGATGAGGCCGTCGCGGCCTGGCCGAAGTCCTGGAGGGCCTTGGTCGCCTTCTGGCAGATTTCGGCCTTGTCGCCCCCGCCCCCGGAGGAGCCGCCGTCGGAGTTCCCGCCCTGTGCGATCGTGGTGCCGGAGTCGCCTCCGGCAACGGCGCCGCCCCCCGAGCCGCAGGCCGCGGAGAGCGAAAGCAGCGTCGCCGCGGCGGCGACCATGAGAAAACGAGTGGGGAGCTTCATATCGATTCCTTCCTAGTGTTCTGAACCGCCGCAAACGCTAGGAACCGTCGCTTGCGAAACGCTTACATCGCGCTTACATCCCCACCCCTACTGTCCTAGGAGGCCACATCAACGGCTCGCGTCCGTCGTCCTCCCGCCCCTCATATCCCAGGACAACTTACTTATCGTGCGACATATCGCCCAACGGTGAGACGATCGGCCACGCCGCGAAGGGCTGCGATGAAGTCGCCGTAGTTGAACTCCGCCCCGTTGACGGCGAACGTGTACTGCGAAGAGTCAGGCCGCCGCCCGCCGATGACCGCCGCGATGAGCGGTGTGATCAGATTGTGCACCAGAGCCTGGATCGGCCCGCTGAACGTCGCCCCCACCATGACCGCGACCGCCGGTTCCACGAGGTTGCCCCGCAGCAGAACCCCTCAGTAGAACCCCGCAGCAGAACTTGGTGAGACCACCCGTTCGCACGTCCTGCCGCCGGCGTGCCCTGCGTAAACTCCCGGCTCAGCGGACATCTGCGGCCCATGCGGCGGCGGGTGAGGAGGTGGCCCGGTGCGGGCGGTGACCGGCCGGGGCGCGGACCCGCGCCGAATGTATTCGCCCGTCATTTGTGCCGGGCGCTGATTGACCGGATCCGGTCGCTGCTTTTGGGCGCAGCAATTACAGGAAACGGCCCCCCTTGATATCGCGAATGAAGGCCGTCCACTCGGCTTTGGTGAAGGAGAGGATCGGTCCCGAAGGTCCTGCCTTGCCGTCCCGCATTACGACCCTGTCGTGGGCGGCCGCGACCTGCAGGCAGTTCTGCCCGCCGCTTGCGCTTGCGGATCGCCACTTCAGGCGAGAAGACGCTGGAGGTTTCGTCATGACTCTCGCTCCCTGAACTTCGGATGTCCCAGCGAGATCGGTATCCGTGAAGATTTTAACTTATATGTTACGGTGCCGGAATCTGCAGGGATTTCTGATGGCTCAGGGAGAGCAGGGGACTGGGTGACGGGTCGTGGCATCGATAAAACAGGGGCGAGGGAGGCCATTGAGCCTTCCCTCGCCCCTGCTCGGCACACGATGATCGTGAGGAGGCGCTCAGCCTTCCCTCTTGATTGCGGTGACGAAACTCGCCCACGCGTTTGGATCGATTACGAGGATCGCGCCTTCGGGATTCTTGGAATCGCGCATGGCAATCGATCCGTGGAAAGGCGCCACCTCGACGCAGTTTCCTCCGCCGGATGCCGTGGCCTTACGCCAGGCCGGCTCGCGGCGATTAACATGGGTTGCCGACATCTTTGTCTGACTACTCTTTCACTTCTATGCCAAGTGATCGTTGAACCAGCTAGATCACGTAGGTGTTCTTGATCTTCTCAATGAGTGCGAGGGAGCTCTGGGGGTTCAGCGCCGCGGCACGCAGCCGCTCCAGGGCCTCTCGATATATCTGCAGGTCGGCGGGTCTCTCAAGGTAATCTGCGGTCACTATTCCTTCCAGGTAGACGACGTCGGAGGTCATGGTGTCCTTCATCTCCACCAGGTGGAAGGAGTTGTCCAGCGCCATGTACGCACCTACGTCGAACGGGATGACCTGGATGACGACATGAGAGAGCTCGGACAGTTCGCCGAGCTGCTCCAGTTGGCGGAACATCACCTTCGGCCCGCCTACCCGCCGATGTAGCGCCGCCTCATCGAATATCGCCCAGTATCGTGGAAGCTCGCCCCGGAGAAGACGCTGCTGGCGTTCGAGACGTACCTCCACCCGGGCGTTGAGGACATCCTGGGAGATGCCGGGAAGCATGCCGCGGATGAGCGCCCGCATGTAGTCCTCGGTCTGCAGCAGACCGGGGATGAAGCCGTTCTGGAATTCCGACACGGCGGAGGCCGCCGCCTCAAGGCGCGGATATGTCTGAAGCTTCGGGTTGCCGATGTCCACCTCGTCGCGGAGGCCCGGTTGACGGGCCTCGCGGGCCAATGTCATCAGCATATTCGTCTTGGCCTCGTCGGCCCCGTACAGCTCGCACAGGTCGCGCACGTCTCGAAGGCTGACCCTGCGCTGCGCCGTCTCCATCCGGCTGATCTTCGCCGTGGAGCACAGCAGGCGCTCGGCGACCTCCTCGATCTTCAGACCGCTCTCCCGGCGCATCTCGCGAAGCTGGGCGGCGAGTTGGCGCCGTCGGAGCGTCGGGTTCACCGTCGCCATCTGCCCCCACCTCTTCTCCGTCCTCAACCGCCTGAACCGGGCGCGCACTCCATGACCGATTCGACCAGTCTTCCCAGTTCAGGGCCCTGGCAATCGCACCTGGCAACGGCCACTGGCAAGGGTGTCGGTAAAATACCGCACGCACATGCTCCTGGCAATTTCAGGATGGCAATTGCCAGCGGCGCTTGCTGAAGGCACAATACACGTATAAGGGTGCAGCCTGGGCACACGGCAGCCTTGTCAAGATCACGATCTTGAAGGGGGGTGGTGGCCAGAGAGTCTCGGCTGTGATTCAGCGCGCCTTCGCGGGCACCTGTGCCGGTTCC
This sequence comes from Thermopolyspora sp. NPDC052614, assembly GCF_040678635.1. NCBI lineage: Bacteria > Bacillati > Actinomycetota > Actinomycetes > Streptosporangiales > Streptosporangiaceae > Thermopolyspora > Thermopolyspora sp. NPDC052614. The sequence continues at coordinate 414,800 of NZ_JBFATZ010000002.1, forward strand.
GCGGCCAGTGCTCCCTCAATCCTGCCGCTTTTATTCGCGACAGCGGCGTCAGGCATCTTTTCGTGATTCTGACGAAAACTGGGCCGACGTTGGTGGCGCCGGCCCAGAGACGAACACATCCCAACTCCAAAAGGATGGTCTTGCCATGAATCCTATCCCCTTCGGAGTCCGATGGGGTCCATTGCGGAGGCTGCGTAATCGATTAGCGATCTGGGCGTACGAGTGCGGTCTCTTCGCGGAACTGGACTCCTTCGCCTGGACGCAGGGCTGGCAGGTGGAACGCGGGCTCACCCGCCGCGTCTACCGGGATCGGCGGTTCGACGCCCTGGCCGAGTGCCGGCGCTGCCACGGCGTGGGCGAGGCGCCGGCGCGGAGCCCCTGTGCGGCGTGCTCCGGCACCGGGCGGGTCAACGTGGCCGAGCAGCCGGGGAGCCAGGTGTGAGGCCCCGGCCCACACCCGGCTCCGGCGGAACCGGACGCCCCGGATCTCGGATCGCGAGGGTCGCGGCGCCGTTCGCCGTCCGTCCGAACCCGCAGGCATTCCCAGGGCGGTACGAGACCGTCCCCGTGGAATGAGCGGTAGCCGCCCGGACCCGCTCGCGCCGAGCCCTGAGCGGCAGGGGAACGTCGCGAGCGTCCGGGTGGCGGCCCGATGCGGACTCCGGCCGGCCTCTACGTGGGGCGGTCGGCCGGAGTTCCCTCGGGCGCGGCCGGGTCAGGAGCCGCTGGAGAGTTCGGGGGAGGTGGGGCGGCCGGCGCGCAGGTAGGCGCGCCACTTGGCGGAGTCGAACTCCTGGGGGGCGGTGGCGGTGATGAAGGAGGCGACGGTCTTGGCGAAGCGTTCGGGCTCGTCCTGATGGGGGAAATGGCCCGCGGTCTCGAAGATTTCCAGTTCGCTGCCGGGCATGGCCCGGTGCGCGGTGTAGGCGTGCTGGACGGGGATGACGTGGTCCTGGGCGCCCCAGAGGATCAGCGTGGGCATGCCGGCGGTGAGGTAGCAGCGGTCCAGCATGGTGATGACCTGGCCGTGCAGGTCCACCCCGGCGCGCAGGGTGCGCAGGAAGGCCTTGCGGGCGGTGGGATTGGTGAGGCACTGGTAGCGGTCGAGGATGTAGTCGAAGTCCTTGCCGAGCCCGAGGCCGGCGCGGAGCAGGGGGGCGATCGCGCGTACGGCGCCGCGCACGGGCGCGGCGGTGGCGAGGGCGAGACCGGGCTCGGCGCCCGGGGCGCTGATCAGGCGGAGCAGTGGGTGGACCTCGCGGCCGACGCCGGCGGAGCCGACCAGCACGAGGCGCTCACACCGCTCCGGGAACTGGTAGGCGAACTGCATGGCGATGCCGCCGCCGAGTGAGTGCCCGACGACCGTGACCCGGTCGATGTCGAGCACGCTGAGCAGGTCGCGCATGCCGCAGGCGTAGGCGCCGACCGCGTAGTCGCCGCGCGGCTTGTCGGACTCGCCGTGGCCGAGCAGGTCGGGGGCGATGACGAGATGGTGCTGGGCGAGCAGCGGGATGATCGGGGCCCAGGTGGCGGAGCTGTCGCTGATGCCGTGGATGAGCAGCAGCGCAGGGCCGTCCCCCGTCATGCGGAAAGCCCGCCGGTATCCGTGCACCACGCGGTACTGCAGAGTGTCGTCTACGGCCACTAGAACAGTATTCGCTACAACCACACAATCGGACAACCCTCACATAAAGGGCATTTCTCAAGTGTGTCAAGCAGCGGTCGAGCGCGGGCCTTCTCCTGAAACCGCTGGTCAGGGCATGTGTGATCAATCACAACCCATCATGGCCGTGACACTGGGCACAGGAGGTGCCGGAAGAGGACCATGGGGCGAGGACACACTGCGGTCGGAGGGCGCCGAGTGATCGAGATATGGCCGGGAGATCCCTACCCGCTGGGAGCGACCTACGACGGGGCGGGCACCAACTTCGCGCTGTTCACCGAGGTCGCGGAAGGGGTCGAACTCTGCCTGTTCGACGATGACGGCGTCGAGCGCCGCGTGCCGCTCACCGAGGTCGAGGGCCACGTCTTCCACGGGTACCTGCCGGGCATCGGCCCCGGCCAGCGGTACGGCTACCGCGTCCACGGCCCCTACGACCCGGCGCGGGGCCTGCGCTGCAACCCCGCCAAACTCCTGCTCGACCCCTACGCCAAGGCGATGGACGGCACCGTCACGTGGGGCCAGGCCATGTACGGCTACCGCTTCGGCGACCCCGACAGCCGCGACGACACCGACTCGGCCCCGTACACGATGCGATCGGTCGTAATCAACCCGTTCTTCGGCTGGGGCCACGACCGCCCCCCGGGCACGCCGTACCACGACACGGTCATCTACGAGGCGCACGTCCGCGGCCTGACCATCATGCATCCCAAGATCCCTGAGCGGATCCGCGGCACCTACGCCGCCCTCGGCCACCCCGAGATCATCGACCACCTCACCGGCCTCGGCGTCACCGCGCTCGAACTCATGCCGGTGCACCAGTTCGTCACCGACCACGCCCTGGCGGACCGCGGCCTGACCAACTACTGGGGCTACAACACGATCGGCTTCTTCGCCCCGCACAACCGCTACGCCTCCTCGGGGCGGCGCGGCGAGCAGGTGCTGGAGTTCAAGGCGATGGTGAAGGCCCTGCACGAGGCGAACATCGAGGTGATCCTCGACGTCGTCTACAACCACACCGCCGAGGGCAACCACCTGGGCCCGACGCTGAGCATGCGCGGCATCGACAACACCGCCTACTACCGCCTCGTCGAGGGCGACAAGCGGTACTACATGGACACCACCGGCACCGGCAACAGCCTGCTGATGCGGTCCCCGCACGCGCTGCAGCTCATCATGGACTCGCTGCGCTACTGGGTCACCGAGATGCACGTCGACGGCTTCCGCTTCGACCTGGCCGCCTCGCTCGCCCGCGAGCTGCACGACGTGGACCGGTTGAGCGCGTTCTTCGACCTGGTGCAGCAGGACCCGGTGCTCAGCCAGGTCAAGCTGATCGCCGAGCCGTGGGACGTGGGCCCGGGCGGCTACCAGGTGGGCAACTTCCCCGGCCGGTGGACCGAGTGGAACGGCCGCTACCGCGACACGATCCGCGACCTGTGGCGGGGGGAGCCGGCCGCGCTGCCGGAGTTCGCCTCCCGGCTGACCGGCTCCAGCGACCTCTACCAGGACGACAGCCGCCGCCCGGCCGCCTCGATCAACTTCGTCACCTGCCACGACGGCTTCACGCTGCGTGATCTGGTGTCGTACAACGACAAGCACAACGAGGCCAACGGCGAGGACAACCGCGACGGCAGCGACGACAACCGCTCGTGGAACTGCGGCGTCGAGGGCCCGGCGAGCGGCGCGGTCGAGACCCTGCGCGAGCAGCAGAAGCGCAACTTCCTGGCGACGCTGTTCCTCTCCCAGGGCGTGCCGATGCTCTCCCACGGCGACGAGCTGGGCCGCACCCAGGGCGGCAACAACAACGCCTACTGCCAGGACAACGAGATCTCCTGGGTGGACTGGTCCGACGTGCGGGAGAACTGGCTGCTGCTGTCGTTCACCAAGCGGCTGGCGCGGCTGCGGCGCGAGCATCCGGTGTTCCGTCGCAGGCGGTTCTTCTACGGCCGCCCGGTCCGCGGCTCTCACGATGACCTGAGCGACATCGCGTGGCTCACCCCGGCCGGGGTGGAGATGACCGACGCCGACTGGCACAACGGGTACGCCAAGTCGCTGGCCGTCTTCCTCAACGGCGACGCGATCACCGAGCCGGACCGGCGGGGGAGGCGGATCACGGACGACTCCTTCCTGCTGTTCTTCAACGCCCATCATGAGGTCATCCGCTTCACCATCCCGAAGAATCTCGGCGACCTGTGGACAACGGAAATCGACACCGCGGTGCCGATAGCGGTGGATCAGCAGGTGTCCCGGTCGGGGGAGGCGGTGCCGGTCGCGGGCCGGTCGGTCCGCGTGCTGCGCCGCATATAGTCACTTATCCGTTTTTTGGTGATTTGTCCTCGCCGGTACGGCCCGCCCCGCCACATGTCCGCCACCGGACCCGCCGGACGGGTGGGCGGCAGGCATGGCCGGGGTAAAGATGGGAGACACGGCCCCGGACCTCGTTGAAGGGCGGCCCATGGACTCGACGTACCGGGTGCAGCTGACTCCCGAGTTCGGTTTCGCCGACGTGGCGGCGCTCACCGGCTACCTGCGCGAGCTCGGCGTCACCCACGCCTACCTGTCGCCGGTGCTGCAGGCGGTCCCGGGCTCGCTGCACGGGTACGACGTCACCGACCACTCCCGGATCCGCGCCGAGTTCGGCGGCATGGCGGGGCTGCGCGAGCTGGCCGCCGCCGGGCTGCGGCTGCTGGTGGACATCGTGCCCAACCACATGACCGTCCCGGTGCCCGAGTCCGGAAACGTGCCGCTCTGGAATGTGCTGCGCGACGGCCCCGCCTCGCCGTACGCGAAATGGTTCGACATCGACTGGTCCGGCGGCGGCGTGGCGATGCCGGTGCTCGGCGCCCCCCTCGACGAGGTGCTGCGCGCCGGCGAGCTCACCGTCGACGGCGAGATCCTGCGCTACTTCGACCACGAGTTCCCGATCCGGCCCGGAACCGCCCATCTGCCCCTGCCCGAGCTGGTGCACTCCCAGCACTACCGGCTCGTGCCGTGGCGCCAGGGGCCCGGCTACCGGCGCTTCTTCGACGTCTCCTCGCTGATCGGCGTGCGGGTCGAGGACCCGGAGGTCTTCGAGGAGACCCACCGGGTGGTGCTCTCCCTCGTCGAGGAGGGCCTCGTCGACGGCCTGCGCGTGGACCACCCCGACGGGCTGGCCGACCCCGTCGGCTACCTCACCCGCCTGCGCTCGCGCGCCCCCGTCTGGACGCTCGCCGAGAAGATCCTCGTCGGCGGCGAGCGGCTCCCGGCCGACTGGCCCTGCGACGGCACCACCGGCTACGACGCCCTCAACCGGATCACCCGCCTGTTCGTCGACGAATCGGGCACCGAGCCGCTGCTCGCCACCTTCGTCAAGCACACCGGCATGCCGCCGGACTACGACCTGGTGCGCTACGAGTCCAAAAAGTACGTCGTCGAGCTGTTCTTCCGCGCCGAGATCGACCGGCTGATCGCCGCCCTCGGCGAGCCGAGGCTGCGCGCGGCGCTGGTCGAGCTGCTGGTCGCCATGCCGGTCTATCGCGCGTACGTGACGCCGGGGGAGCCGCCGTCGCCCGAGGCGCTGCGGGTGATCCAGGCCGCGGCGTGGCGGGCCGCCGGGCACGCCCCGCCGCACGAGGTGGCCGAGGTCGCCGAGCAGGCCCTGTACGGCCCGCCCGAGTTCGTCACCCGGTTCCAGCAGACCTGCGGCCCTGTCATGGCCAAGGGCGTGGAGGACACCGCCCTGTACCGCTGGTACCCGCTGGCCTGCCTCAATGAGGTCGGCGGCGAGCCGGACGAGTTCTCGATCTCCCCCGAACGTTTCCACGCCTACTGCGCGGGCATGTCGCCGCGCACGATGACCACCTTGTCCACGCATGACACCAAACGCTCGGAGGACGTGCGCGCCCGGCTTGCCGTGCTGTCCGAGCTGCCGTACGCCTGGGAGGAGGCGGTGGACGCCTGGAGCTCCCAGGTGCGGTTCGACCCTCACCTGGACTACCTGGGCTGGCAGAACCTGATGGCGGCCTGGCCGATCAGCGTGGACCGGTTCGCCGACTACCTGCTCAAGGCCGCCCGCGAGGCGAAGACGGCGATCTCGTGGATGAACCCGGACGCCTCCTACGAGGAGGGCGTGCGCGAGTTCGCCAGGCGGGCGATCTCCGAGTGCGGGGCGTCGATCGCCGAGTTCACGGCGCGCGTGGACCCGTACGCGATGGCGAACTCGCTCGGGCAGAAGGTCGTCCAGCTCCTCATGCCGGGGGTGCCCGACGTGTACCAGGGCAACGAGGTGACCGACTTCTCCCTGGTCGATCCCGACAACCGGCGCCCGATCGACTTCGCCTACCGGCGAGCGCTGCTCGATCGCGTCGTCGCGGCAGGGACGGTGGCCGGGGAGGCGGCCTCCGGGGGCGCTCCCGGCGCCCCGGTCACCGACGGCGTCGAGGGCGGGCACGCCGCCGGACCCGGGCGGGCGCGGGCCGGGTATCCGGGCACCGCCGTACTGGCCCGATGGGACGAGGCAAAACTGCTGGTCACGCGCACCGCCCTGCGTCTGCGCGGGCGGCTCGCCGATGACGCGCCGTACCGGCCGCTCGCGATCGACGGCGGCGGGGGAGCAGGGGAGCACGCGCTCGCCTTCGCCCGCGGGGACACCGCGATCGCCGTCGTCACCCGCCTCCCGGTGGGCCTGGAACGGCGCGGCGGCTGGCGCGGCGCCACGATCACCCTGCCCCCGGGCCGCTGGCGCGACCTGCTCACCGGATGCGAGCACACCGGCCGCATCCCCCTCGCCCACCTCCTCGCCCGCCTTCCCGTCGCCCTCTTGGAGAGCCGTGAATCCGAACGTGTTTGAGGTCTGGGCGCCCGCCGCCGCCCAGGTCGAGGTGGAGATCGACGGCACCGGCCACCGCATGGAGCCCGCCGGCGGCGGCTGGTGGCGGGCCGAGGTGCCCGGCGCGGGGCACGGCACCGACTACGTCTTCCGGCTCGACGGCGGCAAGCCGCTGCCCGACCCGCGCACCCGGCGGCAGCCGTACGGGATCTTCGGGCCGAGCCGCGTCTACGACCACGACCACTTCACCTGGGCCGACCAGGAGTGGCGCGGGCGCGACCTGCGCGGCGCGATCATCTACGAGCTGCACATCGCCACGTTCACCCCCGAGGGCACCTTCGCCGCCGCCGCCCGCAAACTCGACCACCTGATCGAACTGGGCGTCGACTTCGTCGAGGTGATGCCGGTCCCGCCCGTGCCCGGCCGCTACAACTGGGGCTACGACGGCGTGGACCTCTACGCCGTGCACGAGGAGTACGGCGGGCCGGACGGCTTCAAGCTCTTCGTGGACGCCTGCCACCGAGCCGGCATCGGCGTCATCCTCGACGTCGTCTACAACCACCTCGGCCCGTCCGGGAACTTCCTCGCCGAGTTCGGGCCGTACTTCCACGAGTCGGCCGCGTCGTTCTGGGGCCAGGCGGTCAACCTCGACGGCCCCGGATCCGACGAGGTCAGGCGCTACTTCATCGACAACGCCCGGCAGTGGCTGCGCGACTACCACGTCGACGGGCTGCGGCTGGACGCGGTGCACGCGCTGTGGGACAAGCGCGCCGTGCACTTCCTGGAGGAGCTCGCCGCCGCGGTGGACGCGCTCGCCGCCGCGCTCGGCCGCCCGCTCACGCTGATCGCCGAGTCCGACCTCAACGACCCGCGCATGATCACCCCGCGCGGCGCCGGCGGCCTGGGGATGACCGCCCAGTGGAACGACGACGTGCACCACGCCCTGCACGCGGCCGTGTCGGGCGAGCGGCACGGCTACTACTGCGACTTCGGCTCGATGGCGGTGCTCGCCAAGGTGCTGACCTCGGCGTTCCTGCACGACGGCACGTACTCGACCTTCCGCCGCCGCAGCCACGGCCGGCCGGTGGACCGGGCGAACACCCCCGGATACCGATTCGTCTGCTGCGTCCAGAACCATGACCAGATCGGCAACCGCGCCGAGGGCGACCGCCTCCCGGCCGAGCTGCTGTGGGTCGCGGCCGGGCTGCTGCTCACCTCGCCGTTCACCCCCATGCTCTTCATGGGGGAGGAATGGGGCGCCACCACCCCGTTCCTGTTCTTCACCGACCACGTCGAGTCGCACCTGCGCGAGGGCGAGGCCGATCGCAGACGCCGCGAGTTCATCGGCTTCGGCTACGACGACTGGGCGGAGCGGGCCCCCGACCCGGGCGCGGAGTCGACCTTCCTGCGCTCCAAGCTCGACTGGGACGAGCCCCTCACCGATCCGCACAAGTCCCTGCTCACCTGGTACCGCGACCTGATCGCGCTGCGCCGGGCCCACCCCGACCTCACCGACCCGCGCCTGGACCGGGTACGCGTCGACCACGACGAGCCCACCCGCCACCTCGTCGTCCACCGCGGCCGCCTGCGCGTCGCCGCCAACCTCGGCCAAGAGCCCGTCACGGTACGGCTCGCGCCGGAAGCCGCGGCCGGACGCGAGCCGACGCTCGACCGGGAGCCCGGCCCGGCACGGCACGACCTCCACACACCCGCGAGAATCCTGCTGGCCAGCCACGACATCGTCACCACGGACGACGGCGGGCTGATCCTTCCGCCGCTCTCTCTCGCCATCGTCGAGATCTAGCAACCTGCCGACCGAACGCCCCGCGTCTTCGGGCGTTCGGCGGCCGCGCCGCCATGCGCCGATCCAGGCGGCCGAACCGGTCACGAATGAAGAAGCGCCGGACGCAGAACCGACCATAGCGTGACTTTCATGTGCATGATCCCTCGAACATGGAGGAACAACGACATGAAAGCCCATGTCAGCTCGATCCTCCTCGGCGTCAAGGACCTGGACCGGGCCAAGCGGTTCTACACCGATGGCCTCGGCTGGAAGATCAAGAACGACTACGGCGTCTCGGTGTTCTTCGAGTCCGACGGCGGCTCGCTCGTCGGCTTCTACGGCCGTGAAGGACTGGCCGACCAGGTGGGCACGAGTCCGGAGGGCAGCGGCTTCAGCGGGCTCGTCCTCACCTACGTCGTACGCGACGAGGCGCGGGTCGACGAGATCATCGCGGAGGCCGAGAAGGCCGGCGCCACGATGCTCAAGCCCGCCGGAGCCACTGCGTGGGGCGGATACGGCGGCTCCTTCGCGGACCCCGACGGCTACATCTGGAGTCTCGGCTACAGCGCGGCCGGAGAGGACCAGCCCTACGCCGAGTAGCCGCCGATGGGATTCCCCGGCGAGCGCCCCGGTGGCGAAGCCGTGGGCGACCGTGTACGGCGTGGCTCTGCCGCGGGTGCCCGTTATCGCGACCACGCCGATGGCGATGAAGCCGAAGCGCGAGATCGAGGTGTAGGCGATCAGGCGCTTGACGTCAGCGAGGGCAACCGACGCGCCTTAACCTCCTGACTCCTGGGGATTTTCCGGGCGGACTGGGCAAACTTGGGCAGATCCGCGCAGGTCAGCCCCCCGACCCCTGCTCCCGTCGTGACGCGTAAACGATGACGGTTTCTTGGGAGCTCCAATTACTCATGAGGGCGGCTCAGAGAAGCGACGTTTGCCAGGCTAGAGGTGATGGACACCACAATCGTGCTGCTGAACCGGGATCTCAGAGTCCACGATCATCCGGCGCTCGCCGCCGCCTGCGCCCGGAGCAGGAGGGTGGTTCCGCTGTTCGTCGTGGACCCCGCGCTGACCCCGTACCGGCGCGCGGGCTTCCTCGCCGACGCGCTGCGCGATCTGCGCTCCTCGCTGCGCCGCCGGGGCGGCGACCTGGTGGTACGGCGAGGCGACCCGGTGGCCGAGACGATGCGCCTGGCCGAGGCGGTCGGCGCTCAGGCGGTGTGGGTGAGCGCCGACGTCACCTCCTACGCCCAGCGCCGGGAACGGCTGCTCGCCGACGAATGCGCACGCCGCCGCATCGATTTCCGCACCTTCGCGGGTGTCACCGTGGTTCCGCCGGACGCCCTGCGGCCGTCCGGCGGCGATCACTACCGCGTTTTCACCCCTTACTGGCGGGCCTGGTCCGTCGAGCCCCGGCGCCCGGCCGCCGCCCCGCCCGACGTCGTGCGGCTGCCGGACGGACTGGAGCCCGGAACCCTGCCCGTCGCGGCGGCGCCGTACGGGCCGCTGGTGGGCGGCGAGACGGAGGGCCGCCGCCGCATGCGGCTGTGGCTGCGGCACTGTCTGGAGGGGTACGCCGAGGCCAGGGAGGATCTGGCCGGGGAGACGACCTCCCGGCTCAGCCCCTACCTGCACCTCGGTTGCCTGTCGCCGCTGGAACTCGCGTCGCTGGGCGCGGCGAGCGAGGAGTTCGTGCAGCAGTTGTGCTGGCGCGACTTCCACCACCAGGTCACCCGGGCGTTCCCGGCGATCGGCCACCGTGACTACCGCGCGCGGGGCGATCTCTGGAACGACGACGAGAACGCCGTGAGCGCCTGGCGCGAGGGACGCACCGGCGTGCCGATCGTCGACGCCGCGATGCGGCAGCTCGCTCAGGAGGGGTGGCTGCACAACCGCGCCCGCCTGATCGTCGCCTCCTATCTCACCAAGTGCCTGCACGTGGACTGGCGAATCGGCGCACGCCACTTCGCCGAGCAACTGCTGGACGCCGACGTCGCCGTCAACTGCGGCAACTGGCAGTGGGTGGCGGGCACGGGCAACGACACCCGCCCCAGCCGCTCGTTCAACCCGCTCCGGCAGGCCAAGCGCTTCGACCCCGACGGCGAGTATGTCCGCCGCTACGTGCCCGAGCTGGCGCACCTCCCGCGCACCCTGATCCACGAGCCCTGGAAGACCCGCACGCTGCGCGCCTACCCGGCCCCGCTGCCCCTCCCGGAAACCCCGCCCCGCGTCGGCGCCTCTCCCCGGCGGGACTCCTAGCGCGATGACCACATCGCTGCGCCGGGCCCGGCCTTTCGGGCGCCGCGACGGCGCGTTGGCGTGCGGCGGCGATGGACCGTCCCCGACGCGGTAAACGTTTGCGGACATCGCACCAGCACCCTGGACACGAAGGGCATGCGGCCCGCCGCCACTTCGGCGAAAACCAGGACGCATACGGTGGGCAACGGGCCGGATACACCTGTTTTTCCACAAGCGGGCGGCGACGGCGAGGGGGTTATCCACAGAACGCTATTCGGTAGCTTGGCGATCACGCTGTTTCCTGCATGCTGAGGCCCTCACCTAAGGAGGTCCCCCATGCAGCTCACCTTCACCGTCCCCAAGGAAACGACCAGTCGCTTCGTCATCGCCGTGAACCGCACCCCGGCCGACCTGCCCTCGGTGGTCCCGTGGCGAATGTCCGCCCCGCATCGCCGGCAGGCCGCCGTCGCGCTCGGATCGCCGCGCCTCACGATCACCCGGCACGGCCCGTCACACGTCGTCGTCTCCAGTACGGCGTCGCCGTCGTGCCAGCCGAGGTCGGCTCAGGTCGCACGAGCTGCCGCCCGGGCCGTGGCGAAGGCGTACGACGGCGTCATCGACGATCCGCTCACCGGCCATGTGATCAGCGGCGAGTCCGGAGGCGAGGAGGAGCCGGGCGTCTTCCACCTGGCCGACGACTGGCTCGGCTGGCAGATCGACGTCGCCAAGGACGCCGCGTGCTCTCACCGGGGCGTGCGTTCCTCCGCCTGCACGCCCCTGTCGGTGAGCAGCCGTGGTCTCCGCCGCTTCGGCATGCCGGAGATCACGCTGGACGGCCCCGTCTGCGGCCACGGTCACCGTCCTGTCGAGTTCCTGCGGATGGTCGCCCAACGCCTGCTCACCGAGCACCTGTCCTGGCTGTCCGCGAACCCGTCCATCGGCGTGCGGGCCATCTGCGACCACGTCAGAATCCATGCGAGCCGGGGCCTCGAGGTCTCAGGTTATGGGGGCTCAGGTTGCGAGGGCTCAGGTTATGGGGGCTCAGGTCGTGGGGGCTCGGGCGGAGTTGGCCGGGGTCCGGCTGATTGGGGTGCGGCCGGTCCGGGGCTCGGGGAAGCCGATCCGGGGCTTGGGAAAGCCGCTCCGGGTCTCGGGGAAGGAAGTGGCGGCGGGCGGCGGTTCGTGGTCGTGCGGTTGTCACGCGATGGGGACGGGCCGGAGGCGGAGCGACTCAAGGTCGGACCACCGGTGGAGTTCGACGGAGACGCGGACGACTGGGTGCGTCCCGCCTGCGAGGAGTCGGTGTTCGGCCGCCGTGTCCCGGGATCGGTAGGAGGTACGCGTTTACGGGCGGCATGACGGGAACCGCGCGGTGAGTGACGAGAAATGCCGTTGTGGTCAATAAAAGCGGATTCCCCGTGGGGAGAACGTGAGCAACGCTACTATCGCTGACGAAGTGCGCGGTCTGAACGCACGATATGCCTGGGACACGATCGGGTCCGTCAGGTCACCCGAAGGGATGTGCAGATGAGCGATCGGGCTCCCGGCGGCATTGACGTCAGCGTTCCGAACGTCGCCCGCATCTACGACTACATGCTGGGCGGCAAGGACAACTTCGCCGCCGATCGTGCCGCCGCCGAGCAGGTGGTCAAGGCGTTCCCCGAGTCGCGGGAAGGCGCGCGGCGGCATCGGGAGTTCCTCGGGACCGTGGTCCGGTATCTGGCGGGCGAAGCCGGCATCCGGCAGTTCGTGGACATCGGCGCGGGCCTGCCGACCCAGAAGAATGTGCACGAGGTCGCTCACGAGGTCAATCCGCATGCGCGCGTCGTCTACATCGACAACGATCCGGTCGTGTGCGTCCACGGCAGGGCGCTGCTCGCCAATTCGCCGTCCGTGGCCATGATCGAGGCGGACCTGCGCGACGTGGACGACCTGTGGCGCAAGACGCTCGCCACGCGGCTGATCGACCCGGACGAGCCGGTCGGGGTGCTGATGTTCGCGATTCTGCACTTCCTCGACGACCCCGGCGAGCTGGTCGCCGAGGTCCGCGACCGCATGGCGCCGGGCAGCTACCTCGGCATCTCGCACATGGTTCGCAGGCCGTCGCGTGCGGAGGACGTCGAGAGGATGAGCGAGATCTACTCCGACGCCGCGCCCGGCTTCAAGGCGCGGACGGTCGAGGAGATCAAGGCCTTCTTCGGAGACTTCGAGATCCTCCCGCAGGAGCAGTTCATCCCGCTCCACATCATCGCGCGGTTCTCCTCACTCGGTTTCAGCTCTGTGGCACGAAAGCCGTAATCGGGAACGATCTCACTGATCCGCACGTCAATGCATGCATGACCTCTATCGACGGCAATGAAGCGGGCACCGGCCAGTCCGACGCCGCGAGCGCGGCGAACGACGAGGTACGCGTGGCCCGGGAGCGCGTGCGCCGCCTGGAGCGGCTCACCAGAGAGCGCGCGACGCTGGACACGCAGATCGAACAGGTGCGCTCGCTGCTGACCGAGCTTGAGGCCGAGCTCGCCAAGGAGGAGAAGGACGTCTCAAGGCTGGAGCACAGGTTCGGCGCGTTCCTCGCCTCGCTCACCGGCACCAAGGAGGAGAAGCTTGCCCGCGAGCGGGCCGAGGCCGAGGCGGTGCGGCTGCGCCTCGACGGCCAGCGCACCCGCCTGGAATGGCTGTTGTCCGATCTGCGGACCGTCATCGAGGGCCTGTCCGAACTCGACGGCGCTCAGCGGGAGTTCGACGAGGCGCTCGCCCGCAGGGAGCGCGCCCTGCTCGACTCCGCGGACCCGCGCGCCCGGGAACTCGCCGAGATCGCCCGTGCGCTCGCCGACGCCGACGCCAACCTGCGCGAGCACGAGGAGGCCCACAGCGCCGGCGTCGCCGCGGCCGGGGCCGTGGCACAGGTCTTGCGCAGCCTCGGCGGCGCCCGCAGCGCGTCGACCTGGGACCTGCTCGGCGGCGGTGGCTTCGCCGACATGGTCGAGCACGGCCATCTGCGCGAGGCCGACCAGGCGGCCTGGCACGCCCAGCGCGCCCTGGACGCCTTCAGCAGGGAACTCGTCGACATCGGCATCCAGGCCGACCCCCGCCTGCCCCAGGTCGACACCCGCTGGTTCGCCGACGCCTTCTTCGACAACATCATCGTCGACGCCGTCCGTCATCAGAAGATCAACCGAACCGCCGAGGCCGTGTCCGAGGTGGCCCGCTGGACCGACGCCACCCTCCACCACATCGCCGCCCGCCGCGACGACCTCGCCCGCCGGCGCAGCACCCTGCTCGCCCGCAGGGAAGAGCTCCTTAGTTCCTGATCCCGGATCCCCCGCAAAGCGCCGACCGCCCCGCCGGAGAAAGGGCCGCGGGGAGGCGCAGCCGGTCCCCTACGTCACGTCCCTCCAGCGACCTCGAGAGATTCCGGCTCATCTCGCGCGCCCGCGGCCACGCGCGCCGGGCCGCCGTCACCCCTGGTGCAAATTAGCCACGGCCCCGCCTGCCACCGGCGGTTCGTGTCGTGCTCCAGGCCAGCGGGCGGGCGGGGGTGGCGGGTCAGGAGAGGTGGCTCTCCAGGGATTCGAGTTTGGCGGTCATGCCGTCGGTGACGCCCTGGCGCAGGTCGGCCTTGAGGACCAGGCTGACGCGGGGGGCCACCTCGGCGACGGCTTCGACGGCGCGTTTGACGACGTCCATGACCTCGTCCCAGTCGCCTTCGAGGGTGGTGAACATGGGGTCGGTGCGGTTCGGCAGGCCGCTGTCGCGGACCACCTTGACCGCTCGGGCCACCGGCTCGGCGACTCCCTCGCCCACCCCGAGGGGCGTCACGGAAAAGGCGACGATCATGCGTTACTCCCTGTCTGCGGCTTCAGGGCCCAGGTTAGGGGAGCTTCCATTCGATGGGGGCGACGCCCTGCCGCTCCAGCAATTGGTTCGCCCGGCTGAAGGGCCGGGAGCCGAAGAAGCCGTTCGCGGCCGACATCGGGCTCGGGTGCGCGGACTCCACGCACGGCACCGGGTCCAGCATCGGCTTGAGGTTGCGGGCGTCGCGGCCCCACAGGATCGCGACCATCGGCTTGCCGCGCGCCACCAGGGCCCGGATCGCCTGCTCGGTCACCGCCTCCCAGCCCTTGCCCCGGTGCGAGGCGGGCTTGCCGGGACGTACGGTGAGGACCCGGTTGAGCAGGAGGACGCCCTGCTCGGTCCACGGGGTCAGGTCGCCGTTGGCCGGGCGCGGATAGCCGAGGTCCGTCATGTACTCCTTGTAGATGTTGACCAGGCTGCCGGGGAGCGGCCGCACGTCGGGCGCGACCGAGAAGCTCAGGCCGATGGCGTGGCCGGGGGTCGGGTAGGGGTCCTGCCCGACGATGAGCACCTTCACCTCGTCGAAGGGCTGCTTGAAGGCGCGCAGGACGTTCTCCCCCGCGGGAAGGTAGGACCTGCCCTCGGCGATCTCCTGCCGGAGGAAGTCTCCGAGCGCCTTGATCTGATCCGCGACGGGCTCCAGCGCCTGGGCCCAGCCTGCTTCGACGACTTCGTTCAACGGACGACCTGACATGGCGGATCACTCTACCCGCGCCCTCCGACAGTAAGGGCCGCTATGCCCCATCCCGCCCCGGCAAGATCCATACGTCTCGGCGGGTCGGCCGCGATCCGGCCGCCCCTACGGGAAAGGCGCGGACCGCCGTCCCGGGCAGGAGAGGACGGCGGCCCGCAGATCGGGGGCTTGTGGTGCGGGGGAAAGGCCTCCGGTGCCCGTCTGCCCCCGTGAGGCGGGCACCGAAGGCTTCGCCTACCCGTCCCGGGTCACTTGACCGATCCGGCCAGCAGGCCCTGGACGAAGTAGCGCTGGAAGGCGAAGAACAGGATCAAGGGGACGATCACCGAGAGGAACGACCCCGGGGCGAGGATGTCCACGTTGGTCCCGAACTGTCGCATCTGGGACTGGAGCGCCTTGGTCATCGGCTGGTTGGCGGTGTCGGCGAACACCAGCGCGACGAGCAGGTCGTTCCACACCCAGAGGAACTGGAAGATGCCGAGCGACGCCACCGCCGGCTTGGCGAGCGGGAACACCACGGTGGTGAAGATCCGCCACTCGCTCGCGCCGTCCATGCGCGCCGCCTCCAGCAGCGACTTCGGAATGCCGACGAAGAAGTTGCGCAGCAGGAAGATGGCGAACGGCAGGCCGAACGCGACGTGGAACAACACCACGCCCGGAATCGACCCGAAGATGTTGAGCGCGCCGTACAGGCGGGCGATCGGGATCAGCGCGATCTGGATCGGCACCACCAGCAGCGCCACCACGATCAGGAAGAGCGCGTCCCGCCCGGGGAAATCGATCCAGGCGAAGGCGTACGCCGCCAGCGCCGCGATCGTGATCACCAGGATCGTCGAGGGCACCGTGATGAACACGGTGTTCCAGAACGACGAGGTGAACCCGGTCGCCAGCAGGTTGCTGTAGTTGCTGAGGGTCAGCTCGGCCGGGGCGGTGAAGATGTGCCACCAGCCGCTGGCGTTGTTGGCCTCCTCGTTCCGCAGCGACACCACCAGCAGGCCGAGCGTCGGAATCAGCCAGAACAGGGCCAGCAGGACGAGCCCGACCTGCAGCACGCCGCCGCCGAACCGGTCGGCGAGGCGGCCGGCGAAGCCGCGCCGGGGGGCGCCGGTGGCCGTGGAGCCACCGGCCCGGGTGAGCGTGGCGGTGGTCATGCGGCCTCCCTCATCCGGAGAGACGTGCTCATTGGTTATCCCTCCTGAACCGGCGGATGTTGAAGAACATGAACGGCAGCACCAGCACCAGGAGGAAGATGGCCAGGGCGCTGCCCAGGCCCTGGTTGTTGCCGCCGCCGAACGACACGCGCCACATCTCCAGCGCGATCACGTTCGCCTGCGGCTGCACCGACCCGGGCGCGATGACGAACACCAGGTCGAACACCTTGAGCACATTGATGATCATCGTGACGAAGACCACCAGCAGCACCGGCGACAGCAGCGGCACGGTGATTCGGCGGAACACCTGCCACTCGGTCGCCCCGTCGATGCGGGCCGCCTCCAGCGCGTCGCGCGGGATCGCCGACAGGCCCGCCGCGATCAGCACCATCGCGAATCCGGCGTACACCCAGATGTACGCCCCGATGATCGCCGGCGTGATCAGTGTCGGGCCGAGCCACTGGAGCCCGTTGAACGGCGCGGAGAAGTTGTCCTGCGGCAGCCGTACCGTGTAGGAGCCCGCCGGGAGGTTGGCGAAGCTGAAGGTGCCGTCGGCGGCGGTCGTCGTGGTGGCCCGGACCTGGCCGTCGGACACGGCCTC
This sequence comes from Thermopolyspora sp. NPDC052614, assembly GCF_040678635.1. Classification (NCBI taxonomy): domain Bacteria; kingdom Bacillati; phylum Actinomycetota; class Actinomycetes; order Streptosporangiales; family Streptosporangiaceae; genus Thermopolyspora; species Thermopolyspora sp. NPDC052614. Next base: position 431,598 of record NZ_JBFATZ010000002.1, read on the forward strand.
CACGGTGATGCCCTCCAGGCCCTTCTCGGTGCCGTCGACCTGGTTGGGGGCGCCCCCGCCGCCCTGGGTGAAGTCCAGCCAGACGGTGCCGGTGAGCGAGCCGGGCGTCGCCGTCGCCGCCGTCGCCGGAGCCGCGTCGGCCACCGCGTCGGGGCGCAGGCCCACCAGCGGCAGCAGCACGGTCTGGCCCGGCTGGGCCGGCTGCTTGGTCACCACCGCGCCGTTCTGCGCCGCGTCCGGCGAGGCGTCGTTCTCGCGCGGGCGGGCGCCGGGGTAGCCGGTGTTGGAGGCGAACACGTCCCGCACCGTGGTGATGACCGCGTTGGCCACGCCCTTGTCCGGGTCGGCGTCGTAGACCAGCCGGAAGATGACGCCCGAGGCCAGGAACGACACCGCCATCGGCATGAACAGCACCAGCTTGAACGCCGTCACCCAGCGGATGCGCTCGGAGAGCACCGCGAAGATCAGGCCGAGCAGGGTGACGAGGGACGGCGCCACCACCACCCAGATCAGGTTGTTGCGGATCGTGGTGAGCGTCGCGGGGTCGGTGAAGATCGACCCGTAGTTGCCCAGGCCCACGAAGGAGTTGCCGCTCGCGTCGAACAGGCTGCGCCAGATCGAGTAGATGATGGGATAGACCACCCAGGCGCCGAGCAGGATGAGCGCGGGCAGCAGGAACCACACGGCCACCGCGGGGGACGGGCCGAGCCGATCCGGCCCGCCCTTCCCCGGCGCGTCCGAAGAGTTCGAGGCGGTCCGCGGCGTGGCCCCGGGGGCCGCCGCCCCGACCGCGGCGAGCCGGGGGGCGGCGGTGGACTGGTCACGGTCGGCCCGGGCGGCGGCGCCGGGGCCGGATTCTTCGCGTTTCGGTCCGGTGGAGACGCCGGCGGCGACGGGCTCGTCGCCGCCGTCCGGCGTCCGCGGGCCGTTCAACCGATCGGTCACGGCCTCGCCCCTTTACTGGTCCCAGGCCTTCTCGGCGTCGGCTTCGAGCTTCTTCTGAATGCCGTCGATGTCGGAGGGGTTGCGCAGCAGGTCCTGCAGGCCCTTCCACTCGCCCTTGCCGTCGGTGCCGCCGAAGGCGCTCGGCGCGAGGTCGGACATGTCGTACCGGACCGCCTCACCGGCGGAGATGATGGTCTGCGCGAGCTGGCGGGTCAGGTCGCTGGGGTAGTTGTCGGGGGAGACGTTGCGGTTCGGCGACAGGTAGCCGGGCGTCTTGGCCCACACCGTGCCGCCCTCGGCCGAGGCGAGGTACTCCAGCAGCGCCATCGCGCCCTCGGAGTCCTTCATCGCCACCGCGATGTCGCCGCCGAGCACGACCGGCGCGGTGTCACCGGCCTTCGGGAACGGGAAGATCTTCGCCTCTTCGCCGATCTTGGCGCCGGACTGGGTGGCCGAGGCGGCCACGAAGTCGGCCTCGATCACCATGCCGGCCTTCTTCTGGCCGTACACCTGGGTGACGCAGGTGGGGAAGTCGGTCTGCAGCGCGCCGGAGGAGCCGCTGAGCATGAACTCGTTCTTGCCGAAGATCTGGACCATCTTCTCCATGGCCGTCTTGACCGTCGGGTCGGTCCACTTGATCTCGTGCTTGGCCAGCTTGTCGTAGTTCTCCGGGCCCGCGGTCGACAGGTAGATGTTCTCGAACAGGTCGGTGAGCGTCCAGCCGGAGGCGCCGCACAGCGAGAACGGCGGGGTGCCGGCGTCGGCGAGCGTCTGGGCGGTCTTGCCGATCAGGTCGTCCCAGCTCGCCGGCGGGGTCGCACCGGCCTCGTCGAAGGCGCTCTGCCGGTACCAGATGATCGACTTGTGCGCGGCCTTCACCAGCACGCCGTACACCTGGCCGTTGGCGGAGCCGAGCTCCTTCCAGTACGGCGTGTAGTTCTGGTCGATCTGCGTCTGGACGGCCGCCGACAGCGGCTTGAGCGCGTTCTGGTCGGCGTACTGCTTGACCAGGCCCGGCTGCGGCAGGATGGCGATGTCCGGCGGGTTGCCGCCCTGGATGCGGGGGCCGAGGTAGGCGCCGGTGTCCTCACCGGTGGAGGCATAGGTCACCTTCGCGCCGGTCTTGGCCTGGAAGGCGTCCAGGACCTTTTGGAAGTTCTCCTGCTCCTCGCCGGTCCACTTGGCCGCGACCTCGATGGTCACGCCCTCCAGGGTCTTGCCCGCCGCCGAGGCGCTGCCGCTCGCTGACGGCTGGCCTCCGGCCGACTCGGCTCCGCCGCCGCCGCCGCTACAGGCCGCGACGCCCGCGAGTGCGAGGATGGCGACCGCCGCTGGCAGTCTGCGCATGACTTACCTCCTGCTTTCTGCCCCCGAGCATTGATCTGTTGCGTTGATGTGAGGTGGGAAGGCAGGGGTCGCCTGCCTCTAGGGTGTTCGAACCGTCTGGGCGAGCTGCTGCCGCAGCCGCGTCATGGTCTCCGGAACCGATCTTCGGAACGCCAGGGCGTCCGAGACGTTGCCGGCGATCACCAGGCTGATCTGGTTGTAGTTGGCGTTCACCGGGCGGGGCCGGGCCCGCAGGATGGTGTCCTTGAGCACGGGCAGATACGGAAAGTCCTTGATCAGGGCCGGGTCGTCGTAGAACCGGGACCACACCGGGGCGAACGAGCCCTCGGTGAGCACCAGTCGCTGGATGTCCGGCCCGGTGAAGTAGCGGATGAACTCCAGGGCCGACTTCTGCCGCTTGGAGGAGGAGTTGACCGCAAGGTTGTAGCCGCCGAGCGTGCTGATCGCCGGCCCGTCCGCGCCCGGCATCGGGGCCACGGCGAACTTGCCCTTCATGGGGGAGTCCTCCGCCGGGCCGTACGCGTAGGGCCAGTTGCGGGCGAACAGCAGCCGTCCCTGCTGGAAGGCGAGGCGGGACTCCTCCTCCTTGTAGGAGAGCGCCTCCTGCGGGATCCAGCCCTCGCGCAGCCCGGTCACCATGAAGTCCAGCGCCTTCTGCGCGGCGGCGTCCACGGTGGCCGTGGTGCCGTCGGCGTTGAGCAGCTCGCCGCCGGCCGACTGGACCGCCTCCAGGTAGTTGACGGTCAGCCCCTCGTACGGCAGGAACTGGCCGGCGTAGCCGCCGATGTGGTGCTCGCGGCTGAGCCGGGACGCCTGCTCGCGCAGCTCCGCCCAGGTCGTCGGCGGCTTGAGGCCCTCCTTGTCGAGGATGTCCTTGCGGTAGTAGAGCAGGCCCGCGTTGGTCGAGTACGGCACCGCGTACAGCTTGCCCTTGTACATCGCGGTCTTGACCGCCCCGGGGAAGAACTCGCCCAGCGGGAACATGCTGGCGTCGAGCGGCGTGATCCAGCCCGCCTCGGCGAACTCCGCGGTCCAGATGGTGTCGAGGGCGAGGATGTCGAAGCGCTCGTTCCTGGCCTGGAGGTTGGCGACCATCTGGGCGCGCTGCTCGTCGGCCGCCTCGGGCAGCTCCAGCATCTTGACCCACTCGTCCGGGTGCGCGCGGTTCCACCGGTCGAGCAGGGGCTGGAAGTAGGAGGTGGTGTCCTTGCCGACGACGAAGGTCATCGGGCCGCCGGCCGCCGCGGCGAGGCCGGGCGCGTCCGCGTCGTCCGGCGGCCCCCCGCAACCGGCCAGCAGCAGCACCGCCGCCAGCAGGAGGGGAACCAGTCGGGACACGTGTCCTCCGGGCTAAATCACGGTTACATACGTGTTAGGTAAGTGCATGCATGTTATGCATAGCGCTAATGTGGGCGTCAACAGACAATTACGTAACGCTCCGGTAACGCGGACACACCCGAGGGAGGTGGGGTGCGGCTCCATCTGCTGGCGCTCCTGAAGAAGGAACCTGCCCACGGGTACGAGTTGAAACAGGCGCTTGAACAGACCTTCGGCCAGGCCTATCCCTCCCCGAACATCGGGCAGATCTACGTGACGCTCGGACGCCTGGAGAAGGACGGCCTGGTACGCGCCGTGGACGTCGAGCAGAGCAACCGGCCCAACAAGAAGGTCTACTATCTGACCGCCAAGGGCTCCGAGGCCCTGGAGGAGTGGGTCGACTCGCCGACGGAGGGGCCCCGGGTCCGCGACGAGTTCTTCATGAAGCTCATCCTGGCCCCGATGACGGGCATCGCCGACCGCATGATGCTGATCAACCGCCAGCGCCGCCACTATCTGAGCCTCATGCGCGACCTGAACCGTCTCGCCGACGGCACCGATCCGGACAACCGAGTCGCCCACCTGCTCATCGAGGGCGCGATGCTGCATTTGCAGGCAGACCTCGACTGGCTGGAGCGTTGCCAGGAAGATTTGGCATGACCGGTTAGGACCAGGAGCACGACCGGCCGGTGAACGGAAGGAGCGGTGACGCCGATGACCCCCCCACTGGCTCCCGTGGTGCGCACCGTCAACCTTGAGAAGATCTACCAGAACGGCGGTGTGCCGGTGCCCGCGGTGCGGGGGGTGGACCTCCAGATCGAGGAGGGCGAGTTCGTCGCGATCATGGGGCCGTCCGGATCCGGCAAATCCACCCTGATCCACATGCTCGGCGGCCTCGACGCCCGCACCAACGGGGAGATCTGGCTCGACGGCAGGCGCGTGGACACCCTCTCCGAGAGCGCCTGGGCCGTGCTGCGCCGCAAAAAGGTCGGCTTCGTCTTCCAGTTCTTCAACCTGGTCGCCAACATGACGGTGGCCGACAACGTCGAGTTGCCCGCGCTGCTCACCGGCGCCTCCGCCAAGGAGGCCCGCGCCCGCCGCGAGGAACTGCTCGACGCCCTCAACCTCACCGACCGGGCCGACGCCGCCCCCGGCCACCTGTCCGGCGGCGAGCAGCAACGCGTCGCCCTCGCCCGCGCCCTGGCCAACCAACCCCGGCTGCTGCTCGCCGACGAGCCCACCGGCAACCTCGACAGCCGCAACACCCGCGACGTGCTGCGCCTGCTCGGCCGGGTGCACGCCAAGGGCCAGACGATCGCCCTGGTCACCCACGACGCCCGCGTCGCCGGCATGGCCGACCGCGTGATCAGCCTCCTCGACGGCCAGATCGTCGACGACGCCGACGTGGCGCCCGCCCGCCGCCGTCCCCGCGGCGGCACGACCGGCGACGTGATCGAGCTGCGGGGCTGATTCCGGCGATGTACGGCACCGCGGCACCCGTGGTCCCACCGAGCGCGCTCGCGGCCCGGCCCCTCCGGCGCCCACCGGTCCGCTTCCGGTCCGCCCGATTCCTGACGACCTGCTCCTGGCGGGTGCGGTTCCTGTCCGTCCGCTTCCTGCCTGCTCCTCCGCTCGCTCCGCCCCCGGTACGCGCCACGACCCGTCCGGAGGCGTCCTGATGGGGGCCGCCGGGCGATGGATCCGGGCCGACCTGCGAGCCCGGCGAGGCCAGGCGGCGCTCACCGTGCTCGCGGTGGCGGGCATCGTCATGGCGCTGATCACCGGGGCGACGCTGCTGGAGGACGGGACCAACCCCTGGCGCGGGCTGTTCACCCGGGGCAACGGGGCGCACGTGTGGATCCACACCGTGCAGCCGCCCGACCCCGCCGTGTTGCGCGCCCTCGACGGGGTCACCGACGTGGCGGGGCCGTACCGGAGCGCGCCGGGCACCCTGGTGCAGAGCGGCAAGAAGACGCCGGTCACCTTGCAGGAGATGCCCGCCGCGCTGCCCCGGGTGGGGCGGCCGACCCTGTACGAGGGACGCTGGCTGGACCCCCGCGACCCCGAAGGGGTCGTGGTCGAGCGGTCGTTCGCCAAGGCGGCCGGGCTCCGGCCGGGCAGCGCGTTCACCGTCACCGGACTCGACGGCGTGACCCACAACCTGATCGTCGTGGGGCTGGCGGAGAGCGGCGACCAGGGCTTCTACCCCGAGTGGACGCCGGGGCTCGCCTGGACGCTGCGCGAGACCCTGCTGACGGTCGAGCCCAAGACCGCGCGCAGCGAGTCGGTCACCGGGCTGCGGCTGTCCGACCCCGAGCTGACCGATCTGACGGTGCAGCGCACCGTCACCACGCTCGGCGGCCAGGTGCAGCGCGTGTCCACCTGGCGCGAGGTGCGGGCGTCGATGGAGCTGGACAACCGGCTGCTCGGCGTGCTGCTCGCGCTGTTCGGCACGGTGGGGCTGGTCGCGGCGGCGCTGGCGATCGCCAACGCGGTCGGCGGCCGGGTGCTCACCCAGCTCCGCGACATCGCCACGCTGAAATCGCTCGGCTTCACCCGCGGCCAGGTCACCCGCACGCTGCTGATCGAGCACGGCGCGCTCGGGCTCACCGGCGTGCTGCTCGGCGTCGCCGGCGGCTGGGCGGTCACCGTGTACGCGCTGCAGGACCTGGTGGTGGTGCCGCTGTCGCTCGGCCCGCTCGCCGCCATCGCCGGGGGCACCGCGCTCACGGTGCTGGTCGCGGTCGGGCTGCCCGCCTGGCGCGGCGGCAGGACCCCGCCCATCCCCGCGGCCCCCGCCGCGCCCCCGCGCGGCAAACTGTCGCGGCTGGCCAGGCTCGCCCTGCTGGTACGGCTCCCGCCCGCCCTGGTGCTCGGCGCCCGCGACGCCTTCACCCACCGGGCGCCCGCCGCGCTGACGACGTTCGGCCTCGCCGTACCCATGATGATGATCAGCATCGGGCTGGGCTGCTGGGCGACCCTGGACGACTTCCGCGACCACCCCGAGCGGGTCGGCCAGGCCGCCGCGCTCACCGTCCGCCCCGGCTCCGTGCCCGCCAACGACGTACGGCGACGGGCGCTCGACGACCCCGACGTGGCGGCGGCCTACCCGGGCGCCGAGGTGGACACCCTCGTCCCCGGCCAGACCCGCACGGTGCGCGCCCGCGCCCTCGGCACCTCCAGCGACCCGTACCCGTTCCACGTCGTCGAGGGACGCCTGTTCCGCGAGCGCGGCGAGGCCGTGGCCGGTCAGGGCCTGCTCGACCTGATGGACGCCCACATCGGCGACCGCGTCCGCGTCACCATCGGCGGCACCCCCCTCATCGTCCTGATCGTCGGCCGCGTCATCGAGCCCGAGCAGGACGGCGAGGTGCTCTCCTTCGGCATCGACAGCCTCGCCGCCAAGGACGCCGTCCCCATCCCCTTCTACAGCCTGGTGCTGCGCGACGGCGCCGACCCCGCCGACGTCCGCGCCCGCCTCCAGGCGGTCGGCCTGGAGGTCTCCCAGCCGGTCAACCCCGCCGACCGCCTGGCGATCATCCGCGTCATCATCGTCGCCCTGGTCGCCGTCCTCGCCCTGATCGGCCTGGCCAACCTGCTCACCGCCAGCGCCCTCGGCCTGCGCGACCACGCCTTCGACCTCGCCGTCCTCAAGGCCATGGGCCTCACCCCCCGCCAGGTCACCGCCACCCTCGTCACCGCCACCGGCCTGCTGGTCACCCTCGGCGTCCTCACCGGCACGGCGGCCGGCGCCTCCCTGTCCGCCTGGCTCATCGACCTGCAGGGCGCCGCCAGCGGCGTCGGCTCCGGCATCGGCCGCACCCCGCCCCTGCCCACCCTCGCCCTATCCGCCCTCACCGCCATCGGCGCCGCCCTGCTGGTCGCCCTCATCCCCGCCCGCCGCGCGGCCCGCTCCCAACTTCCCCACGCCACCCGCTGACCGCCGCCATGCATTCCCACCGTTCTCCGGCGAAGATGTCGGCTCTCCTCTGTACTCTTCAGATGGGGAAGGGAGTTACGCATGACCGCGCAACCGCAGGATTTCGCGTCCGCCGACATGCCGATGCCGGACAAGAACCTGCGAGCCATACGCGCCGCACTGGTGGTCCCCCAGGATCGGGAGGCCTTCGACGCCGGGCTTAAGGCCGTACTCGACGAGGTCAGGGTCAGTCTCGACCTCGGGGTGCTGAACGCGTTCGTGCACCGCTGGTGGATCTCCGCCTGCGACTCGGTGAAGGACCCCGAGGGCCGTCGGATGATGCACGCCCGTGCCGAGCAGGTCATGGCCGGTGAACCCGTCCCCAGCGGCAGGCCGTGGCGCGAGATCCTCGCCGCGCGTGGTCTTGACGTGTAGATGTACACACTCATCATCGATCCGGTCGCCGAAGAACAGATCGCGGCTCTGCCCGGCGAAGCGCTTCGGCCCCTCGCGGAGCTGTTCACCTTGCTGGAGACCGCGCCGTGGAGTGGGGAACCCTACAATCCGGCCAATCCCAGATCGAGCATGCTCACCCACGCCTTCGGCGAACGCGGCCTCGCCACCTACGTCGTACAGGACCACCAGCGTGAGGTCTATCTGGCACGCGTCGAATGGCCATGACGCGACGCCGGCCGCCTATCGCTCGGTGACCCCCTCGGTTTAGGCGCGGTCAGGGGCCGAGGCGCGGTGTCTGCGTGCGCGGGCCGCGGTCGAGGAGATCGACGGTCCACCGGGTGCAGGCGGTCTTGCCTCGGGCAGCGACGCTCTCGGAGGGCGGTCAGATTCTGGCCGGTGGGGGTTCTCCCAGGGCGGTCAGGGCCGTGGCGAGCACGGTCTGGACGGCCTGGGCGAGTCGGAGGCGGGCGATGTGGAGGTCGGTGAAGGGATCGTCCCCTGTGGGGATGGCTGGGGCGTTCTCGTGGGCGTCGTGGTAGGCGGTGGCCAGGCGATTTAGGTAGGGGGCGGGGTCGCGGGTGGGGCGGAGGGATCTGCTCGGCCATTCGGCCAGGACGCGGAGGGCGGCGCGGTCGTGGGGGGCGGTCAGGAGGGCGGGGTTGAAGGCGGACGTGGCGGGGAGACCGAGGTCTCGGGCCCACCGCTGTACGGCTACCGCCCGCGCATGCGCGTATCGCACGACGAATCCGGGGTTGTCCCACGTCCGCGGCAGGTCGGGCCACCTGGCCGCGGTGTCGGGCCGATCGGATATTCCGGTGGCCGGTGCCGGGCGATGGCCGTCGGTCTCGTCGATGATCTCTCGGACGATCTCGCCGGGAGTGGTGACGGTTATCAGCATCAGTCCGTTGGGCGCGATCTCCACCGCCCGTACGCCGGGGACGGCGCGTACCCGTGCGATCAGCTCAGGGGCCGCCGCATGGGCGCGCAGCGCCGCCGGGGACGCGTAGACCGCGTTCTGCCGCCAGGAGCCTTGAGGCGCCGGGACGTCCCCCAGGATCTCGCCAAGCCGGAAGGGTGTCGCCACATCAGGAAGCGTAGGCGGGTTCGGGGCTCACCTCTCACAGTCCGGGTCAGCGGTAGGGTGAGGGACCGTGACGACGTTTCGGATCAGCGAGGCGGCCGCGTTGCTCGGCGTCAGCCCCGATACCGTCCGGAGGTGGGTGGACGGCGGGCGGCTCGCCGCCCAGCGTGACGAGCACGGCCACCGCGTGTTGAAAGGCGCCGATCTGGCGGCGTTCGCGCGTGCTCAGACCGCTTCCGACACCGGCTCCGGGCAGTCGTCGGCGCGTAACCGCATCCGGGGCATCGTGACCGAGGTGATCAAGGACGCGGTCATGGCGCAGGTGGAGATCGCCGCCGGGCCGTACCGGGTGGTGTCGCTGATGAGCCGTCAGGCCGCCGACGAACTCGGGCTCGAGGTCGGAGTGGTGGCGGTCGCCGTGATCAAGTCCACGAACGTCGTCGTCGAGGTGCCCGACTACAGCCGTACGGCGAGCGGCTGACGGCCTCAGATCAGCGCGAGGGGCTCGGCGGGGACGTAGCCCTGGAGCTGGGAGGCGCGGAAGAGCCGGTGCTCGGCCGTGTCGCGGCGGCAGACATAGGAGTAGCGATCGGCGGAGTAGACCCGTACGCCCTCGGCGCGGCACTGGCGCATGAGGGATTCGTCCCACTCCTCCGAGACGTCGGCGATGCCGAGTTCGGTGAGGGCGGGGCGGCGGGCGAGGATCGTGGCCCCGGCGACCTCCGGCAGGAAGCGGTGCTCGGTGCCGGGCTGCCGCAGCAGGGTCGCGCCGGCCTCGGGGATGTGGGCGTAGAAGGACGCCTTGCCGAGGACCTCCGCCTCGACGGCGGCGAAGTGCCGGACCAGGTCGGCCAGGTAGTGCTCGCCGTAGAGGTCGCGGGGGTCGAGGACGGCGATCAGGTCGCCGTCGGCGAGGCGCAGGGCGCGGTCGAGGGCGGCGCCCCGGGTCACGGGGCCGTCCGAGCCGCGGACCACCACGTCGCCGTCGATCACCGCGGAGGCGGCCTTCTCGGTGAGCGTGACGTCCACGCCCTCGGTGACGACGACGAGCTGACCCGGCGCGTACGCCTGGCGGCGGACCTGGGCCAGCAGATGATCGAGCTCGGCCTCGTCGCGCACGGCCGCGATGGCCGTGATCGTCGTGCCGCCGCGCACGCTCGGCAGGCCCGCCATGTCCAGGATCGGGTCGAGCAGCGGGGTCACGCTCACCGTCGCCCGCCAGGCCAGGTGGGCCTGTACGGCCCGGCGGTCGGCGTCGGCCAGCAGCGCCGCCACCTCGTCGACGACGGGCTCCGGCTTGCGGCCCGCCTTGACCGCGGGCAGCTCGACCACGGGAGTGCCGCAGGCGGCGAGCTCGGCGAGCGTGCGAGGGTCGGCGTCCTGACCGGCCACGACCACGGCCGGGCGGCGGTAGGCGGTCAGCAGATCGTCATAGCTGATCTTGTCGGTGGGCTCCTGACCGGGCAGGGGCCGCCAGATCGGGCCGACGGGGGCCGGAGGCTCGGCGGGCGCGTCCTGTTCCGCGACGGCGGGGTTGGGGACGGGCTTGGCGGCGGGCTTGGGCTCCTCGACGCCCATCGCCGACAGGGGCACGGTGCCGAGCGTGACGACCTCCTCGGTCCGCCCGCCGTCCACCGCCGGAACGAGGTTGTGCACGCGCGGCTGCACCGCGTACGGAAGCACGCCCACCCGATCGTGCTTCAACGCCGCGCGCCACTCCCGCGCCCGCGCCTCGTTGATCGTCAGCACGTGATCGAAGTACATGGCCGCGGGCACGAACGCCGACAGCGGCCCGCCCGAGTGCCAGAACAGCGTCCGGATGCCGCGCCGCTTGCACTCCTCGACCAGGTCGCGCAGGGCACGGTTCTCCAGCGCCAGCGCCTCCAGCCATCGGCCGCCGTTGCCCTGCCGGGCGCCGGGCCGTACGGACTCGACCAGCAGCAGGTTGGGCTGGTGCTCGTCGAGCATGGTGAGCCAGTTCTCCGGCCCGAAGTTGGTCACCTGCCGCCACTCGTACCGGAACAGCGCCTCGGACTGCCGGTCCACGATGCAGGCCACGGTCATGTACGACCGCGCCAGCGGGCCCTTCGGCACCACAAAGCCCTCGGCGAGCGGCGCCGACACCTTCGGCGGCGGCGCGGGGGCGGCCGCGGCCGGCTGCTTGACCGGGATCTCCGGCACCTCCGGCGGGAAGTCCGAGCGCTTCGGCGCGGGACGGCGCTGCGCGGGCGCGCGCACGCTGCGCAGCTCGCGGGCGAGCCGGGCCGGGTTCTTGCCGCTGGAGTTGATCGCGCCGCCGAGCCGCAGCCAGCGGCTCTCCCGGACCGACTCCAGCTTCCACTGCGCCACCTCGGTCTGGTAGCGCTGCTCGGCGAGGCTCTTGGCGAGCTTGCCGAGGTGGCGTTCGGACAGCTTGAGGCGCTCCTCGGCCTCGCGCAGCCGGGCCATCGCCTCGGCCTCCCGCTGGGACGCCTGCTCCAGGCGGCGGCGGTAGTCCTCCAGCAGGCGGGCCAGTTCGGCGGCCTCGGCGGCGTGCGCGACGGCCTCCTCCAAGGCGTGGCGTGTGGCCTCCAACTCCGACATCCGACTCTCCCCGCTTCATCCCTAGAGGTCGAGAAAGGATATCGACGAACACGCCTCCAACCCGCGCTTTTCGGTCAATTCCGTACACTCAGCGGGGTACTCACGTCGTCTTCGATGCGAAGGAGAGCCGCGTGCGCAAGGGCGCCTGGCCGACATACACCGCTCGGCCGTACGTGTGCGGTGCCCTCGGCCCCTTCACCGCCGACCGGCTGGCCGCGTTGCGCGAGGCCGGGCCGGCCACGCAGGCGGTGCATGAGAGGCCGGGGGCGGCCCTGTTCGCTTCGACGGCGCTGGAGCCGTACGGGCCGGGGGCGTTCGCCTGGGGGGAGCGCCGGCCGGACGGCGCCGCCGCGTCATGGCTGAAGGTCGCCGAGACCTGGGAGACGCCGGGCCTGATCGACCGCCAGGACGAGGTGACGCTGCACACGGGGGCCTTCGGCCTGATCGACGTGTACTACCTGGAGGCGGGCGGGGCGATCTACTTCGCCGGGCTGATCGAGCCGCTGCTGACGCTGGCGCGTACGCCGTACGAGGTGAACTGGGACGCCTGGGCGGCGATCCTGCGGCTCACCTACCCCCTGCTGGACGACACCCCCTACCGCGAAATCAAGCGCCTGCCGGGCGCGACCGCCCTCACCTGGTCGCGCTCCCGCGAGCGCGTCACCGTGGACCGGCGCGCCCCGCGCTGGGTGCGCGAGGAGCCGATCGACCGCGGCGTCACCGCCCGCGACGTCGTGGCGCTGCTGCACGAGGCGCTCAAGCCGTACGACGACCGGCCGCTGCTGGTGCCGGTGAGCGGCGGGTACGACTCGCGTCTGCTGGCGAGCGTGGCCGTGGCCCGGCGCATGGACGTCGAGTCGTGGACGACCAGCCCCGACGACGGCCTCGACAACGACATCGACTTCGCCCGCTACATCACCCGCGAGCTCGGCATCAGGCACCGCATCATCCCCCAGGACGCCGCCGCCTACCCCGACGAGGCGCTGTGGACGGCGCGCAGGCTGGAGTACCTCACCAGCCACCACGCGTGGTACGCCCCCTTCGCCCGGGAGGTCCACAAGGGCGGCCGGGCCATCGTGGACGGCCTCGCCGGCGGCCCGCTGATGAAGAACTTCCTCATCACCGCCGACGCCGTGGACGCCGGCAGCGGCGCCTCCCGCCGCGCCGCCCTGCTGCGCGCGCTGGCGACCGGCGAGCCGCACCTGCCGGTGCTGTCCGAGCGGGCGCTCGGCTGGATCGACGAACGGGTGGCGGAGGCGTTCGCCCAGGCCACCTCGATGCTGCGCGGCCACCGCGCCGAGCTGCCGCTGAGCGTCCTGCACACCCGCACGGCCCGCGGCATCGCCCGCTCCCCGGTCAACCTGGCCGGGCCCGAGGTTACGCCGATCTTCCCGTTCCTGCACGCCGAGTTCTTCGACGCGGCCCTGTCGGTGCCCGTGACCCGCAAGGAGGGCGGCAGGTTCTACCGGGAGATCCTGCGCGCCGCCAACCCGCGCGTGGCGTCGCTGCCGTCCACCAACGTCCCGCTGCTGCCGACCCGGCGGGTGCCGCTGCGCTCGGGCGGCCCGGCGGCGCGGGAGTGGAACCACCGGATGCTGCGCCGTACCGCCGAGATCGACGGCCTGCTGTCGGACCAGATGCGCGACGTGATCGACCGGGGACCCGACGCGCTCACCGCGTTCAACTCCTGGAACTCCCGTTTCTGGCTGCGCGGGCTGGCGCTGTTCGGCGCGTGGCTGACCGATTACGCGGACACGCTCGGCGATCTGACTCCGCCCTGGTCGTGACCTCACCATCGCCGTACGCGTCGGTGCGGTTACGTGCGTATTCACCGGCGGCGACGGTTTTCCGAGCGCAAACGACGACGGAGTGCAGGTGAAACCGATTCAGGCTCGGCCATAAGACTGGTAATGTTCGGCTCCAACGCCGCCAGGCACGGGGGACCGCGACACGATCAGGGGTTCTGCCCAGGGCAACGAGGCTCGAAGAGAAAGCCCAGGCGGCGGACGCATACCGGAAACACCTGCTTCCTTCTCTTCATGTGAGTGAGACCTCATGTGCGCTTCAGCCTGCCCTGATCCGGTGTCGGAGGACTTCACCTCCCGGGATCCGCAGTGGTACAAGCGGGCCGTCTTCTACGAAGTGCTCGTCCGAGGCTTCAAGGACTCCAACGGCGACGGCACCGGTGACCTGCGCGGGCTCATCGAGAAGCTCGACTACCTGAAGTGGCTCGGCGTCGACTGCCTGTGGCTGCTTCCGCTGTACGAGTCACCGCTGCGCGACGGCGGGTACGACATTTCCGACTACGGGAAGATCCTCCCCGACTTCGGCGACCTGTCGGACTTCGTGAAGCTGGTGGAGCAGGCGCACGCGCGAGGCATGCGGATCATCACCGACCTGGTGATGAACCACACCAGCGACCAGCACCCCTGGTTCCAGGCATCCCGCCACGACCCGACCGGCCCGTACGGCGACTTCTACGTCTGGTCCGACGACCCGACCAAGTACGCCGACGCCCCCGTGGTCTTCGTCGGGGTCGAGGAGTCCAACTGGACCTACGACCCGGTCCGCAAGCAGTACTACTGGCACCGCTTCTTCCACCACCAGCCGGACCTCAACTACGACAACCCGGCCGTCCAGGAGGCGATGCTCGAGGTCCTGCGCTTCTGGCTCGACCTCGGCATCGACGGCTTCCGGCTGGACGCGGTGCCGTACCTGTTCGAACGCGAGGGCACCACCTGCGCCGGCCTCCCCGAGACCCACGCCTACCTCAAGCGCATCCGCGCCGAGGTGGACCGGCTCTACCCCGACCGCGTCCTGCTCGCCGAGGCGAACGGCTGGCCCGAGGACGTCGTCGAGTACTTCGGCGACCCCGCGACCGGCGGCGACGAGTGCCACATGGCGTTCCACTTCCCGCTGATGCCGCGCATCTTCATGGCCGTGCGGCGCGAGGACCGCATGCCCATCACCGAGATCATGTCCCGCACCCCCAAGCTGCCGGACACCGCCCAGTGGGGCATCTTCCTCCGCAACCACGACGAGCTCACCCTCGAATCGGTCACCGAGGAAGAGCGCGACTACATGCACGCCGAGTACGCCAAGGACCCGCGGATGCGCGCCTACCTCGGCATCCGCCGCCGCCTGGCCCCGTTACTCGAGAACAACCGCGACCAGATCGAGCTGTTCATGGCGCTGATGTTCTCCCTGCCCGGCTCGCCCGTCATGTACTACGGCGACGAGATCGGCATGGGCGACAACATCTGGCTCGAAGACCGCGACTCGGTCCGCACCCCCATGCAGTGGACCCCCGACCGCAACGGCGGCTTCTCCGACGGCGACCCCGGCCGCCTCTACCTCCCGGTCATCATGGACCCGATCTACGGCTACCAGGCCATCAACGTCGAGGCCCAGATGAAGCACCCGACGTCCCTGCTCAACTTCACCCGCATGATGCTGGAGACCCGCCGGCAACACCCGGTCTTCGGCACCGGCGCCTACATCGAGCTGTGGTCCCCGAACCCCAGCGTCCTCGCCTTCCTCCGCGAGGACGGCGAGGATCGCATGCTCTGCGTCAACAACCTCTCCAAGCACCCCCAGCCGGTCGAACTCGACCTGTCCCGCTTCAAGGGCATCAGCCCCGTCGAATGCCGCGGCCAGGTCGCCTTCCCCCCGATCGGCGACCTCCCGTACCTGCTCACCCTCCCCGGCCACGGCTTCTACTGGTTCTCCCTCAAGGACCCCGACCGCACCGCGTGAGGCGACTCCCCGGTATATCGGCCGAGGACACGCCGGGGGACACGCCGGGGATACGGCGTGCCGGAAACAGGCGTAGGCCGCCCCGCCGAACCGACCGAAGTCGGCGCGGCGAGGCTCCACACCTTGTCGCCGTTCTCCGCGCCTTACCCCCGGTCCGCGCGTCGCAGGTGGGCCAGTAGTGCCTGGTTCACCGTGTCCGGAGCCTGTTGGTGTACCCAGTGCCCCGCACCGTCGACGACGAGAGTGCTGAGCTCCTCGAATGCCTTCGCGCCGGCGTCAACGCGCATGAAGGTCGCGACGGGGTCGGCGCTGCCGGTGACAAAGAGGGAGGGGGATCTGATGACCTGGTTCGATGCCGCCTTGGCATGCCGCCAGTTGTCGTCGATGTTGCGGTAGTAGTTGAGCCCGCCGGAGAAGCCGGTCTCACGGAACCGGTCGACCAGTCGGCCGAAGAGCTCCGGAGGCATCCAGTCGGGGGGAGCGACCGCCTCCTCGCTCTCGATCAGGTCGTAGCGGTCGCTGAGGATCGCGGCGAGCGTACGGCCGACGTCGCGCGCCAGCATCGCCTCGGGCGGGCCGGGCTCCTGGAACCTGAGCTGGTAGAACCGCTCGCCCCAGCGGGCTCGCAGGATCCGCGTCGGCGGCGCCGGCGCGGGCACCGCGTACGGCACGCTCAGGCCGGTCAGCGACAGGACCGCCTCCGGGTGGTCCAGGCCAAGCCGCCACACGCAGGCCGCGCCCCAGTCGTGTCCGACGAAGTGCGCCCGTTCGACGCCCTCGTGTTTGAGCAGGCCGATCAGATCCAGCCCGACCGTGTGCGCGGCGTACGCCGACCGTTCTCGCGGGCGGGAGCTTCGGCCGTACCCGCGCATGTCCGGGGCCACCACGCGGTAGCCGGCCTCGACCAGCGCGGGGATCTGAAGCCGCCAGGTGACGGCGAGGTCGGGAAAGCCGTGCGCCAGCACGACGAGTGGTCCCTCACCGGCCACCGTCACGGCGAGATCAATGCCGTTGACGTGCCACAACGCCGACCGCGTGCTCACGCGACGCCCGGGTTGCGCCGTACCGGCATCGTGCGGACGCGGTCGACGCCCCGGTCGTAGCCAGGTCGGCGTGCCACCAGATGCACCTCCCGGCCGGCCGTACTCATCGATCATCTCCTCCGGTCCCTGCGATTGAAGCGATGTTACACATCAATTAATGTAACAGCAGGTGAATCGAGGGAGAGATATGACGAGCCTGGCAACCCTGATCGACGAGGCCGCGTCGCGGTATGGCGACCGGCCGGCCATCGTCGCCGGACCGAGGCGGCTGAACTTTCGCGAGGTGGCCCACCGCGCCGACCTCCTCGCGGCCGAGCTCTCACATGCGGGCGTAGGACGCGGCTCGAAGGTGGCCCTCAGCTGCCCCAACGTGCCGGAGTTCTCGATCGCCTACTGGGCGATCCTGAAGGTCGGCGGGGTCGTCGTCCCGCTCAACGTGACGCTGCGAGCGCGAGAGATCGCCTACCACCTCGACAACTCCGACGCCGTCGCGTACATCGTCCATGACGGTCCGGAAGGCGCGCCGCTCGTCGACACCGCGCGTCAGGGGTTCGAGAAGGCGGAACGGTGCCACATCCTTGGCACGATCGGCGCCGCCGAGACCGACGGCGCGACCACCTGGCAGGGTGAGCCCCTGACCGGTCGAAGCGAGTGCCGGACCACGCCGCTCGACGACGAGGACACCGCCGTCATCATCTACACCTCGGGGACCACCGGGCAGCCCAAGGGCGCGGAGCTGACCCACCGGAACCTGCGCACCAACGCGGAGGCCGCAGGCGTCCTGTACGGCCTTGACCCGACCCGCCCCGACACCTACCTGCTGGCGGCGCCGTTGTTCCACTCCCTGGCGCAGACGTGCGTCCAGAACGCCGCGACGGCTTACGGGTGCACAGCGGTGATGCTTCGGCAGTTCGCCGCGGAGGCCGCGCTGCGCGCGATGATCGACGAGAAGGTGACGGTGTTCCCCGGCGTTCCGACGATGTACTGGGCGCTGCTTGGCGCACTCGACAAGGTCGAGGGTGCCGACCGTCTCAAAGGCCAACTGCGCGTGGCCGCCTCGGGCGGCGCCGCGCTGCCGGTGGAGCTCCGCAAGGAGTTCGAGGATCGCTTCGGGACGACGATTCTCGAAGGCTACGGGCTGTCGGAGACCTCGCCCGTGGCGAGCCATGCGGTGCTGGGGGAAGCACCCCGCCCGGGTTCGATCGGCAGGCCGATCCCCGGTGTGGAGATGAAGCTCATCAACGACGACTGGTCCGACGTGCCGGAGGGCCCGGACGCCGTCGGCGAGATCGCGATCAAGGGCCCGAACGTCATGAAGGGCTACTACGGCCGCCCGGACGCCACCAGCGCGGCGATCAAGGAGGGCTGGTTCCGCAGCGGTGACCTGGCCCGCAAGGACGAGGACGGGTTCTACTACATCGTCGGCAGGTTGAAGGACCTGATCATCCGCGGTGGTTACAACGTGTACCCGCGCGAGCTGGAGGAGGTGCTCATGGAACACCCGGCCGTCTCCCTCGTCGCGGTGATCGGAGTCCCGCACCCGTCCCACGGGCAGGAGATCAAGGCGATCATCGTGAAGGCCGCGGGTCACGAGGACGTCACCGAGGAGGATCTCCTCGCGTGGGGAAAAGAGCAGTTCGCGTCCTACAAGTACCCGAGGATCGTGGAGTTCCGCGCGAGCCTGCCGCTGACGTCCACCGGCAAGATCCTCAAGCGCGAGCTGTCCTGATCCGGTCCGTCATTCATGGGGAACTCGCGAGTGACAAGGCGCAAACCCTTGCGCACGCCCCTCAGGTGCGGTTAACGTGCGAGACACGTTACAGATCCACATACGTAACAACCCGCAAGGGGGCCAACGATGCCCATCACCACCAACGGGATCCACCACGAGGAGCGCGGCAGCGGAGACCGGACCATTGTCCTGCTTCCGGGCTTCGGCTGCTC
Source organism: Thermopolyspora sp. NPDC052614 (assembly GCF_040678635.1). Lineage (NCBI taxonomy): Bacteria > Bacillati > Actinomycetota > Actinomycetes > Streptosporangiales > Streptosporangiaceae > Thermopolyspora > Thermopolyspora sp. NPDC052614. Next base: position 449,989 of record NZ_JBFATZ010000002.1, read on the forward strand.
GATCGCCTGCTGGGCCGAGATCGCACCTCTCCTCGACGGCTACCGCACCATCCTCATGGACCTCCCCGGACACGCCGGCTCGGTCGGGGCGCACGCCGACGGCGATCTCCCCACTCTCGCGGAAACCGTCTACGACGCGTGCCGCGAGATCGGACTCACCCGCTTCATCGTGGCCGGACTGTCGCTCGGCGGCGCCATCAGCATGCGGATCGCCCTCGACCACCCCGACGAGGTGGAGGCCGTCCTGGGGATCATGCCCTGGAACGCGGGCGGCACCTCCGCGGGCGACCCCGTCATCGAAGGATTCAACGCGGCGTACGGCGACATCGAGACGATAACGGCGGGCATCACGAGCATCTCCAACGACCCCACGAAGACGACCGACCTGCTGCACACCATGCCCACCGTCACGGAGAAGATGTGGCGAGGCTGGCTCGGCGGAGGCGCGTTCACCAGCATGGCCGACAAGCTCCCCGGCCTGCGAGTACCGGCCTTCTACCTGGTCGGCGGCAAGGACTTCGTGGTCAACCAGGCCAAACAAATTGACGACGTACGCTCGATTCCCGGCGGCCGGTTGGTGCTGCACGCCGACCTGGGCCACCTCGCCTGCTACGAGGAGCCCGAACTCGTGGCCCGGGAAATGCTCAACTTCCTCGACACGCACGCGATAGCCCCGGCCTGATCCCCGTACGGCCGTCCACGATGGTGTGGCGCCCAGCCCGACCGGCTGGGCGCCACACGTGTCTTAAGCACAGAACCGCTCTGTCAGGACAGAAGAAGCCTGATGGCCGCACCGACCTTGGTGGCGTCCGGCGTATCGCCGGTGATCATGTCCACGTAGCAGAACGACTCGCTGATGCGAACCGCCAGATACGCGAGATCCTCAATGGGCAGATCCCCGACCGGCCCGGGCAACTCCTCCCGCAACAGGTCGGTCACGTACGCGATGTAGTTACGCTGCAGTTCGCTGCTCCGCGTTGTCAGAATCCGCAGGGCGATCTCCCCTTCCTGCCGCAGGAAGGTCTGCATGAAAGGGGAGGCCAGCACCGTGGCGATGAACCGTTCGAGGGTCTGTGCCACCGCCTCGACCCCGGAGGCCGCGGCCTCCTGCCGGCAACGGTCGAGGGTCGGCTTGGCCAGAGTCCAGTTGACTTCCCCCAGCAGCCGGTCACGACTGCCGACCCACCGGTTCAGAGTCATGCGGCTGACTCCGAGCTCGTTCGCGAGGGCCTGCATCTCGACGCGAACGCCTCTGATGAACTGCTTGCGGGCCAGCGACACCGCGGCCTGCCGTCCCTGAGCCGCAGATGTCTCTGCGCCACGACGCGAGGCCGATTCGGTACGGCGAGGCGACGCGGCGTCGGTACGACGCGAAGCGGGTGGCATGATCCGAGCCTATCCCGCGTCGTCCCCTAACGTGGTCGGACCGCTCGGCCGACCACTCGCTTGTGGCCGTCGCCGCCCTGACCGAGTCGGAACTGCCGCGTCTGCGCAAAAGGCGCGGACCTCAGACCCCGGCCGAGTCGGCTTCCGAGCAGACGCAAGTAGAAACACCGCAGTGAACTGTAAATGTACTGACTGGAGATTGACTGTAGCCCGACGGGAGCTACTCTTTGCAGAGATCCGCAGGATAGGGCGATGCATCACGTGCGCTGTGAGGACTGCTGAGTTGGACTCTACTGGCAGAGTGGGCGATGCGCATTCGCGCATCGCCCACTTGAGAAGGAAAATCATCAACGCATTCGCCGTGAATGCGTCCCTCTTGGCCGCGCTGACGGCATGGATATTCATCTACTTCGCCAGGTCGACACCCTATCCAAACGTCTCGGCCGATGGGGAAGTGGGGTGGATGGCTCTCGCGGCGGCACTAGGCATCCTCGGTGTGCTGTTGGCCGCAATCGCTGTGATTCCTGTGAGGAGATCGCTTGGATCCTGGATTGAATTTACGGTACTGGTCATCGTGAACGGAACCGCCTTGGCGGCTGCGGGGCATGGCAGGTGAGGCGTGTATGAAGAGGAGGTCATGGACTCTGATAAAGATCCTATCTGTGTTCCTTGGTACTGTATTCGTGCTGGTCGGCACGGTGGCCGGAGTTGCCATCTTCGACAGCCCACCCGAGGTGAGGGGTGCGGATGTCGATCCGGTGGAGTTGCTGGCAGAAATGGATGACCTTCCGAAGGTCTCTTTCATCCGTGTCGCAGAAAAGAAGGGAGCGGCTAGTCGCGACCCATACTGGGGTGCGGAAAGCTCTGCGGCGCGAGGCTGGGGAGTTCGCCATGACTACTATCTGTTTGATGAGCGTGTGCTGAAATTCTCCGATGAGGCATCCGCCAAGGCGGAATTTCAGATGGCGCCCTATGGCAGAGTTTTCAATGACTCTATTTACTTGGATATTGTTCGCCCGGTGAACCTGACAGCAGAGGGCCTACGGGCGGACTCTGCATCGTTGGGCTGTATGGACTGGTATGACGAACGGGAGCCAAGCTGTTTCGCCTGGGCCTTCTATGGGAGGTATGGCAGGTACCTGGTTGAGATCACTTTCAGTAGCGACCGTGACCCCGACTTTAAGCGTGGTCTAAGGCAGGACGATTTTCTGATGGTAGTGAAAGGCGTGGATCGGCGGATAGCCGGGTTGGGTATCAACTGATTTCCAAGTGCTGAGCCTGCAGCCGATGCGCCGTCGGCCGACCTGTGCAGGAGGGCTGAAGGGCGTGTCCGCGGTGGCCGCCAGTGGCCTAGGTGCCGGGGAAGGCCGTGTCTCGCCTGGTGGGCATGCGGCGCGGGGGGATCAGCGGGTCGGATAACCTCGTGCGGGTGAGTCGATACGCCCATCCCGCCGGTGACCGGCATGCCGACCTGGTGCCCGAGGAGCGTCCTCCGCAGGTTCCGGCCGACCTGAACGCGCTTGACCCGTCGATCTGGCCGCGAACGTCGGGCCGTACGGATGGGGCGATCACCGTTGCCGGCGTGGACGTCAGGGATCTGGCGCGAGAGTACGGCACGCCGCTGTACGTGATCGACGAAGAGGACTTCCGGTCGCGGTGTCACGACTATCGGGCCGCGTTCTCCGACTCCGATGTCTTCTATGCCGGGAAGGCGTTCCTATGCAAGGAGGCCGCTCGCTGGATCGACCAGGAGGGGCTCGGGCTCGACGTGTGCAGCGTTGGCGAGCTGGCCGTGGCGCTCAGCGTCGGGTTTCCGCCGGAGCGGATCGCGATGCACGGGAACAACAAGTCGGCGGCCGAGCTGGCCAAGGCGGTCGAGGTCGGTGTCGGGCGGATCGTGATCGACTCGTTCGAGGAGATCACGCGGCTGGCGTATCTGACCGATCAGTACAACGGGAACGTGCCCGGTGAACGGGGCAAGCGCTCTCGAGGGTCCGAGGGCGCTGGGGGCAATAAGGGCACTGAGGGCAATAAGGGCGCTGCGGAGGTTCGGCGGCCCAAGGTGCTGATCCGGGTGACGACCGGGGTCGAGGCGCACACGCACGAGTTCATCGCCACGGCGCACGACGACCAGAAGTTCGGGTTCTCGCTGAGCAGCGGGGCCGCGGCCGAGGCGGTGCGGCGGGTGCTGGCGATGCCGCAGCTTGAGCTGGTGGGGCTGCACTCGCACATCGGGTCGCAGATCACCGACACGGCCGGGTTCGAGGTGGCGGCGCGGCGGGTGGCGGCGCTGCTGGTGCAGATCAGGGACGAGCACGGCATCGTGCTGCCGGAGCTGGACCTCGGCGGCGGGTACGGCATCCCGTACGTCGAGGGCGACGAGACGCTCGACGTGAAGATCCTCGCCGAGAGCCTTCGGGAGATCGTGGCCAGGGCGTGCCGAGCGGCCGACCTGCCGGTGCCGCGGCTGACCGTCGAGCCGGGGCGGGGGATCGCCGGGCTCGCGGGGATCACGCTGTACGAGGTCGGCACGGTCAAGGACGTCGAGGGCCTGCGGACGTACGTCAGCGTGGACGGCGGGATGAGCGACAACATTCGCACCGCCCTGTACGGCTCCGAGTACACCTGCCGCCTCGCCTCGCGGGAGAGCGACGCCAAGCCGATGTTGTCGCGGCTGGTCGGCAAGCACTGCGAGAGCGGCGACATGGTCGTGCGCGACCTGTGGCTGCCGGAGGACCTCGTGCCGGGCGACCTGCTCGCGGTCGCGGGGACCGGGGCGTACTGCCGGTCGCTCGCCAACAACTACAACTACCTGCCCAAGCCCGCCGTCGTCGCGGTCCGCGACGGGCGGTCACGGGTGATCATCCGTCGGGAGACCGAAGACGACCTGCTCAGGGGGCAGCTGTGAAACCCGGTGAAGCAGCAGAGAGGAAACCGGCCGCCGAGCGCCGGCCGCTGAGGGTCGCGCTGCTCGGGTGCGGAACGGTGGGCTCCCAGGTGGTGCGGCTGCTGCAGGAGCAGGCCCGCGACCTGGAGGCGCGGGTGGGCGCGCCGCTGGAGCTGGCCGGGGTCGCGGTGCGGCGGCTCGGGCGCAGGCGCGACTTCGAGATCGCCCCCGAACTGCTGACGACCGACGCCGAGGGGCTGGTCACGCGCGACGACGTGGACATCGTCGTGGAGGTCATCGGGGGGATCGAGCCCGCGCGGGCGCTCATCCTCAAGGCGATGGCCGGCGGCAAGTCCGTCGTGACGGCGAATAAGGCGCTGCTGGCCGAGGACGGCGCGACGCTGCACGCGGCGGCACGGCAGCACGGCGTCGATTTGTACTTCGAGGCGAGCGTCGCCGGGGCGATCCCGCTGATCCGGCCGCTGCGCGAGTCGCTGGCGGGCGATCACGTGCGTCGGGTGCTCGGCATCGTCAACGGCACGACCAACTTCATCCTCGACAAGATGGACTCCTCGGGGGCGTCGTTCACGGACGCGCTGGAGGAGGCGCAGTCGCTGGGGTACGCCGAGGCGGACCCGACGGCCGACGTGGAGGGGTTCGACGCGGCGGCGAAGGCGGCCATTCTCGCCGGGATCGCCTTCCACAGCCGGGCGACCGCCGCCGACGTGCACCGCGAGGGCATCACCGAGGTCACCGCGGCCGACGTGGCCGGGGCGGCCGCGATGGGGTACGTGATCAAGCTGCTGGCGATCGCCGCGCGGTCGGACGACGGCCGGTCGTTCGGGGTGCGGGTGCATCCGGCGATGATTCCGCGTACGCATCCGCTGGCCGGGGTGCGCGGGGCGTACAACGCGGTGTTCGTGGAGGCCGAGTCGGCCGGGCGGCTGATGTTCTACGGCGCGGGGGCGGGCGGCCCCGAGACCGCGTCGGCGGTGCTCGGCGACATCGTGGCGGTGGGGCGCAACCGGCTCGCCGGGACGCGGGGGCCGGAGGAGTCCACCTACGCCGACCTGGCCGTGCACTCCATCGGCGAGACGATCACGCGGTACCACGTGTCGCTGGACGTCGCGGACAAGCCGGGCGTTCTCGCCCGGGTCGCCGAGATGTTCGCCAAGCATGATGTGTCCATTCAGACCGTGCGTCAGGAGGGGCACGGCGACGACGCGCAACTCGTCCTCGTCACGCACCGCGCCAGCGACGCGGCGTTGTCGGCGACGATCGAGTCGCTGCGGGAGCTGGACAGCGTGCGCGCGGTCGTCAGCGTCATGCGCGTCGAGGGCGACGACTGAGGCGGGTTCATCCGGGTTCATCTGGGTTCATCTGGGTTCATCTGGGTTCTTCGGGACCGCGAGGCTTGCGGCCGGATGCGTTTACCTTCGCCTGTTCTGCGAGGGGACACCCGATTGACGTCGCCTTCGCGGACGCCGGCGTGAGCGTACGTTCGCAGGATCACGGTCCGTCAGGCCCGGAGCCGCGGACGAGGCGACTGCCGGTGAAGCGCGTGGTCGGCGGGGAGGATGTCCAAATAGTCTGAATCGCCACATGGGCAGGGCTGACTCGTAGATACTGGTTTCCCGCCGTTTCGGCATCGATCGTTCCCGGGACAAAACTTCGAGATCAGTTCATGACAGTCATCTCCAGTACGTCGGCCACGCTGACGCCTCAGGGCTACAAGCGCACCCCCACCATCCCGGACGTGGGCGAGCTGCGCCGCGAGGCGGGCGGCTGGCGGGTGGGGGAGCAGACGCTCGCCGACCCGCTGGGGCCCGACGACATCGCGCGACTGCGGGCGTGGCGAGGGCTGCGGGTGCGCTGGCCGTACAAGGAGGGACGCCAGGAGGCGATGGGGCTGATCACGGCCCTCGCCGCCGCCGGGGTGCCGCTCACCGCCGAGGCCGTGCCGCCGTGGGCGGAGCGCGCCGACCCGGGTCTGGCCGACCTGCTGAGAAGCTGGCCGGAGCCCACGCCCGCCAGGGGCGAGGTCGTACCGGAGGAGCCCGGTGCGGAGCGGTCGACGGCCGATCTGCGGCGTGAGGAGCACAGCGTACGGCTGCGCCGCCACGCCTGGCGCTCGCACGTCGCCGACGCCCCCGTGACGGTCATCATGGCCTCACGGCGGCCGCACTACGTGCGGGGGGCGCTCGCGCAGATCGCCCGGCAGCGCAACGTCGAGCTCCAGCTCGTGCTCGCCCTGCACGGATTCACCGCCGACCTCGTACGGCCCGCCATCCAGGAGTTCCCCCACCCGATCACCGTGCTGGAGGCCGACGCGTCCACCGTGTTCGGCGACGTCCTCGCCCAGGCGGCGGCCCACGCCGACGCGGACCTGATCGCCAAGTGGGACGACGACGACTGGTACGGCCCCGAGCACCTGGCCGACCTGCTGATGACCCGCCTCTACTCGGGCGCGGACGTGGTCGGCACCGCCGCCGAGTTCTTCTACCTGGCCCCGCTCGACGTCACCGTGCGCCGCACCGACTACAGCAGCGAGGTCTGGTCCGACCACGTGGCCGGCGGCACCATCCTGATCGGCCGCTCCACCCTCGCCGAGGCGGGCGGCTTCCAGCCGCTGCCCAAGGGCGTGGACTCGGCCCTGCTCAAAGCGGTCCACGCCGGGGGCGGGCGCATCTACCGCACCCACGGGCTGGGCTACATGCTGCGCAGGTCCGGCGCCGACGAGCACACCTGGCGGCTGCCGCTGGCCCACTTTCTGAGAGTTGCCGCGAACCAGTGGCGCGGTTTCCGGCCAAGCCGAATCATGGAAGCCGTATGACCGAGCGTGCCGGGCGGGTCCGGCGGGATGTCCGCGCGGTCGCGATCGGGCGCTTCGCCCACCCCCGCGCGGCGTCGGCGCAGACGTTTCCGGAGGCCGAGGTGCCCTTGGAGGTAGATCCGTGACACCGCGCATCCGCGGAAATGACTACTCGGCACTCACCCCGCCGAGGATCGGCTCGTGGACGCCGTCGATGCGGGTCAGCGTCGTCATCCCGGCCTACAACAACCAGGCCAAGCTCGACCTGACGCTCGCCGGGCTCGCCGGCCAGACCTACCCGGCGGAGCTGCTGGAGGTCATCGTCGTCGACAACGGCAGCGACCCGCGGCTGACCCTGCCCGAGCTGCGGCCCGCCGGGACCCGCCTGATCCAGTGCGACACGCCGGGCCGGGCGAACGCCCGCAACGCGGGCCTGGCCGCCTCCACCGGCGACGTCATCCACTGGCTCGACTCCGACGTGGTGCTCGACCGCGAGTCCATCGAGGCGCACATGCGCTGGCACCACCTCGCGCCCTACCTGGTCGTCACGGGCTACCTGCGGTTCTCCTCCGCGGAGCTGCCCTCCCCCGACGTGGTCGCCGGCGCCGACGACCTGACCAAGCTGTTCGAGCCGAGCGAGCCGCACGAGTGGATCGTGGACCTGGTGGAGCGCACCGGCGGCCTGCGGCAGCAGGCGCACCGCACGTTCAGCCTGCACATCGGCGGCGCCACGTCGGTCAACGCGCGGCTGCTCGACGTGGCCGGGCCGATGGACGACAAGCTGTTCCTCGGCCAGGACACCGAGATGGGGTACCGGCTCGCGCAGGCGGGCGCGGCCTTCATCCCCGAGCCGCTCGCCCGCGGCTACCACCTCGGGCCCACGATGCGGATGCGCGACAAGGAGCCGATCACCCGGGTCAGCCACGCGTTCATCGCCGACCGCATCCCGCAGTACCGGTGGCTGCGCTCGCATCCCGGCCGGCAGTGGCTGGTGCCGTACGTGGAGCTGGTCGTGGACGCCGACGGCGCGTCGTACGAGGACGTGCGCGCCACCGTGGACGCCGCCCTCGCCGGCACGCTGCCCGACGTCGGCGTCGTCATCACCGGCCCGTGGGACACGCTGACGCCCGAACGCCGCGCCCCGCTCACCGACCCCCGCCTCGACCTCGCCCTCATCCACGGCCACTACCTGCACGAAGGCCGGGTACGGCTGGCGCGCGAGGCCGGGCCGACCAAGGCGCCCTTCCGGCTGCGCGTCCCCGCCGGATGGGTGCCGGGCGAGGACACGATCGCCCGCCTGGTGGACCTGGCCGTCGACGACGGCTACGGCCTGATCTCCGTCCTGCTGGCGGAACGCCCGGTCGAGCTCGGCCGCGTCGAGAGCGCCCTCGGCAGGACCGGCGGCACCGGCGCGAACGTCACGAACGGCACGAACAACGCGACCGGCACGAACAATGCGAACGGTGCGAACGGCGTGGAGTCCGACGCGGGACGCGGCATCGTGTCCGCCCGGCTGGAGCGCACCGCCGCGTTCGCCAGAGCCGAGATCGCCCGGGAGGAGGACGAGGACGTCGTCGACGTCGTCGAGGACACCTTCGGCACGATCTGGGTGGACGGCGAGACCTACGGCTTCCTCCCCGCCGCCGACGCCCCCAAGATCAGAGGCCGCCGCAGCACCTACCGCGCCCTGCAGGACGCCGAGGCCGAGGTGGCCCGCCTCACCAAGGAGGTCGAACGCCTCAAGGGCCAGGTCGGCAAGTGGCGCGAGGAGGCCGCCCGCTGGCGCAAGAACGCCGTCGAGTTCCGCCGCGAGATCGGCGCCCTGCGCAAGGAGCTCGGTGCCCTGCGCAAGTCCGGCGGCTTCCGCTCCGCCGTCAAACGCCTGCCGCTGGCCGCGTACGCCAAGCGCGCCGTCACCCGCAAGCCGAAAACCTGAAGGCGGATCGCCGGCGCCGGCCGATCAGATGGCGCCCTTCGTGGAGAGCACGCGGGACGACGTCAGAGGCATGATCGAGGTCTTCGACGAGAGCGCCGATCGGCCGACGATGGCGATCCGGTAAGGCGATCCGGTAAGGCGATCCGGTAAGCGATCCGGTAAGCGATCCGGTAAGCGATCCGGTATGACGCGCCGCCGGGCTCAGGGCCGCTGCTCGCGGATGGTCCCGCGCAGGCGGGTGAGCAGCGACCTCTTCTTCGGGGCGGCGTCGGCCGCGGGAGCGCCGGAAACCTTGGGCGGAGCGGCCGGCTTCTCCTGCGCGGCGGGCTTGGACGCCGCCGGCTTGGGCGCGGCGGGCTTGCCCCCGGCCGGGGCGGCACCGGGCTCGGGCGGCCAGAAGTCGGTCATTTCGGCATGCCGTACGCCGTGGGTGGCGTCGATCACCTCGTCGAGGTCGTCGCCGGGCGCGGCGAGCAGCCGGGCGCGGTTGACGGCGTCGGTGCGCTCCAGGCGGGCGGTGCGGTCGTCCGGCAGGGCGACGACGAGGACGCCGAGCGGCCGGTCCGCGGTCATCACCTTGATCATGCGCTCCAGCGTGTCGCGCCCGAGCGGCACGTCGACCGGACCCGTGTAGCGGTAGGGCGTGGGCCAAGGCGTGTCGGCGGGCTCGTCGGCGAGCCGTACCCGGTCGTCGTCGGCGAACCCCGAACGCAGCAGCCGCAGCTCGAAGTCGGGGTCGTCGAGCACCGAGTGCCGTCCGGCGGGCAGCTTGGACCACGGCGCGACCAGCGTGACGACGACGTCGGGCAGCGAGCCGTCGAGCGCCGCGTTCGCCGCCGCCCGCACCTGCGGCTCGGTGGACTCGCCGACCTCGTACACCACCTCGACATAGGGGACCAGCCACCGCCGCCCGCGCTCCTTGCGCAGATCCCGGCGCATCGGAATGCGATGGGCGAGGTACGGCTCGACGGACCGGACCGTGCGCTCCCGGTTGACCCGCTGCGCGGGCAGCCCCAGATGCACGGCCCTGGCCGCCAGATCGGGCACGAACACGACCCCGGCCATCGCCAGCCGGTACGCGAACTCGGTGTCCGACCCCCGCAGCACGTCCGCGTCGAGGCCCCCCACCCGCGCGTACAGCCACCGCCGCAGCGACAGCGTCGGACCGGTGCAGTTGTGATAGGGGTTCTTCGCCGCCTTCAGACCGTCAAGCTTGCGGATCGTCTCCTCGGTCGAGCTCGGAATCGCCGCCGACAGGTCGAACAACTCGCCGAGCGCGTCCCGGGCGACCGCGTCGCGCACCTGCTCGGCGGTCACGTCCGCGGGCTCCTCGACGAAGTGCTTGCCCCCGATCGTCACCACGTAGTCGGTGAGGTGATGCCAGCGCAGCAGCGCCTCCAGATGCTCGGCGCAGATCACCATGTCCGAGTCGAGCCGCTGGATGATGTCGCCCTCGGCCTGCGCGGCGCCGGTGTTGAGGGCGTGCGCGATGCCCCACCCGCCCGGCGCGGACGGGACGATCCGGGTGTTCTCCGGCCTGATCTCCGGCAGCCGCAGCGGCGGCTCGGTGCCGTCGTCGACGACGATGACCTCGGTCAGCGACGCCGGGTACGTCTGCGCGGACAACGCGGCGAGGGTCAGATCGAGCTGCCGCTGCGACCGCGAGGGGATGACCACGCTCACCGTCAGCTCGGGGGTCCAGGCCCCGATTTCGGGCGGTGTCAACGGGGAGTAGTCGTTGTGCCGAATCCTCGGTCGCGCCCGCTCCCGCTCACCCATGCGTGTGCTCCTCGTTACACTCCGGCCGAGATCCAGAACTGTAGTGCATCGAAAACCGGCCCGAAGGCCGACTCATACGTCCCTGATGTCCATTTAGTGGACCTCCCATCCTGCGAATGTCGCCCGTAGGTCGTAGACTCTTTGCGCAACACCGCAGGTAACGGCGGGGCGAGTCGGGTCACAGCGACGGGACGGCGGCGTGAGGGGGGCGCCGGCCCGCCGAGGCCCGAGCGGCCACGACCGCGAATACGATCGATCATGGCGTATCGGGCGGAGCGGTGGAGTCCGAACATCGCAACAAATACCGCACTGGACAGCAATGGCGGCGATTCGCCGCGCACGGGAGGAGCACCATGGCCAGGGGCTGGCGTGGAGTCATCGAGGAGTACCGCGACCGGCTTCCGGTGACCGCCAAGACGCCCGTGGTGACCCTGCTCGAGGGCGGCACGCCGCTGCTGCCCGCGCCGCGGCTGTCCCAGCTCACCGGCTGCGAGGTGTTCCTCAAGATCGAGGGCCTCAACCCCACCGGCAGTTTCAAGGACCGCGGCATGACCATGGCCATCAGCAAGGCCGTCGAGGCCGGGGCCAAGGCCGTCATCTGCGCCTCCACCGGCAACACCAGCGCCTCGGCCGCCGCCTACGCCGTGCGTGCCGGGCTGACCTGCGCGGTGCTCGTGCCGCGGGGCAAGATCGCGATGGGCAAGCTCGCGCAGGCCCTGGTGCACGGCGCCAAGCTGCTCCAGGTCGACGGCTCCTTCGACGACTGCCTGGAGATGACCAGGAAACTGTCGGAGAGCTTCCCGATCGCCCTGGTCAACTCCGTCAACCCGCACCGGCTGGAGGGCCAGAAGACCGCCTCCTTCGAGATCGTCGACGTGCTCGGCGACGCCCCCGACGTGCACTGCCTGCCCGTCGGCAACGCCGGTAACATCTCCGCGTACTGGATGGGATACAAAGAGTATCTACGCGACGGGGTCGCCACCGCGGCCCCGCGCATGCTCGGCTTCCAGGCCAGCGGCGCCGCACCGATCGTGACCGGCGCCCCGGTGACCCACCCGCACACGATCGCCACCGCGATCAGGATCGGGAACCCGGCCTCCTGGAAGCTCGCCGTGGCCGCGCGGGACGAGTCGGGCGGCGACATCCAGTCCGTCACCGACCGCCAGATCGCCGCGGCGTACAAGCTGCTCGCCCAGGAGGAGGGGGTGTTCGTCGAGCTCGCCTCCGCCGCCAGCGTCGCCGGCCTGCTCCAGGCCCGCGACCGTGAGCTGGTACGGCCCGGCGAGCGCGTGGTGTGCACGGTGACCGGCAACGGCCTGAAGGACCCCGACTGGGCCATCGCCGGCGCGCCCGCCCCGGTGACCATCCCCATCGACCCGCACGCGGCCGCCGCCGCGCTCGAACTCGCATGATCCTCGGCGCCTGGTGAAGAGAGTCCGGTGATGCATGAGCAGTAGCAAGGTCCTCGTTCGTGTGCCCGCGACGAGCGCCAACCTGGGGCCGGGCTACGACGCCCTCGGCCTGGCGCTCGACCTGCACGACGAGGTCGAGGCGGCCCTCTGCGACGAACCCGGGGACGGGCCGCGCGCGACGAGCACCCGCATCGAGGTCGAGGGGGAGGGCGCGGGGGAACTGGACGACGGGGAGGGCCATCTGATCGTCACGACGATGCGGACGGCGTTCGACCGCATGGGGGTTCCGCAGCCCCGGGGCATCCGGCTCCGGTGCGTCAACCGGATCCCGCACGCGCGCGGCCTCGGCTCCTCGTCGGCCGCGATCTGCGCGGGCATCCTCGCCGCGCGGGCGCTGGCGGTGCCGTACGCGGCGCGGGCCGATCCTCACGCCGTCGGCGAACACGGCGGTCGGCGGGAGGGCCCGGCATCGGGGGAAGGCGTGACGTCCTACAGTACGGGGACCTCGGGGGAGGCATTGGCGGCCGGCGCGGAGCTGCTCTCGGACGACGAGGTGTTCGCGCTGGCCAACGAGCTGGAAGGGCACCCCGACAACGTGGCGCCCTGTCTGTCGGGCGGGCTCACCATCGCGTGGCTCGACCACGACGGCAGGCCGGGTAAGGTGAGATTGAACCCGCATGAAGGCATCCGCCCGGTGGTGTGCATTCCCAGGCAGCGGTTGTCGACGGAACACGCGCGTGGACTGCTTCCCAAGGATGTGCCACACTCCGACGCGGCGGCCAACGCAGGGCGGGCCGCGCTTCTCGTAGCGGCGTTGACCCAGCGGCCGGATCCACGGTTGCTGCTCGCCGCCACCGAAGACCGGCTCCATCAGAACTACCGTGCGCCTGCGATGCCGCAGACCATGGATCTGGTAAAACTTCTGCGCGCGAAGGGTCTGCCCGCGGTCGTCTCGGGCGCGGGTCCCACCGTTCTCGTGTTTGCGACGGCGAATACGCAGGATTTGATCGCACCAGAAGTGGGTAATGACTGGCTTATCCAGCCACTGAACGTCGATCCAGTCGGCTCGTTCGTTCAGTTTCCCGAGACACGCTGAAATCTCTTCGACCTTCAGGGAATAGCCGTGTGCGCTGGTGATGTTAGGCTGATAGCCGCACCAGATGCCCCCGTGCCGGGCGCGTGCTTGTCAGCCCTACATTGCCGCTCCATACTTGCGATGCCTGTGCCCGCAGGTTTGGGCGGTACGGCGGTCTTCCTGAATCCGTTGCCTCCGGTTGGGCCACATCCGGTTGGCACTCCGCGAGGCGGCGAAATCAGAGACGTGCGCGTTCGGATCACCCTGACATCTGGTCGGCGGCAATCAGCCGGGGGGTCACCCCCGAGCCTCAGAAGCTCGCGGATCAGGGCGGTGACGGCGACGAGCCGGTTCGACTCCAACGCACCGGTCTCCGGCGCCTCCAACCACCTCAGTAATTCGCGAATCCCGACCCGGTCTGTCCCGCCGGGTCGCATCACCGGGACGCATGGCTGATCAAGCCGGCGCCCGACCCCTGGGAAGGACCCTTAGTGAGCGACACCACCGAACTCCTCACCGACGCCTCAGGCTCAACGCCGCAGCAGGCCGCCGGCGACACCCCCACCCGCGCCACCAGCCGGCGCCGTCGCTCCGGCACCGGCCTGTCCGCCATGCTGCTGCCCGAGCTGCAGCGGCTCGCGTCGAGCCTTGGCATCAGCGGTACTGGGCGGATGCGCAAGAGCCAGCTCATCGCGGCCATTCAGGAGAAGCAGGGCGTCACGGCCGACGGTTCCGCCTCCGCCGCGCCCGAGGCCGCCGCGCCCGCGGTGAAGAGCGAGCCCGCGGCCGAGTCGAAGGCCGAGATTAAGACCGAGCCCAAGATCGAGCCCAAGGCCGCGCCCGAAGCGAAGGCGGAGAAGGCCGAGACCCGCGAGCGGCCCGCCCGTGGCCGCCGGGAGCGGGTCCGCGCCGTCGCCGAGCCCGCGCCCGAGGCCCAGGAGCAGATTCCGCTTGACGGCGCCGTCGCCGAGAGCGCGCCCGCCGAGAGCCCGGCCGAGAGCGCGCCCGCCGTCGCCGACCAGGGCGAGACCGGCCAGGGCGAGGCCCGCGCCGAGCGTGGCGAGTTCCGCCGCGACCGCCGCGGCCGGGGCGAGCGCAACGACCGCCGCGAGCGCAACGACCGCAATGACCGGAACGACCGCGGTGACCGCAATGACCGCGGTGACCGTACCGACCGGGGCGAGACGCGCACCGAGCAGCGGCCCGTCGCCGCCGACGCCGGCGAGAACCGCGGCCAGCAGGGCGACGACGACCGCCGGGGCCGCCGCGGCCGGTTCCGCGAGCGCAACCGCCGCGGCCGCGACCGCTACGGCGACAGCGAGCCGATGATCGGCGAGGACGACGTCCTCATCCCGATCGCCGGCATCCTCGACATCCTCGACAACTACGCGTTCGTGCGCACCAGCGGCTACCTGCCGGGCGCCAACGACGTGTACGTGTCCCTCGCCCAGATCCGCCGCCACGGCCTGCGCAAGGGCGACGTGATCACCGGCGCGGTGCGCCAGCCGCGCGAGGGCGAGAAGCGCGAGAAGTTCAACGCGCTGGTCCGCCTCGACACCGTCAACGGCATGGACCCCGAGCAGGCCAAGCACCGGCCCGAGTTCAACAAGCTGACGCCCCTGTACCCGCAGGAGCGGCTGCGCCTGGAGACCGAGCCGAACATCCTGACCACCCGGATCATCGACCTGGTCGCCCCCATCGGCAAGGGCCAGCGCGGTCTCATCGTCTCGCCGCCGAAGGCCGGTAAGACGATGGTGCTGCAGGCGATCGCCAACGCGATCACCCGCAACAACCCCGAGTGCCACCTGATGGTCGTCCTCGTCGACGAGCGTCCGGAAGAGGTCACCGACATGCAGCGGTCGGTGAAGGGCGAGGTCATCCACTCGACCTTCGACCGTCCCGCCGAGGACCACACCACGGTCGCCGAACTCGCCATCGAGCGCGCCAAGCGCCTGGTGGAGCTGGGCCACGACGTGGTCGTGCTGCTGGACTCGATCACCCGCCTGGGCCGCGCCTACAACCTGGCCGCCCCGGCCTCCGGGCGCATCCTGTCCGGCGGTGTCGACTCCACCGCGCTCTACCCGCCCAAGCGCTTCTTCGGCGCCGCCCGCAACATCGAGAACGGCGGCTCCCTGACGATCCTCGCCACCGCGCTGGTGGAGACCGGCTCCAAGATGGACGAGGTCATCTTCGAGGAGTTCAAGGGCACCGGCAACGCCGAGCTGAAGCTCAACCGCTCCCTCGCCGACAAGCGCATCTTCCCCGCCGTCGACGTCGACGCCTCCGGCACCCGCAAGGAGGAGATCCTCATGTCGCCGGAGGAGCTGAACATCGTCTGGAAGCTGCGCCGGGTGCTGCACGCGCTCGACATGCAGCAGGCGCTTGAGCTGCTCTTGGACCGGATGAAGGAGACCAAGTCCAACGCGGAGTTCCTGCTCCAGGTCCAGAAGACCACGGTCTCCGACCGCGACTGACAAGTCCGCACCGCCTCGCCGGGCCGTCCCTCTCGGGGCGGCCCGGCGACGGCGTGCGGGCACGTGGCGTCGGCCGACGTCACATCGTCCGGTTGCGCCGCGGGCTCGCACCGCGGACCCGTGTCGTCACCGTGTTGCCCCGCCGGGCCGTACCTCCGAGTGCCGCGATGGCGCTGAGGCGTGCGGTGCGGTCGGCGCCGCGGGCACGGAGGCTGACGACGGCTCATCGCGCAGCCGTCTGGAAGATCGAATTGGGTCGGCGACCGCGCCGGAATACCATCTGGCCTGGGCGGGTTACAACATCTGGCACACTGGTAGCCGAACCGCAGCGGTACCGGTTCACGTCCCCCACCTTCGGACGACCCGGCGACCGCCCGATGCGAGAGGAAGAATCATGAAGGCCGATATTCACCCGGATTACGTCGTCACGCAGGTGACCTGCACGTGCGGCAACAGCTTCACCACCCGCAGCACCGCGAAGAACGGCGTGATCCACGCCGACGTGTGCTCGGCCTGCCACCCGTTCTACACGGGCAAGCAGAAGATCCTGGACACCGGCGGCAGGGTCGCCCGCTTCGAGAAGCGGTTCGGGAAGAAGTCCAAGTAGCTGCTTTCACGACGCCGGCTCGGAATCGCCCCTTTTCTTCGGGGGCGTGCCCGGGTCGGCGTTCGTCGTGATCGGGCGTCCTGATCGCAGGTGCGGCGATCGGGTGCGAGGTGTGAACGTTGTCGGTTGAGGTGCTGCAAAGGAGGCACGGTGAATCTCGACGAGCTGCTCGGTGAGTACGCGGAGCTTGAGGCCAAGCTCGCCGACCCCTCCGTGCACGCGGACCAGAACCAGGCGCGCACCCTCGGCAGGCGGTACGCGACGCTGACGCCGATCGTGACCACCTACCGGGAGCTGGAGGGCGTCCGGGAGGACCTGGCCGCGGCCAAGGAGCTCGCCGCGGAGGACCCCGCGTTCGCGGACGAGGCGGCCGAGCTGGAAAGCCGCATCGGCCCGCTGGAGCAGCGGCTCAGGCACCTGCTCATCCCGCGCGACCCGAACGACGACAAGGACATCCTGCTGGAGATCAAGGCGGGCGAGGGCGGCGAGGAGTCCGCCCTGTTCGCCGGCGACCTGCTGCGCATGTACCTGCGCTACGCCGAGCGCGTCGGCTGGAAGACCGAGGTCATCGACTCCCAGCCGTCCGATCTCGGCGGATACAAGGACGTCACGATCGCCATCAAGGCCAAGGGCGACGAGGGCGTGTGGTCCAAGCTCAAGTTCGAGGGCGGCGTGCACCGCGTGCAGCGCGTGCCGGTGACCGAGTCGCAGGGCCGCATCCACACCAGCGCGGCGGGCGTGCTCGTCTACCCCGAGGCCGAGGAGGTCGACGTCCAGATCGACCCCAACGATCTGCGCATCGACGTGTTCCGGTCCAGCGGCCCGGGCGGCCAGAGCGTCAACACCACCGACTCGGCGGTCCGCATCACCCACCTGCCCACGGGCGTCGTCGTCTCCTGCCAGAACGAGAAGAGCCAGTTGCAGAACCGGGAGGCGGCGCTGCGCATCCTGCGCGCCCGCCTGCTCGCCATCGCGCAGGAGGAGGCCGACGCGGCGGCCTCGGCCGAACGCCGGTCCCAGGTGCGCACGGTCGACCGTTCCGAGCGCATCCGCACCTACAACTTCCCCGAGAACCGCATTTCGGACCACCGCGTCGGGTTCAAGGCCTACAACCTCGACCAGGTGCTGGACGGCGACCTGAGCGCGGTGATACAGGCATTGCTCGACGCCGAGATGGCGGAGAAGCTCGCCGCCCATTCGTGAGAAGCACCACATGACGCTGCTGCTGGACGAGATCGCACTCGCCACCGCCAGGCTCGCGGAGGCGGGTGTGCCCTCGCCGCGCACCGACGCCGAGGAAATCGCGGCATTCGTCCACGGCGTACGGCGCAGCGAGCTGCACACCGTCCGCGACGCCGACTTCGACGCCTTGTTCTGGGAGGGCATCGCCCGCCGCGAGGCCCGCGAGCCCCTCCAGCACATCACCGGCCGGGCGTACTTCCGCTACCTGTCGCTGGAGGTCGGCCCCGGCGTGTTCGTCCCGCGCCCGGAGACCGAGGTCGTGGCTGGTTGGGCGATCGACCGCCTGCGTGAGATGGACGTCGCCAACCCCCTCGTCGTCGACCTCGGCACCGGCTCGGGCGCGATCGCGCTGTCGATCGCCCAGGAGGTCGCGCTGTCGGAGGTGCACGCCGTCGAGGTCGACCCCGACGCGTACGGCTGGGCGAAACGCAACATCGTCGAACTGGGCCAAGGCCGCGTCCACCTGCACCCGGAGGACCTCAACGACTGCCTGCCCGAGCTCGACGGCCGCGTCGACCTGGTCATCTCCAACCCGCCCTACATCCCGCCCGGCGCGATCCCGCGCGACCCCGAGGTACGCGACTTCGATCCCGCCCGCGCGCTCTACGGCTCCGGCGAGGATGGCCTCGGCGAGGTGCGCGCCGTCGAGCGCACCGCCCGCCGGCTGCTGCGCCCGGGCGGCCTCGTCGCCGTCGAGCACGCCGACGAGCAGGGCACCGCCGTCTACTGGCTGTTCCCCGAGGAGTACGGCTGGCGCGACGTGCGCAACCACCAGGACCTGACGGGGCGGGACCGCTTCGTGACGGCCAGATTCGGCCAGGACTGAAAGGATCGTCCTTCAAGTGAGCGAGCGAAACGAGCCGGCCGCCGACGCCGCCAAGCCCACCGACGACCGCGACGAGCAGGCGAGGCCGAACCGATCGCCCTCCGACGCCGCCAAGCCGACCGAAAGCCGCGCTGACCAGGCGAAGCAGGGCGGGTCGGCCTCCGACGCCGCCGCCGCGAGCGGCGACGAGCAGAACGCGAAGCGGCAGGACGCGCAGAAGCCTGGCGAGGAAAAGCCTGGCGAGGAAAAGCCAGGCGCCGAAAAGCAGGACGTGGACAAGCCTGGCGAGGACACGTCGGATTCGGTCGTCGATGAGGACGGGGAACCGGACAAGGCGCTGCCCGCTGAGGAGATCCGGCGATACGACTGCTCCGTGCCGGAGCAGCGGACGGCGGGGCTCGCGGATGCGGCCTCCGCGATCCGCCAGGGCAAGCTGGTGGTCATCCCCACCGACACGGTCTACGGAATCGGCGCCGACGCCTTCACTCCGTCGGCCGTCAACGCGCTGCTGGCCGCCAAGGGACGTGGCCGGGACATGCCGGTCCCCGTACTGGTGGGCACCGTCAGGGCCGCGACCGCGCTCATCGACGACCTCGGGCTCTACGGCCAGGACCTGATCGACCATTTCTGGCCGGGTCCGCTGACCATCATCTGCCACGCCGGCCGCTCGCTGCGCTGGGACCTGGGCGACACCAAGGGCACCGTCGCCGTACGCATGCCCCTCCACCCGATCGCCCTTGAGCTGCTGAAGGACACCGGCCCGATGGCCGTCAGCAGCGCCAACCGCTCGGGAGCCCCTGCCGCGCGGACCGCCGCCGAGGCAGAGGAGCAGCTCGGCGCGTCCGTCGCCGTCTACCTCGACGGAGGCCCCTGCACCGACGCGATCCCCTCCACCATCGTGGATCTCACCACGCCGGTGCCTCGAGTGCTCCGCAAGGGCGCCATTACGGTGGAGAAGCTGAAGGGCGTCGTCGGTTACGTCGCCACCGACGAGTGAGGACGGGCCCGGAACAGTGGCGTACCCGGTGCGGACCGGGGATCATCCAGCCATGCCGTCTAGCTATCTCGCCCAGTGAGGAAGAGGCCTCCCGGCTAGCGTGAAAGCGCTGCTCACCTAAGCGGGAGACGGTATGCCCAAGTTGGACGGGATGAATCCGCAACTGGTCCGCCAGCTCTTGACCGAGCTTCAGCAGGCCGCGAAGAAGATGCGCGCTGCCGACGCCCGAGTCGCCCAACTGCTGAGCTCGGCCGGCGTGCCTCTGCATACCAGTCATCGCCCGTCCCAGGTGGCCGACGCCGCCGACGACATGATCCGCGACGTCAAGACCCGGCTGGCCGCCTTGGAGAAGGAGGAGAAGCAGAAGAAGCCCGGCTCCACGACTCCCGACTCCATGGGCGGCAAGAAGCCCTCAGACGACCCCAAACCGCAACCAGGCGAGTCCGATAAGTCTGATCACGGGAAGGGTTCGGGCGCCGCTGAGTCCGGCAAATCCGCATCTGGCAAGGATTCGGGTGCCGGTGGCGGTAAGGGGGGCGAGGCGGACAAGTCCAATCCTGGCTCCGGTGCCGGTGGTGACAAGGGCGGCGAGTCCAAGCCTGATTCGGGCAAGGATTCGGGTGCCGGTGGGGAGAAGGGCGGCGACGGCAAGTCCGATTCGGGTAAGGGCTCGGACGCCGGTGGCGGTAAGGGGGGCGAGGCGGACAAGTCCAATCCTGGCTCCGGTGCCGGTGGTGACAAGGGCGGCGAGTCCAAGCCTGATTCGGGCAAG